>CAYRPJ010000060.1:0-19896 GCA_964426245.1 uncultured Synergistaceae bacterium
TGTTCTATTACAACAAGAATGTCGCGACAACGCGTTTCGCGGAGGTGCCGGACTCCCTGCTGAAGGTCTCCATCACCCGCTATCACAACACGTTTCTTCTTGTCCGGGAGCCAGGAAGAATCGCGTCCGAATGGGAATACATGGGACAGTACTCATATAACGATTCCCGCTTCGAATATGCGCGGGACAGGATTCCTTCAGGCATGACGCACAGAAACTTCCCGTTGTCTCTCTATCGCCTGGATGCGGCGGCGTTTCTGAAAGCGGAACGCGACCGTGCGGGGAAGATCGAGACGAGAAAACATCCGGACAGATCGGGGTTCCACGAGGGGGATATCTGGACGAGAGGCTCCGCGACATTTTTCAACCTGGATTTTCCGTTGAATGGCAGGCGCGTGATGGTGCTGCTGACCAAAGGATGGAGGCCGGACCGGGAGGATATCGAATCTCTCGATCTCTTCGTCGAGGTCGACGGGCATGCGGCGGAGCTTCTCGGTTTCGGCCGGAACGCCTACAGATTTCTCCTGCCATCCGATACGGTGATCGAGAGGATTGATTCCGTGACGATCAGGTCTTCCACCTTTGTTCCGAGGGAGACCGGCATAAGCGACGACGGAAGGGCGCTCGGGATGGACATCGACGCCATCCTGTTCGAGCGCCTTCCGGAGTGAGGCCGGGGAGGAGGTACGGGATGAAGCTGATCATCCAGATTCCATGCTTCAACGAGGAACATTCCCTTCCGGTGACGCTGAAGGAGCTTCCGCGCAATGTCGAGGGGTTCGACTCCGTCGAGTGGATGGTGATCGACGACGGCAGCACCGACCGGACGGTCGAGGTGGCGAAGGAACTCGGAATCGATCATGTCGTCGGGTTTGCGAGGAACCAGGGGCTGGCGAAGGTCTTTTCGCTGGGGCTTGAGTCGGCGCTCGCGTTCGGCGCGGATGTGATCGTGAACACGGACGCGGACAACCAGTACTGCGCCGCGGACATTCCCGAGCTGGTCCGGCCGATCCTGGAGGGGCGGGCGGAGATGGTGATCGGGACGCGGCCGATCGATTCGATCGGGCACTTCTCCCGGGCGAAGAAGAAACTGCAGAAGTTGGGGAGCTGGGTGGTGCGGAAGGTCTCGGGGACCGACGTGCCGGATGCGCCGAGCGGTTTCCGGGCGATTTCGCGCGACGCGGCGCTGCGGCTGAACGTCTTCACTCCGTATACCTACACGATCGAGACGATCATCCAGGCCGGGCGGAAGAATATCCCTCTGGCGACGGTGCCCGTGCGGGTGAACGGCGATCTCCGGCCGTCGCGCCTCGTGAAGAGTATTCCCTCCTACATCAAGAAGTCGCTTGTCACGATGCTGCGCGTCTTCGTCTTCTACAGTCCGTTCAAGTTCTTTATGACGATCGGCGCGTCCTTTTTTTCGATCGGCCTGCTGCTCGGGTTCCGCTTCCTGTACAAGTACCTGATCGGCCAGGGGTCGGGGCATGTCCAGTCGGTCATCCTCGCGGGGGTCTTTCTGGGGATCGGCTTTCAGACGGGGCTGGTCGCGTTTCTCGCGGATCTTCTCTCGGTGAACCGGCGGATGCTCGAAGATGTGCAGTACCGGCTGCGGAAGGCCGACGCGAAGCGGGAGCCCGAGGAATGAATCTTTTATCGAAGCACTGGAGCGAGGACGAGATCGAACGGTATGTCGGCCCCTGCCGGAGCGCGTACATCGGGTACGCTGCCGACGATATGATCCGCCTCGGGGCGGCGTCGGGCGGGATTGTCTCCGCGATGCTGATATATGCACTCGAATCGGGAATGATCGACGGGGCGGTGGTCTGCAGGACCGTCGTGCGGGACGGCAGGGTGCGGAATGCTTTCGTCGCGGCGAGGAGCAGGGGCGAGATCCTCGATGCCCGGGGAAGCTCCTATGTCGCCTCGGCGTTCGTGCCGGAGGTCTTCGACCTGATAAGGGCCTTCGAGGGGAGACTTGCGGTCGTGGGGCTGCCGTGCGACCTGAAAAATCTCGCCTCCTGGGGGGGAAATCACCCCGCCGATATTCGGAAGGTGGTGCTGACCCTCTCCCTCTTCTGCGGGCACGCGTCGCAGCCGGAGCTGGTGGATGCGGTGGCGTCGCGAATGGGGAGCGGCGGTTCCGCGAGTCTTGAGCGCTTCCGCTTCCGGTCGGGGCGCTGGCGGGGGAAGATGCTGGCCCGGTTCTCCGACGGGAGCGTGGAAGAACGGCCGTTCGGCGACTTCGGGCTCTACCAGAACCTCTTTTTCTTCTGCTCCCCAAAGTGCCTCCACTGCTGCGACCATTTCGGATACTCCGCGGATCTTAGCGCAGGGGACGTCTGGGACTACCGGTTGAGAAAGAGCCCGGTCAAGCACAGCGGTTTGCTGTGCAGAAGCGGGCGGGGCGAGGAGATCGTCCGTTCGGCGATGGAGGCGGGAGCGCTGCTCTGCGACGAGGTTCCCGTCGCGAGGATCCTGGACGGGCAGAGGCGGAGCGCGCCTTCCCACTACAACGTCTCCGCGAGGGCGAGGGCCGGCCGCCGGTTCGGCATCGTTATCCGGGATACGGTAGGAGCGCGGGTCCGGTGGCACGAGTACCTCGCTGCGTGGATCCGCCTCGCGAACTACCGGTGGAGCCGGTCGGAGCGCGCCCCGTTGATTTTCAAGACGCCGAAGCCGTTGTTGAAACTCTGGCTGTATCTTATGAAGGGGCTGGAATCTTTGTCATGAAGAGCATTTCCATCATCGCCGCCACGATCTCCGGGAACCGCGGGTCCGAGGCAATGGCTACGACGGTTATAGGGCGTATCCGTGAGAAATATCCCGACGCCGTCTACAACCTTTTCTCCTACTATCCGGATGCCGACGCACGCCTCGTCAATAAACCGGAGATCCGGATCTTCTCCTCGACGCCCGTTTTTCTGGTCTGCGTTCTCTTTCCGGCGAGCCTCGCCGCATGGTGCCTGAAGAAGACCGGGCTGGGACGTCTGCTGCGCTTCTTTCCGGAGGCCGTGCGCGAGCTCGAGCGCTCGTCCGTGCTCGTGGACCTGGCGGGAGTCTCCTTTATGGACGGAAGGGCGAAGTTCCTGCCGTTCAACATCCTCACGATATGGCCGGCGATGCTGCTCGGCGTACCGGTGGTGAAGTTTTCGCAGGCGCTGGGGCCCTTTTCCGGTACGCTGGTCAGGCTCGTTTCCAGGTTCTTTCTGCCGCGCTGCTCCCGTATTTTCGCCCGCGGCTCCGAGACGGAGCGGCTGTTGAAGGGGCTCGGCCTGGGGAATGTCGCGAGCGCCGCCGACACGGCCTTCTGTCACGAGATCGGCGACTCCGTCTCCCGCGAAAACGGGGAGTACGTCGCGGACCTTGAGCGCACGCTGGAGGGATGGCGACGGGAGGGAAGGAAGATCGTCGGCCTCTGCCCCAGTTCCGTGGTGGCGTCGAAGGCGAGGAATGAGGGGCGGAACTATCCGCTCTTTCTGTACCGTCTGACGGACGCGCTGGTCCGCAGGGGTTTTTCGGTCCTTCTCTTTCCGAACGCGACCCGGCAGGCTTCGGCGAAGCTCCGGAACAACGATATTCCGGTCATCGAGGACGCCGTACGGTATTTCGCCGTTTTCAGCTCCTCCGGCGACAATGTCCGCTGCGCTGTGCGGGATATCAACACCGACTCGATCAAGCGGCTGATCCGGCTGTGCGACGTGACGGCCGTCTCCCGCTTTCACGCGATGATCGCATCGCTGCTCCTCGGCGTCCCCCCCGTCGTGATGGGGTGGGGGCACAAGTACTTCGAGGTGATGGAGTCCTTCGGGCTCGCGCGTTTCGTCTTCGACTATTCGAAGAGCGACGAGGAGGGGCTTGCGGAGATCATCGCGGAGGCCTGTGCGGAGCGGGAGGCGATCGGGCTTCGGATCGGGGAACGCCTTCCGGAGCGGAGATCGTCCTCGTATCGCCAGTTCGAGTATGTCTTCAGCCTTCTGGAATCGTGAGATGAGAGGGGCGCTGCTCCGGTACGCCAAGGCGCTGTGGGGCGTGCTCGTCCTCTTTTTCCTGTCGTGGTACCTTTTGAAGAACTGGCCGTCCATCGTCCTGACGTTCCGTTCCCTGTCTTTTTCGTACATCGCCGCATCCCTGCTCTGCGTCTGCCTGGCAAAGGCCGGCCTGGCGAAGAACGTCCAATACTCGCTCGAGCGTGTCGGCGTCGCACTCCCTCTCGGCGACTGCTTCCGGATCTACAATCTCACCCAGATCGCCAAGTACGTGCCGGGGTCGGTGTGGCAGTTCGTCGGGCGCATCGGGTACTACGCCGATATCGGACTCGACCGGAAGGCCATCCGGGACAGCATGATCATAGAGATCATCTGGACCCTTTCAGGGGCTTTCGGCGTCGGGTGCGCGTTCGTGCTTCTGTTCAACCGGAAGCTCGCGTCACAGCTTCTTTCGTTCTTCTCGCCCGGAAGGCTATGGCCGCTGCCGGTGCTTGCCGCGCTGGGAGTGCTTGCGGTTCTTTTTCTTGTCGCGGCACGCTTCCCGTCCTTTTTGAAGCGCACCTTTCCGGATGTCCGGGTGATGGCGGTGCAGTTGATCATCTGGTTTTGCTTCGGAAGCGCCTTCGCGGTGATCCTGGCTTCTTCCGCAGGTTTCGGAACCGCATCGTTCTACTCGATCGGGCTCTACGCGCTGGCATACGGCGTCGGCTTCCTGGTAATCTTCGCCCCCGCCGGAGTCGGGGTGCGGGAGGCGGTTCTCGTGCTGGGGCTTGCCGGGCGGATCAGCGGAGAAGAGGCGGTTTTTTTCGCCGGTCTGCACCGGATGATCTACGTCTTCGCCGATTTTCTGCTGGCGGGAATTTCATGGTTGTGGCCGGCACTGAGAGAAAGAAGTGGAGAATATCCGGTGAAATGAACGCGTTTCGCCCAATATGAAGCCTGTAATTTGCCCCCTTGAGCGGATGCCCCGCATCCATGTCTTGACGAAAGACGAATAATAATGATCAAAGCAAAAGGATGTATCATTTGACACGCATCATTTCGAGTAATAAAATTACTCGAAATACGATTTCCCGATGAGACATCATTTGATCCTGCAGGGATAGAGAGCGCCTGTTTTTTCTCAAGAGTCCGGAAGCTTTAGGGCGCAGGGAACCGACCGTATTGAAACATGATGTTTCTCGATTTTTTCAGGACAGTCTCTTGCGAAGTTCCAGGCGGGCATCTTCATGTGCTTGCGCTACCCTACAACAGGAAGTGATCTTTTGTCTGAATCAGCTTCTCCAAAGACCGTAAAATCTTCTGTCAGAAAGCTGTACGAGCTTTTCTCTCCCCGGGATCGCATGAAGATGCTGATGCTCTTTATCGCGGGGCTGTTTACTGCCCTGGCGCAGGCCGGCGGCGTGGTCGCGATATTTCCTTTCATCAACGTTGTCATGAATCCTCATGTTGTCGCGGAAAACCGTTGGATGAACGCTCTTTTCCGGATGGGATCATTTCAGGATGAACACAGTTTCATGCTTTTCTTAGGATGCCTTGTTTTCGCGATGATTGTCGTCTCCAGCCTTGCCCCGGCCTTTCTAATATGGGGGCAGACCCGTTTTTTTCTTTATAAAGAGCACACTCTTTCGATTCGGTTGTTGGCAACGTATCTATCCAGGCCGTATCAGTACTTCCTAGGGAAAAATACGAGTGAATTAATAAAAAATGTATTGAATGAGGTAGGATCGCTCACGATGGGCATGATGCTCGCGATTTTTGAAGTTCTTATTCAAGGTTTTCTGTTGTTTGTATTGGTCGCCACTCTTCTGATAGTCGACGTGGGTGTTACTGTCACCGCCATGTTGCTCCTTGGAGGAAGCTACGCCTTGCTGAGCTTCCTGATAAAGAAGAAGCTGAAAAAGGGCGGGGAGGAACGAATGAACGCCAACAGAAGCCGCTTTCGCGTTGTGAACGAAGCGTTCTCGGGAATAAAGATCAACCGGGTCATGGGGATAGAGTCGTACTTTGTGGAAAACTACAACCATTATTCATTGCAATGTATCAAGCCGCAGATATTCGCCGATCTTTCCAGTATCATACCCCGTTATTTTCTGGAGGCGCTGGCCTTCGGCGGCATTGCGCTCTTTCTGGTGTTCAAACTGATGAGGGGAGACAGCATGGCGGATATGCTCCCGCTCGTCAGCCTCTATGCCTTCGCCGCTTATCGCATGATGCCCGCTCTGTGCCGTGTATACCAGTCGACGACCCGTATCATTTATTACCAGGCGATACTGGACAAAATATATACCGACATGACGGATCCTGCTCCGCTGGAAGAAACGCTCGTTTCCGGAGGGTCGGCCTCTTCCGAAACCGGAACGGATGCTCATGTTTCTTTTGCGGAGCGCATTCGCCTGATCGACGTCGATTTTTGCTACGAGAACGCTTCCGTCAACGTCATTAAAAAAATGAGCATCGAGATTCCGAAGGACACCACAATCGGTTTCGTCGGTGCGACCGGTTCCGGAAAGACAACCCTGGTGGACATTCTCCTCGGCCTTTTACCGGTCGGCCGCGGACAGATGCTTGTGGACGGCGTGCCGATCACGGAAAAGAATGTGCGTTCCTGGCGCCGCAAGATCGGCTATGTCCCGCAGGATATTTTTCTGAGCGACGACACGATCCGCAGAAACATAGCGTTCGGGCTGGCGGAGGAAGAGATCGACGATGAAAAAGTGGTGGCTGCCGCGCGGATCGCGGCGTTGGAGGGCTTCATCGCCACGCTTCCCGCGAAGTACGAAACGCTCATCGGGGAACGAGGCGTCCGCATCAGCGGAGGGCAGCGCCAGCGTATCGGCCTGGCAAGGGCGCTCTATCGCAATCCGGAGCTCCTTGTGCTGGACGAGGCCACCAGTTCTCTCGACGGAACGACTGAAGACGCGGTGCTCCAGGCCATACGGAATGCCTCGAAGTCGAGAACGGTCATCATGATAGCGCACAGGCTGAACACCTTGAAGGACTGCGATACAATCTACATGATGTCAAAGGGCCGTTTTACGGCGTGTGGAACGTACGAAGAACTGCTGCGGGGCAATAAAACGTTTATGAAGATGGCGAAAGTGACGTGAATCGCGGAAAAAAGGTTGCACCGAGCACCTGAAGGCTGCGGGCAACTGTGTATTCGACTTGGGGGGATCTTGTCCCGGCCAGGTTCCGTTTTGGGAAAGATGGTTTCCGGAGCTTTGACAACGGGAATTTGTGTTGTGCTCTATGGCGCTCTTATTCGGAGCCTTTAGAAATGTTTATAGTTCCGTGTGCGCAGTGCCTTCTCCAATAATCCGTGCTGAAAGGGTTGCGATGTCAATTGAAGAAAGTGATTGTAACAGGCGGGGCAGGTTTTATCGGAAGCCATTTAACCGAAAGGCTCATTGAAGATGGTCATGAAGTGATTGTTCTCGATAATTTCGTCACCGGACGAAAGGATAATTTGAGCCATCTGTCGGGTGCGGGAGCTCTTTCGGTTGTCTGCAAAGACGTTGCCGATCTTGATGGTATCTCTCCGTACTTCGAAGGTGTGGACTGGGTATTTCATCTTGCCGGGCTCGCCGATATTGTACCGTCAATTCAACGCCCGCTGGACTATCACAGGGCGAATGTCGACGGGACCGTCTCAGTTCTTGAGGCGTCGCGCCGAAACGGCGTGAAGCGCTTTCTGTACGCGGCTTCTTCGACGTGCTACGGCATTCCTGATCAATACCCTACACCGGAGACGGCGCCGATACGGGTAAAATACCCGTATGCCCTCACGAAACATCTCGGAGAGCAGTACGTTATGCACTGGCAGCAGGTTTACGGGCTTCCCTGCAACTCGCTTCGCCTTTTCAACGTGTACGGTCCGCGCTCCAGGACCTCCGGGGTCTACGGCGCCGTGTTCGGTGTGTTCCTTGCGCAGAAGCTCAACGGCAAGCCGTTCACGGTGGTGGGGGACGGCACGCAGACCAGGGACTTCACCTATGTATCCGATGTGGCCAATGCGTTCGTTGCGGCGGCGAAGTCGGATCTGCAGGGAGAAATTCTGAACGTCGGATCAGGGAACACCTACAGCATCAATCGACTCACCGAACTGTTGGGCGGAGAGGTTGTTTTTCTTCCCAAGCGTCCCGGCGAACCCGATACGACATTCGCCGACACTTCGAAAATTAGCAAGCTTCTCGAATGGAGGCCGGAATGTCCGTTTGAAAAAGGAGTCGCCCTGATGCTGGCCAATATCGAGAAATGGAAGGATGCTCCGGTGTGGGATGAACGGTCGATCGGCGAGGCGACCCGTGATTGGTTCGCCTATCTCGGAAAAGATCCGAAGAAATAATTTGATGGGAGAGGTTGCACCATGATAAAAACAGTTGCTGTCACAGGAGGCGCCGGATATGTGGGAGCAGTGCTGGTTCCCGCTCTTTTGGAAAAAGGATTCAACGTGAAGGTGATCGATCTCTATCTTTACGGCGATGTGCTTCGGAGCGTTCAGGACAACCCCGCCCTTACGCAGGTCAAGGGCGATATCCGCGACCAGGCACTACTCAAGGATGTGTTGAAAGGCTGCGATGCTGTCATACACCTGGCGTGCATCTCCAACGACCCGAGCTTCGAACTCGACCCGGATCTTGGACGATCCATCAACTACGACGCTTTCAAGCCCCTCGTCACGATCAGCAGGGATAGCGGCGTATCGCGCTTTATATACGCCTCGACTTCCAGCGTGTACGGCATCAGCGAGGCCGAAAACGTGACCGAGGAACACCCTCTGAACCCGATCACCGATTACAGCAAGTACAAAGCCCTTTGCGAACCGCTGCTCCTGGAAGAGCAGACGCCGGATTTCTCACCCATCGTCATCAGGCCCGCCACGGTATGCGGCTATTCTCCGCGGCAGCGCCTGGATCTCTCGGTCAACATCCTGACAAACCACGCCGTCAATCGTCGGAAGATCACCATCTTCGGAGGAACCCAAAAGAGACCGAACCTTCATATCAACGATATGGTCGAACTGTATATCAAACTCCTCGAGCTTCCCAATGAAAAAATCGCGGGCCGGACATACAACGCGGGCTATCAAAACCGGACAATGAACGACATCGCCGGCATAGTGAAAGAGACCGTGGAGCGTGAAGCGCCTTCCCTGAAGCCGCTGGAGCTTATCACGACGCCGACGGACGACTTGAGGTCATACCACATCTCCTCCGAAAAAATACAAAAGGAACTCGGTTTCATTCCCCGCCACAGCATAGAAGACGCGGTACGCGACCTGGTGCATGCGTTTCAAAAGGACCTTCTGCCGAACGCCATGAACGATCCGCGCTACTATAACATCAAGACGATGCAGGCGGTTTCTCTGAAATGAACAGAATAGACTCTGTCTGAGGAGAAAAAGGAGCGTGTCATGAACATATACGAGAATACAATCGACAAGATCACGCCGCAGAGTCCGGGGAACGGCGGCAAGGTTTCCGGACGTGACCTGCCCTCGATGGACGATCCGTTCGCATGGCCCGAGGAGCTGCGCGATTTCTTGAAAAATATAAAATCGCACTATACGCTTGCCGATTTCATGAAGTATCTCGACGGTATCGGTTCGCTGAGCGTTCTTGTCGTCGGGGAGACCATCATCGATGAGTACTGTTATTGCGAGACCATCGGCAAATCGGGAAAAGAACCAATTTTAGCCGCGAGATATATCTCCAGCGAAAAATTCGCGGGAGGCGTTCTCGCCATTGCCAATCATGTTGCCAACTTTTGCGGCGACGTCGGCGTTCTTTCGTTCCTGGGAGCCGCCGATTCGGGGCAGGAGCTGATCGACAGCAAGCTGAATCCGAGAATAAAAAAGCATTTTCTGTACATTGAAAATGAACCCACGCTCACCAAGAAACGATATGTCGAGATTTATCCTCTGCAAAAGCTGTTCGAAGTGTACATCATGAACAATTGCAGCGAGCCCCCATCCTGCGGTCAAGGGCTGTGCGAAGCTCTCGAACAGCTTCTTCCGCAGTACGACGTGGTGATCGTCGCTGATTACGGCCACGGCATGATCGATTCTCACGCGGTCGACATTCTGTGCAAACGCTCCGGATTTCTGGCGGTCAACACGCAGGTCAACGCCGAAAACCGCGGATTCAACACCATCTCGAAGTATCACAGGGCCGATTATATCTGCATCTCCGAAAGCGAGATCCGGCTTGAAGCCCGAAGCCGTACCAAAGAAATCCAAAACATCATCTCCGATGTGTCCAAAAAGCTCTCATGTCCGAATCTCCTGATCACACAGGGACAGGCCGGCTGCCTCAACTACAGGAAAGAATCCGGTTTCTGCAAAAGCCCGGCTTTTATTCAGCATTACATTGATCGCATCGGAGCCGGAGACGCGGTGCTGGGCATCACTTCTCCGCTGGTACACAAGAATATGCCTCCGGAAATGCTCGGTTTCGTCGGAAACATCATCGGCGCTCTTGCGGTCGGCGTGATGGGCAACAAGGAGCCTGTGCGGAAAGACCACCTGATAAAGTACCTGGAGCATCTGCTCGAGATTCAGGCGTAAATGTTCAGGAAGGCCTGTATGGATCGTCTATTGTGTCAGCAGTCATCATTTCCCTTTATCGGGGTAGATTTGGACAATACCGTCATAGACTACGAAAAGGCAATATGCGCCCTGGCTTTTCAAAAAGGGTACATCAGTTCGCCAACGCCCGCAGGGAGCTATTCGAAGAAAGCGCTTCGCGACCGTATCCGCAGTGAAGGCGGCGACGTCGAATGGCAGAAGATGCAGGCCTTGCTCTACACGACCTCTTTAAAAGATGCAGAGCCGTATCCGGGAGTTCTCGATTTTTTGGGTGCGGCAAAGAGGAATGGAATCCGGGTCTCTATCGTCAGCCACAAGACGGAACATTCTCCTTATGACGAAAGCCGGACTTCACTTCGCCGGGCAGCGCTGTCCTGGCTGGAGGCTCGTGGTTTTTT
Organism: uncultured Synergistaceae bacterium; assembly: GCA_964426245.1. Classification (GTDB taxonomy): domain Bacteria; phylum Synergistota; class Synergistia; order Synergistales; family Aminobacteriaceae; genus JAAYLU01. The sequence continues at coordinate 10,974 of CAYRPJ010000060.1, forward strand.
CGACGTTGCGAGGACCGGCCTTGCGGCTTCCGACGTTTTTTTCGAGTCGACGAGAAGAGAAAAGATCGACAGGATCATCTCCCTGGGATGTTCCGCTTTCATCGACGATCTCATCGAGGTCTTCGAGGAGGACTCTTTTCCGGAGCATGTGACGAAGATCCTGTTCGATCCCCAAAGAACCGGTACCGGTCAGGAGACGGGGATGGAAGATCTGAAAAGCTTCAGCTCCTGGATGGATTTAGCCGGCTTTTTTTTCCCGCGGCAGGATGAAGAGTGGATGATACGCGAGCTGTCCGCCCTCCTGGAGTGCGATGTTCAAGATTTGCAGCAGCTTCACGGAGGACGCAACAGCAAAGTGTACAGGATGGTCTGTCCGCATCCGGAAGGGCCTTTCGTCGTGAAACGGTATTACCGGGAAGCCTCGGATTCGAGGGATAGGCTCAAGGTGGAATTTACATCGTTGAATTTTTTATGGGACAACGGAATCCGGACAATTCCCCGCCCGGTTCTGTCGAATCCGGAGAAGAATTATGCCGTCTATCAGTATATTGAAGGGGAACATATCGCTGCCGACAGCGTAACGGATTCCGATATAACGCAGGCGGCGGATTTTCTGGCGTTGTTGAAAAAACTTGCGCAAGCAGAGGGAAGCCGTGCTCTCCCCGATGCCTCTGAGGCCTGCTTCGCTGTGACGGACATTTTCCGCAACCTTCAATTACGTTTGTGCAGGCTTCAGGAGATCGATGATCCGGAGCTTCGGGACTTTTTGAACGAAGACCTGCTTCCTGTCCATAGACGAATAGTAGGCGGAGCTCAAGCTGCGGATAGTCAGGCATTGGATTTCCCGATCACAAGAGAGGAGAGGACGCTCAGTCCGTCGGACTTCGGTTTTCACAACGCGCTGAAGGATCAAAACGGTACGATTCATTTTCTTGATTTTGAATACTTCGGGTGGGATGATCCGGCGAAGACCGTCTGTGATTTCGTTCTGCACCCGGCCATGAACCTCGCCAAAGACCTGCGGAAGGTTTTTTTCCGGAAGATGTTACCTGTATACCATATGTCGTGTCGCCTTGAAGAACGCCTTCGAATCGTTTATCCTCTTTACGTCCTGAAATGGTGCACGATTTTGCTGAACGAATTTTTGCCTGAACGTCTGGCCAGGCGGAAGTTTTCCTTTCAAAACGGCGTGGATGAGAGAGCGCTCAAGCACGAACAGCTGGAGAAAGCACGGCGAATGTTGAATAGAATCGAGGATGGCGAATTTGAATACCGCGAAGAGTGAGACGAAGCGCTGTTTGTTGGATGCACGATCGATCGAGCTTCGGAAACGAATTGTCAGAGTTATGGAGTCCAGCCGCAGGGGGCATATCGGTTCAGCGCTGTCGCTGGTGGAAATTTTAAGGGTGCTGTACGACCATGTTCTCCGTTACGACCCTCAGAATCCCAAATGGACCGGCAGAGACAGGTTTATCCTGAGTAAAGGGCACGGTTGTCTGGCTCTGTATGTCCTGCTCGCAGAAAAAGGGTTCTTCCCGGAAGACGAGCTCCTGAAATTCTGCAGGCACGACGGCCTCCTGGGAGGCCATCCCGAGACGACGATTCCCGGCGTGGAAGCCTCCACCGGCAGTCTCGGCCACGGGCTGTCGATCGGAGTGGGCTTTGCCTTGAATGCTCTATTACGAAAAAACGGGTCCCGGACATTTGTTGTCATCGGTGACGGAGAGTCGGACGAGGGAAGCGTCTGGGAGGCGGCCATGTCGGCCTCAAGATATGGACTGAGCAATTTGACGGTGCTTGTCGACTACAATAAACAGCAATCGTACGGCTCGACGTCGGAGGTGCAGGAGCTTGAGCCGTTCGCGCAGAAGTGGCGGAGTTTCGGATTGGCGGTAGAAGAAGTCGACGGGCACGATGTCGGCGAGCTTCGACGGGCCATGGACAGGTTGCCGTTCGAGCAAGGCAAGCCGAGCGTCGTCATCTGCCATACAGTGAAAGGGAAAGGGATCGGTTTTATCGAGGGCGATCTTGACTGGCATCATAAGAATAAGCTGACCGATTCCGAGATAGCCTCTCTTTACAGAGCATTGGAGGTTCAGCGGTGAGAAAATTGTGCCTGGACATGGTGTATGAGCTGGCTAAACAAGACGAGCGCATTGTTTTTATAGGTTCGGATTTGGGTTTCGGCACATTGCGGCAATTCAAGGAGGAGATGCCCGAACGCTTTTTCATGGAAGGCATCAGCGAGGCCAACGTCGTCGGGATGGCTGCAGGGCTGGCGATGGAAGGCAACATCGTCTACGTGAACACAATCGCAACCTTCCTTACGAGGCGGTGTTTCGAGCAGGTCGCGATGGATGTCTGTCTGCATCATGCCAATGTACGCCTGATAGGCAACGGGGGCGGCCTCGTGTACGCGCCCCTGGGACCGACGCACGAAGCCATAGAGGACATTGCAATCTTCCGGGCTCTTCCGGGCATGACAATCGTCGCGCCTGCGGACAGGGAAGAAATGCGGCGCTTCATGCCGCAGACGGTCGAGTACCGGGGGCCTATCTACATCAGGCTTGGAAAGGGAAACGAGCCTGTAATCTCCAGCGACGCGCACACGTTCACGATCGGCAGGGCGATTGCGATGCGTGAAGGAGACGATGCGCTTATGCTGACCACCGGCGTGTCGCTCCACGCGGTTGTCGAAGCTGCGGAAATGCTGGCACGGCAGGGGATCGAAGCGACCGTCCTGCATCTTCCGACTGTCAAGCCGCTCGACGAAAAGGCGATTCTGCACTATGCCGCCAGGGTTCCAGTCATCGTGTCGGTCGAAGAGCATTCGGTAATCGGAGGATTGGGCGGCGCCGTTGCAGAATTGATAGCCGAAACATCCTTCTCCGGGCCCAAACGATTCAAGCGGTTGGGAATTCCGGACGAATTTGCTCATAAATACGGTTCTCAGGCCGATCTGCAGGCATACTACGGATTGACCGCAAAAGACATTGTAAAGGAGATTGCTCATGGGACAACTGCTTAACATCGTTACCCCGCTCCACAAAAGCACGAAACGGGAATACCTTGCGCGCATGACCGACGACAAGGTCCATTGCATGGTCAAGGCCAAGGAATATGAATTCGACTACTGGGACGGCGACCGCCGCTACGGGTACGGCGGGTACAAGTATATGCCCGGCCGCTGGAAACCGGTCGCCGAGGCCCTGATCGCGCACTACAATCTCAAGCCGGGCGACAAGGTGCTCGATGTGGGATGCGGGAAGGCTTTTTTACTGTACGAGATGCAGCAGATCATGCCGGAGCTCGAGCTGACCGGTTTTGATATTTCGGAGCACGGTCTCGCCGAACGGCATCCCGAGTTCAAAGGGACGCTGTTCCGCTATCGCGCCCAGGATGCCTATCCGTTCGGCGACAATGCGTTCGATCTTGTTATTTCGCTCGGATGCCTGCACAACCTGCGAATCTTCGAACTCAAGACCGCGCTGGCCGAGATAGAGCGGGTCGGCAAACAGAAGTACGTCATGCTCGAAAGCTACCGCAACGAACTTGAGATGTTCAACCTTGAGTGCTGGGCTCTGACGGCGGAATCTCTTTTTGACACGGCCGAATGGATCTGGCTTTACCGGCATTTCGGATATACCGGAGACTACGAGTTTATTTACTTCGAATAGGGGGCCGAAGAATGCAGGTCAAGACAACCAAAGCCGCTATTCTGTCCGAAAGCCGAAAACCGCTCGAAGTGGCGGAGATTGAACTGCCGTCGGAACTCGTCTGCGGCCAGGTGCTGGTGAAGATTCACTACAGCGGCATTTGCGGCGCCCAGATCAACGAAATCGACGCCGTCAAAGGGCCGGATAAATTTCTGCCGCACCTTTTAGGGCACGAGGCATCGGCCACTGTCCTGGAGATCGGTCCCGGAGTGACCACCGTCGTCCCCGGCGACACCGTTGTGATGCACTGGCGGCCGAGCGGGGGAATACAGGCGGTTCCAGCCTCCTACAACTGGAACGGCAGAAAAGTCAACGCCGGATGGGTGACCACCTTCAGCGAGCACTCGATCGTCTCTGAGAACCGTCTTACTGTTATTCCGGCGACGTTCGACCTGAAAAAAGCGCCTCTTTTCGGCTGTGCCATCACCACGGCGATCGGGGTGGTCAACCACGACGCGAGGGTCAACGTGGGCGAATCCGTTGTTGTTTTCGGCGTCGGCGGAGTCGGACTGAGCGTCGTGCAGGCACTGGGGATGGTCTCGGCCAATCCGGTCATCGCCGTCGACATCGTGGACAAAAAGCTTCACATGGCCAGGCAGAGCGGTGCGGATTACTGCTTCAACTCGCGCCTCACCGACGATCTTCCCGGAGAGATCCGCAAAATCGTCGGGGCCGCGGGAGCCGACGTGATCATCGACACCACGGGAAACGCCAGGGTCATCGAGACCGCTTACGACCTGACGCACCCGGACGGCAGAACGATCCTGGTCGGCGTTCCCAGAAAAGACGACAAGGTCTCCATATACACTCTTCCGCTGCACTTCAAGAAGGTGCTGAAGGGCTCGCACGGAGGCGGCACTGTTCCGCAGGTGGACATTCCGCGCTATATCCGCCTCGTCGAAGCCGGGAAATTGAACCTCGACGGGCTGATAACGCACGAATATACGCTGGATCATATCAATGAAGCGATCGACATGGTCCGGTCCGGCGAATCCGGCAGAGTGATCGTCTGCATGGAGTAAGAGGGCGAATACGGGCGTTCGTTTTTCGTCGTCCCGCTTCGGCAGGCGGATCCTTCTGCCCGTGTTCCGGCACGCAGGAAAGCGGTGCTTTGCCCTTGGAGAAGAGCCGCGGTAACGGATTTTTGAGAAAACAGAGAGGATGAGGTTTATGAAGATTGTCATTCTCGGTCACTCCGGTTTTATAGGAAAAAACCTGACACGGCGCTTTATGAAGAGCGGCGGGCATGAGGTCGTCGGGTACTCTTTTCCAGATGTGGATCTCGCTGATTATGAAAGTGCCGTGAGCATCGGGCCCGATCTTACCCCGGACGCGCATCTGATTGTTTTGGCCGCTGTGAAACGCCAGTTCGGCGATACCCTTGACATATACAGAAAGAACATGCTGATTGCCGAAAATATCTGCCGGCTTCTGGAAAAACGGCCGGTGGCGCAGGTCATTTTCTTCAGCTCCGCCGCAGTCTACGGAGAGGAGACGGAGAACCCGAGCATAGATGAAGGAACGCTCGTCAACCCAACTTCCTATTACGGTATGGCGAAATATGCTTCGGAGCGGCTTTTTAGAAAAACATGCACCTCCCATGATATCCGGTCTTTCATATGCGTTCGGCCGCCATTGATTTACGGTCCGGGGGACGAAGAAAGAACGTACGGCCCTTCAGGTTTTTGCGCCGACGCTTTGGAAGACCGTCAGATCACTCTTTGGGGCGATGGCGGTGAATTAAGGGAGTTTCTCTATGTTGAAGACGCAGTCGGGATCATCGAAATGCTTCTCTCTTCCGGCTATTTCGGGGAAGTGAATCTGTCGAGCGGCTCTTCCCGGTCTTTCGCGGATATTATTGCGATTCTCCGGAAACATTTCCCGGGGCTGAAGGTCGGATCGAAACCGCGCACCAAATCGAAGGCTGATAACGCCTTTTCGCCTCGCCTTGTAAGGTCGTTGCTGCCTGCGGGTTTTTCCTTCACACCACTGGAAGAGGGAATCGCCAGGCTTCTTGCAGTACGCCGCGAAGCGTAGCGGTGGATTGGACTGAATTGAAATATTCCTAAGGAGATGGAGCGTTCGTCGATGAAAAATCTCGAATTGCAGCACTTACATAGATCCGGGGAGCTTTTGTGCGATTTCGGCTTTCAGCCTGTATCGAACAGGTTCCTCGCGGAAAACAGCGGAGACTCCGCTCCGCGTTTTCCGTTCGGGCTGCGCCTCCGCCCCGATTGCGGCCTGGTGCATATCGACACCCCCTTTCCTGTTCACGAACTTCGCCCGCGATACAGCTGGCTTACATGCTTCGAACCTGAAGATCATCTGGACGATCTCGTTCGGAAGATCATCTCCTTGCCGGGTGTCGATCGAGATTCGATATTCGCTGGATATAGTTTCAAGGATGATTCAACACTTAGTCGATTGGATGCACTCGGTTATACGAAGCATTGGCGGCTTGATCCCGAGCAGGATCTTGGAATAACCGATCCGTGTGCGAATGTAGAAACGTATCAGGCGGAGTTCACCGTGGAAAAAGCCGAAAGGGTCGTTCAGAAACGCGGACCGGCAGATGTGCTGCTCGTTCGCCACGTGGTCGAGCATGCGTACGATTTGTCCCGTTTCATCGACGCCGTCAAAAGTTTGGTCAAACCCGGAGGCTATGTCGTCTGGGAAGTGCCTGACTGCTCCCGGGCACTGGAATCGGGAGATTGTACCACTCTTTGGGAAGAGCATATTTTTTATTTTACGAAGCTAACATTTGAACAGGTGCTGTATTCTTCCGGTTTTGACATCCTTTTCTGCGAATCGATAGCCTACCCTTTGGAGAATTCCATTATCGCTGTCGCGGGATTGGGGAAAGAAGAGGGAACTCCTCTTGCCGATAGGCAATCGATACAAAGGGAGAACGACCGGGCCCGCCGGTTTGTTGATCTGCTGCACCAACGCCGCAGGGTCATCCGGGGGAAACTCGAGCATTTTCGAAGCAATGGCCGACGCATCGCTCTTTTCGGAGCGGGACACCTGTCCGTTGCTTTTTTGTCGATTATGGGAGTGGAGAAGTTGCTTGATGTTGTGATAGATGACAACCAGAATAAAAAGGGATTGAAAATGCCCCTTGGCGATCTCAAGATAGTGGGGTCTGATGCCCTGTACTCGGGAGGGGTTTCTTTGTGTCTCCTCGGCTTGAATCCGCACAATCAGCCGAAAATGATCCGTGCTCACGCTTCGTTTGAAGAGAACGGCGGGATTTTTGCCTCGATTTTTCCGAATGCCGAACGTTACCTGGAGGAGACGATATGATCCCGTTTCGGAGAGAAAGCGAGGAAGTGCTCTATCCAGTCGACGACATGGTGGCTCTTTCCTCTTTCGACCTGGACGAGCTGAAGAGCCTGGCGTCGTTGAATGCACGGGGGCGGATCCGCCTGTGCACTCATAGGCATTTGGAGGACAAAATTCATGAGATGTTCATCGTGCATACATGTGGATGCTATGTGAAGCCGCACAAGCACTTGGGGAAAATAGAATCGATCTCCGTCGTTGATGGTACGGCCGACGTTGTTTTGTTTCATGACAACGGTGATATTCTTGATGTACTTGAAATAGGGGCGTATTCTTCGAAAAAAAAATTCTTCTATCGGCTGGATCGCCCGGTTTTTCATAGCCTGATCGTCACAAGTGAATTTTTCGTGTTCCATGAAGTCACTGAGGGACCCTTCCGACGGGAGACGACGCTGTTTCCTGAATGGGCTCCTGTAGAAAATACGCCTGAACATCATGAGTTTATCGCTACCTTGAAAAAAACAGTTGACGCAATAAAAACGGCGCGGAACAGAGAGAACGGTCTCCCTCCTTCGGAAATGGTTTGATACCAGTATTACCCGTCTTGAGTGAAAGGATGTTGCGCGAAATATGAGTCAATTACTGCGATATGACGACCACTGCCGCATTTGCGGCAGCAGGCAGGTTGAAACGGTTCTTCAGCTGACGGATACGCCGTTGGAAGATCGTTTCTTGCGACATCCCCGGTTCCAGCAGACGTTTCCGTTGGAAGTTGCGCTTTGTGAACAGTGCGGCTATCTCCATCTACCGTATATCGTCAATCCGGAGGCAAGCTATTCGGAATATTTGTATGTCAGCGCTGTTACCGAGGGACTGCGAAATCATTATGATGCGTATGCTCGAGAAATCGTTTCTGGTTTCGACATCTCTCAGGGAGCCCTTGCTGTCGATTTGGGCAGTAACGACGGATCCATGTTGGCTTCTTTCAAACGTTCGGGAATGCGGGTTGTCGGCGTGGAACCCGCGAACGCCGCCGCAAAGGCGGCCAATGACCGGGGGCTCACGACGCTTGTCGATTATTTTACCGATACGGTCGCGGAGCGCATCCGCCGGAAGGAAGGCCCTGCCGGCCTGGTAACAGCCAATTACATGTTCGCGAATGTTGAGGACCCGATCGCCTTCGTACGCTCCGTTGTCCGTCTTCTTGATAAGGACGGTCTGTTCGTCGTGCAGACAGGCTACCACCCGGAGCAGATGAAAATCAACATGTTCGATTACATATATCACGAGCATTTCTCTTATTTTACGGTCGAGGTGCTTCAATACCTTTTTTCGATGTGCGGGCTGGAACTTATCGATGCCGTCAAGACAAGCCCGAAAGGGGGATCTTTGCGAGTCGTTGCACAGCTGCAGGGGGGAACGCACCCTGTGCGTCCTTCTGTTTCCATGTTGATAGAGGAAGAACGCGCATCCGGTATGCGAAATCAGGAGACGTATCGGCGTTTCGCGGAGAGAATCCGGTCCTCGAGAGAGAGCGTGCGGGCTCATCTCGATACGCTCAAATCCCAGGGGTCAACGATAGTAGGGTTTGGGGCGTCCCACAGCACGACAACTTTGCTGTATCATTTCGGGCTCGATGACTACCTTGAGTACCTGGTCGACGACAATACGCTCAAACACGGGACGTATTCCCCTGGAAAACATCTCCCCGTGTACCCGGCGGACAGGCTCTCCCAGGAAGAGCCGTGCCATATCCTGCTGCTGGCATGGCAGCACCGGGAGACGATCATCGAAAAACACAAAAGACTTCTGGATTCCGGCAGCACCTTTATCGTTCCCTTGCCTTCGCTGCGAGTGTACCCGTGAAAAGTCGAAGGAGTGCTCTGAGATCATGCAGTCGGTTCTCATAGTCGGCGGAGGCTCCG
>CAYRPJ010000061.1:0-18546 GCA_964426245.1 uncultured Synergistaceae bacterium
TCGCGGTGAAGTTGCAGAATATCGCGACCTGGCGAAGGGACGGGCACTCCTTCCTGAACCACTACTACATGCCGAACGCTCCCGGACTTGACCCGAAGATGGCGACGAGGACGGCGATGGTCCCGTTCGAAAAGGCGATCAGGGATATGGCGCGGATCGCGGGCGGACTCGCGCAGATCTGCCTTATGGGGCGGTGAAGCGCATAGGACGCTTTGCCGGAGCGTGTTGGCCGCTGCGGAAAGAATTGGATCGCGAATGGAACGCACGAATTTTTTCCGGGAACAGGCGGTAGGCTTTCTCAGGCGAATCCTTACCTCACCGGGATAGACCCTTGGCTCAGGCGTTCCCGGTTAACTTCGCCGCGCGCTCCAGAAAGCGCCGCGCCGGGGCGGGGTTCGTGCCGAAGTGCAAATGAAGGTAGCTTGCGAAGGCGTTCTTCTGCGACAGTCCGTCGCGGTAGACGTTTCCGTTTTTTTCCAGCCGGAGGGAGAAGAGGTCGTCGTTTCCCTCGCTGTCGTAGATGGACCAATGGAAGAGATGCCCTCGAAGCGTCGCGCCCTTCCTTCCCGGCAGCGCGCCGCGTTCGAGCGTTCCTCCGCAGTACCCGAGCGCCTGCAGGCGCTTTCCCATCCGGGTGATTCCCGGAAAGACCCCAACCATTCCGTGCGTCGCCCCCGATTTGTCCTGAAGCCGTTCGACGAGGTACATCAGGCCGCCGCACTCCGCGAAGACGGGCATTCCGCAGACCGCCGCGGTTCGCAGCTCGGCGCGGAGAGACTCGTTGGCCGAAAGCCGCCCAGCGAATTCCTCGGGGAAGCCGCCGCCGATGTACACTCCCTGTGTCCCTTCGGGCAGCTTCGGGTCGCGCAGCGGGCTGAAGGGGAGCAGCGTGGCTCCCAGGTGCTCGAGGATGTCCAGATTGTCCTGGTAGTAGAAGTGAAACGCCTCGTCGCGCGCGACCGCGATCCGGGCCCGAATCGGTTTCGCGGGGAGGACGAAGATCGCGGGGGAGTACGACGGAAGAACCTGGGCGCACCGTGCGAGTTCGAGGAGTGCCCCGACGTCGACGTGCTCTTCGACGAGGCCGCGGATGCGCTCGATCGTCTCCGCGCCCTGCTCCTGTTCCACGGAGGGGACGAGGCCGAGGTGACGCTCCGGCACGGCGATATCGCCCGTGCGCGGCAGGTAGCCGAAGACCGGAATGCCTGTATCCCCCTCGATGGCCTCCTTCAGAATCCGGTAGTGGTTGGCGCTTCCCAGCGCGTTCAGAAGCGCTCCGGCGACCGGAACCCGCCTGTCGAACCTCGAGAAACCGAGGACCAGCGCGGAGGCGCTCCGTGCCATCGAGCGCCCGTTGACCACAAGAATCACAGGGGCTTGAATCGTCTTCGCCAGGTGCGCGGTGCTGCCGCGCTCGTCGCGCGCCCCCGCGCCGTCGAAGAGCCCCATCACGCCCTCGACGACCGAGATGTCCGCACCGGACGAATTACGGTCGAATAGCTCCAGTGCGCTGTTCCGAGAGAGCAGCATCGTGTCGAGGTTCCGGCATGGCCGTCCCGCGGCCAGGGTGTGGAAACCGGGGTCGATATAATCCGGCCCCGTCTTGAACGGCTGCACGGTCATGCCGCGGGAACGAAGGGCGGCGATCAGTCCCGCCGTGAAGGTCGTTTTTCCGGAGCCGCTGTTGGTTCCAGCGATCACGATACGCGGTCTGTTCATTTTTCAATTCCTTTCCTTGCGGGGACGCCCTTGTTGAAATAGTGGCGGATCTCTTTCATCTCCGTGATCAGGTCGGCTCGCGCCAAAAGCTCCTGCGAGGCGTACCGCCCGGTGAGGACGAGCTCGAGCGAAGGAGGGCGGATGTCGAGCAGTTCGAGAACATCATGCTCCGGCAGCACACCGAGGTGCGCCGCCATGACGATTTCGTCCGCTACGACGATATCGTACATTTCCGATGCGAGCGCCTGCCGGAGAAACTCCAGCCCTTGCCGGGCAAGCCTGCGGTCCTCCTCGCCGGCGGGCGCGCCGATCCGCCGCTCGCCTCCGAATGTCCTGACGGTCACGCGTTCCCCGAGGAGCTTCAGAGCCGCGTGTTCGCTGTATTCGGGCCTTTTGAGGAACTGGACGAGCAGCACGGAAAATCCCGCCCCGGCGGCACGTACAATGAGGCCGAGCGCGGCGGTCGTCTTTCCCTTTCCCGTTCCCGTATAGATATGGACATAACCGGATTTCTCCATATGCAGGCTCCTTTCCGTTTTTCTTATTATACGGTACTGAATGCAGCCCGACGTCAGGTTTTCCTGAAATCCGGCAACAGGGGAGAGGAGAAAAGGTTCGCTTATGGATTCGGGCGGCGAGGCAAGCGTCGAGAATTATCGACGCTCGTTCCGGCGGCCCCAGCGAGCACCGGCGATGCCTCCTCTGCCTGCGGATTTAGGATTGCCCCGTCCGGCAGTTTTAGAGGTGAATTAATGATATAATCATACTATTCTCTATGGCGTCCGGACGGAAGTCAGGCGCCCCGTCCGGGAATGGACGAGCCCTCTACGGGTCGACATGAAAGGAGGAGAGAGCATGAACAGCGTCTACAAGGTGATCGAACTTGTGGGAACGAGTAGCGATTCTTGGGAGAAAGCCGCTGCGGCGGCGGTGGAGCTGGCCTCGAAGTCCTTGAGGGATTTGCGCATCGCGGAGGTCGTCGCGATGGATATGCATATCGAGGACGGAAAAATTGTGACCTACAGGACCAAGATAAAGGTTTCGTTTAAATTCGAGGACTAGGAAAAGCAGGAAGAAGGAGCATCGTCACAGAGAGGGGAACGGAACCGGTCCGTTCTTCATTCCGGAATACTTTTTTTAAACGAGCCGCCCGACCGAAGCGAGCTTTCGAGCCGGGCGGCTCGTATCATGGATGCGCCGGACCTCTTTCGATGCACTTTTCGACAGGTGCTGCAGGAAAAAAGCGAGGGTTACATGCGCTTCATCTTCACTCTATACTTTTCCGCGAATAAGATGACGGGAACGCTCCCGGCGAACCGGGATATCCGTACGCCGGCAGTGTCCCGCCGGAGCGGGGAGGTTGGTTTCTTTCCGGCTGAGGGATGAGCGATGGAGGGGAAGGGAATGTTCGAGAACAGGGGCGGGAAGAAACCAAGAAAAACAGATCGAATTCGGTGGCCCTCCCCGGCTCCGATTGTTTCCGGGTTTCGTGGTTTTTTTTGCGGTCCGCCGCCCGGGCGGATCATGCGTGCTCTCCGTGCCGCGCTTCTTTTCGCGGTAATCGGAAGCCTGTTTCCCTGTGCGGGCTTCTGGAACGCACGCTTTCCCGAACAAGCCCACGCCTCTCTTGAAGCTCCTCTTTCCATACCAGGACGTCCTGTGATCCTGTCCGGAGAAGAGAGGGAATACCTCGACCGGCTCGGCCCGGTTACGGTCAGTCCGGACCCGGACTGGCTCCCCTTCGAGCACGTCGATGAGCAAGGCAACTTTACCGGCATCGCGGCCGATCTGCTCGATCTGCTGGCGGATCGTCTCGGTATCGAGTTCGACTACGTCTTCCCGGCGGATTGGAACGAGGCTCTAGCCCTCTCCATGGCGGGCGAGGTTCTGGTGCTTCCTTTCCTCAACCGAACGCCGCAGCGCGAGGAATGGCTCGTCTTCACCGAACCCCTGCTGGTGGATCCGAATGTCTTCATCACCCGGGAGGAACATCCCTACATCTACGATGCGACTCAATTGACCGGCACGACCATCGTCTTTCCCGCCGGAACTTTGATGGAGGAGCGTGTCCGCGGCGATTTCCCGAATTTGAACGTGACGACGGTCGAGCGGGAGGAAGACGTCTTTCGGGCGATCGTCGACAGGACGGCCGATATGACGCTGCGCTCCCTCACCATTGCCGCGTACACGATACGGAAAGAAGGACTCTTCTCTCTGAAGATCGCCGGCCATGCTCCCGATCCGTATGTCAACCGCCTGCGCATGGGCGTTCTGAAGAGCGAGCCGATGCTTCGCGACATCCTGGACAAGGGGATCGCAACCATAACACCGCAGGAACGGGAGGAGATCGTCAACCGGCACGTGAACATCACGTTCGTCAGTTCTGCAGGTTACATTGTTGTGTTTCGGATCGCAGCGGTGCTGGCTGTCTTCGCTGCTCTTTTCTTTTACTGGAACCTCCGCCTTCGCCGGATCAACGCTGCGCTCAAGGAGAGCGAGCGCAGCAAGTCGGTGTTGATCGCCAACCTCCCGGGGGTGGCCTACCGGTGCCGTTATGACGAAAACTGGACAATGGAGTTCGTCTCGGACGGCTGTCTTCCTCTCACCGGATATTCGAGCGACGATCTTGTTGAAAACCGGACGATCTCCTACAACGACCTTATGGTTCAGGAATACAGGGAGTTCGCGAGGAAGATATGGAAAAAATCTGTTGCAGAGCGTTCTCCGGCTGTTCTTGAGTATAGGATTATAACGGCCGGCGGAAGCGAGAAATGGGTTTTCGAGCAGGGGCTTCCTCTTTTCGATGATACCGGAAACGTCGAATACCTCGAAGGACTCATCATCGATATCACCGCCCGAAAACGCCTCGAAGAGCGGCTTGAGCGAGCCATAACGCTGCAGGAACTCATCGCCGTGATCTCGACCGACTTCATCAATGCAAACCTCGGCAATATAGATGAAAAAATAGATTCGATGCTGGACCGCTGCGGACATTTTCTTCGAGTCGACCGGACGTTCCTCTTTCAGTTTTCCCGCGACTGCACGCTCATGTCCAATACGCACGAGTGGTGCGCGGAGGGAATCGCCCCGGTAAAGGACCTTGTGCAGGAGTATCCGGTCGAGGAGGTTCCCCTGATCGCGGATATCGTCAGAACCAGGAAGATGCTCTTTATACCGGACGTGTCGCAGCTGCCGGAGGAATGGAGCACCGAAAAGAGAGAACTCGAAATCCAGCAGGTGCAGTCGGTGCTCTGCCTGCCGCTTGTCAAGGGAGAGAAGCTGCTCGGCTACTTCGGGTTCGATGTTGTCCGCCGCACGCATTCACTGGATCAGGAGAGCATTGAAGTGCTGAAAATCCTCGCCAACACCCTCGCCGACGCCCTTGAGAGAAACCTGATGGAGAAAGAGATGCTGGAGGCGAAAATGCAGGCCGAGGAGGCCACAAGGGCAAAGAGCGAATTTCTTGCCAACATGAGCCACGACATCCGAACTCCTATGAACGGCATCCTCGGCATGACGGGACTGCTTCTGGATACGGCATTGAACGACGAACAGAAACAGTACTGCGAAACCGTGCGCATGAGCGCCGAGTCGCTGCTGGGAATTCTGAACGACATCCTGGATTTTTCGAAGATCGAGGCCGGGAAACTCGATTTTGAGACGCTGGATTTCGATCTGTCCGGACTGATGGACGACTTTGCCGTCATGATGGCATTCCGGGCGGAGGAAAAAGGGCTGGAGCTTCTCTGTGCAGCGGAACCCGATGTTCCCGTCTTTCTGCGCGGCGACCCCGGACGTCTGCGCCAAATACTGACGAACCTGACGGCGAACGCCATCAAGTTCACGCAAAGAGGAGAGATCGCTGTCACGGTATCGCTGGATAGAGAGGATGAACAGAGCGCTCTCCTTCGCTTCACCGTAACGGATACCGGAATCGGAATTCCGGAAGAGAATATCGGACAGCTCTTCAGGAAATTCGGCCAGCTTGACGCTTCCACAACGCGCAAATACGGCGGAACCGGGCTTGGCCTCGCCATCTCGAAACAGTTGACGGAGATGATGGGAGGTGAGATCGGCGTCAAGAGCAAAGAGGGAGCGGGAGCGGAGTTCTGGTTCACCGCATATTTCGAGAAACAACCGGAAGAAAAAGGGCGGAAGCGGGCGGCGCCCGCGGATCTGGAGGGAGAGCGCGTCCTGGTAGTGGAGGATAACGCGGCGATTCGAAGATTTCTTTCGGCCTGTCTCGTCTCATGGGGAATGCGCGTATCGGAGGCCGAGGACGGAGAGGAAGCCCTTTCCGTCCTGGAGATGGCCCTGGAAGAACGCGACCCGTTTCGTATAGCCCTGATCGACATGCAGATGCCCGGAATGAACGGCGAGATGTTGGGAAGGCGTATTCTGTCGGATCCCCGTCTCTCGGAGACCCGCATGGTGATACTGACCTCCATCGGAATGAGGGGGGACGCAAGGCGATTCGCGGATGCCGGTTTCTCCGGATACCTGACCAAACCGTTACGAAGGAGCGAACTACGGGATGTTCTCTCTCTCGTTTTCTCGAAAGACGCGTCGTTCGTGCATACGTTCGCGACGAAGCATGCCGCAAGGGAGTCTCTTCCTCTGTTCGACGGGAGAGGGGCGAGGATTCTCCTGGCCGAGGACAATGTAACCAATCAGCAGGTAGCGCTGGGAATCCTGAAAAAGTTCAACCTGACCGTGGACGTCGCCGCCGACGGCGAGGAAGCGCTTGCCGCTCTCGGCCGCACTCCGTACGACCTGGTGTTGATGGATTGCCGGATGCCTGTTGTGGACGGCTACGAAGCGACGCGAAGAATCCGCTCGATGGACGGAGAAATGCGCTCCGTTCCGGTCGTTGCCATGACGGCGCACGCCATGATAGGCGACAGGGAGGAGTGCCTTGAAGCCGGTATGAACGACTATGTCGCGAAACCTTTTTCTCCGGGGGAACTGGCCGACGTTCTCGAAAAATGGCTTCCCCGGAACGGAAAAGTGAGCCGCCCGATCCCCGAAATGCGCCTGGAAGCCGACGGCGGCCGCGGAGCCCTCGGTTCCCCATGGGATATGCGGCTCCTGGTCGATCGGCTGCTCGGGGACGAGGTCCTGGCCGGAGAGATTGTCGAAGGATTTTTGGGCGATCTCCCCCCAAAGATCCGGGCGCTTGAGGCGGCGGTTGAAGACGAGGACACAGCCGCCGCCGAAACCCTGGCTCATACGGTCAAGGGAGCTGCCGGAAGCGTCGGCGCCGGAGGGCTGCAATCCCTGGCGCAGGATATGGAGAGATCTGCCGCGGCCGGGAACGTCCGGTTTCTCAAGGTCCGTATGGTCGATCTGATACGGGAGTTCGAACTGTTGAAAAACGAAATGTTCCTATGGAAGGGAATGAGCGGGACGTTATAAAAGAAATTATTGGTGAGACGCAACAGTGTGATAAGTGATACAATTTCCGTTGAGCAGAAATCATTCTTGAATGTGCTTCCGTGTTTTTTATTCGGAAAAACATTCGGAAGAAGGAGGTGTTCTTTGCGCCATGTCCCGGTTGGAAGGTCTTCCGGTGGAGAAGAGCGCTCTCTGTTTCCGCAGAGAATCCTTGCTTGATTCCAGCGGTTTCGGATGCGAGGTTCTTGGACTGCTCGTCCCGAAGGAGTGGGACTTTTCCGGGGCGGTGAACTGGGATTTTTCCAAGATACCGCCGAAGGCCCTCGCTTCCTATACCGTGAGCAGCCCAGACGGTGCGCTCGTCGCGGAGCAGTTCCCCCAGGCTGAATATTTCTGGACGGAGGACCCGACGCTGGGGTACGCCTATTCTCAGTCAGGAATGCAGAGCATGCAGCCCTTCGGCGCGGCGGACTTTCTTCGCAGTCTCTTTCTCCCCAACGTCCGCCAGCGTGCCGGCGGTCTCCGCATTCTCTCGGAACAGCCTCTCCCGGAGCTGACCCGCCGCACGCTCGAGGTCCTGAAAGCCCAGATGACTCTCTTCGGCAGCATTTCCCCCTTTCAGACCCCCTTCGAGACCCGCGCCGACGCCGCGAAGGCCGTCGCGGAATACACGGTCGACGGGGAACGTATCCGGGAGGATCTCACGGCATCTCTCTCGTACATGATCACGCATATCCCCTCCATGTTCGCTCCTGTTTCGGTCGTCAGCTGGTCTGCAAACGTCTTCGGATTTCGAGCTCCGTCCGGGCGGATCGAGGCCTCGGCGCCTCTTTTCCGTGTGATCCACCAGTCGCGAACCGAAAATCCCCGGTGGCAGACGAACTACATTCGTCTTGCGGCGACGATTGCGCGCGACCAGATCCGGATGCAGCAGCAGACTTTCGCCGCTCTGCAGCAGGTGCGGCAGACATTGAACGAAACGAGCGACATCATCACGCGGAGCTACGAAGAACGTAGCAGTGCGATGGACCGCGTTTTCGACGACTACAGCCGCTCCGTTCGAGGCACGGAACTCTATTCCGATCCGGACGCCGGCCTGACCGTCGAGCTTCCGTACGGCTACAAGGAAGTCTGGACCAACGGTTCCGACTATATCCTGAGCGACGACGCAAACTTCAACCCCAATCTCGAATCGCTGCAGAACTGGCGGCGGATGGAGGCGAAGGGCTGACTTTTTTCCGGAGAACGGCCTTCGCTTCCGGCGCCGCCGCCGCGAAGCGGGGCAGGGGAACGAAAAGTGTTTCGGAAGGTAGAGAAAAAAACTTCAGGCGTTGAAGAAAAAGGAGGGGTTTTGCATGAAACATGGCGTGTATTCGGGATGTGCGAAACGGATGCGGCTTCGTGCGCGGCTGGTTATTCTTCTGTGTTTCTTCGCTTTCATCGGCCTGATGATATCCGTTGCGGAGGCTGCACCACCGAAGGTGACGCTGAAAGCGGCGGAGCTGAAGGACTTCTCGAGCGTTCCCGCGCCGCGCTTGAAAACGGAGGTACGTCCGGAGTTCAAGGAAGCGGCTTTTCCTCTGGAGAAGGCGTCCAACTTCAAAGAGGTGGAGGAAATCGTCGGCAGGCTCACCCGGGAGCAGAGGGCGTCGCTTCAGAAAAACCGCTTTCTTCTGCTTCCAAAGAGGGATTTGCACGCTTTTCCGTCGATGGGGCAGTACGACGAGATGCTCTCCAACTTCGAAGGGATCGGCGGCCCTTGGGATCCGGCATACCGCGAGCCGTGGAATGCGCGCTTCGTCGGACCGGATGTCTTCCTCCACGCGCTGCACACTTTTTTCTCGAAGAGGCTGGAGGCGATCGAGGGAGGAGAACTTCTCGGCGCCGTCCAGTATATGCTGGAGGAGCTCTATTCGAACGCCGGAGCGCTTCGCGCCACGGCTTCAAAGCAGAGTGCGCCGCACTGGGAGCGCCTTCAGGCGCAGCTCGTTGTTCCGTTGGTTCTCTCCCTGAACTGCGAGGAGAGCGCCGAACCCGTGTGGGCGCCGCCGGACGCCGACCTTGAACCGGACATCGATACCATCGGAAATGCCCTCGAGCTTTTCAAGAAGTACAGCCGGCCTTTTTCGAAACGGACGTCCGAGGCGATCATCACGGAATTGAAGCGCATCTACGCGGCCGAGGAGGCGCTGCCCGGGCTCCTCGGCCTGAGCCCGGCCTATGCGAGCCAGAGCGTGGACTACACCCAGTTCACTCCACGAGGACACTACGAGAAGAACTCCCGCAACCGCGCCTACTTCCGGGCGATGATCCGGCTCGGCCAGCTCGGCTGGAAGCCGGGAAGCGAAACGGGAGCCGTCGATGCCCTCAACTTCGCGCTCGCGATGTCGTACGGCGGGAAAAAAACGGCTACCCAGCGGTTGCAAAGAACCGTCGAAGCACCGGAGATTCCATTTCAATCCCCACTCGAGGCCTGGAAGCGCGTAATGGAGGTTTCCTGCTTCTTCGTCGGCTATCCCGATGCCGCGAGCTACCCGGAGTGGAGGAGGCTCCTCCTGGAAAAATCGGGCGTTTCCTCCTTCACGCCCGATACCTGCACGGATGCATCCGTCGTCGAGCGGATCCGGAAGGCGAGCGCTCATCTCGCCCCCTCGATACCGCATTTCAAGTCGCTTTTCGTACCGGGCAGCACGGAGACGCTCTGCATCTTTCCGCAGCGATTCACGATCCCGTGGCTCATCACGGAGGAGCTGACGTATAAACAGGGTGTGTGCGAGGACGTCCCGGTCCTCTTCTCCAGCCTCTGGGTCGCGGCGGTCGTCGGAAACGAGTACGCCAGGTGGCTGGTCCCGAAGCAGGTTCCGCTCTCACTCGCAGGTCTTCCCGCCGCCACGGCCGAGGGAGCTCCGGCGACCGGCAAGGGAGATCCCGTGCCTCCGGATCTTCTGAACCATGTCACCAAGGCGATGCCGCTCCGCATCGAAGCGCTCGCGCGAAGGCTCGCGAACGAGCCGGAAACGGCCTGGTTCAGCTCCATCGGATCGTCCTGGATGTGGCTCCTCAGCACGCTCGTCTCCGAGTACGGCAAGGGATACCCGCTGTATATGCAGGGGCCCCTCTTTTCCGCAAAGCAGCTCGAAACGCAGCTCGGCTCCTACACCGAACTCCGGCACGACACCATTCTTTACGAGAAGCCGAACTATGCGGAAATGGGGGACGGCGGTGAAGAGGAGCCTCCGGCGCCGCTCCCAAGGGGCTTTATCGAGCCGAACCTCCCCTTCTGGAACGAGATGATCCGGGTCGTTGCCTACATCCGGAACGGTTTCGAGAAGAACGGGCTCTTCCCGCTGGACACTGAGGAGTACGGCGCCCTGACGAGGTTCAGCGAGACTCTCGACCGATGCGCGAAGCTTGCTGAGAAGGTGCTGCGGGGGAAGACGCTCACGGAGGAGGAGTACGAATTTCTTCGCCTCTTCCCGCTCGACTACATGGCCGCGCCCGCGGACGGCTACGGCTCCGTCGTCTCCGACGAACTCTTCCAGTCCGCGCTCATCGTCGACATCCAGACGGTGAATCTCGATCCCGGAGCCGTCGTCTCCTCCGCGATACTCTACCAGGCAACGGCCGAGCCCTCCGTCATGCTGGTTCTGGTGGGAAACGAGAACGCACCCAGGGTCGCCGTCGGCATGGCGTACGATCACCGGGAGTTCACGGCTCCGCACGGACGGCGTCTCACGGACAGCCTCTGGAAGAAGAGGGTCTACGGAAAATACGACGAAAACGATCCGAAGGATCTGCCGCTGCCGGTCAAGAACTTCTGGTATGACGGCCTGCGTCCGTAGGATCACCCTCGCCTGCGTTTGCCTGTTCATCTCTGCCGCTCCGCTTTTCGCCGGGGAGCGGCAGCGTTTCGCCTCCTCTCCGGAACGCCCCTTTCCCGTCGCCTATGCGGAACGGATATTCGCGGCCGCGATTGAGGGCGCCGCATCGGTCGAGGCTGCCGCTTATCATGCCACAGGGCTCGTCCTGCCGCATCATCTGCTGGCGGCGGACCTGATCGCCGAGGGTTTCGCGATCGTCCGGAAGGGGCGATACAGCCGCATCGTCATCCTCTCGCCGGACCACTTCAACCGCGGAAGGACGCCGTTCTCCGTTCCGGGAAGGGACTTCCTCGTTTCCCGGGGAACGGTCCGTCTCGACAGGGATGGGGCGGAGGCGCTGATGCGCAATGAGCTGGTCTCGAAATCAAACCTCTTCTCGCACGAACACGGAGTCCAGGCGCTGCTCCCGTTCATAGCCCATCACTTCCCTGCTGTGCCCGTGCTGCCTGTGGCAATTGGAAGGGACTCATCTTCCGGAGAGTGGCGCTCGCTGGCGGCGAGCCTCCTGCCGCTGACGGACTCCGGAACGCTGATCGTGCAGAGCACCGACTTCTCGCACTACCTCGACCGGGAGGAGACTGCGCGTAAGGATGCCGAGAGCCTCGCCGTCCTTCTCTCGGGAGATCCGGAGCGCGTTCTCCTCCTGCGCCAGCCGGCGAATATCGACTCCAGGGGAGCGCTCTTCATCCAGATGTCGCTGCAGAAGGCTATCGGCTCCGTACCCGTGATCATGTCCCGTTCGTCATCGTTCGAGTATGATCTCCGGGAAGCGGAGAAGAGCGGCGGGACCAGCTACATCACGGCGGTCTTCTCGAACGACGTCCCGTGAACCGTATGCCGTCGGACCGGAGAGGATCAGGGTAAGGATTGATTATCTGTTGCGGAATGTGGGGATTCAAGCGATAATAGAGTTGTTGCATTTCCGTTACACAGCCTTTCCATTTTTCAAAAAGGAGATGAGAATGTTGTCGAAAGTGAAATTGCTCATTGTGTCCGTGGTGCTGGTGGGTCTTCTGGCCTCCGGGGCGTTCGCGTCCGATCTGAACGCCTATACCATCATGCCCGAGAAGTACGCCTCCCAGGTCTTCGAGGCATTCACCGCCGAGACGGGGATCAAGGTGAACTTCATGCGTTTCTCTTCCGGCGAGGCCCTTGCCCGGGTGGTCGCGGAGAAGAACAATCCGCAGGTGGACATGATTCTCGGCGGCCCTGCCGACACCTACGAGGCAGGAATCAAGGAAGGGGTCTTCGAGCAGTACACGCCTGCCGGAGCCGGCATGATCCCCGAAAAGTTCCGCTCGCCCGAGAGCTACTGGACCGGCGTAGGAATCATCCCGCTGGTATTCCTGACCAACGGTAAGTTCCTGAAGGAGAAGGGGCTCGATGCTCCCGCTTCCTGGAACGACCTCCTGGATCCCGCCTACAAGAACGGGCTGCAGATGGCGGACGCGCGCACCTCGGGCACGGCGACCGAGCGCATCTACGCGCTGGTGAGGATCCTGGGCGAGGACGAGGCGTTCGTCTACCAGAAGAAGCTTCATGAGAACATCCAGATGTACACGAAGAGCGGCGCAGGCGGTGCGATGCCCGTAGCGACCGGCCAGGCGGCCTCCGGCATCTTCTACATCGTGGACGCGCTCGAGATCCAGCAGCAGGGGCACGACGTCGTGCTCAGCTACCCGGTCGAGGGAGTCTCCTACGGCATCGAGGCCACCGGAATCCTGAAGGGCGCGAAGAACCTCGAGAACGCGAAGAAGTTCATGGACTGGGCTTCCTCGAAGACCTTCGCGCAGCTCCTCGTCGACAAGAAAATCAACTACATCCCCACCCGGACCGACGTGGAGACGACCAACCCGGCGCTCGATCTTTCGAAGGTGAACCTCATCGAGGTCGACGTGGCGTGGAAGGGCGCCAACAGAAAGGCTTTCGTGGAGCGCTGGATCAACGAGGTCATCAAGTAGGCGCACGTTTCGCGGACTGAAAAGGCATAGCTCCCGGCGGGAACTCTCTCCGCCGGGTTTTTTCCTTTTTCGAAGACTTCTCACCTTCAGGCAAGGAGATTGACGCCATGAATCAACCATCGGCACCGTCCAGGACGAGCGGCATCTCGATCCTGAAACGCGATCCCGCGCTTCTCCCGGCGCTGATCGCAATCTGGCTCTCACTCGCTCTTTTCGTGCTCTATCCGCTTTTCCGTCTTTTTTTGACCACATTCATGGTCGAAGGGCAACTCTCGTTCACCAACCTGTCGGCCGTTCTCGACAGCTGGTACGACAGGCAGGCCTTCATCAACAGCATCTGGCTCGCGACGACGGTCTCCGTTACGGGGACGTTCCTCGGATATCTTTACGCCTTCGCGGTGACGCGGATTCCGATGCCGCTTTGGATGAAGTGGTTTCTCGGGGCCGTGACGACGCTGCCGCTGATCTCGCCTCCTTTCACGAGCAGCATCGCGCTGACGCTTTCGCTCGGCCCCAACGGCATTCTGCTGCGCCTTCTCGGCCTTCCGAACTTCAACTTCTACGGATTCTGGGGGACGTGGCTCTCGGAGACGCTGACATACTTCCCCGTCTCCTTCCTCACGCTGGCGGCGGTTCTCTCCGCCATCGATCCGAATCTCGAGGACGCGGGGCTCTCCCTTGGCGCTTCCCCCGGGCGTGTCTTCCGGACGGTGACGCTTCCTCTTTCCGTCCCC
Source organism: uncultured Synergistaceae bacterium (assembly GCA_964426245.1). Taxonomy (GTDB): domain Bacteria; phylum Synergistota; class Synergistia; order Synergistales; family Aminobacteriaceae; genus JAAYLU01. The sequence goes on from CAYRPJ010000061.1 coordinate 13,690, forward strand.
GGCATCGCCAACTCGGTGCTGCTGCTCTTCGCCAGTTCGCTCGCCGACTTCGCCACACCGCTGGTTCTGGGCGGCCACAGCTTTCCCGTCCTTCCCACCCAGGCCTATCTCCAGATCACGGGAATGTACGACCTCCGGGGCGGCGCGGCGCTCTCCTTCCTGCTGCTGCTTCCCGCCATGGCGGTCTACGCGCTCCAGCGCTTCTGGGTGGGAAAGAAGAGCTATGTCACCATCTCCGGCAAGACGGGGAGCCGTTCGGGCTTCAAGAGCAAGGGACGGCTCGCCGAGGGTCTTGTGATGGCAGCCTGCTTCTTCGTGACGGCGTTCATCCTCTACCTCTACTCGCTGATCCTCTGGGGAGCGATCGTGAAGGTCTGGGGAGTCGATAATACGCTGACCCTGGAGAACTTCCGCTACGTCTTCACGCACGGGAAGAAGGCGATCACCGACACGCTGACGATCGCGGCGGTGGTCACTCCGCTTGGAGGGCTCATGGCCGTCGTGGTGGGGTACATCGCGCAGCGCAAGCGATTCTTCGGCAACCGCGCGATGGAGTTCTTCTCCATGCTGAACTATGCGCTGCCGGGAACGGTGGTCGGCATCGCCTACGTCATCGCGTTCAACGACCGGCCCATCCTGCTGACCGGTACGATGACGATCCTGGTCACCGCCTACATGTTCCGTTACCATGCGGCGGGAATCCGCGCCGTGATCGCCTCGCTGCACCAGATCGATCCCTCCATCGAGGAGGCGTCGGCGAGCCTCGGCGCCGGAGCCGTCCGGACCTTCTTCCGCGTGACCGTGCCGCTGGTGGTGCCGGCGGTGCTGATGGGGATGCGCTACCTCTTCATCCACTCGATGACGGCGATCAGCGCGACGATTTTTCTCGTCTCGGTGCGGTGGAGTCTGCTCACAACGCGCATCCTCGAGTGCATGACGGAGCTGCAGTTCGCGCAGGCGTGCGCGTTCTCCGTGGTGCTCATTCTTCTTGTCTTTGCCGCCACCGCCGTTCTGACGGGGCTGACCCGCTTCGCAACGAGGCGAATTTCAGGTGAAGGAGGCCGAAGCTGATGGCCGTGACTCTCGAACTCTCCAATGTCTCCAAAATCTTCCAGAAGGACCGCGAATCGGTCCGCGCCGTGGACGCAGTCTCGCTGTCGGTCTCTCCCGGCGAAATGGTGACTTTCCTCGGGCCCTCCGGATGCGGCAAGACGACGACGCTCAGGATGGTCGCCGGTTTTGAAATCCCGTCCGAAGGAGAGATCACGATCGACGGGCAGGATGTGACGAATGTTCCGGTGAACCGGAGGGATATCGGCTTCGTCTTTCAGAATTACGCCCTTTTCCCCCACATGAGCGTCTTCGAGAACGTGGCGTACGGCCTTCGTGTCAAGGGCGACCGCGAAACCGGGATTCGCCGGAAGGTCCGCGAGGGGCTCGATCTGGTAGGCCTCGGCAAGGCTGAGCACCGTTTCCCGAACCAGCTCTCGGGAGGGGAACAGCAGCGTGTCGCTCTCGCGCGGGTTCTTGTGCTCCAGCCGCGCGTGCTGCTGATGGACGAGCCGCTGTCGAATCTGGACGCCAAGCTGCGCATCCACATGCGCACCGAGATCCGCAGAATCCAGAAGCACCTGAACATCACCTGCCTCTACGTGACCCACGACCAGGGCGAGGCCCTCACCATGTCGGACAGGATCATGGTGATGCACAGGGGAAAGGTCGAGCAGGTCGGCACGCCGCTCGAGATCTACAGCGATCCCCGCTCGCTCTTCGTGGCGGACTTCATCGGACAGGCGAATATCCTCCCCGGGGAGGTCCGGGCGGTCGAAGGAAGCATGCTCTCCGTCTCCATCGCCGGACATGTCTTTCCGGTCCGGGCAGTGAAGGACGCCGCTTTTTCTCAAGGCGCCGCCGCCGCGGTGGTCGTGCGCCCGGAAAATCTGCTTCCGTCCGAAACCGGCGGCATCCCGGGCATGGTGGAGACCGCGACCTTCCTCGGCGGGCGGATGGAGTACGAGGTCGTCCTGGAAAGCGGACAGACGGTGCTCTCCTTCGACCCCTTCCTTCCGGGGAAGAAGATGTGGAACGAAGGAGAAGCTGTCAGCCTGATCTTCGATCCGAAGATTGCGGTCGCGCTGGTAAAATAACGTTCATTGCGGGGCGGCATTCTCCGTTTTTCACGAGGGGTCGCCGCCCCCGCCGCGCATCGACGGCATCCGGAGGCTCACGCCGGCTGCGTATTCATAAGAGCGTCTTTCCCCTTTCTGCAACCATAACCGGTTTTTCCGTCACGGGGTATTTTTCCGCTTGTTCCGGATCCTGATATGCGCTATCATTGTATGTGAAAATATGTTGTTTCCGGATACTCGTTGCAGAGAAGAACCTCTTCGGTACAGTTTTCTGTCGTGTCCAGTCCATGAAAGCGTCAACTCCGAAGGCGAGGGAAGTTCATGGTCAGAAAAAATACGCCCCCTTTTACATCCCCCTGGGAAATTCAACGCTTTCTCAGCGCCATTGCGTACAACCCGAAGGAGGAGTGCAAATCCCCCAAGCGTGTGCTCGCGGAGCGGAACGCGCACTGCTTCGAAGGGGCGCTCTTCGCGGCCGCCAGCCTTCGCGAGCTTGGATATCCTCCTCTCCTGATGGACCTCCGGGCGTGGAACGACGACGATCATGTGATCGCCCTCTTCAAGGAGCGAGGCCGCTGGGGGGCGGTGGCGAAGTCCAACTTCACCACGCTGCGTTTCCGGGAGCCGGTCTACCGGAATCTCCGGGAGCTGGCGATGTCCTATTTCGATTTTTATTTCAACACGCTGGGGCAGAAGACGCTCCGGGCGTATTCCCGGCCGCTGAGGCTCGCGCAGTTCGACGCGAAGAGCTGGGCCGTCGCGGATGACGACCTGGAGTATATCGGCGACGCTTTTTCGAAGCTTCCTTACTATGATCTCCTGAACGAAGAGCAGGTGAAGGCGCTCTCCGTCGTTGACGAAGACCTTTTGAAGGCCGGGCTGATAGGCTCGAATCCCGCGGGACTCTACGTCCCCGAAAAGTAGCTGATCCGTTCGCTCCGCATCCCGGTATTCTCATGCAAGAGTTTCAGGCGGACTCCTCTTCAAGAGCCTGACCTTCCGCCAGGGGATGCTTTGTGAATCTTTTTTCAACCACCGATGTAATAAAGACCGATCCGTTTCAGCGGTCCACCTTTTTCCGGAAGGAATGACGCAATATGCGCTATGTAGGTGTATCTTCCCGGGGAATTCGCCTTCCCGTCATCACCAGAGGGGCCGATCTCGTGGAGATAATCTCCACGGAACTGATCAAAGCCTCGCAATCGTCCCGAGACTCCTTTCCGTTTCGCGACGGGGATATCGTGGGAGTCACGGAGTCCCTTCTTGCGCGCGCGCAGGGGAACTGCGTCACGCTGGAGGACATTGCGGAGGACGTGCGCCTTCGTCTCCCTCCGGGCGACGTCGCCCTGATTTTCCCGATTCTCAGCCGCAACCGTTTCGGCCGGCTTCTTACGGGGATCGTTCGAGGGGTGCAGGGGAAGATCCATATTCTTCTTTCCTACCCTGCCGACGAGGTGGGCAATCTGCTCATGGATCCGCACGATTTTTTCCTCAAGAGCGAACAGATACCGGGAGACCTCTTCGGCGAGAAGGAGTACGACGAGATTTTCGGGCGGTATCTCCACCCCTTTACGGGCGTGGACTACGTTGCCTACTACAAGGAGATGGCGCCGGAAAAAATAGAGATTCACTTCGCGAACAACCCCCTTTCGGCGCTGAATTTCTCGAAGACGGTCATCGTCGCCAGTATTCACGCCCGGTTCCTTCACCGCGAGATCCTGGAAAGGGCCGGCGCCAGGGTCTTCTCGCTGGATCAGTTCTGTTCCGCTCCCGGAAGGGAGGGCGCGGGTTTCAACGAGGAGTACGGCCTTCTCGGCTCCAACTACACCAGCGAGAGAGAAGTGAAGCTCTTTCCGAGGGAAAGCAGGAAATTCGCCCGCGAGCTCTCGGATGAGCTTGGGCGGCGGACGGGAAAACGGATCGAAGTCCTTGTCTACGGCGACGGGGCCTTCAAGGATCCCGTCGGCGGCATCTGGGAGCTTGCCGACCCTGTCGTCTCGCCCGGTTACACGGACGGACTCGAAGGACTGCCCAAGGAGATCAAGTTCAAGTACATCGCCGACAATTCGGGGGAGCAGTCCCCGGAGGAGGCGGTCCGGGAGGCGATCCGGAACAAGGAAAAGATGGACCGCTTCGCGCACTCGACGCTCGGCACGACTCCCCGACGCCTGACGGATCTTCTGGGTTCCCTCTGCGATCTTACGTCGGGCTCCGGCGACAAGGGAACGCCCGTCATCCATATCTCGGGGTATTTCGACTCGTACCTCGATGAATGACCGGTCGGGAAGATCGAAAACAGGGAGAACGGATGCGAAAAACGTCCGGATGTAGTATCATGTTCATGATTTGTACAAAGAATTACGAGGCAATGTCGTGTTCCCTCTTTCGGAGCCCCGGCAGTCTTTTTTCGGCTGCCTGATCTCATAGCGGTACGGTTTTACGCACCAAGAATCACATACTGTATGGGAGGTAGAAAGAATGAAGAGGTTCGGTACGGTTCGGAAGATGTTGGTGCTCGTGTTTGTTCTGTCCATGATGGCGGTTCCCGCTTTCGCCGCTGATCCGATCAGGATCGGCGAGATCGCCACGGTGACGGGCGACTTCGCGGCCTACGGTGTCGCGGAGGTCGAGTCCGTGAAGATCGCCGTCGCGGAGATCAACGCCGCCGGCGGCATCCTCGGCAGACCGGTCGAGGTAATTATGTACGACTGCCGCACGCGGCAGGAGG
>CAYRPJ010000062.1:0-18457 GCA_964426245.1 uncultured Synergistaceae bacterium
TCTTTACTTTTTCTCAACTGCCCCTATTGACTTTTGATAGCTGGTCTCCTTTTTTTCTTGATGGACGGAAAAGCGCTCTCTCCCTTTCCTAAAGAGGATTCCAGAGCCAGAAGGCTCTCCGCCATGGCGTAATATCCTCTGCAAACGTCGATGAGCGCGCCCATTTCAATATATTCATCCACCGTATGCACGAGTTCCCTTCGGGAAGGCCCGTAGATAACCGTGGGTATTTTCCGCTCGGCGGCGTAATGGCATCCGTTTGTCCCGAAACCAGGCATGTGCGAGATCTCAGAGGGGAGTCCGGCTTTCGCGAGCGATTCCGAAAGCGAATGCAAAAAAGGCGAGTCCTTGCTCATCGCCCATGCAGGAGCGTAATGGCTTCCGCGGATAGGCGCCCCGGTATAGCAGCGGTCCTCCATAACCGGAAATGAGACCTTCGCCCTGAGCTCCGGAAGAAAGCGGCCGGCATCGGCGATGATTTCCTCGAACTGGCGGATCACGCTCTGAAGGGTCTCGCCCGGCAGAAGGCGCCTGTCGAAAACCGCCGTGCATCGCTCGGGAAGTGCTCCGCTGTTGTAAGGAGGCGAGGAGAAAAGGTTTGTGAGGACGAGAATGCCTTCGCCGAGAAAATCGTCGTGCGGAGCAAGAAACCGCTTCCTGAGAAAGGAGATGAACTCCACCATGAGATCCGTGGCATTCACTCCGAACTCCGGGTGCGATGAGTGCGCCATCTTGCCGGATACGTCGACCCGGATCTCGGCCCTGCCCCTTTGTCCTCGCTCAAGCAGAAGACCGGAGGCCTCGCCGACGATGACGCAGTCGGGGTCTGTAAAATCACAGATAGCCTTTGAAGCCACTCTCTCGAAGGTCTCCTGGTGGACCGCGCCCGCGACGAAGAGTCTTCCTTTCAGCCCTTCCCTTTTGGCCGATTTCAAAAAAGAGGCGGCGAGCATCATTGCTGCGAGAGCGCCTTTCTGGTCCGAAGCAGCCCTTCCATAAAGGCGATCGCCTTCGATGAAAGCGCCGAACGGATACTTCGACCACTCCGCCGCATCACCGGCATCCACATGGTCCATCTGGGCGGTCAGGAGAACTCGCGTCCCCTCCTCCTCCGGAGAAAAGAGAATCTCTCCAACGACGTTGCCGTACGAATCGATGACGACGGAATCGAACCCTAACGACCGCATGCTCTCGGCTACAAACCGGGCGACATCCCCCTCACGGCCGGAAACACCGGGGCGTCGAAGAAGTTCCTGGCAAAGCTGTATCAAGTTGTTCCGCCCGGCGGATGTGAACCGGAGTCCTGATTCTCTGGATTCTTCCACGCGATCGTCCTCCCTCCGCTATTCCAAGATACACCAGATAGTATTATTTGCAAGAAGGAAAAAATGATATAATAGATCAGTAAAACCTATCAATAGGAGGAGCGGTTCATGAACCTTCACCAACTCAGGATCTTCTGTTCTGTTGTGGAAGAAGGCTCCTTCCGTCAGGCGGCGGAAAAACTCTATCTCTCCCAGCCCTCGGTGAGCCAGCAGATAGCCGCCCTGGAAAAGGGGTACTCGGTGCGCCTCTTCGAGCGAAAGGGGCGCTCGGTCTCCCTCACCCCCGAAGGAAGAGCGCTTCATGTTCTCGCTTCCGATCTTTTGAGGCAGGCGGACGAAATTCCGGAACGGTTCCGCGAAATGCAGGCGCTGCGCTCCGGAAGACTGGAGATAGGAGTCTCTCCCTTCGCCGGGTACTATATCCTCCCCGGGGCGCTCGCCGATTTCCGGAGTACCTTCCCGGCGGTCTCCATCTCGGTCATCTCCGGAAACACGACCGAGATCCTCGGAGACCTCAAAAAAGGAAACGTCGAGATGATCATTCTCGGAAAGACTTTCCCCGCAGCCAAGGATCCTGTTTTCACCTACCGCTCGCTCTGCAGCGACCGTCTTGTCCTCGTTGCGCCCCGGGGACATGCGTGGGCATCCAACGGCCGGGCTTCCCTTGAGGAAACACGAAACAACACGCTGATCCGTTTTTCGGGAGATTGCCCCCTTGCCAACTACGTCGATGAATTTCTCCTCCGGAACAGGATCTTCTTCGGGGAACAGGTCGAAACGGATGAAATCGAAATCGCGAAGGGGCTCGCCGAAGCCGGCATCGGTGTCCTCATCACCAGCTCTCTCTCGGCACAGTCCGGAATCGCCTCCGGACAGCTCGTTCCTGTCATGCTTGACGGGATGGATGATCTTTTCTGGGAGATTCAGTGCGTCTACTCGTCTTCGAAGGGGCTTTCCTACCCCGGATGGGAAATGGTGAAGCGCCCTGAGGCAAACTGCCGTGAAGTGCTGCTCTGATCGGGGGCCATTCAGGAGAGCGGTATGGGATCGCCGGCCGGAATTGCGGAAGGAGGGCGCGGGCGCCCTCCTTCCGTAGAAAATCACTTGATTCCGAGAAGCTCCGCGAGGAGCGCGGTCTTCTCCCGGAAACTCGCGACAGTCTCACTGAGCGGAAACGGCGTCGTCATATCCACCCCGGCCTCTTTCAGGATATCCAGCGAATACATGGAACTCCCTCCCGACAGGAAGCGCAGGTACCGCTCCCGTTCCCCGATCCCCCCCTCTCGCAGACGGCGCGAGATCGCCGCCGCCGCCGCGAATCCGGTAACATACTTGTAGACGTAAAAGGCCGAGTAGAAGTGAGGAATGCGCGCCCATTCGACCTCGATCTCAGGGTCCACCACCATATCCGGTCCGTGATATCGTCCGTTCAGCTCGCGCCACATGCGGCAGAGAACATCCGCGGTCAGCGCTTCTCCCCTTTCGGCGGAAACGTGCGTCTCCCGTTCGAACTCGGCGAACATCGCCTGGCGGTAGACGGTGGTGCGCACCTGGTCGAGGTAGTGATTCAAAAGATAGATTTTCTCCTCCCGGGAAGCTTTCTCCAGCATCGATTCCAGCAGAAGCGATTCGTTCACTGTCGAAGCGACCTCGGCGAGAAAAATCGTGTAGTCGGCGTAAACCTGCGGCTGATTTTCCTGCGAATACCAGGTATGCAGGGAATGCCCCATCTCGTGGGCGATGGTGAAGACGTCCCGCAGAGTACCGCTGTAATTCAGCAGCACGAACGGGTGCGCTCCGTAGCTTCCCCATGAGTATGCGCCTTTTCGCTTTCCCTGGTTTTCGTAGACGTCGATCCAGCGCGAGGAAAACCCCCTTCGCAGAACCTCTCCGTACTCCGTACCGAGAGGAGCCAGGCCTTCGGCAACCATTTCGAGCGCCTTTCCGTACGGAATGGCCGCTTCGGGCTCGTCGGCGAGCGGAACGTTCAGGTCGTACATGTGAAGCTCTTCGAGAGCGAGCGCTTGTTTCCGGAGCCTCATATAGTCATGAAGCGCATCCAGGTTCGAGTTCACCGTTTCCACGACCCCGTTGTAGACGGACGGGGAAATATTGTCCGAGTCGAGAGACGCCTCCAGAGACGATGGATACTTTCGCGCGGTTCCGTAGAAGATGTCCCCTTTGACGCTTCCCGAGTAGAGCGCCCCGAGCGCGTTCCGGTATCTGCCGTACGTGCCGTGGAGCCCTTCGAACGCATCCTTGCGAACCCGACGCTCCCTGGAACGGCTCAGCATGTAGTAGCGCTCCTCGGAAAGCTCGATCTCCTCACCCTTTTCATCGAGAATCGACGGAAAGGTCATGTCGGCGTTGGTAAAGAGCGAAAACGCGGTCTCCGCCGTCCTCGCCATCTCCGCGGAACGGGCGAGAAGCTCCTCTTCACGGGGGGAGAGGACGTGCTCCTTCGTTCTGAGGAGATCGTCGAAAAAGTGACGGTACACCGCAAGATCGGGAGTGCCGTCCAGAAATTCGCGGACTCTGCACTCACCGGCGGCAAGCACCTCGGGGTTGAAAAAAGAGGAAGCGGCGGCATATGACGAGTACAGCATTCCCGCCCGGTCCGCCATCCCCTGGTAGAGCGGGTCGGAAGTATTTTCGTGGCTTTTCATCGTCGCGTACGCGTACAGTTTTCCGATCCGCTCCGCCGCCTTTTCCTGGATGCGGAGAAACTCCAGAAGAGTTGCGGGGGACTCGAACAGTTTCCCGCTGTAGGAGGATACCCTCTGCAGATCCCCGCCTGCCAGGCGGAAGGACTCCTCCCATTCCTCATCGGATTTTTGAAGCGCTGAAAGATCCCATGTATAGTCAGGCGGAATATCCCTCCGGAGCGGGACTTTTCCTCCGAAAGAAATTCCGGCGAATGAACCTTCTTTTTCGGATGTGCGCACCTTTCTTTGGATCATAATGAAACTCCTTTCACGAACAAGCGGATTGAGAGAAAAAAAGTTCAAACGGTTTATTGACACGCCGCTCCGAAAACTATATCATTTTTTCATCTGTTTTTCCTGAAATCCGGACTCAAAATCTTACCGACAGGAGTGAGCAAAAAATGAAAAAACGGATTCTTCTGATTCTCGCCCTCGCGTTCGTCGTCTCCCTTTCCGGCGCCGCGTTCGCAGCCAAGGAAGGATGGCCGGATCAGCTCCGCTTCATGGCCGGACCTCCGGGAGGCAACTGGTTCGCCCTCGGCGGCGCTCTCGCCGACATGTGGACCAAGGAGGTTCTCCAGACCACCAGCAGCACCGGGGGCGGTGTAGCAAACGTGGTCAACACGGATAACACCAGGGGCGATCTCGGATTTTCCGTGACATCCTTCGTCGGCGCTGCGGCCAAGGGAGAGGACCCCTTCAAGGCGCCTGCGAAGAATGCGGTCGTCATGTCGAACCTCTACACGCAGTTCACATACTTCATCATGCGGAAAGACTTCGCCGAGAAAAACGAGATCAAGAGCCTCGGCGACATCGTCGCGAAAAAACTCCCCATCCGATTCGCAACGCTCCGCCCCGGCACGGCCTCGGAAGTCACCATCCGGGCGCTCTTCAGCAAGGGGTACGGCGTGGGCTGGGACGATTTCCGCGGCTGGGGCGGGAAAGTCGAATTCGCCTCTTATGAGGACGGCGCCAATCTTCTGGCCGACAACCATCTCGACATCTTCGCCTTCTCCGTTGGGCGCGTCGCCTCCATCGTGATGCAGATCGAAAACCAGGTCGACGTCGTTCTCCTCCCCGTGGAGCAGAGCGCGCTCGACGCCCTTGCGGAAGCCTACGGCACGGAGACCTTCATGATCGAGCCCGGCATTTACAAGAGCGTGACCGAACCCACGCCGACTGTCGGAGACTACACCTGCGTCGTCATCCGGAAGGATCTTCCCGAGGACCTCGTCTACGAACTCTCGAAGGCTCTTTGGGCCAACCGGGATTCCCTCGCGCAGGCAGTGAAGGACATCTCCGAGCTTGAGCCGAAGATGGCCCTTCCCGCCGCGGTAGAGTCACACCCCGGCGCTGTTCGGTTCTGGAACGAACTGAAGAAGTAGCTCCTTCAGTTTTTCAGCATTGATGCTCGGGCGGTGAAGAATCACCGCCCGTTTTTGATTTTCAGTAAAAGCAGACATTTAGGAAGTGATTTTATAATGAGACAATTAAAAGGCAATACTCAGAAACTCTTTTACATCTATGTCGTGGTGATGGGACTTTTCCACCTCTACACCGCGATATTCGGCAACTACGAAGCCTACCTTCAGCGAACCATCCATCTCACGTGGGTTCTTCCCATGTGTTTTGTCCTCTATCCAATGACATCATCAGGATCCAAAGATTCCGTTCCCTTTTACGACTGGATCCTGGCCGCCCTCTCGACACTCCCGGGCATCTACAACATGATCAATTACAGCGACATCATCCAACGCATCGCCCAGGTCGACCCGCTGACGCCGACACAGCTCGTTCTCGGAACACTGCTGCTCGTCATTCTTCTCGAAGCGACGCGCAGAGTGGTGGGCATTCCGCTTGCGATCATCGGCGCGTTCTTTGCCGGGTACATGTACTTCGGCCATCACATGCCGGGCATTATGAGGGGACTCTCCTTCAGCTTCGAAGAGGTGATCGAACACATCTACCTCACCGGCGAAGGAATCTTCTCCGTTCCGCTGGGAGTCTCCGCCGCCTTCGTCATGATCTTCCTCATCTTCGGCGGTTTCCTCGAAAAAAGCGGCGTCGGCGACTACTTCATGCGGCTTGCGGAAGCGTTCACAGGCACGCAGGCGGGAGGACCGGCAAAGATCGCCGTGGTCAGCTCGGCACTTTTCGGCTCCATTTCAGGATCGGCAGTGGCCAACGTCTACGGCACGGGCACCTTCACCATCCCCCTGATGAAGCGGATCGGATATCCCGCGCACTTTGCCGGAGCGGTGGAAGCGGTTGCAAGCGCAGGCGGCCAGATCATGCCCCCGATAATGGGGGCGGGAGCGTTCATCATGGCCTCCTTCCTCGGACGTCCTTACAGCGAAATCATGATCGCCGCAGTCGTCCCCGCGATCCTCTACTACGGTGCGGTTATCCTGATGGTACACCTCGGAGCGCTCAAAAACGGACTGAAAGGACTTGAGCCTGACGAACTTCCCTCGAAAAAGGACGTCCTCAAAAAACTCTACTTCATTCTGCCGATCATCGGCCTTGTCTACCTCCTTCTCGCCGGATATACGCCGATGTGGGCGGCTACTATCGGCATCGGGCTCGCCTGGGCAGTCTCCATGCTCAACCCCGGGAAGCGGATGAGCATTCCCGACGCCGTCGACGCCATCTACACCGGCGCGAAGAACATTCCGCTCGTCTGTATCGCCTGCGCGACCGCGGGCATCGTCGTCGGTTCCGTGGGACTTACAGGATTCGGTTTCAAATTCGTCGGGTTCATCTTCGCCTTCGCCAAGGACATCCCGTTCGTCGCCCTGCTGCTGGTCATGCTGGTCTCGCTCATTCTGGGCATGGGCCTTCCCACGACCGGCGCCTACATCCTCGCCGCCGCGCTCGGCGTCCCGGCTCTCGCGCGCCTCGGATTTCCGACGATCTCCGCACATCTTTTCGTCTTCTATTTCGCGATCGTCTCGAACATCACACCTCCCGTCGCACTCGCCGCCTACGCGGCAAGCTCGATTGCAGGCTCCACACCCAACAAAACCGGCTTTATGGCGATGCGGCTCGGCATCCTCGCCTTCATCGTTCCCTTCGCCTTCTGCTACGACACGGGATTGATCCTGAACGCCGGACTCATCGACAACCTGACCGCAATCATCGGAGGCATCGGCGCCACCTTCGCCATGGGGTACGCCATGATAGGCTATACGCGTCAACCGCTCGCGCTCTGGCAGAGAGCGGTCTTCTGCGCGGCCGGCCTGCTCTGTCTGAGTCCGCTGGAAATCTCCAAGGCGGCGGGAATCGCCCTTCTGCTGCTGGGCCGTTTTCTCTGTAGAGGCCCCGGGAAGTGACAGAAACATGCGGAGCCGAGGCTGCTTCCGCGTCCTCGGCTCCGCATGAAGAAATCCCCTTCTCACTCTCCGGAAGCAAATAATTGCTGTTATGACGTTCGAACTTTCAATCCAATCCGCCCTGTTTCAGATGTGTTCAATGTACTCCGATACAACTAACGTTCATTACGACAGCGGCGCCAGGAAAATGGCGGGCAACACCGAGGAGGAGCGAAAATGACACGCAACTGGCTTCACGAAGCACGGACAATGGACGACTCTGATCGGCTGAAGGACTTTCGAAGCCGCTTTCACCTTCCCCAGGAAGCAATATACATGGACGGCAACTCTCTCGGGTTGGCATCGGTCGATGCCCTGAGGGCGCTTGAGAAAGCAGCGGAGGAATGGCGGAAGCACGGAATCGGCGGCTGGCTGGAGGCGAAACCGGACTGGTTCACCTACGGCGAGCGCATCGGCGCAGCGATGGCTCCCCTCGTCGGCGCATACGCCGACGAGGTGGTGATGACCGGCTCGACGACATCGAACCTGCATACACTGACCGCAACCTTCTATAAGCCGCAGGGAGCACGGAGGAAGATCCTGGCGGACGAGCTCAACTTCCCGTCCGACCTCTATGCCCTGGCCAGTCAGATACGCCTGCAGGGAGGCGCTCACGAGGACCTGATCCTGGCCAGGAGCGCCGACGGACGAACTCTGAACGAGGATACCCTTATCGAGCTGATGGATGAAACGGTCGCCCTCGCGATACTCCCCGCCGTTCTCTACCGGAGCGGCCAGCTGCTGGATATTCACCGCCTGACAAAAGCGGCGCACGAACAGGGCATCGTCATCGGTTTCGACTGTGCCCACTCCGCGGGCTCCGTTCCCCACCGCCTTCATGAGGATGACGCGGACTTCGCCTTCTGGTGCACTTACAAACATCTCAACGGCGGCCCGGGAGCCCCTGCGGGACTCTTCATCAACCGCCGCCACTTCCATCGCGAACCGGGACTTGCCGGATGGTTCGGCTACGTGAAAGAGCGACAGTTCGACATGGACGTCACCTTCGACCATGCCGAGAGCGCCGGAGGTTGGCAGATGGGAACTCCCTGCATTCTTTCCGCAGCTGCTCTGGACGGAGCGTTGAAGCTCTTCGCCGAAGCGGGGATCAGTGCCGTTCGGGAGAAGTCCCTTGCCTTGACGAATTTTCTGATCGAGATGGCGGACGAGCGTCTGTCGGCCCTCGGCTTCGAACTGGGAACACCCCGCGAGCCGGAGCGCCGGGGCGGACATGTGGCCTTGGAGCATGACGAGGGTTGGCGCATCTGCCGCGCCCTGAAAAAAAGAGGGATCATTCCCGACTTCCGCCCTCCGAGAGTGATCCGGCTCGCTCCTGTTGCGCTCTACAACACATTCGAGGACGTGGAGCGGACCGTCGCAACTCTGGAGGATATCGTCAGGAGAAGAGCATACGAGACGTTCCCCGCCGAACGGGATGTCGTTTCGTAGGAGACTGCTCATTCAGGCAAGAGGAGTGAAATAGACAGGACGGGGCCTCACCAGCGGCCCCGTCCTGTCTATTTCACTCCTTCTCCAATGTCCTCCCGATACTGAAGGCTTTCGCCACCGGTTTCTCGCCCAACCCGTAGTACATTCCAAACCTGGGTGCGAAGACGAGAGGACGTACCTTCAGAGGATCGGGATAGCCTTTTTCATCAAGGCATTCCTCCAGTGCCCAGGTTTTGACAACCTTTCCGACGAAGAGCACATGGGTCCCCAACTCGACGGAGTGAATCACTTCACACTCCAGAGAGATCGGAAACTCCTGAACCAGAGGGGCATCGACGACCTCACCGCGGAGCGGTGTCAGGCCGGTCGAAGTGAACTTGTTTCTATCCCTGCCCGAGAATAACCCGAAATAGTCGGCCATTGCCGCTTGCCCCTCGGAAGGGACATTGAGCGTAAACGCCTTCCGAGCCAGAATTCCTCCGAAGCTGTGCCGTACCTTTTGGACTCCTATCGTGACGCACGGCGGTTCCGAACAGCATACACCGGCCCATGCGGCCAGGAGCCCTCCGGGCTCCCCTATTTCATCGTAGACTCCAACCAGCAGCGCAGGAGCTGGGTACAGTGGAAGAGAAAGATCGATCGTTTTTTTCACGAAAATCACTCCTTTTCAATCAGCCGGCATAGTAGTCTTCAGGATTGTACATTCTTTTCAAGCAATTATGACGGCCACTTCTTTCCGGTTTTCCGTGAAGCGCCGGAATTCTCATCCGCAAACAGCTCTTCTTTCAGACAATGAAAAACCCTTCCAAAGAGAATACCACATCGCAGGATCTCGTGCCGCACAACGCTCTCTCACCGCACAGCGTCACACATCCCGGATTACCTGCTTCCACCCGCTTCTCACCGGCAAGAAACCCGGTCAGGGGGATGTGCGGATACAATCACTGCCGATCCGGCAAAAAATTCTTCATTCCATTTTTCAAAGAAAAAAGAAGTATATCTGAGAAAAAAAGAATTAGAAACCACTATTTGGTCGTTAAATCTTTCTATCGCGCTCTCTTTTCCTTTTATTCCTATTGCCTGACCAATACTGACGTATATAATAATGCCATAAGGTCAGCAAAGATCAAAGTCTAAAAAAGATCAGACGGAGGTGTTTAAAATGACACGGAGATTTCTGGCGATAAGGCCGAGCGACAGTGCAATGCCGTTGAATGTTTTTCCTTCGGTTGACAGAATGATGCGTGACATGATGAGGGTTTTCGGTGATTTTTCATCCGACGTGGGGTATCCGGTGGATGCGGAGAAGGCTCTTGCGATCCCCCGCGGAGACTTCTACAGAAAGGACGGAAAAATATTCGCCGAGTTCGAGCTTCCGGGAATCGATCCGGCGAAAGTGGAATTGAACGTTTACGAGGACAGGCTCGATCTCAAGGCGGAAAAGTCCGACGAGAAGACGGTTGAAGAGAACAGCGTGCTTCGTTCGGAACGGTACTTCGGAACGGTCTCCCGCTCGATTCAGTTTCCGGTGGAGGTCGATCCCGACAGTGCAAAGGCGAGCTTCAAGAACGGCGTTCTCACTGTGGAGGTCGCTGAGAGGATCCAGAGCGAGAAGGTGAAGAAAGTCGCGATCGAAGGCTGATCGAGCCTGAAAGAGTTGAGAATCGCCGAAACAGGCGCTGCGGATTCCCGGGGAGCATTCCACTCAGGAATCCGCAGTTTTTTTTCGTTTCCATCCGATATGGAGAAGAACTCCGCCGAGAAGTCCGATTAAACCGACGGCCGACAGCGTATTTCCGAGCCCGAATATCTGGCCGCCGTACCCGAGGAAAAAAGGAGAGCAGATGAACCCCAGATCGATCGCGAAAAGACAGAGCGAAATCCCCTTCGGGCGCAGATGTTCCGGAAAGATATCGGGCATGAGCGCGAGGATGATGGGGAAGCACATTCCCATGGATATCCCGTAAACAAGCCCGCCCGCGATATACCAGTTCCTCCCCGGCGCGAAGGGAAGAAAGGCCAGGATAAAACCCATGGACGCGATGACAATGCCGATGGTGCTCTTTCTGTCGATCCTGTCCATGATCCGGAAGGCAACCAGGCGCAGCACGACCGCCGTCAGCGCGTTCGGCACAATGAAGACGCTCGCGGGATATCCTCTCATGGCGAGGAAAGCGGGAAGGTACTGCAGCGTCGATGCATTCACAAACGCAAAAAGAAACATCGTGAACAAAACAACGCAAAACCCAGTCAAGGACGGAAGCTCCTTCCATTTTCCCCACGACTTCGGTTCCTCCACGCTCTCGGCTCGCCTCACCGGAGGCAGCGGGAAGGCAACGAACACAATCGCAGCCTCCACAATCGCGGCCGAAAGGAAATAGGCGACGATCATTCCGGAGGAGGCGAACCAGTCCACAAGAGGGAAAAGGGTAACCTGGGGGAAAACGTATGCTACCGCGATCCACGCATATGCGCTCCCTCGTTTGGCGGCCGGGATCGTGAGTCCCTGGTATGATGAAATGGCGACCATCGAGATTCCCCAGAAAACTCCTCCAAGCCCCCGAAGGGAGATCAGGAAGAAAGGGTTTTGAGTGAACGCGAGAGGCAGTGTGAAGACGGCGACAAGCCCGGATGTCCAGAGAAGGGTGTTCCGGATGCCCATGCGCTCCGTCGCCTGTGCGCCGAGAGGCCGGCCCAGCGTGGAGCAGAGGTTGAAGATGCTCATCAGCCATCCCGAGAGAGCGAGCGAGAATCCCTGGTTCCGCAGAACGGAGGGATAGAGCATGAAGACGGCAAGAAAAGCCTGCGTCAGGTAGATCACCGCCATCGAGATCCAGAAGGCTTTTCGATATGAGACGTTCTCGTTCGTGGACATCGTTCTCTCCTTCTCTATATGAAAGAACCGCCCGGAGATTGTCGGCGCGCTCCGGGCGGACATTCCTTACGATCTCTTTTCAAATGGAAATTACCTCATCAGAGAGGGCAGGTACATTATAACATTCGGGAAGAGAATCGCCAGCCCGAGGCAAAGTATCGCAAGGCCAACGATGGGAAGAATCGCCCTGCTCGTCTTGGTCAGGTTGACGCCTCCGACCCCCGACGCGACGAAAAGGCATGTCCCGACAGGCGGCGTCAGCGCACCGAGACAGATGTTCAGAACGAGCAGGACACCGAAGTAAACCGGGTCGATCCCCAGGGAACGGATGATCGGGAGAGCGACGGGGCTTATGAGCACGAGAATGGAGACCGCGTCGATGAAACACCCGAGGAAAAGGATGAAGGCGTTGAGCATAAGAAGAACCACCACGGGGTTGGTCGAAAGAGAGAGAAGTTCCCGCGCGATGGCCTGGGGTATCTGGCGGCTGGTGAGAATCCAGCTCAAAAAGGAGGCAACGGCGATGATGAACATGACTCCCGCTGTGTTCCGGGCCGCCGAGGCGAAGACCTCTGGAATCCTGTTCCACCGAAGATCGCCGTAGACGAATTTACCGACGATAAAGGCGTAGACCGCGGCAGCGACCGACGATTCCGTGGCCGTAAAGATACCGGAAAGGATGCCTCCAAGAATGATGATGGGCATGAGAAAAGCGAGTATCCCCTCTCGGAATGTCTTTCCCAGGAAGGAAAAACTGAACGCGGCGGTCTCTCGCGGATAGTCGTATCGTTTTGCCTCGACGTACGAATACGCCATCAGGACGAGACCGAAAAAGATGCCCGGAAAAACGCCGCCGAGAAAGAGTTCCGCTACCGAGACATTGGCGATGACCGCGAAGATCACCATCGGGATGCTGGGGGGGATAATGGGGCCTATGGCGCCTCCCGCAGCGACAAGAGCGGCCGAAAATCCCTCCCGGTACCCCTTCTCCTTCATCGAGGGGATAAGCAGGGAACCTACCGCCGCCGTGTCCGCCACCGCGGAGCCGGAGAGACCGGCGAAGAGCATCGAGAGCACCACCGCGACCTGCGCGAGCCCTCCCCGCATCCTCCCTACGAGCGCGAAGGAAAAGTTCATCAGCCGCCGGGAGATTCCCCCTTCTTCCATGAGAGCTCCGGCGAGCATGAAGAACGGAACGGCGAGCAGTGTGAAGCTGTCGACTCCCTGGTACATCACGTGGCTGATCAGGACGGGGTTGAAGACACCCGAGAGCCATGCGATCAGGATGCCGGTGAGCCCGAGTGCGACGGCAATCGGCATCCCCAGAAGAACCGCCGCGAAGAACAGGGCAAAAGCCGTCAGCATTATCATGCGGTCTCTCCTCCTTCCGCGAGAACCCGCAGAAGATGTTCCACGATCATGAACATCGCGGTGAAACCGCTCACGGGAATCACGATATAGATCAGCCCCATCGGAACCGGAAGAGAGGTCGCCTTCTGCGCGAACTGCCGCGCCACCAGCGGGAAGCTACCGTATGCCATCAGGTGAAAGAAGAAGAGAGCCGCGGCCGAAAGGAGCAGAACAGCGAACTTCGCAGTCCTCCCGCGAAGCCGGCCGAGAATAAGGTCGAACGCCGTCATTCCCGAGCGGAAGATCAGCGACGGAATGCCGGCGAAGATGCTCCAAATGAAGAGGAAACGCGCCAACTCCTCACTCCAGGTGATCGAGAAATTGAAGACGTACCGCGTCACCACCTGGGCGAACGTGATGCACGTCATCACGAGCAGCAACAGAAAAAGAAGCCACGTGGCGGCCTTGTCGATGACGCCGGCCGCCGCAGAGACAAGAACACTGAGTTTTTTCATCTGAACATCTCCTTCGGATCCAGAAAAAGACTCCGGCCCCCCGTCCTGCATCAGGGGGCCGGAGCAATGCGAAAAACTAGCGGACGTCCTTGATCCTGTCGATGAACTCCTGCGCTTCCTTCCCCGCGCTCTTCACGAAGTCGTCGTACACGCCGCCCATCTTTGCCTGGAAGGCCTCCGGCTCGACCGTGTTGACCGTCATTCCCTTCTCCCTCAGTTTCTCCACAAGTTCGGTCTCCTGGTCCTCCACCATCTTTCTGGCGGCGGGGCGGACCTCCTCGAATGCCTCGACGACGATCTTCTGAAGATCCTCCGGAAGGGAGTTGAAGAAAGCGTCGGAGATCATGATGACCACCGGTGAATAAACGTGGCCGGTAAGGGAAAGGTACTTCTGTACTTCGTAGAGCCGCGACGCCCATATAATGGAGAGCGGATTCTCCTGGCCGTCGATGATCCCCTGCTGCAGGGCGGTATACACTTCGCCGAAGACCATGGGAACAGGATTTCCTCCGAGAGCGGCGATGGTGTCCATGACCGTTTTCGTCTCGGGGACTCGAATCTTGAGCCCCTTGAAGTCATCGGGATTCACGATCGGGTGTTTCGAGTTCGTTGTGTTCCGGTAGAGGTTCATCCAGTACCCGAGAATGCGAATACCGGTCTTTGCCCGGATTTTTTCGTTGAGTTCCAGGCCGATCGGACCGTCGACCGTCTTGTAGACATGGTCGTTGTTCCGGTAGATGTAAGGAAGCTCCAGAACCCCCATAAGAGGAAGAAAGGAGGCAAGCCCTCCGGGGCTCTGGGTCCCCATCTCGACTGTTCCGAGCTGTAATCCCTCCGCCAGGGCGCGGAGGCTGCCGAGCTGCGCGCTGGGATAGACCGTCGCCTCGATCCGGCCGCCGCTTCTCTCGTTCATGATGGACGCCATCTTCTCGAACGAAAGGTTGAGCGGATGATCCGGAGCCGTCACGTTGCCTATCTTGATGACATACTTCTCCGCCGCCGCGGGAAACGCCGCCGAGAGAATCACACCGACAACACACACCGCACAAACAAGAAACCTTTTCATCCCTTCCATCCCCTTTCTTATCGTGAAACATGCTGCCTGAAAACCGCTCCTCCGATTTCTTCTTCGTTGACAAGAAATCTTTTTCAAGATACCATCTTGCATATCGGATACTATATCAGATTTATCCTTTTCGCGAAAGGGGCGTTTTCCATGAAAGTCCCCACCATGGTGGAAGTTATTCAGGCCGAGCTGAAGAAAAGGGTCCTCGACGGCGAATACGTCCCCGGCGACCGGCTCAACGTCGACGAACTCGCCCGTGTCCTGAACGTGAGCAAGACGCCGATCCGCGAGGCCCTCGGCCGCCTCGCCCGAGAAGGGATCGTCCAGTCGCAGCCGCGCATCGGTTGGAGAGTCTCTCTCCTCTCCCTGGAGGAGTTTTTCCAGTATCAGGAGACGCAGCACATTCTCAAGACATACCTCGCGGAGCAGATCTTTCCGTATTTGGAGAAGATCGACATCAAAAAGATCGAGAAGATGAACGGAAACATGCGCCACTTCATCTCGACGGGGCAATTCGACCGCATGCTTGAGGAAAACGACAACTTCCACATGGAGATCTTCAGCGTCTACCCCAACAAGGTGCTCCTGGAATATCTTGAGGAAGTGAACAACACGATCCGCCTGCAGCGCATCCACATGATGGAGCGCCAGCTCCTCTCACCGGACAGTCCGCTTCTGCAGGATGCACCGAAGGATCACGAGGAGATCATCGAGGCGATCAAGAGCGGCGACAGAAACCGAATCATCGAAACTTCGGCAAAACATCAGGCAACCATTCTCGCGGCGCTGCAGCGCCCCGGGAAGGCGAGCTGAACGGGAGGAATAGCTTTGAGGCACCCATTATGGACACCCCTTCGGGGAAGAATGCGGCTTGCGGGACTGGTATCCGGTTCCGGCAATACGCTGTGGAGAACGCTGGAACTGCAGAAACACCTCGAGAAAGGCGGAGAAGGCAGCCCGTTTGAAGTGGTAGCCGTCTTCGCGGACTCCGGAAATGCGTCCGCCCTTCAAAAAGCTGCGGAATTCGGTATTCCCTCCGTTTGCCTGGATATACGGGAATTCTATGCCCGGAGAAACGCTCCTCTGAAAGACAGAGGGGTTCGGGCGGAGTATGATCTGGAGATCCTGAAGATGCTGGAGCGTTTCTCACCCGACATGCTGCTGCTCGCCGGTTATGTCTGGGCGACGACCGACGTGATCACGGGATCGATTCCAACAGTCGGCGTTCATCCTGCCGACCTCGCCGTCCGGAAGGACGGCGAACGTGCGTACGCTGGGGCCGACGGCGTGGGAGCGACCCTCGCCGGAGGCGAACGCGAGATCAGGGCAACCTCCTACCTGGCCACTCCGGTCCTCGACGGAGGCCCCATACTGATCGTCTCCCCGCCGTCACCGATCGATCCCGACGAGGGGATGGATCCCAAGGACCGCTTCCGGAAGTACCTCTCCCTCGTGAACGAGCAGGCCCGCGAGACAGGCGCCAGAACAGTGTACGAGATCGCCCGCGGGCACTTCGCGGTAAGCGGCGACGGGACCGCCCTGCACAAGGGGCGGCCGTTCCCCGACGGTCTGCGCTTCGAGAGCTGGCCCCCCTTCGCTCCCGACATCTCTCTTTTCTCTCCCCGTTCCATCGCCGTTATCGGCGCTTCGGCATCGGGAACGGGCCTGGGGAGCGCCGTGCTGCGGAACGTCCTCTCCTACGGATTCAAGGGGAATGTCTATCCGGTAAACCGAAAGGGCGAGGATGCCGGAGGGTTGAAGGGGTACGCCTCCGTTCTCGATATTCCCGGAGAGGTCGACCTCGCGATGATCACCGTTCCCGGAACTGCTGCGGTCGAGGTCGCCGAGGAATGCGGCCGCAAGGGGGTGCGCAATCTCGTCACGCTCTCCGCGGGCTTCCGCGAGACCGGCGAGGAGGGCGCCCGAGCGGAAAACGCGCTCCTCGACATCGTCTCCCGCTATTCGATGCGCCTGCTCGGACCGAACTGCATGGGGCTGCTGAACACGTCGCCCGACGTGCGGCTGCACGCGAACATGCTCCAGACCGTTCCGAAGAGCGGAGGAATCGGCCTGATCACGCAGAGCGGCGCGATCGGAGCGGCGCTGCTCGATTTCGCCCCTTCGCTCGGACTTGGCTTCTCCCTGATCGCCTCGACCGGAAACCAGCCGGACATGACGATCAACGATCTGCTTCCGCTGTACGCGGAGGACGAGAATACCAAGGTCATATTGGCGTACCTGGAGACGATCCCCGACGCGGGACGGTTCTCACGCATTCTGGCGGAGACCGTCGCGAAGAAACCGGTGATCATCCTCAAATCGGGAACCACCGAGGAAGGCGCAGCAGCGGCGAAGTCGCACACGGGAAGCCTGGCCGGAAAGTCACGGATCGCCGAGGCGCTCATCGACAAGGCGGGGGCTATCCGCGCCGCGACGCTTGAAGAGGCTTTTCTGCTCGCCTCGGCCCTGTCGACGCAGCCTGGAGTGAAAGGAAACCGCGCCGGCATCATCAGCAACGCCGGAGGTCCCGGCACGCTGGTGGCCGACGAGCTGAGCCGGAGGGGATTTTCGCTTCCCTTCCTCCCCGACTCCGTAAGGGAGGCGCTCGCCGCGCGAATTCTTCCTCAGGCGTCGACGGCGAACCCGCTCGACCTTGTCGCCACGGCAAAACCTGAACACTACGCCGCCGCCGCGAAGGCAATGGTCGAAAGCGGCCTCTATGACGCCTTCGTCGTCGTGATGGTGCCTCCGGCAGGCGTCGAGACCGGATCGGTGGCGGAAGCGATGATACCTGTTTTGAAAGCTTCCGGACTGCCTGTGACAAGCTGCTTCTTCGGACCCGCCATGGGAGAGGCGGGCCGGTCGGCGATGCTGAAGGCCGGGATTCCGTCGTTCCCGTTCCCGGAGCAGACGGCATCGGTGCTCTCCCTGATGCGTGAAAAGACGGTCTCTTCCTATGCCGAGGCGCCGGAAACACAAGCACCGCCGCTGATCCGCAAGGGAGCCCTGAAGGAGAGGCTCGCCGCCGAGACAAGCGGATTTCTCCCTCCGGCACTCTGCGAGGAGCTTCTGGAAGAATACGCCATTCCTCTCCCGTTTTCCGCCGCGCTCACGGGTCCCGGAGAGGTGGGGGGAATTTCGTTCCCCTACCCCGTCGTAGCGAAGATCGATCACCCGGACGTGCTCCACAAGTCGGACGCGGGCGGCGTGGTGCTCGATATCACCGGAGAAGAAGCCCTCCGCCGCACCGTATCGTCGCTCCTCGAACGCTTCCCGGGAGCACGGGGAGTGCTCGTGCAGGAACAGATCGGGAAGGGGATCGAACTCATCCTCGGGGCGGACAGCGACCCGCTTCTGGGGCACGCCGTGCTCGTCGGATGGGGAGGGACGGGAGTCGAGGTATTCTCCGACGCCGTGCTGGGACACGTTCCCTTTTCCCGGGCCGGGGGAATGCGCCTTCTCGAACACCTCCAGTGCTTCCCGATTCTGAAGGGATACCGGGGCAGACCCGGCGTCGACCTGGAGCAGCTGCTCGACCTGATGCAGAAGCTCCAGCGCCTTCTGCTCGATTTCCCCGAGATCGAGGAGATGGACCTCAATCCGCTCATCTGGAACGGCGGACGTTTCATCGCTGCGGACTACAGGATAAAAATTCGTTCTTGACACGAGAAACCGGGGCGGCGGGAACGTTTCCGTCGCCTTCCTGTCGTTTCACCCGCTCGGCAGGCCGCAATCAAGCACACTATATTTGAGGAGGAATTGAGAATGGGATACAGAGAAGACGGCAAGTGGTGGGTTTCA
>CAYRPJ010000063.1:0-18308 GCA_964426245.1 uncultured Synergistaceae bacterium
CTCATGATTTCAGCCTCCCTATAAGGGCGGGGACGACTTCGAGGACGTCTCCCACAATGGCGAGGTCCGCAACGCGGAATATTGGGGCCTCGGGGTCCGTGTTGATCGCGATGACCGTATCCGATGCCGACATCCCCGCGAGGTGCTGCACCGCGCCTGAAATGCCGCAGGCGATATAGAGCCTCGGTGTGACGGACTTCCCGGACAGCCCTACCTGCGAGGAATAGGGCGCCCAGTTCAGGTCGACCGCCGTTCGCGACGCGCCGACGGTTCCTCCGAGAAGCCGGGCCAGCTCCTGGAGCATCGCGAAGTTCTTCGCGTTCTTCATCCCCTTGCCTCCGGCGACGATCACTTCGGCGTCCTGCAGCGGCGCGCCCACGTTTTTCTCGGGGAGGAACTCCAGCAATTGCATCGCCGAGGAAAGATCGGGAGTATCCACGGTTTCGCGGAAGATCTTTCCGGTCCGCGAGCGGTCCAGCGGAAGCGGTTTCTTCGAGCGTGGCCGGACGGTGCACATCTGCGGCCGACCGGTCGGAGTCCTGATATCGGCCATGACGTTGCCGCCGATAGCGGGCCGTGTCTGGAGCAGTAGCCGTTCCGTCTTCTCGATGGTCAGCTCCGTGCAGTCGGCGGTCAGTCCCGTCTCCGTATCCACGTAGAGCAGCGGCATCACGGTGCGCCCCGTCGACGTGGCGGAGGCGATGAAGATCTCAGGCTTGTGCCGGCGGACCAGCGAGGCGAGCGTCTTCGTGTAGCTGTCCGGTTTGAACGTTTCCAGTTCCGGCGCGTCCACCACGTAGACCTGGTCCGCGCCTCCCGCGATCAGGTCGCTAGCCTGGTCCGCGACGTTGTGTCCCAGCAGCACCGCGGAGAGGGGGACTTCCAGCGCGTCGGCCAGGTCCCGCCCCCATGAGAGCAGCTCGTAGGAGACGGAGTGCACCGTGCCGCCGCGGACTTCGCCGAGGGTCCAGACGCCTCTGTATTCGTTCGTCATTCCGTCCACCTCCTACACGATCCGGCGGTCGGCAAGCAGCTCGCGGATCGCGTCCAAAGCCGCATTCAAGTCGTCGCTTGCCGGGACCTTCTTTCCATTGCGGGTAATCTGCGGATACGAGACTCGAACGACCTTCGTCGGCGATCCTGCCAGGCCGAGGTGTTCCTCCGGCAATCCAAGCTCTTTCGCCCCGACGAGAGGGATCTCCGTCCGCTTCGCGCGGATCTTCCCGCCGAGCGTGCATAACCTGGGAACGTTGATCTCCTTCACCACGGAGAGCATCGCCGGAAGGGGAGCCTCCACCCTCTCGTGCCCTCCCTCCACGGCACGGCGGACCACGATGCGATCTTCGCCCACTGACTCCACCCCGCTCACGAAGGTGAGTACCGACATGCCCAGGATATGCCCTACGGCCGGGCCGACCTGACCGGTCTCTCCGTCGGTCGCCCGTTCACCGGAGAGGACGATCTGGAAGGCGCCTTCGCGAACAATCCCCGCGGCGAGGGTCCGCGCAGTCGCCAGCGTGTCCGAGCCGGCGAATTTTCCGTCGGAGAGCAGCGTTCCCCGGTCGCATCCCATGGCGATGGCGGCCTTCACCGCTTTTTTGGCCTGAGGAGGTCCCATGGAGATCACCGTGATCTCCGTTCCTTCGAAGCGCTCCTTGAGGCGCACCGCCTCCTCCACGGCATGAAGATCGAGCGGATTCAGCTCGGCCTCCACACCCTCGCGTATCATGGTTCCCGTCGACTCGTCTATCTTGACATTTTCTGTCGCGGGAACCTGTTTCACCAGAACAGCAACGCGCACTCGACGCACCTCCTTGAAAAATGAAAGCCAAATAAGAAGATATCTTACCCAAAAAAGGTAATAATGCAAGACCTTATATTATTTGTTAAATCTTGAAGAAATAAGAGAAAAGGGGTTTTTTATAATCTTTATCTGACTATTATGCATGGGCAAAAGGGAATGATTTTCAAGGGCGATGCGCACTGAACGTACAAGAGGGCGTCTTTGACCGATCAAAATGATTCCTTGGTCTTGAGACGTCCGGCGCTTTGTGCAAAGAGTAATGCAATTTTCTATGATATACTTTGATCGGGATGAAAGGCTTTATACCCATAGACGTATCTCTCTATGTATGAAAGAAGGTGCGACGATGTTCGATACCATTTCATATCGTATTGCTGCCGCAGACCTCTCCACATTCTGCGGTATCGTCGCCGAGGACGTCGTCTCTCCTCACGGCGCTCTTCTTCTTTCAAAAGAGACCGATTTTTCCCTGCTCCCGTCTCCGCGCCGCCGGATGGCCGCACTGTCCCTTCTCAAGGCGGGAGTCCTTTCGGTGTCGGTGCGGGAGCGAGCCGAAGTCTCGCTGAACGAGATTCTGGAGATCATCGCGAAGGGGAAGCGCCCTTCCGAGATCAGGGCGCGGCAGCTCTATGAAGACACCATCTATTATCTGAAGGCCTTCTGCAAGGACATCCTTTTCGGAGAGCCGGCGAATCTTCATGCTTTCACGCTGCTCCGCGCAGGGCGGATCCTGGCGGAGACCGTCGCGGCGGACCCCGATATTCTGCTGCACCTTGGAAGGGTGATGCGGAAAGACAGTCTGCTGCTCTCTCATTCGGTGAATGTAGGGCTGCTCTCCGCGTTTTTGGCGAACCGCGTCTTTCCCGAGCGGGAGATGACCGTCTACTCGATCGCGGCAGGAGGGCTTCTGCATGATATCGGCAAGAACTACATCCCGGAGGATATTCTGAGCAAGCCGGGAGAACTTTCATCCGAGGAGCTGGCATATGTGCGCCGGCATTCGGCCATCGGCGATGCGCTGCTGCGGAAGGCCGGCGTGACGGATGTTCTCGTATTGAAGATGGTGCGTCACCATCACGAGCGGATGGACGGTTCCGGATACCCCGATGGTCTTGCCGGCGAGAGCATCCCGTATGCGGCGCGCATCGCCGCGGTTGCGGATGTCTTCGATGCGGTCACATCCGAGCGGGCGTATAAAAAGAGGATGTCCGGCAGGAAGGGGATCGCGCTCCTTATCGACAACATCGGCACGCATCTCGATTCCGGCGTGGTCAAGGTCTTCGTCGGCGCCTTCGGAATGTACCCGCCCGGCACGGAGGTACTGCTCTCAGACGGGAGAACGGGCATCGTCACCGCTCCCGGCGGGAAAGGGGTCTTGCGGCCCAGGGTGCTGCTGAAGCGGAGCGCGGATGGAAGCCTCTTTCCGTCTCACGCTTTTCTCGATCTCGCGGCGGAGCCTTCGCTCTTCATCCGCGGACCGGTGGAGCCGGAGGCGGTCTGAAGGTTCTCTTGCCGGGCATGCTCAGGATTTTGTGGAATGCACGGAGGCTCTGTTTCCAGGACATGTTTCCTATCCCATGAGTTCCTTCCGGGGATGGTCCGCCTTGTGGAAGGGTCGCTTGAAGCCGGATCGTTTCGCGAATAAGGAGTTATGCTGTTGGGGGAGCGGGGCGGAAAAGCCGTTCAAAGCGGCTTTCGCCCCGCTTTAATGTGCTTTTTTTCAATCAGCGGAACTGTTCGTCCAGCCAGTCCAGTGCGACCGCCCAGGAGAGCGGCATGTTGTCGAGCTGGCAGTGGATGTTCGCGCCGCTTTCCTCCTCGAAGATGTGGAGGGACGCTCTCGGGGCAAGTTCGGCGAAGCGCTTCGCCTGAGACAGGGGGACGGCCCCCTCCCCCTCGCTGATCATTCCGAGAGCGGGCATCGAAAGCGAGCGGACCTGGTCATCGCGCAGGCGGAAATCCCTCAGTCCGTCCAGAACCCCTTTCACCGACGGTTTTCCGTAGCGGATGCAGAGGTTCAGCAAAGATAAGCGGTATTTTTCCGGTAGATCCTTCTCCGGTATCGCCCTGATTTCCTCCACCGTGAGATCCTCTTTTTGAAACATGGCGACGAATTGAGGTCCCATGGACGCGAAGAAATATTCCTGCGCATCGAGGAGCGGTGAATTGGCGATGACCGCTCCCAGCCGTCCTTCGCCGACGGCCCCGGAGAGGGCGAAATAGCCGCCGAAGCTGGCGCCGTAGAGCGCGATTTTTCCGCTGTGCACGTCGGGGCGGGAGAGCGCGTAATTTACGACCGCTCTCAGGGCGGGGGCCGTGTCGGGCACGAAGGTCGAGTCGGGATGAAACCGGCGTTTGCCCGTCTGTCCCGGGCCGTCGAAGAGCAGGACGTTGTACCCGCGCTCGAGGGCGGCTTTGCCCACGGAGAAGTACATCTCCTCCGCCGTGCCGTCGTAGCCGCTCTGCGCGAGCAGCGTCTTTCTTCTGCCGCTCCCCCTGGAAGGGGAGATAAAGTAGCCGGGCAGAAAGTCTTTATCCCTGCCGAAGGGAATGAGCACGCTCTCGGTCTTCCACGGAGAAAGCCCCATTGCCCGGAGGAAGACGTCCCGGCATCGCATCCCCCACTGCGCGGTTGTTGCCGAGGAGGGGTCGCCGTAGTACTCCGCGGCGCGGTAGTAGGACGCGGCGCGCAGCAGGCTCTCCCGCGCACTGACCTGGTGCCCCCGTTCGAGGCGCGCGTTCCCGTCCGCCTCCAGCCTCTCCGCAAGGGAGAGGAAGGCCGCAGACCACGAGGAGGGGCTGCCGTCCTCGATGTTCCTTGCCGCCTCCAGTATTTCACCCGCGGCGCCTCCGCCGGCCGCGTCCGCCCCAAGGCTGCGGAGAAGCTGAAAGTCCATTTCGACGTCCTTGAAGTACGAGAGGCGGACGCTGCCCCTGGAAAAATCGCTTTCGGATTCCTTTCCCTCCGCTCCCGCGGGAAAGAAGAGCGCCGATGCGATGAGAACGAGCGCAATCGTCACGAACAAGCATTTCATATCGTCTGTTCCACCTCCTAGAATTTTGAATCCACGCATGAGATTATACATCCTGCGCCTCGCGGAGCGGGAAGCTCATTCCGAAATGTTGAGCTTTTTCTGAAGATGCGTTTTTTTTGCCTTGACTCTGACACTATGTCAAGGTGTACTCTCCTGCTGCGGCTTGGCGTACACGAAAGGATGTCTCCGGAAGATGCGTGCGGCAGAGGCGGGAAGGGCAGGAAAAAAGAAGATCGGGTCGAGGAAGGAGTACAAGATGCCGGTACAAGCAAAAAGTTGATAAAAAGAGAAAAAGATGAGAAATAAAAAGAAGATTTCCTCTTGACCGAAATCTGCGCGGGTAGGACAATGGCCTCGGCTTGCGCTTAATTCTGTAAGTGCGCGTTTTTTTATGGAAAGGTGTGATCAGAATGACCAGCAGTTTCCGAAGCTCTCTTTTCGTAACACTTTTTGTTCTTTGCTGCGCAGCGCTTCTGGCCTCTCCCGTCGTGGAGGCCGCCGGTCCGGTTGTCTCTCCCGGCGGCAAGGGGAGCTATGCGGTCGATGTCCCCGCGCCCGGCGCAAAACCCAACGGAAGCAATGTGACCCTGACGCCGCCTGCAATCGCTCCCAATGTGGATGCGCAGCCCGGAGGAAGAAAGACTCCCACCAGCGACTGGTGGACGCCGCTCGCATGGGTCGATCCCAAGGATCTTCCGGACGTCCAGAATATTCCCTCGATGACGGGGCTCTCGTGGAATGTCTTCAGCGAGCCGCTCGTTTTCTCGCCACAGAAGGGGGGCCTGGCGGTCTCGCTGAATATCCCCGACAGCCGGAGGGCGGGCGACAGGAACGGCGCCCTCACGGCGGGGGCGGGGTTCATGCTGCAAGTGGTGGGGGATGCGGAGCATGGAGGCAAGGGAATATCGCCGTACTTCAACACCTTTTTCGACCAGGATATGTATCTGGGGTCCACGGCCTCTGGATGGAACGAGGCCGCCTATGACAGCGTCAAGGTGAACAGCTGGAGCGATTGGTTCGTCAACTTCACGCTGAGCTCCTCCTCGAAGAAGGAGAAGATGCGCGTGACCGCCGGATCGGGATCTCCGTTCCTTCTCGCGAAACTCGATGCAGGACTGCCGCAGGTGACGTTCCGGACGTGGAACGTCGGCAGGGTGGTACCTCTCGCCGGTAGCAGCTTTGATCTCAACGCCGGGCAGGCTAAGGATCAGAAGATTTCCGGCAGCGCGTTCGCGGTGATCAACAAGATTCCTTACGGGGCCCCGTCCGCCTACGAAACCTATACGGTCTACGCGGTCTTCGGTCCCAAGGGATCGACGTGGACGCTGAACGATACGCAGTACAACGCGGAACGTCGAGGCCCCTTTCCGAAGTGGGAGGCGAGCAAGGCCTATTCCTCGGGCAATCCGGTGGAGCCGTCGGCGGCGAAGGCCAACGGCTTCTATTACACCGCCAATGCTGCCGGCACCAGCGGGGCAAGCGAGCCGGCATGGCCTGCCGAGGCGGGAAAAACAGTGAAAGACGGCACGATCACCTGGACGGCCAATCCGCTCGAGGGAAAAAACGTCCTCAACACGGCCACCTGTTCCGCCGGAAAGTACTACGCCGTGGCAATTCTCCCCTATCCGTGGGGAACGAGCATCTACGACCAGCCCGATGAAGCGCTGGTCAAAAAGCTGCTGACGTATTTCGCCGACTATGCCTTCGCGGAGGTGACGGATACGCGGGCGACTCCGCAGTACGCGTCGTCGGCGGCCGACGCGGACGTGAGCGTCACGTATACCTATACCGCCGTTCCGGTGGGAGCAGGATCGTCCGTGAGCGAGGTCACCGCCCCCGACGCCCCTCTTCGCGCGATGTACCCGCATCAGTATGTCGGGCAGCCGGACGTCACCATCCTCGACCGCGACATGAAGCAGGTTCCCGCTTCGTCCCGGACGCAGGGGTGGTACTGGCCGTCGCTGAAAGGTCCTCTGGTGCTCGCCTCGGCCCACGAGTTCGTGAACAAGCTGGAAGTGCCCCCCTGCCTTCCCGCGCTCGTCGACGCTCCGGACAAAACCAGAGCGGACCGGATGGCCGCCTATATCAAGCAGGCCTACGATTCGCGGGACAAGGACTTTCTCTCGCAGGGGAGCTATTTCGGGGCGCAGCAGATGCACCGCCTCGCGATGCTGCTGCCGGTCGCGGAGATGATCAGGAGCGCCGCATCAGATCCCGCAGCAGTCGACGCCGCAGCCAAGGATATCTACTCGTTTCTTGTCGAAGCGATGGGAGAGTGGCTGCGGGCGACCCGCAAGGACGGTAGTACCTTCAAAAACGCGGCCGAGCGACTGTTCTACTACGATTCGCGATGGGGATCGATGATTCCAACTCCCGAGGACGGGTTCGCCGCGGACAGTCTTCTCAACGACCATCACTACCACTACGGCTACTTCATCAAGATCGCGACCGAGATCGCCCGGTGGGAAAAGACGCACCCGGACGATCCGGCGAATGGAAAGTGGGCTGCGGACTACGCGCCGATGGTCCGCCTTCTCATTCAGGATATCGCCAACATCAGGCGTACCGGAACGGGCAAGGAGCCCGACTTTCCGTACCTCCGCCACTTCAGCCCCTACGTCGGGCACTCGTGGGCGAGCGGCGCGTCCCGCGGAAATCAGGGAGGACAGCAGGAGTCCACTCCCGAGG
The DNA here is from genome assembly GCA_964426245.1 of uncultured Synergistaceae bacterium. Taxonomy (GTDB): domain Bacteria; phylum Synergistota; class Synergistia; order Synergistales; family Aminobacteriaceae; genus JAAYLU01. Next base: position 7,528 of record CAYRPJ010000063.1, read on the forward strand.
CCATCCAGGCGTGGGCGTCGATCCTGCTCTGGTCGAAGCTGAACTACCCGGAAAACGAGGAAAACGATGAGCTGAAGAAGTGGGCCGCCTATATGTTCGCCTCGGAGGCCGAAGCGGCGGCCATGTACTGGTTCGGTTACACCGACGACGAGGCGTTCAAACCGTATCTGAGCTTCCGGCAGTACAAGACCAAGTCGGATTCCGTGCCTCTGCCCTATGTTCCGTCGATCGTGTCGCAGGTCAACCAGAACGAGATGACCTTCCAGACCAACTTCGGAAACGCGCCGCTCCTGAAGCTGGGGATTCAGATCCTTCCGTTCACGGGGTCCTCGCTCTATCTCGGCGAACATGCAGGGCTTGCGGACACGGTCGCCGAGGGGTACGCCGACGATCTGAAAAACCTCGGCGACGGCGGCACGCCTCCCAGCAACAAGGACAAACTGCTGATGTACCAGGCGCTGACTTCCAAGTACAAGGCCGGCCCCGAAGCGCTCATCAAGGTCGCCGACGGCACCTCCGCCGCCCAGGCAGCCGCGCCCCTCGACTCCTGGAGAATGCAGTGGGAGCAGCCGACGCCGACTTACGAGAACCTCATATTGCAGGATGCATCCCGTGCGTCGATCTACTGGTGGATCTCGACGATTCTGAAGAGCGGAGTGCCCCACCACAAGGGGAACGATGCGGACCACTCCTCCGCGGCGAGTTTCAGGAGCGACGACGGAACCGTGGTGTACACTGCTCACAATCCTCATAATACGCCGCTCGAGGTGACGTTCGCCGACGGAACGATTATCGAGGTGCCTCCGATGGGGTATGCCCACCTCGAAAGCGGCGGTGAACGAGAGAGTCCGGGGTGCGCCGTGGGGACGGTGCAGCCGGGGATGTTCCTGCTTCTTCTTGCGGGGTTGCTGATGTTTGTTCGGTAAGGTCCCGCACGGCGGGGAAGGTTTGTTCAGATCGAATCAAGACAGGAGAGGTGCGGGGAAGGTTTTCATCCCCGCACCTCTTTCTCTGCAGCCTCTATGAAAGCCCTCCGGAGAGCCAGTGGTCGATGAGTTTCCGCGAGATGCTGATGGAGGGGGGGATCTCCGGCATACTGTCGGGAGTGAACCACCCCGCGTCCTCAATTTCGTTTCCGTCGGGAGCGAGCTCTCCTTCGGCCCATTGCGCAGTGAAGCCGAGCATCAGAGAGTGCGGGAAGGGCCACGGCTGGCTTCCGAAGTAGGCGATGTCCTTGACCCTGATGCCGACCTCTTCGAAGATCTCTCGTTCGACCGCCTCTTCAAGACTTTCGCCCGGTTCCACGAATCCGGCGAGGACGCTGTAACGGCCCGGCGGGAAGCGGGTTCCGTGCGCCAGCAGCAGCTTGCCGTCCCGGACGACCGCCACGATGATCGCCGGGCTCAGTACCGGGTAGGAGACGTACTCGCACTGCGGACAGGCGTACGCCCGCCCCTCTTCCGCAGGCTCCATCTGCGCCGCGCAGCGGGGGCAGTACCGGCTGTTTCTGCGCCAGTCCATCATCTGGAATGCCGTTCCCGCTGCGTGAAAGACGGCGTCGCCGCCGAGCGCCCAGAGCTCGCGCAGCCCTGTCGGCTCGAGGCCGGGGGGAAGTACCTCGTCCGGGGGGTACTCGCCCCACGAGAAGCCTCCCCTGGCGGGAGAGAGCGCCCCCCGGTGAAGCAGCTTGTCCTCGAAAAGTGCGTTATCCTCTCCGGTGGGGAGGATCAGCGGATCCTTCGATTTCACCAGAAGCAGATCGTTTTGAAAGAGCAGCCAGTCGCCCGGCGTACGGGATAATTCCATGACCGGGACTGCTCTACCGTGTGCGGGAGTGCGGCGACGTGCTGAAAAAAAGGACCGCGCTCCTCTTCGGCCGGATTGCGGCGTGCACCGCAAGAATTTGATGTTTCATCGGTTTTTCCTCCTTTGCGGAATCGGATATCCGCCCGGAAATTCTATCATACGGTCCTTCTGAATCCAATGTATTCGCCTGATTTTGAAATCTCGAACCGGTTCTGCCTTGCCGCCTTTTCCGTGATATCCGTTTTCGTTGTACTCACACGCTGCGAGAGGTATAATTTTGAATATCCAGATTTAACTTTTGCATGAAATCCGTACCTTGTGGAAGGGGAGCGATACGATGATCCGCAAGAAACCGCTGCATGTTGTTTTCATCGGGCTGGCTGTGCTCTTTTGGTCCTTCTTCGTACCGGGACCGGGGCGGGCTTCCCTGTTTTCCCCGACGAAGGCTCCGTCGCTTCCGTCCGGTCAGTTGGAGTTGCTCGCCCGCCTCGAGACGGCCCTTCTGCTCCGTGAAAGGGGCGCTTCGCATGAGAATGCGGGAAGGCTGGAGGAAGCGGCCAGAAACTACGAGGAGAGTCTTTCTCTTTTTCCTGATCCCGAGGTCGGAAAGAGGGCGGCTCTCCTGAGAAAGGAACTGAACGAGCGGACATCCCCGCTTTTTCCGCCTGCTCCCCGGTCGATCGAAATGACGGCAGGCCGTCTGGAGAAGGCGCGGGAACTGCGGGAGAAGGGAAAAGACGCGTTTGTACGCGGCGAACTGGACAATTCGGCTCGTCTCTTCGAGGAGTCACTCGCGCTTTTTGGAGCGGAGGATGTCGCTCTTTTTGTCGATAGTCAGAAAAGAGAGATGGAACTCAGACTCTCTCTCAACGACCTGGAGAAGCTGTTCGATTGAACTCCAGAGAATTGATTCGCCCCGGAGGTGTTGTGGCATGAGAACAGCGGATATTCGCCGGTTGTGCATCCTGGGAATCGCCTGGGCCGTTTGGGCGGTGCTTCCCGGAACGTTGTCCGCAGAGGAGAAGATCTGGACATACCGTCATCTCGATCCGCTCTTCATCGAAATTCCGGAGTCCTGGGCGTCGTATTCCGAACGGAACGCCAGGGGGTTCTACACGGGGAAACCGCCGTCCGGAGGAGGATCTGCCGGTTCTCTTTTCGTGCTTGCAGGCAGAGAGAGAAAGGAGCGTTACGAGGATGTTCTCGCTCCGTTGAAGCGATCGCCCGGAGGCGTGCTGGAGATGAGCTTCGAGGAGGCGGAAGGGATGATCGGAGGGCGCGATGCGGTCGTCTTCACGAATACCGTGAGCCGGAAAGGACGGGACGCCGGAGTCCGTCCCTTCGTCAAGACCCGGGGCATCGTCTGGAAGAAGGCGTCCGGGGAAGGGATCCTTCTTCTCGTGACCGGAGGGGACGCGGCTCTCTTCGATGAGCATGCCGAAGATCTGGACAGAATCATAGCCTCGGTTCGCTTCGACGAACCACACCGGGACCTGCCGGAATCTGAGCGCACGGCGGACGACGGGCAGATGATCGGAGAAGCACGGGATCTGCCGCTTATCGAGCTTCCTTCTCTCGAAACCGGGAGAATCGACGAAGCTCCCGGCGGAGGGGAAGCCGCACGGGAGCGTCCCGTCTTCGCATCGGACGATCTCCTCGACGAGGAGATCCGGAAAATCCGGACGGCTTTGTCGCTTCGGGACGAAGGGGCGGTGCTCCTCGCCCGCGGAGACCGCGATGAAGCGCTGGAACGTTTCCGCCGGAGCCTGGATCACGTTCCCGACGGGGAGCTCTCCGCCTATATCGACGCGATGGAGCGGCTGAAGGCGGAGGGGGCAAGAGACGACGGGAACCTGGCGGACGCGCTGCGCCGCGAGGGGGTTGAGCTCCAGAGGCAGGGGCACTGGAGGGAGGCGCTTGAAAAGTACCGCGAGAGTCTCTCCCTGAAAGATAATGAGGATCTGCGCGAAATCGTTTCCGCGCTCGAAAATCTTGTTATAGAGAGGGCAACCGCCCTTGTAGGGCAGGGCGACGCGTACGAGAGCGCGGGGCGTCTGGAGAATGCGCTCGACGCATACGCGGAGAGTCTCTCATGGTCCGACGACGAATTCGTCCGGCGCAGGATGGCGGCCGTGGAGCGGCTGATTCGTGAGAGGAGCGAGGCCGCTTCCCGGGAACGCCTGCTCGCCCGCGGCCTGTGGAGTGAGGGAGAAATGGTGGAGGAGCAGGGGCGTCTCTACGAGGCTCTCGGGAAATACCGGGAGAGTTTGAAGACGTACGGGGAGGAAGAGCTTCGCGTTCGTGCCGACACCCTGGAGGCCGAACTGAAGGAACGGACGCGGGCGCTCGTCGGGGAGGGGATCGCGCTGCAGCGTGACGCGAAGTTTCCGGAGGCTCTCGGCAAGTTCCGGGAAAGCCTGAAGTACTATCCCTACAGGGAGGTTGAAGTGCATCTAGGGAAACTGGAGGAATTCTTGAAAAAATAGCCTGTGCCGCAGGGAGTCGGGGTGTTTCGGGGGAGAGGTGTGCGTTGCACGCTACCGTTTTCGCAAAGGAGAGTGAGCCGCGATGCGGTGCTCAAGAAGATTCCTGCCTGTTATTCTTTTGTTCTTTATGGTGATCCTGTTCCATGGACTTGTGTTTCCGGCGTTGCCGCCGGAGGCCGGGGCACAGGAGAGAAAGGCTCCCGGCCCTGTAAATGTCGAGGTAAAGACGCAGGACGGAACGCTGCTCTCGGGAGTGACGGTTTTTCTCGGGGGAAGGTACGCACCGTCCGGCGCGGACGGGAGGGCGGTCTTTGACGGCGTCCCGGAGGGAAAACAGCGTCTCGTTGTTGAACACATCGACCACGATGCCTTTCGGGGGAACGTTGATCTGGCGGCCGGTCTGCGCCGTCCTCTCGGCGTCCGGCTCAACCCGGTTTCCTGGACCCAGGTCTCGGGGAAGGTGCTTCTCGAAGGCGCGGAGCAGCCCTTGCCGGGCGTGCGCGTCTCCATCACTCCGAAGAGCGTGAAATCCACGCTCCAGGGGCCGGTGCAGTTTATGACTGGGTGGAACGGTGATTTTACAGTGCCGGGGCTTCCGCCGGGCGTCTACACGATCGAGTTGAGCCATGCCGGGTGCTTGCGAAAGTCCTTCGACCTTCAGGTCGCACCGAACATGCCTGAGGTCTCATGGTCTCTTGCCCCTTTTTTCGATACGACATCCTTCGCGGTGACCGTCAAGGACGGCGACGGCGGTAAGGAGATCCCGGGTGCGCGCGTCGTCCTCGCCGAAGCGTGGCCTCGAGGGGAGATAGCCGAGAAGACGACGGAAGGAAACGGATCGGCGATCTTCGAAGGCCTCAAGATCGGGCGGCTCAACCGGGCGGGCGCCAACGGCAGAATGGCGATCAGCAGGAATGCGGTCACAGTGCGCGTTGAAGCCGAGGGGTACGAGCCGATGGTTGTTCCTGTATTCCTCGGACGAACGGCCTCCGTCGAGGTGAAGCTCAACTCGACGGAGAAGATCGTGGAACAGGCCGGAAACATCGACTTCCCGTCTGCACGGCGGATCCGGACCGGGGCTCCGGTCGAGTTCGTTCTCGAGAAACCCGGAGAGAACAGGTTCTTCCGGTTCTATCTTCCGAACTCAGCGTGGGTCGGTCTGGAGGCGAATCGGGGACAGAATCCGTGGATACGGTTCCACCTGTTCAAGGCGGACGGAACAGAGGCCGGCAACTGGGGGCTCTCCGCTGAAAGTTCGCTCCTCGACGTCGGGCCGCTCCCTGCAGGCGAGTATGTGCTGCGGGCCCGGGAGTGGAACAACAACGTGGCGGCCACGTCTCCGATGACGTTCACGATCCGGTGCGTATGGGCCCCGGATCCGCACGAGCCGAACTCCGCCTTTTCGTCTGCCCGGGTCTTTCAGACCGGAGAGGAGGTCCGGGGGTACATTCTTCCGAGGGGAGAAAGAAATCACTTCCGTTTCGAGATACGGCGCCCGGGGCAGACCCGTATTTCTCTCCAGCGGCCGGAGAACATCTGGATTCGCTCAATAATCTACAGCTTCGACGGGTCGGAGATAGCGAATCTCGGCTGTTCCGGGCCGTCGGCAGAGGGGGTCTACCGGCTCGATCCGGGCGTCTACGTCGCGGAAGTCCGCGAGTGGAACAACCTCGCGGCCAGTCTCGACCCGTTCACGCTCCGCATCGAGGAGATAGAAGACGACGGAATGGACGACGCGAAGCAGGAAGCCGGGGCTATCCGCGTTTTCAGGACGCTTCCGCTCGGCGCCCTGCGCGGAGGAACGATCCTGCCCCAAGGAGACCGGGACTGGTACCAGGTCACGCTGCCGAACGCAGGTGTCCTCAAGACGTTTCTTCTCCGCTCTCCGTCGGTATGGCAGCGCCTGGCGCTCTTCGACACCAAGGGGCAGCGTCTGACGGATGCCGGTGTGAGCGGTCCCCGCGGGGATATCTCGTTTCACGCTCCCGGCCCGATGACGCTCTTTCTCCAGGTGAGGGAGTGGAACGACAACGCCGCCGATTCATCCCCGTACATCCTTGGAACATTCTTCGAACCGTGCGACCAGATCGACGCGCAGGGACGCAATGATTCGCCGGAGACGGCTTCCCCGCTTGAACTCAACGAGTGGGTGCGCGGGAACCTGCTGCCCAACGGAGATAACGACTGGTACCGCATCGACGTCGACTTTCCGGGCATCCTCCGGCTGGAAGGAACGACACCGCCGGGGATCTGGGTGAGACTCGCCCTGCACGGCGGGAACGCGGAGCGGCTCGCCGACGTCGGACTTTCGAGGCCTTCCTCGGACTTCACCTGGGAGAACCCGGTTTTTCCCGGAGCGTATTTCATCCGCCTTCAGGAGTGGAACAACAACGCCTCCAATCCTGGCGCGTACTCTCTTCGGGCTGTTCTTCTACGGGCCGAGCCCGAGGAGACCGTACCTCCTGCGGTCGACGCACCCCGCGTGCTCGCGTTGGGGGATGCGCGGCCTTTTTCCATCGACTTCGCGGGCGACCGGGACGTATTCTCCTTCGACATCCCGCAGCAGGGGCCGTTCTGGCTGAAGATATTGAAGCCGGCGAACATCTGGATTCGCGGATTCCTCTACGACGACAGGACTGGAGCGGAGATCAGAAACATGGGCATCTCGGGCCCGTCCTGGTTCGAGAAATTCGAGGCAACAGGCCCCGCCCGCTACCGTCTCGAACTGCGGGAGTGGAACAACAACGCGTTCTCCGTACAGCCGGGCTTCGTGCAGGTCCGCCTCGACGACGCGCCCATCGCGTCCGACGAGATCAAAGCGGTTGCGGACGCCGTTTCCCCGACGCTTGTGACCTTCATCCGGAGCGCGTGGCCGTATATGAAGATGCCGCGAGCTCGAATCATCGAGGTCGACGCCACCGGAGACGGAAAGATCGACTTTTCTTTCCTTCCTGAGGATTCCGCCACGTGGCGCTACCCTGCGGAGGGGCTCTATCAGGCGGTCGCCTGGATGCACGGAGACGGGGGAACGGTGACGCGGTTCCCCTTCTGGGTGGATGTTTCCGGCCCTCGCGAACGGACCGGCGTCCATCTGACGGTCGACTTCCCGGGGGAGGGGCAGAACGTGGAGGAGGAGTCGCCCGCGCGGGCCCGGGCCATGAGCTACAGCGGTTCCCCCATATCGCGCATCGAGGCCTCGGTTGACGGCGTGCCGCTTCCCACGGCGTACGCTTCTCCCTATACGTTCGAGGTTCCGTGGAAGACTCTTCCCCGCGCCTCGAAGCAGCATCTCTTCAAATTCACGGCCGTCGACGGACGCGGTGAGTCCGCCGCGGTGGAGAGGCGCGTATCACTCTCCGAGTACTTCGGGCTGCGTCCGGCTGACGGGGCCGTGCTCTCCGGCAACCAGGTCCGCGTGAGCTGGTCGAGCGGGGAGTTCTCGCCGACGAAGGTCCGCTACAGGGCGAAGGGGACGGAGGAGTGGACCGAGATCGTGGGGGAGAGCGGCCGCGAGCACGCCGTCTTCCTGGCGGATCTGGAGTCCGGAACGGCGTACGAGTTCCAGCCGCTCGGAGGGAGCGAGGAGGGGCCGGTGCGGACCCTCACGCGGGTCAAGGGGCTCGCCTTCGGCAGAAGCCGCTACGGCGCGTCCATCGAGCGCACCTACGACCAGCGCTTCCCCATCTCGGTCAGAAACCACGCCGAGGAGACCATGAAAGTGGTGCTCGCCTCCGGCAAGCTTGAGCAGGACGGCCTCTTCATCGGCTTCGTCGGCGAAGGGTCGGAGGGGGAACCGTTCGACCTCGCGCCGGGCGAGGAGCGGGAGTTCCTGCTCGTCCTCAACGCGCAGAACGTGGTGAAGCCCAAACACGTCTTCCCCGTCAAGATCAGCTCCGCGAACGGCTTCGCGGACGAGGCGGAGGTGGAGGTGGAGGTGCGCCTCCCCGTCGTGAAACTGGAGTGGGAGGACCTCGGCGAGACGGCGAAGGGGCCGGGCCGCCGTCTGCGTCTGGTGAACAAGGGGGACAGTCTCACCGATCTGTCGGTCGTTACGGATACGGGCGATCTGAAAATCTCCCCGGCGATCAACCACGGATTTCTCCCCTCCGGCCAGACGGTGGAGCTCACAGTGATGCCGAGGCTCTACGAAGGGTTCCGCGAAGCGCGGGGTGCGGTGACGGCGAAGGCCATCGCCACGGAGTCCTCGTTCCCGGTGCACCTCGCGCTTCCGGAAGGGAAGGAGATCTTCGGCGTCAACCTGATGCCGAAGATGCCGGAGGAGACCATGGATGAAGACGAGCGCGCTCTCCTTGAGGCCAGGGCGCTCTCCGCGGCCTTCCTGACGCCCGACTATATCAACGCCTCCATGTGGGGGAACGGGATCGATTCCAACGGCGACGGCAGGATCGACCGATGGAACTACATCGACAAAGAGGAGCGCATCCTCTGGATCGGAGAGGACGCGAACGGCGACGGAGAGATCGACTTCGTCCGCGCCGACGTCGGCTTCGACGGCCGCTTCGACTACTCGGCGCTCAAGGGCGCGAAGGGGTGGGAGGAGACCAACCTGCTTGACGCTTGGCTCGAAATGACCTTCACCCTTCCGTGGAACCGCGGAACCTACGAGCCGCACGACCTCGACATCGTGATGAACGGTCAGGTGATCGGCACGGTGAAGAACGCGATCCCCGAGGGGAACTACCGCTTCCCGGTTCCCGCGTCGGCGATCCGTTTCGGAGCGAGCGGCGAACCCGAAGGGAACGGCGTCGAGATCGTCTCGCGCCACCTGAGGGGCGGCCACTACGTCGTGAACAGCGACTTCCGGCTGGTGACGCGCCTCAACGCGGCGCGCGCATGGACCGTCGCGGAGTCGCGCGAGGAAGCGGAAGCGGCCGCCCGATCAATGGAGGGAGTGATCGCCGACCGGGCGAAGATCAGCATCTCCTCGCAGGGGCTTTCGTTGCCGGATGGCGGCTCTCTCAAGGCCGGCGCCGAGACGACGCTGACGGCGACGCTGCGGAACCTGGGCGCGCTGCCCGGATACAACGTCGGCGTCGTCCTGAGCATCGCCGATCCCGACGGCAAGGAGCGGGAGCTGCGGCGGCGCTATCTTCCCTTCGTCCCGGTGACGGGCGAAGTTCCTGTGCACTTTACCTTCGCGCTGCCTCCGGGCAAACACCGCCTGAAGCTGTCGCTGAACCCGGACAACCGCCCGGAGAACTCGGCATACATCTGGGCAGAGGTAGGCGGCGACGAGCAGCGGCCGACGCTCGATCTGCTGGAACCGGTCGACGGTGCGCAGCTGAACGATACGATCCTGAGGCTGAAAGTTCGCGCTACAGACGATGTCCGGGTTGCCCGCGCCGAGGCGAAAATCGACCAGGGACTCTGGTCGCGGCTCCAGCGCGAAACGGACGGAATCTTCACCGCAAAGGGAGTGATCCAGCCCGGCGAGCGCCTGATCACGGTCCGTGCGGTCGACGGCAGCGGGAACATCACGGAGACGTCGGCGAAGGTCATTGTGGATTCTCCGCTTCCCGACGGCGAGATCATTGAACCGGTATCCGGCGGCGCTACCGACGAACGGTACACGATGCTCAAGGTGCGCTGCGAGGAGAACGTTGCCGCGGCTGCGTACAGAGTGAACCAGGGGCCGTGGACGGCGATGCCTGTGGCACAGGGGAAGGCGGAGGAGCGCGTTTCCCTGCGCTTCGGGAAAAACGATATCGAGGTCAGGTTGCTCGACGCGAAGAGAGCCGAGCGTGTCCTCTCCGCCGACGTTACCTCTACGGGGCAGCGCACCGCGAAGGATGAGAAGGATGAACCGAAGGCGCTTCCGGAGACCCCGGAGGCGGAAAAGCCGGAAAGAGTGCGGCCCGACGGTTCTATTTCTCCGGAAACTCCGGTGATTCCGGAGGGGGACGAGGAGGTCGATACCCTTCTCGACCTGATACAGGAGCTCATGGGATTGCCTCCCGAGGGAGAAGACGACTCCCTGCCCGAAGATGAAAAAAAGGATACGGCTGCGACTCCGGATTCCGGGAAGATCGATATTCCTGATGTGGGGACCGTCGATGTGACGGGCCCCTCTGATTTCCTTCTGCCCCCGGAGGCCGAGGAAGATGACGATTCATGGTTCTATGACCTGGAGGACTTCGAGGAAGAGGAGTCGCCGGATATGGATGATCTCGGGATTGTCGACGAGGATCTGATGAATGAACTCGACGATCTGGAGGAGAGTGCGGACTACGAAGACTTCTTCACCGAGGCTGACTTTTTCGACGGATTTGATGAAGAATTGGAGCCTTTGGATCTTGAAGACTGGGTGGAGCCGGAAGACAATCCGGACGCCCCGGAGCAGGACCCGATGTACGAGTGTCCCCTGGAGCCCTTTGACGAGACGGATGTTGGGCCGGGCGCGCCCTTCACGCCTCCTTCCGGGCTTCGGAGCGACCCGGGCGGCTGCGTGGCCGTGGAGAGCGTTCAGAA
>CAYRPJ010000064.1:0-18109 GCA_964426245.1 uncultured Synergistaceae bacterium
CGATTGTATGAGATCCGAGATTCTTTCCCAGGAGAACAATGTCGTCTCCATCAAGCTTGAGTTCGAGACAGAGGAGTTCGCAAAGGGAGTCGAGAAAGCGATAAAAGACCTCTCTTCCAAGATCAACGTCCCCGGTTTCCGAAAGGGGCATGTCCCCCGCAAGGTTTTGGAGATGAAATTCGGCAGAGATGCTCTCTATGCGGAGGCGATCGAAGACATGCTTCCCGATGCGATCCAGGAGATCGTCAAGGATTACGACCTCGATCTCATCGATGAACCCCACGTGAAAATAGAGAAAATGGAGGAGGGGAGCCCTGTCGATGTCAGGCTCTCTTTCGAGGTGACTCCGGAAGTGACACTTCCGGAATTTCAGGCCATTTCCGTTGAACGGCCGGTTGCCGTTGTTTCGGACGAGACGGTGGCGGAAACCGTGAAAGAGATACGGGTCCAGAATTCTACTCTTTCCCCCGTCGAAGATCGCCCCGCAGCAGAACATAACGTCGTCGACGTTGAATACTATACAGTCGTCCTCTCCGGAGAGGGCAAGGAGGAGCGTCACGGACCGGACACCGCGCCTCTCGACCTCGAGCAGCCGTCGGTACGCTCGGAAATTCGGGCCGCGATTCTCGGAAAGAACATCGGAGAAAGTGCGAGCGTCGATATACAGGTCGAAGAGGACTACCAGGATAAGAAGGTCGCAGGCAGGACGATCCGGTACGAACTGACGGTAAAGGAGATCAAGGAGAAGATTCTTCCCGAGCTGAATCCGGAGTTTTTCAAGAAAGTCCTGCAGAAAGAGTGTGAAACTGAAGAGGCGTTCTTTGAGGAGATCAAATCGAGAATCCTTGAGAAAATTCGCTCCGATAACCAGTCGAAAGCCGAGTTCGACGCCCTTGCCAAAGTTTCGGAGCTTTCAGCGCTTTCGCTTCCCGAGACCCTGATCTCCCGCCAGATTGCAGCGATGAAGAAAGAGGACGAGGAGAATATTCAAAAGAACAGGAACATGTCGGTAGAGGAGATGCTGGCGGAAGCCTCGACGACGAAGGAAGAGTACGAGAATTCCTTGAGAAAGCAGGCCGAGGAAATCGTCCGCCGTACTCTTGTGCTCGACAAGGTGGCGGATGAAATGGCTATCACCGTCGAGAAAGAGGACTTCGAGACCGAAATGCAGACCCTTGCCGCTTCTTACAATATCGATGTCCAGCGCCTTGTGGAGGGGCTCTTCAAGGATGAGAAGAGGGTCTTGGAGACGGCGAACAGGATCAAGTACAAAAAGACCGTGAAAGCGATTATGAACGCAATTCAGGTGATCGATACGGAACCCGCGGAGAAACCGGCGGCGGGGACCGAAAAGGAAGCCGAAACGGAAACCGCCGAATAAGGCAGGGAGGTGTCCACCTTGTTGATCCCTTATGTTGTGGAACAGACCGGACGGGGCGAAAGGACCTACGATATATACAGCCGGCTCCTCAAGGACCGGATTATCTTCCTTGGAGAGGCTGTTGACGAGCATACCGGAAACATCGTCGTGGCTCAGCTCCTTTTTCTCGAGAGCGAAGATCCGGAGAAAGACATCCATCTTTACATCAACAGCCCCGGAGGGTACGTCTCCTCGGGGCTGGCGATATACGATACGATGCAGTACATCAAATGCCCCGTTTCGACGATCTGCATCGGCCACGCGGCGAGCATGGCGGCTCTTCTGCTTGCGGGAGGGACTGCGGGGAAACGTTTTGCCCTGCCGAATGCCAGGATCATGATCCATCAACCGCTTGGCGGCGTACAGGGGCAGGCTACCGAGGTTGAAATTCACGCACGGGAAATACTGAAGCTTCGAGAGAGGCTGAATGATATACTTGTCAAGCACACGGGACAGTCCAAAAAAAAGATACGGGCGGATACCGAGAGAGATTATTACATGTCTCCGGAAGAGGCTGTCGAATACGGCATCGTCGACAAAGTCATCCATTCGAGATAGACTTCGATGCCGCCGCAACACAGGTTTGGGCGGCACATTCAGACATATGAGTGGTGCGGGGTTCTTGATTTCCTTTTATACCATTCCGCTCGATTGGAAGGTTCTCTCCTTTCAGCTTGTCTGTAGCGGCGGCATGCATCGTCCGGTTTGTTTCTGCCGGGCCATCGTTTCGATAAAGCCCGCGGATCGTCGTGCCGGCGTCGCGCTCTCGCGAAGCGGGGATAGTATCTTCAACAAGGGAGCCCTGCTTAGTTTTCCTCCAGGCGCTCCCTTGTTGCTGTATCCCGGGGAAAAGAATCAGGGAGGTTTTTTGAATGTTCAGATTCGACGATAGAGGAAGAGGCGGCAGAAACGGCGGGAAAACCACCCAGAACGGACGTTGTTCCTTCTGCGGGAAGGGGCAGGACGAAGTCCAGAAGCTTATCGCGGGCCCGGGGGTTTATATCTGCGACGAATGTATTCATCTGTGCAATATGATACTGGTCGAAGAAGCCGGAGATGCGGTCGACAAATCGGAGCCTGAGTTTCCTCTCAGCGAGGTTCCGAAGCCGCGGGAGATAAAGACGTACCTTGACCAGTATGTTATCGGCCAGGAGCTGGCGAAAAAGACCGTCTCCGTCGCTGTGTACAACCATTTCAAGCGGATCAGCAACAACCTGGCGAAGGAAAGCGATGTCGAGCTTCAGAAGAGCAACGTCCTGCTTCTTGGTCCTACGGGATGCGGCAAGACGCTCCTCGCGCAGTCTCTTGCGCGGAAGCTGAATGTTCCGTTCGCCATGGCGGACGCCACCACGCTCACGGAAGCCGGATACGTCGGTGAAGATGTGGAAAACATCCTGGTGAAGCTGCTTCAGGCTGCCGATTATGACGTCAAGGCCGCTCAGAGGGGTATCATCTACATCGACGAGATCGACAAGATTACGAGAAAGTCCGAATCGGCCTCCATAACAAGGGATGTGTCGGGTGAGGGAGTTCAGCAGGCTCTTCTCAAGATCCTGGAAGGGACCCTATCGAACGTTCCTCCGAAGGGGGGAAGAAAGCACCCTTACCAGGACTTCATTCAGATAGAAACGTCCAACATCCTCTTTATCTGCGGCGGTGCGTTCGACGGCGTCGAGGATATTATCGGGCGCAGGGTGAACAAGAAAATCATCGGGTTCGGCGGCGAGATAATGGGTAAACACGATGCCCGCCGTTTCGATGTCATGCAGCAGATCCAGCCCGAAGACCTCATGGCATACGGATTCATTCCCGAACTCGTGGGGCGTCTTCCGGTGCTCGTTCCTTTGGAGGAGCTTGATACAGATTCGCTCGTCCGGATTCTTGTGGAGCCGAAAAACGCCCTCATACGACAGTACCAGAAGACGTTCGCCATGGAGGATGTCGTCCTCGAATTCACGGACGACGCGATCCGGAGCGTCGCCGCCAGAGCAGGTGAAAAGAATACCGGGGCCAGGGGGCTCCGGTCTATTCTGGAAAACCTGATGATGGACCTGATGTACGAAATTCCTTCGCGAGGGAAGGAAGTGGGCAAGGTCATCATTACGAAGGATTCAGTCGAGGGGATTGCTCCTCCCGTCGAAGAAGCACGAAATTCGGAGGAGGTCGCCTGATATCATGAAGAGAGAAAACAAAGCGCCGGTCAATGGTTTCCGGGAGAGTGACGCTTTCGACAGACCTCTGCCGGATGACCCGTCCCCGCGCTCCTGTTTTGTCCTTCCTGTTCGGGATATTGTTGTTTTTCCCGGAATAATCGCTCCCCTGTTCGTCGGTCGACCAAGGTCCCTGAAGGCGATCGAGATGGCCATGCTGCAGGACCGGAATATCCTTGTCGTGGCGCAGAAAGATATGCAGGTGGACGATCCCCGGATTGAAGATCTCTACTCCGTGGGCACGGTGTGCAGCATTCTCCAGATGGTCAGAATACCGGACGGCACGACGAAGGTCCTCATCGAAGGTTTGGAGCGCGTGCGTGCGATCTCGTACAAAAAGGGGAAGGAGTCGCTGGAAGCCGAGGTGCTTTCACTGCCCTGGGACGAGCACTCGTCCATGAACCTGGAAGCCCTCAAGAGAAGCGTCCTGGAACAGTTCGAGAAGTATGTGACGCTTCACCCCCGTATTCCCGGAGAGGTCCTCATCTCGGTGATGAACGTCGAGGACCCGAGGCAGATATCGGACCTGGTGGGATCCCACCTTTCGCTGAAGGTGGACAAGAAGCAGAAGCTTCTGGAGATTGTGGATATCGAGAAGAGCCTGAAATTCCTCCTCAAGGTGCTCCTTGAAGAGATCGATATCCTGCAGCTCGAGCATTCCATTCAGGACAAGGTCCGCCAGGAGGTCGAGAGAGGGCACAAGGAATACTATCTGCGGGAGCAGCTCAAGATTATCCAGGACGAGCTCGGGCAGGGGGAAAAGCCATCGGAGATCGATGAGCTCCGGAGCAGGATAGAAGAGGCGAATCTGCCGGAATCCTCTTTGAACAAGGCGCTTCACGAGCTGGACCGCCTGTCCAAAATGCCCCTCATGTCAGCGGAAGCCACTGTCGTCCGGACATATATCGACTGGCTTGTGACGCTTCCGTGGAACACGATGACTCCGGACAATCTTGAAATCAAACGGGCGCAGAAGGTCCTGGACGATGACCATTACGGCCTTGAAAAAGTTAAGGAGCGCATCCTGGAGTTTCTTGCGGTGCGCCAGCTTGCGCTTGACAAGATGAAGGGGCAGGTCCTCTGCTTCGTCGGGCCTCCGGGCGTCGGAAAGACATCTCTTGGAAAATCCATCGCGAGGGCTCTGGAGCGCAAGTTCGTCAACATGTCTCTCGGAGGCATGCGGGACGAGGCGGAGATTCGCGGGCACAGGAGAACATACGTCGGCGCGATGCCGGGACGCATCATACAGAAAATCCGCCAGGCGGGCGCTCGAAACCCCGTCCTGCTGATGGACGAAATCGACAAACTGGGGCTGGATTTTCGCGGCGATCCTGCGGCCGCCCTTCTTGAGGTGCTCGATCCCGAACAGAACGAGGCGTTCACCGATCACTTTCTGGAAGTTCCGTTCGATCTGAGCGATGTCATCTTCATCACCACGGCCAACGTCACGCACTCGATTCCGCGGCCGCTGCTCGACAGGATGGAAGTCATCAAAATTCCCGGTTATGTCTGGCAGGAGAAGATCAAGATCGCGAAACACCACCTGTTTCCGAGAATCCTTGAAGAGCACGGCCTTTCTTCGAAGCAGCTGAAAATTACACAGAGCGGCCTTGAGCGCATCATCGGCGAATACACCCGCGAAGCGGGAGTCCGCGGCCTCGAACGGGAACTTTCCACGATCTGCAGGAAGGTGGCGCGGCGAATCGTCGAAGACGAGAAGAGCGCGGACGATCCTGTTTCAATCGGCCCGAAACTCTTGAAGGAATATCTCGGTCCTCCCCGTCTCTATGATCCCCGTCTTCCGAAGACGAAGGAAAAAGGAACCGTGGTCGGACTCGCGTGGACGGAGACGGGCGGCGATGTCCTCGTTATCGAAGCAGTTACGATGAAGGGAAAGGGCGAGGTGACGCTCACGGGAAATCTCGGCTCGATCATGCAGGAATCGGCGCAGACGGCGATAGGCTTCCTCCGGGCGAATGCTGACGCCTTCGACATCGGTATGGTGGACTGGAAGAGCATCGATGTGCATCTTCACGTCCCCGAAGGAGCCATTCCGAAGGACGGTCCTTCGGCGGGAATTACCATGGCGGTCGCCATTCTTTCGGCGGTCCGCAGAAGTTCCGTTCTTCCGAACATCGCGATGACGGGGGAGATTTCTCTCCAGGGCAAGGTTCTTCCGGTCGGAGGAATCCG
The DNA here is from genome assembly GCA_964426245.1 of uncultured Synergistaceae bacterium. GTDB lineage: Bacteria > Synergistota > Synergistia > Synergistales > Aminobacteriaceae > JAAYLU01. The sequence goes on from CAYRPJ010000064.1 coordinate 5,824, forward strand.
CGACAAGATCCTGGCAGCAAAGCGGCAGGGAATCACGAATATCGTCCTTCCCCTTGCCAACAAGCCCGACGTGGAGGAGATCCCCGAGTGGTCAAGGGAAGGGCTCTCTTTCCGCTATGTCGACAGGATTGCGGATGTGTTCGAGTACACACTTGAAAGGACGCCGGGGTGATGTCGGCACGGTGGAAGGCGTCGGTCGAAAATACAGCGTTCAAAAAAGACCAGTTCCCTTCCCAGTCATATGCGGAGATAGCGGTCGCCGGACGTTCGAATGTGGGAAAATCCACGCTCATCAACGCCCTCCTGGGAGCTCGCCTGGCTCACGTGGGAGGGACCCCCGGAAAGACGAGAAGCATCAACTTTTTTCTCGTCGAACGGGAACCCGAGCCGTTCCGCCTTGTCGACCTCCCCGGTTACGGGTATGCCTCCAGAAGCAAAGACGAGCGGAACAAGTGGGCGCGTCTGATCGAGAGCTATGTCTCCGGGAGAAGGAGCCTGTCGCTCGTTCTTCACTTGGTCGATTTCAGGCACGGTCTTCTGGAAAACGACGCCTCGCTTCAAGAGTGGCTTTTCGACAGGGGACTTCCTGTTTTTGTCGTTTTTACAAAAGGGGATAAAATAGCAAAGAGCAAACATAAAGCCTTCCGGGATCAATTTATCCGCGACGGCTTGAAATCGCTCGATGTTCCTCTTGTGACCTCCGCCGAGAAGGGGACGGGCATCGAGGAACTCAGGAATTTCATCGAGATGCATCTCGCCGGGATGCCGGAGAATGCTCTTCCTGCGGACGGCGGAAGCCGGATACTTCCGGCGGGAAAGTGAACGAAGTCAAACTATAAGGCAACGGAGGGAAATTCAGCATGGCAGATATCGTGGAGACTATGGCGAAAACGTACGACCCTGAACCTATCGAAGATAAATGGTATGCGCGATGGGTTGATTCCGGACTTTTCAAAGCGTCCGCCGACAAGGACAAAGACGCGTTTTCCATCGTGATCCCTCCTCCCAATGTAACCGGATCGCTTCACATGGGACATGCCTTCAACCATACTTTTCAGGATATCCTCTGCCGTTTCAAGCGCATGAGGGGGTATAACGTTCTTTGGCTTCCCGGCACCGATCACGCCGGTATCGCTACCCAGAACGTGGTGGAACGACGCATTGCATCCGAGGGCAAATCCAGGCACGACTTGGGAAGAGATGAATTTATCGGGAGAGTCTGGGAGTGGAAAGAGGAGTTCGGAAACCGGATCATAAGCCAGATGAAAAAACTCGGAAACTCCTGTGACTGGGACCGTGAACGCTTCACCCTGGACGACGGGCTTTCGAGAGCCGTCCGATCCGTCTTCGTGCAGCTCTACAAAAAAGGCCTTATCTACAAGGGGAAGTACATCATCAACTGGTGTTCCCGCTGCCACACGGCGCTTTCCGACATCGAGGTCGAGCACGAGGAGCGGGGCGGCCGTCTCTATTACGTCCGCTACCCGTTCGTCGACGGGGAAGGCGACGTTGTAGTCGCCACGACACGTCCGGAGACGATCTGGGGCGATGTGGCTATCGCCGTGCATCCGCGGTCGGAAAAGGGCGCCCTTGTCGGCAGAAAAGTCCGCGTTCCTCTCGGAGGACGGGAGATTCCCGTCATCGAAGACATCATGGTTGATCCCGAGTTCGGCACCGGGTGCGTCAAGATCACTCCGGCGCACGACCCCAACGACTTTCTTGTAGGGCAGCGACACCATCTGGAGCAGGTACAGGTGATCGACGAAAACGGCATTATGAACTCCCTGGCTCCCGGATACGAGGGACTGACCATAGACGAAGCCCGCAAGAAGGCGGTTGCCGATCTGAAGGCTTCCGGAAACATCGAAAAAGTCACGGATATCGAGCATTCCGTCGGGCACTGCTACCGTTGTCGGACAACCGTCGAACCCTATCTTTCGGAGCAGTGGTTCGTCAGGGCGAAGCCTCTCGCCGAAGCCGGTGTGAAGGCGGTGCAGGACGGCAAAATCAAGTGGACTCCCGATCAATGGGAGAAGGTTTATTTCCAGTGGATGGAAAATATTCGCGACTGGTGCATCTCCCGCCAGCTCTGGTGGGGGCATCGCATTCCGGCGTGGACGTGCGAGGCGTGCGGTCATATTACCGTCTCGGAGGACGATCCGAGCGCCTGTGAACAGTGCGGAAGCTCGAAGATACTTCAGGACGATGATGTCCTGGATACATGGTTCAGCAGCGCTCTTTGGCCCTTTTCCACTCTCGGCTGGCCGGAAAAAACGGAAGATCTTGAATACTTCTATCCGACATCTCTCATGGTGACCGGTTTCGATATCATTTTTTTCTGGGTTGCCCGGATGATCATGATGGGAATCGAGTTCATGGACGAGATTCCGTTCCACGACGTATATATTCATGCGCTCATCCGGGACGAGAAGGGGCAGAAGATGAGCAAGTCGAGCGGCAACGTCATCGATCCTCTCGACATGATCGAAAAGTACGGGGCCGATGCTCTCCGGATGACCCTGGCGGCGCTTACCGTCCAGGGGCGTGATATTCTCCTGAGCACCGGTAAAATCGAAACGTACAGGCTTTTCATGAACAAGATCTGGAACGCCTCGCGCTTTGCCCTGATGAACCTGGGAGATCTCCCGAAAAGAGCCGTGCTCTCTGAAGATTCGAAGCTTGCTCTCCATGATCGCTGGATACTCACACGGACTCTCCGTGTAGCCGAAGAGACGACGAGGCTTCTCGATGCGTTCGGTATCGGGGAGGCTGCCAGGATGCTCTATGATTTTGTCTGGGGCGACCTGTGCGACTGGTATCTCGAACTTTCCAAGCCTGCGCTGAGGGGAGAAGAGGGGCCTGAACGCAAGATGGCGACGCAGCTTGTTGTCGCGTCGGTTTTTCGGGATGTCCTCCTTCTTCTCCATCCGTTCATACCTTTCGTCACGGAGGAGTTGTGGGATGTTTTCGGATTCGCCGGGGCATCCGGACGGGAAAGCGAAACGGAATTCATCGAGAAGAGCGCGTGGCCGGCCGGAGACGGGGCTTTCTTCTTTCCCGAATCGATGGAAAAAATGGCTCTTTTCCAGGAGGTCGTCCGTGCTCTTCGAAATCTCCGTGCGGAAGCGAGGGTAACGCCGCAGGCTTTCGTCAATCGGGCGGTGGTGCAGTGCCCGAAGGAGAGCTTGCTCGCTTCTCTTCTCGCCGAAACGGGTTCTCTGATGGAAGGGCTGACGAAGATACGGACCATCGAAATTCTTTCTGCGGAAGCGGACAAGCCCTCCGGAGCTATCTCCTCGCAGATAGGGGACGGAGAAGCGAGCCTTGTCGTCGGCGATATTCTCGATATTGCGGCTGAGATCAACCGCCTATCGGAAGAGATAGCCGGTGTGACGAAGAGTATCGATGCAAGCAGAATCAAACTTGGCAAAGAAGATTTTATCCGGCGTGCTCCCGCTGAAGTCGTGGAGAAGGAGCAGGCGCGTCTCACGGAAAACGAGGCCCGTCTTCGCCGGATTCACGAAAACATCGAGAGTCTGAAACGATCCTGACGGTAATGACGACGCCTTTTTCGACCTTCGAAGAGCTGGAGGATTTTTTTTCGCGTCTCGCCAGCCCGGGAATAAGGCCGGGTCTCGAAAGAATTGCAACTCTCCTCAAGAGGCTCGGCTGTCCGGAAACCGTTTTTCCGTCGATTCATATCGTCGGAACGAACGGAAAGGGATCGACCGCCGCTTTTACGGAGAGAATTCTCAGGGAGTCGGGCTATTCAACGGCGTTGTATACAAGTCCTCATCTCGAATCTCCGGCGGAACGCCTCCAGGTGAACGGAGCTCATCTTCCGCTCGATGAGTGGTCGCGCTGCGCGAGGGAAGTCGAAGAAGCTCTGAAAGCAGATCCCCGGCTCGTACAGGATCCGCCTACATTTTTCGAAATCGTCACCGCTGTCGCCTTTCTTCTCTGCCAAAGCAGAAAGGTGGATGTCGCAGTCGTCGAGGCGGGCCTCGGAGGACGCCTCGATGCGACGAACCTGCTCGGCAACGTTGTGCTTACGCTTATCACGTCCATATCGATGGATCACATGGAATTTCTTGGAAACAGCCTCGAACAAATCGCATCGGAGAAGTTCGCCGTTATGAGAAAAAACGTTCCTGCGGTTTTTTCCGGTACGCCCTCGAAACTGCTTCCGCTTTTCCGTGAAACGGCCCTTTCTTACGGCGCGTTTCCGTACGTATCGTCGGAAGTGTGCCTGGCCGATGAAATTCAGCTGCTTCCGAACGGACTCTCATATTCCTGCCGTACAGCACTGGAGCCTGCGGCCGTTTTTTCAGATAAAGAACCGCGAAAGCAAAATATTGCCGTTCATTCGGCTCTTCAGGGTGTGCACCAGGTCGAAAACAGCAGTCTCGCCATAGCGGGAGCCTTGCTTCTTGCTCCGGTATTCCCCCGGGTGACGACGGAAACTATACAAAAAGGGATTTCCTTGGCCCGCTGGCCGGGGAGGTTCGAGATAATACACGAAAATCCCGTTCTGATCCTTGACGGAGGGCATAATCCTGACGGTGTGGAGAAGCTCGTGGAAACGCTCTCCCTTCTCTATGGAGAACGCAGGATCGGCGTCGTGTACGGATGCATGAAAGACAAAGCGTTCACCGAATGCATTTCGCTTCTTCGAAGAGTCTGTTCAAAGCTCTATTGTACGTCGGTTCCGGACAACAGTCGTTCGGCATCCCCCGAACTGCTTTCGGATACCGCTAAAACAATAGGATGGCGACCCGAGGAGATCGTTTCCTGCGATGATCCCCTGGAGGCTATCAGGATCGCCTCTTCCTCGGAAGAAGTCGTTCTATGCTGCGGCAGCCTCTATCTAGTCGGGTACGTGAGAAAACACCTTGCTCTTCAAACAGGAGAGAGAGAAGATAATGACTCATAGTATGCTTGAAAGATGTGCGCTTGAAGAAAAGGGAAAGTTTCCGAACCTCCGGTACATATATCCCGGAGCCCGGTCGCCTTTTTTCATTCGGCTCTTCCTTCGCGGCCCTGCCATGGACCGGGCGCTCGGTTCTCCCGGAGCGGCCCGCAAACTCGCGGAAGAATTCATTCCTCGTCGCGGGCCCCTTGTTGCTCCGCAGCAGGTTCACGGTACCCGTATCGTTTCCGCTGAAACGTCTCACGCTCTTCCCCTTCGTCCGAGGGGCGACGGCGTTCTCCTCGAAGATTCCGGAATCGAGGGCTCTCTGCGTTTTGCCGACTGCTTTCCCGTCATCCTCGCTTCCCTGATACCCTCTCCGTGGATCGCCATTCTGCACTCAGGGTATAAGGGAGCGCTCGAAAACATTGCAGGATTTGCCTGCAATGATCTTTTTTCGCTCCCGGGACGTTCTCCTTTGCATACATTCGCCTGGATAGGACCTGGAATCGGAAGAAAACATTATAATAGGAAAAAAGAAGATCCTTGGACTCAAAAAGGAATGAATATTTTCGCACCCGATTGCAGGGAGGAACGAGGAGACGAGATTTTTTTCGACATCGGAGCCCAGATCCTGAATCAACTCCTCGCAACGGGGCTTCCCCCGGGGAATATCAGCCGGGTTTCACTGTGCACATTCGAGAGGAACGATCTTTTTTACTCCTACAGGAACGGCGATCGTGAAAACAGACTTTTTCTTTTGGCTTTTTTGACGGAATAAGAATGCCACTTTCGGAACGTTCTTTGGGAGAATAAAGAAGAGTACAGCATGGTCCTACGTCAATGAAGGAGTTGAAGAGTCAATGGACTTAAAACGAGTAGGCGTCATAGGGGTTGGTCATTTGGGCCAGCACCATGCGAGAGTGTACACGGAGCTGCTCGGCGCACACCTTGTAGGCGTGGTGGACCATAATGAAAGCAGGGCGGCGGCGATAGGAGAGAACCTCGGTGTTCCCTGGTTTACCGAAATCGACGAGTTCATCGAGCGGGCGGCCCCCGAGGCAGTCAGTGTGGTCGTTCCGACCAGCATGCATTTTGAAATAGCACAGAAGGCATTGATGAACGGTATTCATGTCCTTATCGAAAAGCCCGTCACCACCACCGTAAACGAAGCGGAACAGCTTCTGAAGATCGCAGCCGAATCAGACCTCGTGCTCCAGGTAGGCCATATAGAACGCTTCAACAGCGCGGTTCAGTACATCTCGAAAATAATTCATCAGCCGCTCTTTCTTCAGTCGCGCAGACTCGGACCCTACTCGCCGAGAATCAGCGATGTCGGGGTGGTTCTTGACCTCATGATTCACGACATCGACATCATCCTCTCCCTTGTCCGCTCCGATATTGTCAACATATCGGCGACAGGCCGCTGCATACGATCAGATCACGAGGACATCGCTTCGGCGCAGATTTCGTTCGCAAACGGATCCATGGCCCATATCCTTGTCAGCCGGGTCTCGGAACGAAGATTGCGGCAGCTTGAGATCATGGAACCCGAACGCTACGTCACCATTGATTACGAAACCCAGGATGTCTCGATCAACAGATGTGTCCGCCAGAACAACAACAGCCTCGTCGAAGTGATCGAGCACCCTGTCTTTCCGAAAAGCGAGCCTCTGAAACTCGAACTGCAGCATTTCGTGACGTGCGTCCGGGAAGGGAAGCAACCTCTTGTCGGCATAACGGACGGAAAGAGGGCGTTGGAAGTTGCCGTTTCGGTACTGAAACAGATCCACCTGGAGGACGGACAGGACTTGGAAGAACTGGAAGCATCCTCTTGAAGGTCCCTTTTTACAGGAAAGCGTGTTATAGTAATACTCCGGATGTATGTTCCGGAGTATTTTTTTGTATCCCGCAGGAGTTTTTTTCTTTTTTTTCTTTTCGAAGAAAGGAAGAAAAGTTTTTTTTGCGTGGCATAATGGTTTTTTATGGGGTATCCTAATTCAGATTTAAAAAATTCTCATGGAAAGTGGAGAATGCCATGCCTATTGTAAATATTCAAGCTCTCATTGCTCTTGGAATGTTTCTCGCTTCCCTCTTCATCGCCAGGATTGTCGTAAGAATTCAAAACGGCTCCCTTCCCGGGGGCGAACTCTGGGTTCTTTATCTCCGGATGCTCCTCGGGTTTCTTTTTGCGGGCTCCATCGTCCTTGCATTTTACTCTTTTGCGGGAATCGACATTATTTCCAAGCACTTTTAGCAATGACGCGTTGTATTGGACGGCGATAATGATGAGGTTTTTGCTTCCGTGTTGGAAAAAACCAACAAGACTGATCCTCTCTTTTTGCATCCTCTCTTTTTGTGCGGCGGCAGCGGCATCCGTTCTGCCTCCTGCAGACCGGGAGGAGTCGGAGAGGTTTTTTGCGATGGCGTACAACAGTTTCCTGGAAAGAGACTACGCCTCTGCTCTGACAAGCCTGGACAGTGCTTTGAAACTGAATACATACCTCGTTGACTACTACCTTATGCGTGGGCTCGTGCTGCACCGCCTCGGCCGCAGCGCGGAGGCCGTCAAGTCGATTCGGTACTATCTCGAAGTGCGACCCCGTGACAGCGCTGCTCCAAGAATTCTTGAGCGATACCGGGACGAGGATCTCTTTATAAGGAACTTTTTGTCGGGCGCCCCTTTGCAATCACGGATATCCTCCTCATTGAAGGATATCAAGAGCTCTTTTTCACTGGGGCTTTTCCAGACTCTCGGGATCAAGGGACTCGGCAAGGCTTCGGCCTATGCCGACGGTGTTTTTATCTCTGATACCCTGGGAGACAAGGTGGGATTTCGCCTTCCGGGTGAAACCATTTTTCAGTTTGTGGAAGTGGAAGCGCCGGTTGTCGCGCTCCCAACAGGCGATAAAGGATTTTATATTCTTTCGGAGAAAGGAGACGTCTTTCATCTTCCGGAAGGAGAACGAATTCCGACCCGCATTGGAGGCCTGTCTGAAATTCCTTCGGATGCCGCTTTGATTACGCGCGCCCTTATGGCGGTTTCCAGTGCCGTCTCGAGGAAAGTCTCGCTTTTTTCCCTTCCCGATCTGCTTTTTGCCGGAGAAATCAAGTTTCCGGAAGCTGAAAATCTTTTCGAGCCGGTGGCTCTTGCAGTGTACGGGGGATGGATCGCGGCGGCCGACAGGAACAACGACCGGGTGTATGTCCAGTCATTACAGGACGAGAACCTTAATTTCTCACTGGATGCCGATGCTCCCCGAGACCTTGCCTGGTCTTCTCTCGGCGACCTTTTTATTCTCCATGAGCCCGGAAGCGTTTCAAGGGCCCGGATTTCATTCTCCGGAGGTGTTTTTCTCGAACCGGAGACGGTGCTCGCCGAAGCTCCGAATGGATGGAGCCTCTATGCGGCGCACGATCGGATCTACTGCCTGGATATCGCGGGTTCCCGTCTCTGGGAGATGTTTCCGGCGCCTCTAGATGACGCCCTTGCGATGCTGTCGCTCTTTTCACCGTCCATCACCCGGGAAGCGGGAAGGGAGAGCTTTCTTCTCCAGGCGACACTCTCCGGGCCTTTTATGACGTATATGTCGCTCAACAGCCCCGTTGTCGCTTCTATATGGAACGAACGCCTGCTCGGCGGCGCATATCTTCCTTCTCTTCCGGAGGACCGCCCGGCAACGGTCTCTTTCAAACCGCCGGAAGAGCATTCAGCGAAAAACAGGGAAAGCGTTATTTCTGCCGCATCGGGAGGAGAGGTTGTGGCATCTCTTGTCAATGCGTGGCATATGAGAAAGGGCGCTCTGGCGAACGTTGTAATTGCGGCGAGTACACCGTTCTCTTTTGAAGAGCTCGTGCAACTTACATCGTTTTGCCTGCAAAATAAGGTTCGAATGTTTGTCCATGCGGATGCGATCCCTTCTCTGGAGCTTCTCCGGGGCGCCGCGTTGACGTCGGGAGACAGGGTTTTTACCCCGAATGCGGTATGGAGTTCTTTACCTTCGTATTCCAGGGGTAAAATCCGGATTGTTCTTCCGGCAGACGAAACTTCTTCCGGCTTTCCAAGCAGATCGACACTATCAGTGTATCTGGATATCGGTGTCGTGCCGACAAGGGACTGGGTTCCTCTATGGCCCGATCTTTTGTGAAAATTCCAAATGTATGAATTTTATTTTTAAGGAGGAGAGGTTGAGCATGAACAAGGACTACGCAGAAGCAAAAGCCCGTTTCGAAGCCGGAGTCATGAAGACTCTTCAAAAAAACAAAGAACGGAAAGAAGCTTTCACAACGGGAGGAGGCATTCCGCTCGAACGGCTTTACGGTCCTGAAGTCCTCGAGGGAACCGATTTTACAAAAGAGATCGGCTTTCCCGGAGAATACCCTTTTACGCGGGGCGTCCAGTCGACCATGTACAGGGGAAGGTTCTGGACAATGCGGCAGTACGCCGGTTTCGCTTCCGCCGAAGAATCGAACGAACGCTACCGTTATCTTCTTGCCTCGGGAACGACCGGACTCTCCGTCGCGTTCGACCTTCCGACACAGATAGGGTATGACTCCGACGACCCCATGGCCCAGGGAGAGTGCGGCAAGGTCGGAGTGGCTATCGACAGTCTGCAGGATATGGAGATTCTTTTCAACCAGATTCCTCTCGACAAGGTCTCCACCTCGATGACGATCAACGCTCCTGCAAGCGTCCTTCTCGCCATGTACATATGCGTTGGCGAGAAACAGGGAGTTCCGATGGATGCTCTTTCCGGAACCATCCAGAACGATATTTTGAAGGAGTATATCGCTAGAGGAACGTACATCTTCCCTCCGAAGCCCTCCATGCGCCTGATCACGGATATTTTCGAGTTCTGCAGCCAGAACGTGCCCAAGTGGAACACAATCTCCATTTCCGGCTACCATATCCGCGAGGCGGGAAGCACCGCAGCGCAGGAAGTGGCGTTCACCCTCGCCGACGGCATCGCATACGTGGAAGCGGCGCGAACGAAAGGACTCGATCCCAACGTGTTCGGAGAAAGACTTTCCTTCTTCTTCAACGCGCACAATGATTTTCTTGAAGAGGTCGCGAAATTCCGCGCGGCACGCCGGATGTGGGCGAAAATCATGAAGGAGCGTTTCGGCGTCACGAATCCGAAGGCACAGATGCTGCGCTTCCATACCCAGACCGGAGGCAGTACGCTGACCGCGCAGCAGCCGGAGAACAACATAGTACGCGTTACCATGCAGGCTCTTGCGGCTGTTCTTGGCGGCACGCAGTCTCTTCACACGAACAGCATGGACGAGGCGCTCGCCCTTCCGAGCGAAAAGAGCGTCGGAATAGCCCTCAGAACCCAGCAGATCATAGCCCATGAGTCGGGAGTGACGAACACGGTTGATCCGCTCGCGGGGAGCTATGCGGTTGAAAGCCTCACCAACGAGATCGAAGAGAAGGCTTTCGAGTACATTCACCAGATAGACGAAATGGGCGGGATGCTGACCGCTATTGAGAAAGGGTACGTCCAGAAGCACATTCAGGATTCCGCATACGAGTTCCAGCGCGCCGTAGAGTCAAAGGATGCTGTTGTCGTCGGAGTCAACAAGTTCCAGGTCGAAGAGAAAAACAAGGACATGAAACTCCTGACCGTCGACGCATCCGTTGGAGAGCGTCAGATCAAAAAGCTGCACGAACTCAAGGAATCCCGCGACAACTTGGCCGTCTCCAACGCCCTGGAGAGCATCCGCTCCGCGGCTTCGGACGATTCGCAGAATCTCATGCCGGTCATTATCGATGCGGTCCGGGCGTATGCGACTGAAGGCGAAATCTGCGGCGTTCTCCGAGGAGTCTTCGGAGAGTATACTGAAAATATCGTCTTGTAGTAATCCATGCGGGATACCGCTTGAATTTTTACATCAGGACTATCAAATGGAGGGATTTTCCGTGGACGAAAGAAAAATTCGGGTTGTCGTTGCAAAACCAGGACTCGACGGTCATGACAGAGGCGCAAAGGTTGTGGCGCGCGCACTCCGTGACGCCGGGATGGAGGTCATCTATACAGGTCTCCGACAGACACCGGATCAGATCGTGGAGACCGTGATGCAGGAGGACGCCGACGCTGTAGGAATCAGTATCCTGTCCGGCGCCCATACGTTCTACTTCACCAAGATCATCGACATGCTGAGAGAGAAGAACGCCGAGGATGTCATTGTTTTCGGAGGAGGCGTGATTCCGGAAAACGATATTCCGGGGCTTCTTGAAGCGGGAGCGGGCGCTATCTTCGGCCCCGGAACGCCTACATCCGCTTGTGTGGAGTGGCTCGAAGAGGCTGTCGCGAAAAAGAGAGCGAAAGAGTAGCAGCCTGCCGTGGAAAGTTTGCTTGAAAAGGCGTTTCATGGGGATATACGGTCCATCGCCAGGATCATCAGCCTTATAGAGAATGATAATCCGGTAAAGGACGCCCTGCTGAAGCGAATCTATTCCATGACCGGCAATGCGATTGTCCTCGGGATCACCGGAAGCCCGGGCGCCGGAAAGAGCACTCTCACGGACAAGGTGATTGAACACTTCAGGCGAAAAGAAAAAAAAGTAGGCGTCATAGCGGTCGACCCTTCAAGTCCTTTTTCCGGCGGTGCCATTCTCGCCGACCGGATTCGGATGCAGCGCCATACGGGGGATCCCGGAGTCTACATCAGGAGCATGGGAACCCGCGGTTCCCTGGGCGGGCTCAGCAGAGGAACGAGAGAGTCCGTCATCCTTCTGGACGCCTGCGGCTACGATGTCGTTATCATAGAAACGGTCGGTGTTGGGCAATCCGAAGTTGATATCATCAAGATCGCCGATACTGTCTGCCTGGTTCTCGTTCCCGGAATGGGAGACGACATCCAGATCATGAAGGCGGGGATTATGGAGATCGCCAATGTATTTGCAATCAATAAAGCCGATAAACCCGGAGTGGACAGGGTCGCGGCTGAAGTACGCCTGATGCTCGACCTCGTGAAGGACCGTCCATGGCTTCCGCCGGTGCATTTGACGATCGCTGAAAACGGCACGGGAATCGAAGAGCTGGTCGGAAGTTTTCTCGCGCATGCCGATTTCCTGAAAAACAGTGCGGGAGGTGCGCAACGGGAGCGGAGAAGGCTTTCTTTTGAGGTTGAAGATATCCTTTTGCAGCATATTACGAGAATAGCGGAGAAAAAATGGCTCTCCTACAAAACGGATGAGGTGATGGAGTCGCTTCTCTCCAGAAAAAACAACCCATATGCCGTTGCAGAGGATGTATTACGAAATATAATTCCCGGAACCAGTGAAAACTGAGGGACAAAAGAGGGGGATGAATCAACAAATGTCACAACGTAGCATAGACGAACTTTGCGAGGAGTTGCTGGTCAAGCGAG
>CAYRPJ010000065.1:0-18070 GCA_964426245.1 uncultured Synergistaceae bacterium
CAGCTGCTCTACCAGCTGAGCTACACCGGCTCAACGAAGGTATATTATAGCGGGTGAAATCGAGATGTCAACCTTCAGGAAGAAGAAATATCCCTTATTTCTTTTCCGGTTTCTTCACCGGAAGGATAAAGCCTGAATTTTGGAAGCCACTCCGGATGGGAATCTCGCAGCCATGCGATCATCTCTTCCCTTACAAGACATCTGAGATCCCAGGCTGCTGAACCGTTTACGGCGCTCATGAGCGCCCGGACCTCCATCGAACGTTCACCGCAGTCCGTCAGCTGAAAAGCCTTCGCCTTCCCGTCCCATAGAGGAGTCGTCCGGAGGAGCGTGAAGAAGCGCTGTCGCATTTCTTCCACATCGGCGGTATGGTCGACACGAAAAAAGACAGTGGCTATAAGGTCAGCCGAGATTCGCGTCCAGTTCTGGAACGGTCTCTCCAGGAAGTAGGTCGTCGGCAGGACCAGTCTCCTCAGGTCCCACAGCCGGAGAACCACGTAGGTGAAGGTGATCTCCTCGACCCGGCCCCACTCTCCTTCAGCCACAACGACGTCGTCGATCCTGATGGGCTGCGAAAAGGCGAGTTGCAATCCTGCGAGGATGGTCCCCATGGTCCTTTGCGCGGAAAGGCCGACGACGATACCGACGACTCCGACCGATGCCAGCAGTGATGTTCCGATCCTGCGGAAATCATCGATACTCATCAGGACGATGGCGAAGGCGATGAAGACGATAAGAGTCACCAGAAGCCTTTTGAACATGACGAACTGGGTCTGGAATCTTCTCGCTTTCAGATTGTCCGAGACGGAGACGTCGTAGTGCTTGTGGAAAACGATCTCCAGAAGATAGACCGCACCAATTGAGAGCCATGCCGCCGACGCCACGAGGAAAATTTTTGCGCCTCGCAGCAGGAAACGGGAAATTTCGGGGGAAAGGCCTCTTTGCAAAACAGGCAGGAGCGCGATGAAAAACAACGCCGCCGCAGTCGAGATGACCGGGGAGAGAAGCGTTTTTTGAATGTCCGCCCGGGTGATGTGCCGTATCATGGACATCCTCCTCCTTTCGGGGTTTTCTCCTATTGTACACTAATTCCCGAAAAGAGACGGAGGGCGCCGTCAGAGCACTCTCTCCGCCTCTGCAGCATACATCACGATTCCGGAATCCCCGACGTAAGGATCCTTTAAAAACTCGTCGAGACGCAGCTTCAGATCGTCGGCGATTTCACCGGTACAGAGGAACTGAATAGCCCAGTTCTTTCCCGGAAAAACAGCGTCGTCCCAGCGCGTCCGGTTTCCAGAGTTGTCCTTGCCGAGGACATTCTTCCATACGCTGTAAAAGCGGACCCCCGCCGCATCGAGGATTTCGGTCACTTCCCGCGATAAAGTCTCGCTACAGTGAATCCAGACCACCTTCATCATGTTCTCACCGCCTCTGCAAAACGCCCTCTTCTTCTGATCTTCTCCTCGAAGAAACTGTACATGACCGGCACGAGCACAAGCGTCACCAGCGTGGAGATCGACAGCCCCCCCATAACCGAAACCGCGAGCGGCCTCCACATCTCGGATCCTTGCGCGTTGCTCACCGCCATCGGCAACATTCCGAAGAAGGTTGTGAGCGTCGTCATAAGGACGGGCCGAAGACGCCTTCCCCCTGCCTCGACGAGCGCCCTGCGGAGCGACGCTCCCCTTGCACGCAGCAGGTTCACGTAGTCCACGAGGACGATGGCGTTGTTCACCACGATGCCGACCAGCATGACGATCCCGAGCAGCCCCTGGAGGGAGAGGTAGATTCCCGTCAGCAGGTAGGCGAAGGCGACACCGGTAAGGGCGAACGGGATGCTGAACATGATGACGAACGGGTCGAGATAAGCCTCGTACTGCCCCGCCAGAACCATGTAGACCAGCAGAACGCCAAGCAGGACGAGCAAGGCCATCTGCCGAAAGGCTTCCCGCTGTTCTCGTATCTGCCCTCCGAATTCGATGCTCACACCCCGGGGGATCTGAAGAGCAGCCGCCATTCGCCGTGCATCAGCCGTCACTTCGCCGAGCGAGCGCCCGTGAACGTTCGCCTCGACCATGACGTAGCGTTGCTTGTTCTTTCGCAGGATCTCGGGAGGACCGAACGTATCCTCGAATGAGGCGACCGTGGAGAGACGCGCCATACCCCCCGCAGCCGAGGGGATCATGAGCCGGTTGAAAATCCTCCGCGAATTGCGCTGCTCTTCCCTCAGCCGGAAACGTATGGGAAAGTCGTCCTCACCTTCCCAGAAACTCTCCCTCGTCTCGTAACCGTAGAAGTAAGTACGGAGGGTCTGGGCCACGGACGCTGTGCTGAGACCGAGCATGGAAGCCTTCTCCCGGTCGACATGCACCCAGATCTCCGGTCTGTTCTGCTTCTGGCTGAGGCTGACGTCCACGGTTCCGGGGATGGATACGATCATCTGTCGAATCTCTTCGGCAACAGCGATCACCTGCTGCGGATCATCGCCGAATACTTCGATGTTCAGCGGTTTCGATCCCAGGAACATGGATTTTATTGGAGAGGTGACCAGGACGTTCAGCTTTTCGATCCCGGGTTGTTCGCGCAGCCACTCCCGCAGCGATTCCCCCACTTCAAAGGCGCTTCTCGTCCTCATGCGCTTATCGACGAGCTTCAGCCCGACGTTGCCGACGTTCGGTCCTGCCTGCTGACCGACTGCAATGGCGAGGCCCTTTTCGTCGCGCCCGTCGTAGCCGAAGATGTTGGTGGCTTCCGGAACGTTCTTCCAAGCGTGCTCCATCGTGCGGAGGACGAGCGCATCCGTCTCATCGATGCTCGTCCCCTCGGGAAGCGTGATCGTGATGGAAATCTCTCCGGTGTCGGGGTCGGGAGCAAGCTCCGTGCCGATGAAACGGAAGGCGATTATCGTGAGCGCCAACAGTGAAATCGCGGTGAAAAGAACCTTTTTTCTGTTTGAAAGACCCCATTCAAGCAATCCTTCGTAACCGGTCTCAAGGCGGGTAAGGACCGCGTCCGAGAAGCGGTGAATCCGGAGCCCGTCCTCTTCCCGCCTGAAAAAGACGCTTCCCATCATGGGGATGAAGGAGAGGCTGACGAACAGAGAGGCGGCGACCGCGATCACCATGACGATGGTGAGGGCGGAGAAGAAGACTCCGACGAGCCCCCGGATGAAGGCGAGCGGAAGAAGCACCACCACGGTCGTCAGCGTCGAGGCAATGAGCGCCGGTTGGACCTCCCCGGTACCTATCACTCCGGCAACGCTCTTTCGCGCGCCCTTTTCAAGGTGATAGACAATCTGGTCGGTAGCCACGATGCAGTTGTCCACAACCATGCCGCTTGCCATCGCAAGCGCGGAGAGGGTGAAGATGTTGATCGTGTAGTCCAGCTCGCCCATGAAAATGAACGTGATGACCAGAGAGAACGGGATTGCCCCGCAGACGATGAGGGATGCTGAAAGGCGCTTCAGGAATATCCACGTCACGGCGAAAACCAGCACGATTCCCGCGAGGAGCGAGATCGCGAGGTTGTTGATGGCGTTCAGTATGAACTCGGCGGTGTTCATGCCGATATGGTAGTTCACGTCCGCCGGAAAGTCCTTCTCCTTCATTTCCTTGAGGCGTGAGAGCACGGCGTTGCTCACCTCGACGGTGTTCGCGTCGCTCGTCTTGAGAATCGCCATGATAACGGCCCGTTCATCGAAGCGATACCCCCGGAGATCGGAATCCTTATAGGTATCAAGCAACTCCGCAACATCGGAAAGGTAGACGGGGCGGCCTTCCGCTACACCGACCACCGTACGGCCGATTTCATCGACCGAGGAAAATCGCCCGGGAACACGGATGTAGTATTCCGTTTCTCCCTGTTTCAACGATCCGGCGGGGATATTGAGATTCTCCCGTTCTACCGCGGAGATGATGGCGGGAATCGGAATGCCGAATGCCTCCAGTTTTTCGGCGTCGATGCGGATTTGAATCTCCCGCTGCTCTCCTCCGTAGACGAGTACCTGCCCCACTCCCGGAATACGGGAGAGGTTCTCGACCACGACGCGGTTCGCAAAGTGATAGAGTCCCTCGAAGGAACGATCCGCTGTGAGCGACATGGTGAGGAACGGTATGGTTCCGGAGGTGACGCGCAACAGGACCGGTTCTTCCGCGTCCGAAGGCATGTCGCGCTTGGCGAAGTTCACGGAATCCCGAATATCCCCCATCTTGACGTCGAGCTCCTCCCCCCATTTGAACTGAACCGTCACGACGGAGATGTTGTCAAGGGACTTCGAGAAGACGGTATCCACGCCCTCGATCAGGGAGACCTTGTCCTCGACGACCTTGGAGACGCGCTGTTCCACGTCGCTGGCGGAGGCGCCCGGCCAGGTGGTCAGAATGTTCACCACGGGCGGTTCGATATTCGGCAGCAGGTCGAGTTTCAGCCCTGTGAAGACAATGCCTCCCAGCAGGATGACCGCAAGGAAGACCATCAGTGTCGATGTCCTGCGCTTTACAGAGAGTTCCGGCAGGTTCATCGCGTGGTCACCCTCACTCGAACACCGTCCCGAATCCTTTCCGAGCGCGTCGATACAACTTTTTCTCCGGATTCCAGCCCGCCGGTGACTTCAACGTAGTGTCCGCTTTCCGCTTCCGTGGATATCTTGCGGATCAGCGCGACATCGCCGGAGATAACAAAGCAGACGCTTTCTCCGGTTCCCGGAAGGCGCCCCACAGCCTCGAGAGGCAGAGCGAGCCCCATGCGTTCACCCAGGCTGAGCGAGACGCGGGCGAACATACCGGGACGTATCCGGTCCTGCGAAGGAAGAAGTACTTCTATTTTTCCGGTTCGGGTCGCAGGGTCGAGTACCGGAGCGATGCGGAACACCTCGCCTTCGAAGATTTCTCCGGGAAAGGCGTCCACGTATACCGAAACTTTCTGCCCGATACGTACCCGCGGATAATATCGCTCGGGAACCCCCCCAGAAATTTTGACGTTCTCCTGGCGGGAAATAATGAATGCGGGGCTCTGGGATACCGTATCTCCCGGATCGATGTTGCGGGCCAGTATGACGCCGGAAACGGGCGCTTCCATGGTATGGTACCCCAGCATGATGCGGAGGTGATTCAACGCTGCCCTCGTCTCTTCGACCTGGCGCGCGGCGGCCTTCGCCTCACCTTCCATACGCTCGAACTGCTGACGGCTGACGACTTTTTCCTCATAGAGGGCGGATATTCGTCCGAACTCCGCGGTCAAGGTCGCGGCGTATGTCTTCGCCCTCTCGTGGACCGCCTGCGCCTGAAGAACCTGTTGCCGCAGGAGGCTGTCGTCAACTTCCGCGAGACGCTCTCCCCGTTTGACCCGGTCGCCCTCGTTCACATGCACGCGAAGCACTGTCCTGCCGGGAACCTTGCTCACCACCGCAGCCGTCTCTTCCGGTCCGATGTTCGCCGCAAAAGAGACGGTCTCCTCGAAGGTCACGGAAACCGGCAGAATTGCTTCAACCGGTACGAGTTCGGGCTCCGGAAGCACCGTCGTCGACCGGAACTCGTGCCGCCGGTAGAGAATGAGTCCTCCGAAGACAGCGAAAAACAGCAGCGCGATACCATACTTTTTCATGCTCCGTCCTCCGTGCTTCCAATGATTCCCATGGCGTAGTCCATTTCGGCCCGGGCCTTGAGGGAGTCATAGACACTTTCGACAAGCTGGTTCCGTGCGTTTGAGAGGGCGACCCGCGCATCGAGCACATCAATGTTGGTTCCGACTTGTGCCGTGTATCGCCGAAGCGCCATCCGATAGTCCTCCGCCGCTGCCTCCACCATCGCCCTCCCTACGTGGAGTCTCTGGAGCGAAGATTCGTAGTTCAGTCGGGCGACGGAGATTTCCAGTTCTATCTGCCGTTTCATATCCTCCGCCTGGAAGAAAAATTCTTCCGCTGCCGCACGGGCTTCTCGCTCACGGGCGGATGAGACTCCTCCATCGAAGAAGTTCCACGAAGCCATCAACGTTATCTTCCAGTCGTTCTGCTTCGAGGGGAAAAAGACTTCGTCCGCAGCATATAGCTCTCCCGAAAGTGCGACCTGCGGCCCTCCCTGCGCTCTTGCAGCCCGGGAGGCCAGAGCAGCCGACCGTGCGGCCTTTTCGAGAGCCTCCATCTCAGGACGGCAGCGGATACCGATCAAGAGTGCATCCGAAGGCGCCGGGGAGAACACCGGCTCCTCTTCTCTCGGAGGAAGAAGACATGTTTTCCGAAGAGGAGCGCCGACTCCTCTCTCCAAAGCTTTCCAACACACCTCCACCGCGTTCTCGGCTCGAATCCGGTTCAGTTCGGCATCGGACACCGCGACCTGCACTCGGAGGACTTCATTCTTCGCCACCATCCCGTTTCTGAAGAGCGCCTCAACATGATGCAGATGCTCCCGGGCAAGCCAGAGGACTTCTTCCGCCACGGCGAGTTTGCCCTCGGCACGGCGCAAATCGTACCACGCACCGGTCACACTCCACTCGACAGCCTGACGGGTGCGCTTCTCCTGCGCCTCCACTCCGGAAAGGGCAAGGCGTTTCGACTCCGTGTTCAGACGGACAGCGCCGCCGCTGTAAAGCAGGTAATTGAGCGTCAAGGCCGCCTTCCACGTACTCTCGAACCCCGCCTTTGCGTATCCTCCTCCCGGTAGGACAGGGTATCGAATTTCGTTTTGGACCTCCTGGTAGAGGAGACTGACTCCGAGCTGCGGCAAAGAAGATGCTGCGGCCTGTTCAAGACGGGCCCGCGCCTGGGCTACTCTCTCTCCTGCCGCAGCGAGGACAGGGTTGTTGCTCCCGGCCATCTCGAGCGCTTTTTCAAGCGTCAAAACCGGGTTCCCGGCAGCCCAGGCAGCACGACCGAGAAAAATAACCGTCAGAGAAAGCGCGAACAAAAAGATGATCAGCGAAAATTTACGTTCCATGGATTACCCCTCCAAGAACACGCTGCGAGAGAAAACGCCAGTTCTTTTTGGCCTCCTCCCGGCTTACCGTCAGTTCCAGGTTCATAATCAAGCCGTGCAGAATACTGACGAACATATTCACGATCTCCTTGTGCGAAATACCGTCTTCCTCAAGAGAGTCAGCTGGAAAGAGGGCCTGAAAGACCCCGACGACATCCTCGGTAATAGAGCTTCTGAGCGTTGTGACGAACTCCACCATCTCTTCCCTTCCACGCATCGCCTCAAGGGTCAGGTGGACAAAAAGAAGCCTGCACAACGGGTCGTCGGCCAGTGAGTCGATTAGGCGCTCCCCCTTTGTGACGAAAAAAGCCGCTCCGTCACATCCAAGCAACTCCAGATTCTGAGGAATGACAATGTTTTTAATCCTTTCCGCTTCCTCCGAGATCACAGCCTTGTACATTTCCCATTTCCCCGGAAAGTACCAGTAGATTGCCCCTTTGCTCAATCCCGTCCTCTTGACGATAAAATCCATGCTCGTTCCGTAAAAGCCTTTTCGGGCGAAACCTTCCCGGGCAGCATTCAGAATGATTTTCCTTGAATCTCGTATCTCTTGAGCCATAAGACACCTCCCGACCGTTCGGTATGGAAAGCTTACTACAGACCGGACGGTCGGTCAATAGTAAGAAGAAAAAAAAGCGGGCCAAAATGGCCCGCTGAAAAACCTGTTTTTTCCGTGAAACCGATTAACGCTTGGAGAACTGGCGAAGTCCCCGGGCGCCCTTCTGGCCGAACTTTTTCCGTTCCACCATGCGGGGATCGCGGGTAAGGAAGCCGTTCTTCTTCAATACAGGGCGAAGCTCGGGATTGAGCTTAAGAAGTGCCCGGGCGATACCGAGGCGAACCGCTCCGGCCTGACCTGTAAGGCCGCCGCCGGAAGCACGGACAAAAACATCTATTTTGCCTTCCATGCCGACCGCCTTCAGAGGCTGGGTTGCATTGATCTGCCAGCAGTCTCTCGGGAAGTAGTCTTCCACCGCCCTGTCATTGATCTTTATCGTTCCATCGCCCGGACGAATACGGACGCGCGCAAGGGCGCACTTTCTTCTTCCGGTTCCCCAGAAATACGCTGAACTCTGCATAAACTATTTCCTCCTCTTCCCAATTACAGTTCAAGAGTCTCGGGCTTCTGCGCCGCGTGAGGGTGCTCAGGGCCCGCATACACCTTGAGTTTCCGGTAAAAGTGCAGCTTGTTCCTGGGGAGCATCCCTTTTACAACCCGCTCCATCAGCTGAACCGGCTTCTTGTCCATCATTTCACCGTACGTCGCCGAACGAAAGCCGCCGAGCCATCCCGTATAGTGATGGACGGTGCTCTTCAGGCGCTTGTTTCCTGTCAGCATGGCCTTATCCGCATTGACGATAATGACGAAATCGCCGGTATCAACGTGCGGTGTATACGTGGGCTTGTTCTTGCCCATGAGTATCATGGCGACTTGAGACGCTATGCGGCCAAGAGGTTTGTCGGTGGCGTCGACGATGTACCACTTCCGCTCCACCTTTTCTTTGGTGGCCATATAGGATCGATTACCCAACATGGTATTTCCTCCTTCAAAAAATGCTTCCTTGATCTTTCTAGTTCGTTCTTCTATTGATACGTCATCTCTTCTCCGGCTGTGAAACGACTCTCTTTGCGGAAGCGTGGCAGGGGCATCCGAAAAAAGCCGCTCTTCAGCGGAGGAGCGATCGGGACAAGATGGTACTCGGGACTATCAGGTACGTCTTACAGGACGCGGAACATCCGGGGATTTTCCATTCTGCCCGGCAATCTGCCGCGTTTGGCTACCGGATTTCCGTCGATTTCTTTGATATCCATCGTCATATCGATAGGGGCGGCATGGGATATGTAGCTCCCCACGCCGAAGGCGTCGGCGCCTGCCTTTCCCAGTTCGCGGATTCGCTCCGGATAGAGTCCGCCCGAGGCGATAATCCGGACAGAAGAAAATCCGGCCATGTCCAGACGATACCGTACCTCCCTTACAAGATCGGGAGAAACGCCGCCGCGTTCACCGGGAGTATCGAGTCGAATACCGCTCAGTTTCTCGCCCAGCGCAGCCGCGACACGGAGAGATTCCTCGGCTTCGTCCTTGAAGGTATCGACAAGGACGATACGGGGATCTTCCGGGGGCATCACGGCATCGTAATCCCGTGCGAGATCCACGGTATCCCCGGATATCAGCACCGCGGCGTGAGGAACGGTACCGACCGGCTCGATTCCGGCAAGCTTGGCGCCGAGAATGCAGCTTGCGCCAGAACATCCGCCGATCCGGACGGCTGTCCTCTCCATTACGGGAGCAACTGCAGGATGGACATGCCTGGCTCCGAAGCAAAGCACCGGCTTTCCCTCGGCGGCGTCGACACAATGCCTCGCCGCAGTCGCCCACGCGGAGCCGCTCGCGAGCATTCCCAGGAGTACGGTCTCGTACTTTCCGAAAAGCTCGTATGATCCGGTTATCCTGAGCAGGACCTCTTTCGGTTGAAAGGGATCGCCCTCACGAATGGCATGCACTTCGAGATCCCTGCCCTTGAGGATGGTCATCACTTCGTCAAGACCGGCGAAGATCCCGTTCTTCCTGGCAAAGATCTCAGCCGTGACGTTCGTCGACAACTTGCCGCTCCTGCGAAGGACATCCCGGGTCTTTACGAAATACACATCGGTAGTGAGTCCCTCGAGAATCTCCTCGTGAGTAGCGGAGTAAAGCCGCTCTCCTTCAGGTTGAAACTCGCGGACGTCCGTATAAGCATCCATTTTCGGGCAGGGCGGGCGGGATTGCCCCCTGGCAGAAAGATCCATGGCCTGTTCTTCTTACAGGAGAACGAGTACTATGGACGTGAGCATGAAAATAGCGGTAAGGAGAACAGTCACCTTTGAAAGTCCAGTGAACCGCTGCCACTGGCTTCCACCCATGTCGGCCTGGGTTCCCCCGCCGAAAATACCTGAAAAACCGCCCTGTTTTCTCTGCTGAAGAAGGATGACTCCGGAAAGAGCCAGGCAGAGAAGTATGTGGACGACACCGAGAAACGTCTTCAAGTCGCGCACCTCCTAAAAAATGGGAAACAAATCCGAACGAAAAGCTATTCTACCACACAATTTCCTGAAAGGATATCCATTAATCGATAT
Organism: uncultured Synergistaceae bacterium; assembly: GCA_964426245.1. Taxonomy (GTDB): domain Bacteria; phylum Synergistota; class Synergistia; order Synergistales; family Aminobacteriaceae; genus JAAYLU01. The sequence continues at coordinate 10,086 of CAYRPJ010000065.1, forward strand.
CCTGCCACAGCCCGATGAGAAATTTTTCTTTTTACCGTTTCAGGAATTTCCCCGAAAGTTCCCTCAAACCCGTACGGGGCGAAGATAGGGTCGTAACCGAATCCCAATCCGCCGGACGGAGCGGTTCGAATTTCTCCGGGGCAGATCCCCTCCGTAAGAATACAGAACTCCTCAGAGGGGAAATAAAGCGCGAAGGCCGCGACATAACGGGCAAAACGATCCTGTTTTCCCTCCATCCGTTCGAGCAGGAGAGAAATTCTCTCTTCATCGGCGGAAGCGAGGCGGGCGGAAAATATCCCAGGTTCCCAATTCAGCGCTCGCACCTCTACCCCGCTGTCGTCCGACAGGGAGGGGATTCCGGAGGCGAGGGCGAACGCCCTGGCCTTGAGATAAGCATTGCTTTCGTAGCTGCTCCCGGTCTCTTCCACTTCGATATCAACCTTGTCGGGACCAAAAAGAATGGTGATACCGAGCGGCCTGAAAAGATCGACCACCTCGACATATTTGCCGCGGTTCCCGCTCGCGAAAAGAAGGGAGTCGAGCTTCCGAACCGTCAGCTTTTCAGAAAGGGAACGCGCGCCGGCATCGGAACGTCTCATCCTCTCGGAAGACGCCACGGAACGGTGAGATCCACCGGAGCTCCGCTTTTAGGTTCCTTGCCGTCGACGAGAAACCGCACCTGCACGATCGGGGAGAAGTTCTCGCTCATCGTCTGAACCACTCCGGTAATGAAGAGGGCGCTCCCCTGTTCACCCTGGTTTGAAAGGAGCGTCAGGAAAGGAGGGTTGAAGTTGAGATAGAGGGTGTCTCCCGACCGGAATACATTCAGCAGCTTGGTGTCGGAGGCGCCTCTTCCCTGATTTTGAGCGAATAGTTTTGCGAGCATCTGGCGAATATCGTCCTCCATGATTCCGGAGAGGAGTTCCACTTTTTCCGAGACAATATTCCCGTCCTTCGGATAATAGAGAGTAAAGGATACCCTGCGCGCACTCAGGCGAATCTCGCCCGAGTCGCCGTCGAGGATTTTTTCAGCCTGCTCCCTGTCCGCCGCGACGTCTTTCCGGAGAAGAATATCCTGTCGATTCAGCATCCTCAACGCGACGGACGTTCCCACGTATCCCGCCGCGAAGCAAAAGACCAGGACTCCCGTCCAAGCGAGCAGGCGAACGAATACAGGCGCCTTCCGTCCGGACTCGCCCGTTTCCCGCGAGCGCCTCGATGAAGGGGGAGCTTCGTCTCTCCGCATCTCGAATTCATCTTCGTAGTCGTCGTACTTTCGCCCCATGAATCGATCGTCCTCCTCGGGTCAGTTGTTTTTTAAGTACTCATGTATTCCCTGAGCGAGAGCATTCGCCATCCTCTGCTGATATGACTTGTCGGCGAGAAGGCGAGCCTCCTGCCTGTCCGTAAGAAATCCCAACTCGACCAGAACAGCCGGCATGGCCGCCCCCCGCAGGACATAAAACGGAGCCTGAGCCACGCGCCGCATCTTGATTCCGCCCGTCTTGCCGGCATTGAAAAGATATTCTGCGAAGCCTGTGCTCTCATGGATCTTTGCGTTCTGCTGCATGTTGCCGAGGATGTTCAGCAGCATTTGTGTTCTTTTATCGGCTGCAGCATCTGTATCGCCGTTGTGCTCGGCCAGTTCCCTGTTTTCGAACCGTGCAAGCTCCATCGCGTCCTTGTCGGTAGGGAGCGCCATGAGGTAGATCTCCATTCCGGTCGCGCTTCTCCCCGGAGGGAGGGCGTTCGTATGAACACTGACGAAGACGTCCGCATTCATGCGATTTGCGATATCGGTCCTTTGCCGCAGCGTGAGATAGACATCCGTATCCCTTGTAAGACGTGCATCCATGCCGAGTTCTTTCAGCTTCGCGACGAGCATTCGCGAGACGGACAGGTTGATGTCCTTTTCACGGAGTCGGTTTGCGACTGCTCCCGGATCCCTGCCTCCATGACCGGGATCCACAACGACAATTCTCTTTCCGGAGCGGGCTGGGGAGCGTACAGGGGTCGGCGAAACAGGGCGCGGAACATCCGGAAGCTGAGGGGTTTTCACCGGGGCCGGCGGGGAGGCGCCGCCTCTCCTGTAGTCGATCACCAGCCTTCTCGGAGCATCAAGCAGGAGTATTTCCAGAACGGGCAGCGAAGATGTGAAATCCAGAAGAATCCGGTCTCCGAAGTTCAGTGAACCGACATTCACCTCGCGGTATGGTGAAGGCAGTCCGGACAGGGACGTTGCGCTCGGCGCGAAAAACACTTTTACGCTTCCGGTGCTCCGTTGAATCTCCGGATCTCCCTGTCCCTCAAAGTCCATCACGGCCCTGATTTTTTCCTCTTCGATCCCCCATCGCACCCCTTTCAGAACAGGACGCGCAGAAGCGGAGCTTCCCGGCGAAGGCTGTACAGTAGGAAGTTCGGGGGAAAGTGGCGGCCCGGGGGTCTCCCGGGGCACCGAGGCAGGAGGAGCTTCCGGAGCAGAAGGGGCCGCGGGTGCTTCGCCGCCCCATTGCAGCGACTCGTCTTTTCCTGAACGGGAGAGAAGGGCATTAAAGAGCTTGAGAGCCGACCTGCTTTCCAGAAACCATTGCGCATTCCGCTGAATGCACGGAGCCGCCAGAGGAACAAGTTCGACATTGAGCCAGGCCGCAGCCGCTCCGGCCACAAGCTGAATTTTGTTTCTCCCCGCCGTTACAATCAGCATGTCGTCTTTTGCTGCAGCTGAAAACCCGAGGAGGGATGCGATTTCGTTCGCGGAAACAAGGGTCAATCCTCCCTGTTTCATCGAAGAGACATTACCAAGACGGCTGCTTCCCGAAAAAAGAGAAAGGGCCCCCTCGGCCGTTGCCGAAGAAAGGCAAGCGGCGAGAATCAACAAAACGGAAAGAAGTCTAAATACCCGCAGCTGCGACATCACGAATCACCAGTGAACAGGAGCCGATGCTCCCGAAATATTTGAAGTCGTTCCCTACAAGGTCGATCGATTGCAGAACGTCCTTCAGATTGCCCGCAACGGTCATTCCGGCGACCGGCGGGCCGATTTCCCCTCCCCGGATGCATGCGCCCTTTATTCCCAGCGAAAATTCACCGCTCACGGGGTTGATCGTGTGAAGACCGAGCAGTTCCGTGACGTAAATCCCGTTTCCCACCTGGATGAGAAGATCCTCCGGAGTCCACTTTCCCGGCAGAAGCGAGAGGTTTGAAGAATCCACGTCCGGCACTCCTGCAACGGAACGGCCGGCGTTGCCGGTTGAACGAACGCCGTCGATACGGGCATACTTCAGGTTGTAAAGCCACGACTGCACAACCCCCTTGGAGAGCAGGCATGTCCTCGAGCAGGGCACTCCCTCCCCGTCGAAGGGCGCAGTTGCGATCCCTCCTTTGAGGATTCCGTCGTCCACGAGAGTCAGCACCCCCGAAGCGACCTTCTTGCCGAGGGTCCCCTTCAGAAAGGATTTATTCTTGTGGATGTTGGAGGAGAGAAAGAGTTCTCCCAAGACTTCGATAAAGGACGATGCGGACTCCGCATCGAGGACAAGGTCGTATCTGCCGGTCGGAAGCGGTTCCCCTCCCAATATGAGCGCCGTTCTCCCGACGGCCTGCAGAGCGACCGATCGGGGAGAAAGGGAGGAGAGCAAACGACTCTCGTCTCCGTAGCCGCCCATCTCCATGGTTTCTCCGGATGAAAGGACCACGGAGACGCCGCAACCTGCGCTCGCTCCCTCGTACCAGCCCACCATTCCTGCCGAGGAAACGTACAATACCTCTCCGGCGCCGTCTCCCCAGGATGCGCTTCTGACAGAGGCTACCCTGGGATCCGCGCTTTTCGCCGCACTCCACATCTCTTTACAGAATGCAAGGCGCTCGTCCGGTGTGATGTTGAGAATCGCATCATCGGAGAGTTCGAGATCCGATGATTGAAGAGCGGTCGGTTCAGCCAGAACAACGTCGGGGTCCGGTTCGGCGGATGCACAGTTGGCGACGCTCCACTCCACCACCTCTTCCAGAATATTCCGGTCGATCGAGTTGACATGGGCGACACCCTGACGTCCTTTTGAATCGAGAGTGCGAAGCCCGATTCCGAGCGAGAACCCGCCGGAAATTTTTTCGGGCTCTCCGTCGAGCAGGGAGATGGAGTGTCCGGTATTGAACGTATAAAGAACGTCCGCAGCGGAGGCTCCTTTCTTTTTCGCCCTTTCGATCATGAAGAAGGCGGCCTGTTCAACCGCTCTCCTCTCCGGAAAATTTCTCAAGAAGCAGAAGCCTCCTCGAGAATGATTTCAGTGGCGCGTGCGACCTGGTCTCTCGAGACATCGAGGTGCGTTACAAGGCGGAACCGTCCGTCGGCGACCGCGTTGAAAAAAACGCCCCGATCCGCACAGCGAAGGTGAAGATCCTTTCCGCGTCCCTCGGGCATACGGCAGTAGACCATATTTGTCGGCTTCTCGTTGCGTTCGACTTCGATCACGTCGCTCCTGGAAAGGAGCGTTGCGAGAAGCTCCGCATTTTCATGGTCCTCTCGAAGCCGTTCGATATTATGCTCCAGAGCGTACAGTCCCGCTGCGGCAAGGATACCGGCCTGCCGAAGACCGCCTCCGAGTCTTTTCCTCCAGTGGCGGGCCCTGTCGATAAAGTCGCGGCTTCCGCAGAGAATGCTCCCGACCGGGGCCCCCAACCCTTTGGAAATACAGAATTGAAGAGAATCAAGGCTCGAGGTGAAATCCGTCACCGAGCAGTTCCAGGCCGTGGTCGCGTTGAAAATCCTGGCACCGTCCATGTGAACCGTCAGCCCCGCGTCATGTGCCGCTTCGGCCGACGAGCGGATCTGTATGGGCGACAGGGCAAGACCGCCCCTCCTGTTATGCGTATTTTCGAGACAGAGAAGACGCGCCGGAGCGAAGTGGACATTGGATGGCCTGCAATGCCTGCGGACTTCCTCGGGAGAGATGAGTCCGGACGAGTCGTCCGCCACCAGGGGAACAATACTTCCGAGAGCGGCCAGCCCTCCTCCTTCATAGTTCAGCACATGGGAATCCATGCCGACGATCGCCCCGTCCCCGCGTCCGCAGTGCGTCAAAACGGCTACGAGATTTCCCATTGTTCCGGACGGGAGCAGAAGAGCGGACTCCATTCCGGTAAGGTGCGCGGCCTTTTCCTCCATTCGATTGACGGTGGGATCCTCTCCGTAGACATCGTCGCCAACCTCTGCGGCGGCCATTATTTTGCGCATCTCAGGGGAAGGCTTTGTCACCGTATCACTTTTTAGATCTGCAGAAAACATTTCGAAATCCTCCTTGCACAGGCTGAAAGACAAATGCGTTTCAATGTGGACAGCAGAATCCAGCCTTCATATAATACCATCAAAAAGGCGAATTCCGGAGGGTTTTCCTGCCGGAATTCGCCTTTTCGGTACTGGTCCGTTCAAGCCCGGCCTCTTACAATGAGATTCCCAGCCGGGCCCAGGGGAGAAAATCCTCCGTCACCACGATCCCCATCGGGGCCGAAGTGCGGTTATTTCCGTGAAAATCATTGCCCGCAGTAGGAAAGAGCCCGAAGTCCGCAGCCAGGGAGAGATACTGGAAAATCCGCCAGGCCGGAGTACGGGAAGAAAGACATTCAATTCCCCAAAGCCCGTAATTCTTCAGTTCTTTTACGATTTTTCGGAGTTCCGTGAGATTCTCGGAGGTCTGTGCGGGATGAGCAAGGACGGCAAGACCTCCAGCATCCGAAATAAGACGGATGCACTCCGCTGCGGAAAGACGATACCGCTCGACGTAGGCCGGGGATGCCGAATTCAGGTACCGGGAAAATGCCGACGGTATATCAGGAGAATATCCTTTTTTCACCAAAACCCGCGCCATATGCGGGCGGGCGATCACATCCCCGCTTGCTTCCAGGGACACTTCCTCAAGTGATATGTCGACACTCATTTTCCGCAGTTTCGCACACATCTCAGCGTTCCGTGCGAGCCTGCCCTCTCGGAGTTTCTCGAGCACGGCTGTCATTCCCGTTCTCCGCATGTCAAGGCGATACCCCAGAATATGAACGGTCCTCACGTGATCGGCAGCCAGTTCGATTCCTGAAAGACCGGCGATATTCCATCGGGAACACGCTGCAAGAAATGAAGGGATGCCGTCAAGAGTATCGTGGTCCGTCAGGCACATGACCGATAATCCCTTACTGCGCCCATGAGCGACCAGAGCCTCCGGCGTCATGGAACCGTCGGAAAAAGTGCTGTGAAGGTGGAGATCGATACGGAGCATCAGGGCGTGATGCAGCCTTCCTACGCCTCTTCTTCCAGGATTTGGTCGATGTCGAAGAGCGATGCGAGGTCAAGCAGAACGATCAGGCGGCCATCTTCATGTTTTGCCACGCCGAGGAGATATTTTTTATCCATTGAGGTATTGAGATTGGCCGCGGTTTCGATCTGGTTGTCGTAGATCGTGCAGACTTCCCGGACAGAGTCCACAATGATGCCGAAGAGAATTTCGTTCCATGAAACGACCACAATACGGGCTTCATCGGTGAGATCTTTCTGCATCATCCCTATTTTCAGCTCCATGTCGAATACCGGAACGATGGAACCTCGAAGGTTGATGACTCCGCGAATATAGTCCGGAGAGTTGGGGACCCTGGTAATGAAAGGAGGAACCCTGACGATTTCCCTTACATACGTTACATCAAGGCCGAAATCCTCCTCGTACAATGCGAAAACAAGCGTGATATGCTCCGCTCCCCTGCCCTCCATCTCGCGGGTCTTCATATCCTTGCCATCAGTCAACGTCAGATCCTTCATAGTTTCTACCTCCCGGGAAAATAGCTCTCACCTTTTTATTTCCATTGTTCTCTATGGAGCACCATACCGTCGAGTGTAGCGATCACAATCTCATCATCGTCGATGAGGGCCGCGCTTGCAGGGTCTCTTCCTCTCGGAAGGGATGCGGAACCAGGATTGAGAAAGAGAGTCCGCTCCTCTCTCACGACGGACGCCACGTGTGTATGCCCGTAAATCACAAGGTCCATTCCGCTTTGCAACGCGAGAGTTCGCGTCGACTGAAAGGCGTTGCCGTGCGCCATCAAAATGCTTTTTCCGTTCCACCACACAAAAGCGTACGGCGAGAGAAGAGGACGATGAAGCAGCTTCTCATCTTCAGGATAATCACAATTACCCCTGGAAATTATAACAGGAAAAGGAGCGGAGCGAATCATTCCGGCCAACCCGGTATCAATATCGGACGAAAGGACATCCCCCGCATGGAGAATCGCATCGAGGGAAGCGCCCCATAAATCCAAAGCCTTCTCCCATGCATCCTCATGTCCATGAGTATCGGCTATTACGCCGAGCCGTCGTTTCATCGAAAACCTCCTGCCCAATACGGTCTTGTTTCAACACCGGGAAATAGACTACAATAGAAGGAGAAGCATGGACCCTTCAAGAATATATTGTAACATGTCCGCAGTTTACCATTGAAACGCGCGAACATCCACACACTGAAAGGAGCACTGTCATGAGCGAAATATCGTCTGAAAAAACGGCACTGCAGGAGATAAAAAAGCTTCTTGACTCCGAGGCGCTTGTTACTGCTCGGCTCGTCGAATCTATTACAAAAACCGCGCAGATGGCGTCGGCCAGTGTCCCTGAAATACAGGGGCTTTTCTCACAGTGGCTTGCACTCATCGGCGGCGAGGTAAGGCGCATAGCGGAGCCGGGGAAGGAATTGGATATCGTCGCCACGGCAGATCTGATAGGAATTGAGCAATCATCGCTGCTCTCCATCCTCCTGATGCTTCAGAGGGAAGGACATCTTTCGATCGAAACCGTACGCGTCGGAAGAGGGAAAGGGCACAACGAAGACATATGCTCCTGTCTGATGCAGGAAGAATAGGGGAATGGCAAACCCCGGTGAAGGCTGCCGGGGGGAGGTCGGCATCCACATACGCCGAAGGCCGTCCGATATAACGGACGGCCTTCGGTTTCTGTATGA
>CAYRPJ010000066.1:0-16828 GCA_964426245.1 uncultured Synergistaceae bacterium
GACCGCCTCCTTGGATATCTCGACGCACCGTCTCAAAAGCGCTTCGTGCGATGTGTTCATCTTTTCCTCCTCCCGGAAGTGAAACGAGGGGAGCGCGCGGCTCCCCTCGGGATGCTTTTCGAATGGTCGTCCGCGTTCCTCAGGTTCGTATCTCGCGGTTGAACGGCTTGCCGAGCGCGGTGGGGCCCAGCAGCAGGCTTTCACGGCTGAAGGCTAGGACGAGAATGACCAGCGCGTAGGGGAGCATGACGGCGAACTCGTAGGGGAAGTCGATCCCCTGCCCCTGGATGGCGAGTTGGAGTGCCTGAGCAAGGCTGAAGAGGAGCGCGCCTCCCATGATCTTCAGCGGACGCCAGTGGCCGAAGTAGACCAACGCGACGGCGATGAAGCCGCGTCCTGCGATGATCTCGTCGCTGAACATCTTGACCTGGAAGAGGCTGAGGTACGCCCCCGCGAGACCGGCGAGCGCTCCGCCGACGGCCAAAGCCTGGAAGCGGACGAGGTTGACCTTGACGCCGATGGAGTCGGCCGCCCTCGGATTGGTGCCGGAGGCGCGCACCCGCAGACCCCACGGCGTCTTGAAGAGAATGTACCACGCTGCCGGCACGAAGAGGAAGGTCAGGTACACCATCAGGTTGTGCGAAAAGAGGACCGGGCCGAGGAGCGGAATGTCGGCGAGGATCGGGATCGGGAGCCTGCCGACGCCCGGAATGCTCTGCGTGCCGCCGACGAAGTGCCGGAAGAGCGTTCCGGCCGTACCGACGCCGAACATCTGCAGGCCGATTCCCGCGATCCCCTGGGGTGCGCGGAAGGTCACGACCACCAGTCCGAAGAAGAGGCCGAGCAGCGCGCCGATTCCCATGGCCAGTACGATGCCGAAAAAGTTGTAGACGCCGGGAACCGGGCCGCCCTGTCCGGCTGCGAACGGGACGAGGAAGCCGAGGAAGGCCCCCATCGCCATGATCCCCTCGCATCCGAGGTTGAAGACTCCGGCCCGCTGGTTGAACATCTCGCCGAGGGAGGCGATCAGGAGCGCCACGCTGAAGGGAATTCCGAGCGCGAGAATGTTGACGACGAAGTCCATGGGATCACCCCTCCTTGTCGCTGTGCGTCAATTTCCGGTACCTGCGCCAGGTCCTCTCCATCAGGTAGGGGTTCGCGAGCACCATCCGCGTCGCGACGATGACGAGGATGATGATCCCCTGCAGGACAAGCACCATGTTCGCCGGGACGCCGACCATCCGTTGCGTCATGTCGGCCCCGACGATCAGCAGGCCGAAGAAGAACGAGGCCGGGAGGATGCCCGCCGGGTGCAGCCCTCCGAAGAGGGCGACGATGATGCCGCTGAAGCCGTAGCCGCTGGTCACGCCCTCGATGGCGCGCCGGTGCACTCCCGCGATCTCGACGGCCCCGGCGAGCCCGGCGAACGCGCCGCTGATCATCATCGCGACGACGAGGTAGCCGGCGACGCCGATGCCGCCGTATCTCGCCGCCCGTTCGCTCGCTCCGGCCGCGCGCATCTTGTACCCCCACGAGGTCTTCCAGAGCAGCAGCCAGATGAGAAAGGCGAGAGCGATGGCGAGATAGGCGCCCGAATGGATGCGCGTTCCGGGGACCAGCCGATCGAGCCAGACGGCCCTCGTCAGGCGCATCGACTGGGGGGTGCCGCTTCCCATCGTGATCTCGGCCGGGTCGAGCATCGGCCCGCGGAGGCAGAACGTGTAGAACTGCGCCGCGATGTAGTTCAGCATCACCGTCGAGAGTAGTTCGCTGACGTGGAGCTTCGCCTTGAGCACTCCCGGTATGAAGCCCCAGGCCGCACCGCCCAATGTCCCGGCAATCATGGCCAGCGGCAGCAGCACGGCCTTCGGGAGACCGGGGAGAGCGAGCGCCACGGCCGTCGCCGCGAGGATGCCTATCGCCATCTGCCCCTCCGCGCCGATGTTGATGATGCCGCTCCGGTAGGCGACCGAGATTCCGAGGGCGATGATCGTCAGCGGGATGGCCCGGATAAGCACTTCGCCGATCTGCATCGTGTTCTTGAGCGGTTCGAGGAGGATGACCGAATAGGTCTTCGTCACGTCGGCCCCGATCGTCCAGAGCACGAGCGCGCCGAGCAGCATCGCGGCCAGGGCGGCCAGAAGGATGATCGAGAGCTTGTAGAATGCCTTAAACTGTTTCGTCATCATGCACACCTGCCATCAGAACTCCGATTTTTCTCCGGTCCGCGTCGCGGCGGTCCAGCACTTTCTGGATTTTTCCCTTGAAGATGACCGCCACGCGGTCGGAGAGGTCGAGGATCTCCTCCAGCTCCTCGCTGATCAGCAGAATGCCGACTCCTTCCTCCCGGATCTCCAGGAGGCGTTTGTGGATGAACTCAGCCGCTCCCAGGTCGAGGCCGCGCGTGGGGTAGACCGCGACGAGGAAGCGAGGCCTCCGGACGATCTCGCGGGCGAGGATGACCTTCTGGATGTTGCCGCCGGAGAGAGCTCCCGCCGCGATCTTCGTGTCCGGGCTGCGGATGTCGAACTGTTCGCGGAGGGTCTCCGCGTTGCGGTCGATCTCCTTCTGCCTGAGGAAGGAGCGGGAGGAGAACTGCGGCTGGTCGGAGTCCTTCAGGATGAAGTTTTCCTTCATCGAGAACGGGGGGACGATTCCTTCGACATTCCGCTCCTCCGGAATGTACCCCATGCCCGCTTCGATGATCCGGGACGGGGACAGGTTCGCAAGATCCCGGCCGAAGAAGAGGATCTCCCCCTCTTCGACCGCCCGCAGCCCGTTGATCGCCTCGGCCAGTTCACGCTGGCCGTTTCCGGAGACTCCCGCCAGTCCGACGATTTCTCCCGAGCAGATCGAGAGATCGAGGCCGTCGACCGCGAAGAAGCCCCGGTCGCTCCTGACCCTGAGCCTCCTGATGTCGAGCGCCGCTTCTCCGTAGCATGAAGGTGCCTCGTTCGTCGGAAGCGCGACCTCGCGCCCCGTCATCAGAGCCGCGATGTCGCCCGGGGAGTGCTCCGCGGTGTTTCCCTCGAAGACGACGGCGCCGTGGCGCAGGATGACCACCTTGTCGGAGAGGGCCGTGACCTCCTGCAGCTTGTGGCTGATGAAGATGATCGAGAGTTCGGAGGTCATGCGTTTGAGCAGGACGATCAGTTCGTCCGTCTCCTGCGGCGTCAGCGCGCTGGTCGGTTCGTCGAGGATCAGGAAGCGGGCGCCGAGGCAGAGGGTCTTGACCAGCTCGACCCGCTGCTGTTCGCCCACGGAGAGCTGCCAGACGAAGGCGTCGGGGTCCACGGCGAGCCCGTACTGCCTCGAGACTTCGTCGATTCGTTCCCTGACCATCTTCAGGTCGAGCCGGAACGGGGACCAAGCCCGCTTGTAGCCCAGGGCGATGTTCTCAAGCACCGTCATGTTCGCCACCAGCATGTACTGCTGATGGACCATGCCCAACCCCGCGGCGAAGGCGTCGTTGGGGGAGCGGAAGACGGCCTGCTCCCCGTTGATCATGATGCGCCCCTCGTCGGGGTGGTAGAGCCCCATCAGGATGTTCATCAGCGTCGTCTTTCCGGTGCCGTTCTCTCCGACGAGGGCGAGGATCTCACCTTCTCCGACGGAGAGCGTGATGTCGTTGCAGGCGAGGACTCCGGGAAAACGCTTGGTGATGCGCTCCATCCGGAGTTCCGTGATTTTGCTGGTCTTCAGTTCCATGCGGGAAACCTCCCGGTCGCGCGCGGCGTTCTGCGGAAAAGAAGAGACCTGCGGAGGAAGGGGCCCCCCGCAGGTCTCGAATGCTGATTAAAGCTTGGAGTAGTCGACGGCGCTCCAGTTGAGGGTGTCGGGTTTCGCCCTGAACTTCGCGAGGGCTTCGTCGACCTTCTCCTGAATGGCGCCGGTGTACATGTCCTTCAGCGACTCGTTGAAGGCGAAGATGAATCCGCCGTTCGAGAAGTTCAGCGGTATGCGCTCGCCGCCCCGGATTCCGGCGTCCAGCTTCCCGATGAGGCCGACGATGACCGCCGCGTAGTTGTAGTAGGAAGCCGCGATGCACTTGTATCCTTCCGTGATGTGAATCTGTGCGATGTCCTGCCCGACCCACCAGATGGGCTCGTCCTTGTGGTCCGCGACGGCCCGAAGGGCGCCGAGAGCCTGCTGGGCGGAGCCGGTCAGCACGTCCGCTCCTGCCTTGATCTGCGTCTCGGCCACCTCTCCCGCCTTGACGAAGTCTCCGAAAGAGCCGGTGTGGGCGATCATTATCTTCGCTTTCGGGTTGACCTCCTGCACGCCGAGGACGAAGCCGCGGTTGTAGCGGGCGGCGTCGCCGCCGTCGACCGGTCCGACGAGGCCGACGATGTTCTTCTTCGTCGTCATGCCGGCGATCAGGCCGGAGAGATAGCCGGTCTCCTCGCTCTGGGGCATGTAGGTGAAGACGTTCTCGGGGCCGATCTCGGCGCTGGTTCCGAATGCGAAGGTGACGTCGGGGTACTCCTCGGCCATTTCGAGCATCAGGTTCTTGTACTGCGCGCCGTGCCCGATGACGATGTGGTACCCCTGCGAGACGTACTGGAGGACCGCGGAGCCGGCGTCGACCGGTTTCATCTTCTCGCTGTAGCTGTACTCGATGCGTCCGGGAAGTTCTTTCTGCGCCTGGAGAATGCCGTCGTGCATCGCCTGGCACCATCCCTTGTCGTCGACGGTACTCTCGATGATCAGGGCGATCTTCACGACTCCGGCGGCGGACGCGGTGTTTCCTGCTCCGTTAGCGAGCACGAATCCGAACACAAGGACAAGACAGAGCATAATAGCCGGTACTTTTTTCATACGGACCCCTCCTTAGAAATGACATTTTCGTAAAAGCGGTGGAATTTTAAAGTACAGTGTAAGGGCTTCCGGAGGTTTGTCAAATGGGCGCAAGGCGTACAAATTCACCATTACGCCGTGCCGTCTCGCATCGAAATAAAAGAACGAAGACCAATCGCTTCTGAAACGAAACCCTGCATTCGTGAAAAGACGGTCTATTCGATACATTGTCTTGACAGGAAGGATGTTTTGTATATAATCGACAATCAGACGAAACAGACCGCTTGATATTTCAAAAGGAGTTCTTGCCTTGATACGTTCGCCTCACAATACAGTCATTATGCACAAAAGTCTTGTACAAGACGTTGTGGAATATATCGAATCGCTCATTCTGAGCGGAGAACTCTCCCCGGGAGAGCGCCTGATCGAGCAGGTCATGTGCGATCGTTTTCAAGTGAGCAGATCGCCGTTGAGAGAAGCGTTCCGTATTCTGGAAAACCAGGGATTCCTTGTGAACAAGGCTCGAAAAGGTGTTTTTGTACGAGAAGTCAGTAAAAAAGAAGCGATCGATATCTACGTTATTCGTGCAAACCTGGAGAGCCTGGCGACCTTGCTGGCGGTTCAAAAAGACGACGGCTCATTGGCGGTGAATCTCAAGGAAATGCACCGGCAGATGCTTTGCTGTGCGGAGGAAGGGGATTCGTGGAAATATACCGAGCTGAACCGGGAGTTCCACGAGGTGCTCATTTCTTCTTGCGGAAACGAGCGTCTCATAGAAATGCTTCGCGTCTTCAGCAAGCAGACGTTCCGATATCGTTCCGAAGTCATGCGCGTTCCCGGAAAAATGGAAGAATCGTTGAGAAAACACGAAATGCTCATAGAGTCCATAGAGCGTGGTGATGCTGTCGAAGCGGAAAGACTTTGCAAGGAAGCGATTCTGGCGAATACAGCATTGCTTGAGAAGGTGTTTTCGAGCGGAGAAAACCGAGTATAGGAGGAATTTTTTTGAAAATTAATACGGAAAAATGTGTCGGCTGTAAAAATTGCGTTCCCTACTGTCCCGTGAATAGTATTTTGGTGAGCGACGGAAAAGTGTTTATCGACCATGATGAGTGCGTCGACTGCGGCGTGTGTCTTAGGGCTGAGGTGTGCCCGGTGGACGCTCTTTATATGCCGCCCGAGTGTTTTGAGTATCCGCGGGCTATCCGTATGCAGTTCAGTGATCCCGGAGTCGAGCATCCCAATCTGAAGGCATGGGGGCGCGGCACCGAAGAGGCCAAGACGAATGATGTTTCCGGAAAGTTCGCCAGAGGAGAGTACGGTCTTTTGCTGGAGTTCGGTCGGCCGGGCACGGGAACCCGTCTGCGGGAGATAGAGAAAGTGACGACCTTCATGCGGAGCATGGATATTCCCATTCTTGAAGATAATCCTCTTTACGGACTCCTTGAAGCTGATATGTCCGGTAAATTCAAGCCGGAATTCGTCGATGAAAAAATTCTTTCGGGCATTCTCGAGCTTCGGATTGTTGAAGACGACCTCGAGGATATTCTTGGAAAGATGTTTTCGCTGCTGAAGACTCTGGATACCGTTGTTTCGGTCGGGCTCGTGAGCCGTTTCGATGAGAACGCTCGCCTGCCGGTGATCGAAAAACTTGAGGCCATGGGAATTCCCGTGCGTCCCAACGCGAAAATAAATGCCGGCCTGGGCCGTCCGCTGATCGACTAGGAGGGGAAGAACATGAGTCATTCTTTGCACCGCTACGGGACGCGAGAGAACTTAAAAAACGATTTTTGCATCTATACCAGGGCCGCCCGCGGCGTCAATCGTGAAAACTGCGGCGACAAGCTCCGTAAGACGCTCGAGATATATCTTTCAGAGGCCGTGGTCAATTTCGGTTCAAGTCATGCCGGAAAATGTTTCCTGGCGGGCCTGAAACCGGAAGAGTACGCGAAAACACTGGATAATTCCTACGGTATTATCGCGACCTTCGCCGACAGGGAGGCAGTCAAAGGAGTGCTGAGGAAGGCCAAGGAGGCCGAACTGGGTATCTCCACGGTCGTGAGCGGTCTTATCGACGATGTTGTCGACATTATTCACGAGGTCGGGCTGAAACCGCACACAGCGCTGCTTTCGCTGGGAATCCACGGTAAAACATCCCTCCTGCCCGAAAAAGAAGTGCTTGAATTCACGACGATGTGCGGTCATTCGCTTCTCGCGCAGAATCTTGTACGGTCCGTTGTGGAAAAAGTCAAAAACGGCAGGCTGACCATCGAGGAAGCTTCTCTCATTCTGGCGAAGCCCTGTATCTGCGGCATTTTCAATGTAAAAAGATGTGCGGGTATTTTGGCTGAGAAGCTGAAGGAGTGCGGATGTGCCTCCAATGAGGAAAAGGGAGCGTAAAATTTCGGGCTCCCTTTTCCTCATTGCGATAGAGGGCGCTTTTTCGGCGTAGTCGGTTGAACGCCTCATCCCGGTCCCGAAGAGCAGACGGAGGAGTTTTCCCGGAACATATTGCAGTACCTGATATCAGGATGGGAGCTGACAAGAATGCAGCAAGAGCACAAACTATTAACACCTTCTTTTATTGGTTCCGTAGAAATCAAGAATCGTGTTTTCGTCGCTTCCATGTGCCTCTATTACTCGGACGACAACGGAAACATCACCGAGAAGATGCTGGCTTTTTTTCGAAAAAGGGCCGCGTCCGGTATCGGAGCGTTTATCATTCCGGCGAACCCGCACGGCGGAAATAAAAGATCCAGAGGTTCTCTTGCGGACGATTCCCGGATCGATCAATGGAAGCCTCTCATTGAAACGATTCACGGGTACGGCGCCAAGGTGTTCTGCCAGATCCATCCGGCAACCATTCAGTTCGGACGGAAGGATTTCAACAAATCTCCTTTCGATCTCAGCGTCGAATCGCTGGAACAACTTATCGAGTCATACGCTCAAGGCGCACTGAGAGCCAAGAAGGCAGGTTTCGACGGCGTGGAGATACATGGCGCGCACGGCCATGAAATCGCCCTGCTCCTGTCGGAACTTTTGAACACGAGGACGGATAAGTACGGAGGCAGTCTTGAGAACTGCGCGCGTACTGTTACGGACATGATCCGCAGAATGAAGGAGCTGTGCTCCACTGATTTCCCGGTCATTCTCCGGGTGAGCGGGGAAGAGCGTATTCCCGGCGGACGGGAAATCGAGAGAACCGCGGAGCTCTGCATGCTTGTCCGCGATGCTGGAGCCGACGCTATCCATGTTTCGGCGGGAATGCCCCAGAGCGAGGAATGGGAATGCCCCCCGTCCGAAGTGGAGCAGGGGCATCTGAGAAGGATGTCGCGATATCTCAAGGACGTTCTGGATATTCCTGTTATCGTGGTAGGGCGTATCGTGGACTGGCGGATCGCGGAGCAGATAATCGGGGACGGCGACGCCGATTTCGTCGCACTCGCGCGCGGTATTCTCAGCGACGGCGACTGGATGCGTTCCGTCGGGCAGGCGGAGGACTATCCTATCCGCAGGTGCATCGGCTGCAATCAGGGGTGCCGCACCAGGAGAGAGCAGACGAAAACCTTTTGCGCCTGTCTCCAGAATCCTATGACGGGGAGAGAGGAGCTTGTCGAGATACGCCGCGACGCGGAAGGGCGCAAGGTATGCGTTATAGGCGCCGGAGTCGCCGGGCTTGAGGCGGCCAACGTCCTGTCGCAGCGTGGGTGCGAGGTGACGGTGTACGAGAAGACCCCCGATATAGGGGGGCTCTTTTACTGGGCCGGGAAAGCGCCCGGCAAGGACGAGTACATCAATGTGATCCGCTATTACGAGCGTGTCCTGAAAGAACGCGGAGTTCGTTTCATGATGAACGCCGAGTTGTCGGAAACGCCTGCCGGGGACTGGGATCTTGTGGTCGTGGCCACGGGGGCTCAAACGCGATGCCCTCCGATATCTTCCGAAGATATCGTGTTCAAGGGGGCAGTGGAAATACTTCAGGAGGCGAATCTCTCCTCGGGCGCGTATGTCGTCGTGGGCGACGGACTGGTCGGCTACGAGGTCGCGGATTTCATTTCGTCGCGGGGTAAGAAAGTCATCCTTGTGGGAAACGAGCCGAGAGATCCGGATGCCTTGCAGGGCATCGCCCGATGGCACTTCATGAAGCAGCGATTTGCCGAGAACGATGTTGCTGTTCTTCGGCACAATACGGTGCAGGAAGTCTCTTCATCCGGTTTTAGAATGATCGATAAGAACGGCGCGGAACGCTTTGTCGAAGGGGCCTTCGATTATGTGATGGCCTGCGGATATCTTTCGAATCCGGATGCCGTCGCACAGTTCATGTCCGAAGGACAAAAAGTGCTGGTGGTCGGGAGTGCCGGAAACTGCGGCGATGCTATGGACGCCATTCACGACGCTTTCGATAAGGCGTTGCTCGTTGATTTTCAGTAAGGAGTTTTTCTATGGCGATGACATTGACTGAAAAAATTCTGTCGCGGGGGTGCGGCAGGGATTCGGTGAAACCGGGAGAGATTGTGAACGTCGACGTTGATCGCGCCATGATCCATGACAACAATGCCGGACTGGTGATCAAGTATTTTAACGAAATTATTCGCCCTGACGTATGGGACCCGGACAAGGTCGTCTTTTTCATCGATCATCACAGTCCGTCGACGACTCCGAAAGCGGTCAAGCACCACGATACGATGAGAAAATTCGCCGCCGCGCAGGGAATTTCGCGGTTCTACGATTGCGGTTCTGGAATCAGCCACGTCGTGATGCTCGAGGAAGGACTGGCAGGAGCGGGAGAGATCGTCGTGGGAACGGACTCCCACACCACCGGGGAAGGGGCTATGGGAAGCTTTGCCACGGGAATCGGCGCAACTGAAATGGCCGCGGTCCTGGCTACCGGGAAAGTGTGGCTCCGCATTCCACCGACGATCAAAATCGAAGTCGAGGGAGCGCTGCCTGAAGATGTGGATGCGCGAGATCTAATGGCGTCCATTCTCAGGCGCTTCGGCCCGGACGGAGCGAACTACTGCGCCGTTGAATTTCACGGCTCCGCATGTAGAAACATGTCCCTTGACGAACGGACTATGTGCTGTGTGATGAGCATGGAGATGGGCGCGAAAAACGCTCTCTTTTCGGATGAGGAACATGCCGGCGATGCCCGGTATTCGGCGGTCGAGGCCTTCGACGCCGGCTTGGTGGAACCGATGGTGGCCGTCCCCAGCCTCCCCACAAACGGACAGCCCGCACGGGAAGTGGCGAGACAAAATATCCGCATTCAGCAGGCTGCCATCGTATCATGCGCCGGTGCTCTGTTGAAAGACCTCGCCGCCGCATCGAGAATTCTCGAAGGGCGCAAGGTGGCTTCCGGAACGAGGCTTCTCGTCATTCCCGCTTCCCGGAAAATCTACAGCAAGGCCCTCGAATCGGGATACTTGAAGATCCTTCATGACGCCGGAGCCATCATCGGTTCGCCCAGCTGCGGCGCATGCGGCGGACATGACGCGGGAATACTCGCCGAAGGCGAAGTGTGCATCAGCACCTCGACCAAAAATATGTCCGGCCGAATGGGCGCCGGAGGGATCGTCTACCTCGGAAGCGCCGCAACCGCCGCGGCGTCTGCTGTCAGAGGGGTCATAACCGATCCGCGGGAATTCCTGAACGAAAAGGGAGGAGCGTGACATCATGCCGCACCGGTGCTGGAAGTTCGGTGACAATGTCGCTACGGACGAGATTCTTCCTTCTCAATACATGGTGCTGACCGACCCCGGGGAACTTGGCAAACACGTGCTGGAAAACGTCAAACCGGGCTTTGCGGCGCAAATATCCCCCGGAGATATTATTCTGGCGGGGAAGAACATGGGGTACGGCTCCAGCCGTGAACATGCTCCACTCGCTTTGAAGGGTTCAGGGGTCGGCGTTGTTGTGGCGAGTTCCTTCGCCAGGATTTTTTTCAGAAACTGCATCAATATAGGCCTTCCTGTAGTGGCGTGTCCCGCGGCTGTCGAAGAGTCGGACGAAGGAGATCTGCTCGATGTGGATATTCGGAAAGGACTGATTCGCAACTGCACGAAGAATGCCGAGTTTTCTTTCGAGCCTTTTCCGGATTTCATCCTTGCATATCTGCTCAAGGGCGGACTCATCAATGCGCTGAACGAGGAGTTCGCAAAAAGATAAAGGAGTTTTTTGTTTCAAAGGCAGCAAGTACCAAAAATTCACCATATTAAGGGAGGTAGCAATATGAAAAAGCTTGGTTTGGTCATGGTGGTGCTCATTGTGGTTGTTCTCGTAACAACGTCTGTCCCATCCGCCGCGGTGGCGGATGTCGACAAATGGCCCGAGAAGACTATCGAGATGATATGGCACTCAAGGGCGGGTTCCGGCGGAGATCTCTATCTCCGCGCCCTGGCCCGGTTCATGGAGGGCAAGCTCGGACAAAGCATCATCGTCAACAACGTGACCGGCGCAGCGGGAGCCAATGCATGGAACAAGGTCGCGAGAGCCCAGCCGGACGGCTATACGCTGCTGGGCGTTTCGTCCACTATCATCGCTTCTCCTCTGCAGAACCGAATTCCCGTCAACTACGAGAATTTCGATCATGTCGCGAGAATGTTCATCGACGCCATCGGCTTTTTTGTCAGAGCCGACTCGCCCTACCAGACCCTTGCCGACCTTGTCGAAGATGCCCGCAAGCGTCCCGGTGAGATCACGTTCGGCGGAGGGACGGCCGGCAATATCGAATTTGTCGCGGCCAGAGAGTTTATGCAGGACGCCGGATGCGAGATAGCCATAGTTCCGTTCGAGGGCGGAAGCGACGGCGTCGTGTCCGTTCTGGGAGGCCACATCGACGCCGGAGTAGGGGAATATGCCGAGGTCGCCCCTGCTCTTGAATCCGGGCAGATCCGTATGCTCGCCACGTTCAACAAGATCGAGGGTACCGATATTCCTTCCATGGCGGAAGCGGGCTTTCCGAATATCAACGTCGAAAAGCTGCGAGGTCTTTTCGTCCCCAAGGGTACTCCTCAGCCGATCATCGACAAGCTGGTTTCTCTCATGAAGGAAGCATACGATGATCCGGACTTCAAGGCATTCTACACCGCGAACAAGCTTGTTCCGGCTTTCGTAACGGGCGAAGCCTTCACCGAGCTGCTCCGCAAGCAGACCGAGCAGGTAAAAGCCTCTCTGGAGGGGCAAAAGTAGTAAGGAGATATCTTTCCGGGGAAGGGAGCTTGTTTCCAGTATCGCGAAACGGAGTTTCCTTCCCCTTTGGAGGAAATTATTTCTTCGCGAGTTTCCGGTTTTCGCGGGGAAAAATACCGGAGAGGAGTAGATCCGCGTGTTTAAACGAGATGATTGGATCTTTGGATTAATCTCCCTGTCGCTCGGAGGCTTTGTCCTCCTGAACATAGAAGAGCTCCGCACGGTGCGTTCGATGGATCCCGCCGGCCCCATAGCGCTGCCGGGAATACTGGCGTGGCTGATGATCGCTATCGGCGCCGTTCACATTGCAGCATCCCTCTATCTTAAGCTGCAAAACCGAACTCCGTCAGAGAAAACAAGGAAAAAAGAAGATCGGGCGAACATCGCCCCGGTTTGCCTTATCACTCTTTCGAGCATATTTTTTATTTTTCTGTTGCCGTACGTTGGTTATCTTGTAGCAATGCCTCTCCTCATCGCGTCGATCATGTTTATTGCCGGTGTGCGTGAACTGAAGAGACTTATCACGACTCCTCTGTTCGTCTCGGGGATTCTCTTTGCGATGTTCTTCTACGGTTTACGAGTAAACCTCCCGCTGGGCGTTTTTGAAAAACTGTTTTAGAAAGGGAGTATTGTTATGTCCAACTTTCTGATAGGTATCGAAGCGGTCTTTCAGTGGGAGTCTCTCCTCGCGCTCGGGGGAGGGGTTCTGTGGGGGACTATCGGAGGTATGATCCCCGGCATCAACGCGACGATCGCAATGGCTTTGCTGCTGCCGTTCACCTGGGGCATGAACCCTGCAACGGCGGTCTTCATGCTGGCCGGCGTGTATTGCGGCGGTGAATACGGGGGATCGATCCCTGCGGTTCTCATCGGGACGCCCGGTACGAATGCGGCCTCCTGCACTGTTTTCGACGGCTACGAACTGCATAAACAGGGAAAAACCGGAGTCGCGCTGTATGCGTCGCTGCTCGCCTCCGTTTCCGGAGGCCTTATTGGGGCTTTCGTCTTGATGCTCGTCGCCATTCCGCTGGCATCGGTGGCCCTGGCGTTCGGCCCGGCCGAGTATTTCGCTTTGGCCGCCGTCGGACTGACCCTGATCTGCTCTCTGGGGGAAGAAAATGTGCTCAAGGGAATCTGGGCCGGGTTGCTCGGTATTCTTCTGTCCACGATCGGCTTCGATCCTTTCGCAGGTATTCCCCGCCTTACGTTCGATGTGATATCCCTCTCGGACGGCCTGAAAATGATTCCTCTCATGATGGGCTTGTTTGCCGTTTCAGAGGTGTTTCGTCAGGCGATGACCCTCTCCGCGACCGGTTCGAAAACGGTTCTCGAAGAAAAAACGGATACGTCGTTTCCCAGCTGGAGCATGATCAAAAAATGGATTCCCTGCAACGTGCTCTCTTCGCTTCTCGGCGTGGTTATCGGGGCCATGCCCGGGGCAGGCGCGACAGTGGCGGCGTTCCTCAGTTATACCGGAGTCAAGAAGTTGAGCAGAAATCCGGATTCCTTCGGGAAAGGCAATCCGCTGGGCATCGTGGCGCCCGAGTCCGCAAACAATGCCGTGACAGGAGGGGCAATGGTCCCTTTGCTTGCTTTAGGCATACCGGGATCAAACTCCACCGCCATCATGCTGGGGGCTTTGATTATTCACAATGTGAATCCGGGGCCGATGCTGTTTCTGAACAATCCGGAGATACCGTACGGAATCTTTATCTCACTGTTTGTGGCCAATATTTTTCTTTTCTTTGCAGGATTACTTTGTATAAAATTCGCTATTAAAATTACAAATATTTCCAAGCCCGCCCTGCTTGCCGTCATTATCGCCCTTGTTTTCACCGGCTCCTATGCTTACAGCGGCGAGATTTTCGATATCGGGGTTGCCCTTGCATGCGGCCTTTTGGGTCTTTCCATGAGAAAAGGCAAGCTTCCCCATGCAGCGACGGTTCTCGGATTTGTTCTTGGATTCATTATGGAGGCGAATCTCAGAAGAGCCCTTATCGTTTCCAGAGGGAGTTATTGGAACGTGTTCTTTAATTCACCGATCAGCACCGTCTTGTGCGTGATCGGGATCATATCTGTTTTGTGGGCTCTTCTTCGTCCTCTTTTCAAAAAAAGCAAGCTTGCCGGATGCGGGAGCTGAACGCTGCCCGCCGCGTACGCAAAAACAAGACTATCCGGAGCCGCCCCGAAAACCTTCTAGACGGAAAGAAGCGCTGAGGTAGCCGGGATCCGCGGGCTGTCCCGGAGATGTGCGAGTCTTTGTGTTGTTGCGTTCCTGTTGATTTTCCTGAATCGATGCATCGCTTTTTTTTTTCGATGCATCGTCTTTTTTAAATCGGAAAGGCAGGCGGTTCCTGTTTTGATGCAGCTTGTCGGATTTATTGCGACGTTTCTGGTAGGCATCCTCGGTTTCTTTCTCTTCAAGCTGATACGCATACCCAATCCGGCCCTTCTTGGATCCATGTTCAGCACGGGGGTGCTGAGCATAACGGGATACTATCCATCGTTTCCGGCATGGCTGGTTTCTTTTCTGGCAAACGCCGCAATCGGCGTCATGCTCGGGCGCCAGGTCGATCGGAACATCGCCAGGCGAATGCGGGAGCTTGCCGGGTACGTGCTCTTCATGGGCGCCGGAATGATCGGATTATCTCTTGTTTCGGGCTATGCGCTGTATCGTATGACGGATATTCCTTTCAGCACGGCGATGGTTGCGAGTTCGGCGGGGGGCATCACCGAAATGCTGGCTTTCGGCATGTCCGTTAATGCGGACCTGGCAGTAGTTGCTTTCGTTCAGCTTTTTCGAGTGGTTTCATTTTTGGCTCTTATCTCCTTTCTTCCTTCGGTTGCAGGAGGGGGAAAAGAAAGGAGGCGCAGAACAACGCAATCAGCTCTTAATAGGCCTGCACAGGATCGTTTTTCTCCGCGTCACTATCCGGTCCTTATCGCCGCGGCGCTGACAGGAGGTTACATCGCGCATGTGCTCGATGTTCCCGCCGGATCGATGCTGGGGGCGATGATCGCCAGCGGGGCGTGCGTTTTGGCGCTAGGACGCGTGTATCGATTCGACGTCAGAATTCGATACGCGGCCCAGATAGGTCTCGGCCTTGTCATGGGGCAGAGGATGACGCCCGCAGTCGTTGCGCAGCTCGGAGAACTGTTTCTGCCGGCTTTTATCACGACGTTCGTCATGTTGCTGGGGAGCGTATTTCTTGCGTTTATTCTTCATAAACTGAGCCGCTGGGATTTCGTGACATGCTTCCTTTGCGCGTCGCCCGCCGGTCTGAGTCAGATCACGGTGTTTGCCGAGGAGATCGGGGTCGACGCATTTACGGCGTCCGTCTTTCATACGGTGCGTATTCTCGGCATTGTGATTGTCTATCCGTGGATAATACTGGCCGTTCTCTAGCCATCGATGAAACCCGCCGGGAAACCGGAGAACCTGCAAGGAAAGAGCCGCGCAGGGAGCCTTGAGGCGCGCCGGAGCGGCTCTTCTCCTTAGAGTTCCTTCTTCGGATTCCTGGTCTTGACGACCGCCTTGATGAAGCCGTCCATAACGTCGTGGCTGTAGCTGAAGCCGTGCTTGAGATAGAAGTCGTACGCCTCGTCGTTGCCGTTCGAGATGTAGATGAAGATCGTGTCGACGTCGGGGAAGCTCTCCAGCCATTCCATCGAGAGATCGAAGAGCTTCGTTCCCAGCCCGCCTCCTCTGTAGCCGTCCTTCAGGTAGAGATTGCTCAGGCAGCCGATCCTGTCCGGAAACGTTCCGCCTTGAGGCAGCAGCTTGAACGGCGAATTCCGCATTCCCTCCGCCGACTCCACCGTCGAGAAGACGTACCCGACCGGTATGCCGCCGTCCTTCGCGACGACGACGTGTTTCTCCAAAGCGCTCTCGTAGCTTTTCTTCATCCGCGTGTCGAAGTTCATGGCGTCGAAGCGCTCCGGCTCCATGAAGGCCTTCGACTTCTGAAACGCCATCAGCTCGTCGCACAGCTCCCTGCACTGCTCGATATCCGCGCCCCGCAGCTCTTCGAAAGTAAGTGTTCTCATGCGCCGTTCCCTCCCGGAAAAGATGCGCAACGTTGCGTTGTCTTCAGCGATCGCTGCCGATACTCTACTCGCCCCGGATCGTTGTGACAAGTATGCACTTTTTTGTAACCATACCTACCTCAAGGTACGTAACGGACAGACGCGGAAGAGAAGAGAGGAAGGCGCACTTTCCGCGTCTCCCTCTCTTCTCTTCCTGTTGTTCAGTGGAGATGATTTTTTTAAAAGCCCCCGAGTTCCAGAGAATCCAACGTTGTTATTGCGCCCTCGGAAGAGTAGTGGTAGAGCCCTGCGTGCCTCTCGGAGCCCTTCGGAGCGATCACGACGAACGTCATGGTCGGCGTCGCGTTCTTGTCGATCCATGTGCCGGAGTTCACGTACACGGCGCTTTTCCCGTCGTGCGTCTCGGAGGGGATCATTCTGGATTCGTGGCTGTGGCCGAATATCACGATCCGCTTGTCGGACGCGGGGTTTCGGAAATACTGCACGACTGCCTGTTCGTCAAGTCCCGCCGACGAGGCCGACTTAACGAGCGCCTCTCGAACGGGGATTTTGACGGATACTCTGTTGAGCTCCTGCCGTTCGTCCCACGTGTCCTGTATTCCCTTGAAAAGGTTCACGTCGATGACGCCGCCCTCCGTAGCCTGGCGGGGCATAAGGTCGCTCATGGCGTAGGTTTCGGTGAAGCCGTCGATATTGGTCTTGATGATCTTCTCTTCGAAGTCTTCCTTTATGGGCAGCTCGTTCATCAGCGCGTCCCATACTTTCCAGTAGATGAACTCGAGGTTCTGGCTTTCGC
>CAYRPJ010000067.1:0-16491 GCA_964426245.1 uncultured Synergistaceae bacterium
TTCTGACTTACAGTATATGTCTCTTTTTACTGTCTATCAAACCGGGGACGGGGCAGTATCAGGCTGAGCTGTTGCAACGCACATCGATGTCCCGTGCTCCCGAAAATGTGCTCAAGGCTTCGTCGAGTCTCCGTTTACTCCTCCGCCAGGGCGGCCCGTACCTCGTGCGCACCGCCGATCCACGCTCTCCACATGAGCCGGTAATTTTCCAGCAGGAATGCGAAGAGCGTGAGAACCAGCGGACCGATGAAGAGTCCGAGGATGCCCCACGAAGCAAGCCCGCCGATGACGCCGATGAAGACGATGAAAAAGTGGATCTTCCCCCCGCCGGAGATGAAGATCGGCTTCAGGACGCGGCCCACCGTGCCGACGACCAGAACGCCCCATGCGAGCAGGACGAGCGCCTGCGTCGTCTCCGCCGCAAGAAGGAGGTAGAGCGCTCCGGGGATCCAGACGAACGCCGTCCCCAGAAATGGGATCAGCGCGAAGAAGACCATCAGCGCGCCGAAGAAGACGGGAGCGGGAAGGCCCGAGATCCACCATCCGACGCCGCCCGCCGCTCCCTGCGCGAGGGCTGTGACCAGCACGCCGTACACCACTGCACGGAGGACCTGTTTCGTCCGCTCGAAAAATGCGGAACCCTCCTCCGCCGGAAGGGGGATGATCTCCCGAATAAAAGCGACGATTCGGTGCCCGTCACGAAGAAAGAAAAAGTTGGCCACGGTGATGATAGAGAAATAGTAGAGAAACAGAACCGCGCTTCCGAAGAATTCCACAGCTTCCGCCGCGCCCCGTTCGGCCGTCTGGCGGATATGGGCGCGAAGGGCGGGATAGCGTTCCATCAACGGCCGGATTTTCGCCACGATATGCTCAGGAAGCAGCGTCGCCAGCGCTCCCTCGCCGGAGGACTCCATCGCCGCCATCACCTCGACGACGGAGCCGTGCAACCGCACCCCTTCACGCACGGCGAAAAAGACTCCCAGCAGGCAGGGGATCAGGACCGCGAAGACGATGATTCCTGTGGCCAGAAGTGCCGGCATGCTCGCGGAACGGCTCGGGAAGAATCTTTCCCGCATTCTTCTGAAGAGCGGATAGGCCGTGAAGGAGACCAGGGCCGCCCACGCCATCGGCCGGATAAGAGAAAAAGAAACCTCGAACGAGAGGTACGCGAGGAGAATGAAGATGACCAGAAAGGGAAGGAACCAGCCTTTGACGGCTCCTTTCAGCGATCCATGGGTTTCCCGCACGGTTCCGGATATTCTTGCATTTTCCGTCATTCGAACAACCTTCTTTCGTTGAATTATGTATCATTATTATCGGG
Source organism: uncultured Synergistaceae bacterium (assembly GCA_964426245.1). Taxonomy (GTDB): domain Bacteria; phylum Synergistota; class Synergistia; order Synergistales; family Aminobacteriaceae; genus JAAYLU01. Next base: position 1,322 of record CAYRPJ010000067.1, read on the forward strand.
TTGTACTGATCGGCGCTCGATGCGAGAAGTCTATCATCAGTTTGTTTTTTTTTAGGAGAAATCTGTACTTTTTCTCCGATAAAGGTTGACATTTATGGAAGGATCCCGCCTTGACAAGGGGTGTCTTATGGTTTATTACCATGGTGAAAGAAAAAAACGTGGGCAAGCTACCGTCTGTATCGTTGCGGTTTCCGGATCTTCTTTGAGCGATCATGCGCGGATGAGGACGGCTTCCCGGCCTTTGGGGCGGGCCGGAGTCCGGTGGTGTTGCGCGGCAGGCGCCGGAATGGAGAGATATGTCGTGAAAACAGGTTTTTCAACGGGCTTCCTTCGACCCGATTCTATGGAGAAAGTGCTGAAGACATGCGCGGAATCCGGTATCCGTCTTGTGGAACTCTGGGAGCACGACGGTTTTTTCGCGGAGAATACCGATCCGGAAGCCGTCCAGGGATGCCTTGCATCGCACGACATCTCGGTTAACTCGGTTCACGCTCCCTTTCCCGATGGGGCTTTGCTGGGCCTCGACCGACATATACGCTACCTTTCTCTCTTCGAGAGGGTTTGCCGGAAGGCTGCGGTCTACGGGGCTTCCTATGTCGTTTTTCACCCTGCGGTCGTCGAAGGAGAACTCTTTCCGGAGGACGGCGATCTCATGCGTGCAATGCCTCGAAGCGTTTCCCTGTGGAAGAGGCTGGCGGCGACCGCAAGCGATCAAGGCTTACGGCTGGCTTTCGAGAATCTTCCGTGCTGCCTCGCGTGGCCGGAAGGCCTGAGCCCGATGAGAATCGCCGGTATGATACAGTCCGCAGAAATGGAAAACACAGGAATTTGCCTGGACGTATCACACTGTTTCGCCATAGATATAGCGCACCTTCTCTACGATGTTCTCCCAGACTTGAATCCGATAGGCGTTCATCTTTCCGACGGCATTTATCACAATCGCAAGGATCGCCACCTCCCTCCCGGAGAGGGAGATTTCGACTGGGAGGAGTTTCTGCGGATTCTCCTCCTGCATCATGCCTCCGCCGCGTTGATCATCGAGGTCAACACGCCTTATCTTGACGGAGCGCTTCTGGGGAAAATATCGGAATTCCTGTCGGAGAAAGAGCGCCTCGTGCCGGAAGGGTTTGCAAGGTCAGCGTCCGGAGGGTTTTCTGAAGAGTGAGAGCCGGTATGATAGATTGCGGCGGGTGTGCGAAAGAACGCTTTCGCAGGATTCGAAAATCGGTGCTTCACGATGTTTCGACAATTTCTTGAAGGAGGGGTTTTTGTGAGGAAAATAGTATCCTGTTGTGTTCTTGGCGCGATTCTTCTGTTCGGGGGCGCGGCTGTTTCCGTCGAGGCCGCGGAGCACGTTCTGGTCTTCGGGCATGTGCAGCCGACGGACCATCCGTATCACCTGATGGCGGAGAAGTTCAAAGAAGAGATTGAAGCTCTCAGCGGGGGCAGGATCGAGGTCGAAATCCATCCCGGAGGTTCGCTCGGCAGTGAAAGGGATCTTGTTGAAGGTCTGAAGATCGGGACGCTGGATATCTCCACCATCACGTCCGCGCTTACGGCAACTTTCGTGCCGGAGTTCGGTGTTTTCAGTCTCCCGTTCCTTTTCGAAAACTTCGACCAAGTGTATAAGGTGATGGACAGCCCCATCGGCGACGAGTTCGCCGGGTATCTTGCCCGGGAAGGGCTCATCAAGCTCGGATTCAACAGCGGCGGGGCGCGCAGCATGTACGCCTCGAAGCAGGTCAGGAATCTCGACGATCTCCAGAGAATGAAGATCAGGACCATGGAAGACCACATTTACGTCGACACATGGAACAACCTCGGAGCGCTCGCCACTCCTCTTCCCTGGGGCGATGTCTACACCGCCCTCGACACGGGAATGGTGGATGGCGCGGAAGGAGCCATGATCAGCTACAAGTCGATGGGATTCTACGATCCCGCTCCCCATATCACCGTCATCAACTATATCTTCAGCTGGCACAACTTCATGATGTCGGAGATCGCCTACAACAAACTGCCCGAGGATCTTCGCGAGAAGGTCCTGATCGCCGGAAAGCGGGCCCAGGATTTCCAGAGGGCGCTCGTCGTGGAGCAGGAGAAGAGCCTGCTTGACGAACTCGCGGAGAAGCACGGCTGCATCGTGGTCTACCCCGAGGATCTCTCGGAATGGCGACGGAAGATAGAGCCCGTCTACGCCAAGCGGGCCGCCGAGGTGGGCGGCTTGGAGCTGATAGAGAGAATCCGGCGGGCGGGAGAATAGAGAGGCATCGCGGGGAGGGGGGCTTTCTCCCTCCCCTTTGTTGCCGGATCGGATGGAGGAATAGTCACAGTGTATAAAGCGTATCTTCTCTTGATGTGTACGACCGGCTTGGCGGCGGCGGTTATTCTGCTGGCGATCGTCGTCCTGATTTTTCTTCAGGTTCTCTTTCGGTACGTTATCCATCAGCCGCTGTCGTGGACCGTCGAACTCTCCCGGTTTCTCTTCGCCTGGGTCTCCATGCTCGGCGCCGCCGCGGCCACCACGGAGATCTTCAACCAGGGGATCGATCTCTTCGTCAAGCGCCTCCCGGAAAAAGCGCAGATCGCCGTCGACGTTCTGGCCCGTATTACCACCGGATTGACGACGTGTTTCCTGATCTATTACGCGGTCGACTTGACGGGAAGGGTGCATTCGCAGCTCTCCTCGGTCCTGCGGATCAGAATGAGCTCCGTCTACGCCGCGATTCCCGTCGGGCTGTTCCTTTTCGTGATTCTCTTCGTCCTGGATTCGTGTCTCGTCTACTCGAATTCGTCGGCGAAGGGAAGCGCTGGTGGAACGCTCGTTGAAAAATTGAAACGCATTGCGGGGGAGTGACGATGGGTACTGTAGCGTTGTTCGGTCTGTTCGGCGTCTTTCTGCTGATGAAAATCCCGATTCCGTTTTCGCTTGCTCTCAGCGGAATGCTGACGCTGATTCTCGTGACGGGGAGGCCCGTCCTGGTGGTCGTGCAGCGAATGGCGACCAGCATGGAATCGTTTTCGCTCCTCGCCATACCGCTTTTCATCCTGGCAGGGGAGATCATCAACAAGAGCGGAGCCGGAGAGCGTCTGGTCCGTTTCGCGAATATGCTGGTCGGTCACGTCACCGGCGGCCTTGCGCACAGCAATATTCTGGCGAGCATGTTCTTCGGCGGAATATCGGGATCGGCCTCGGCCGATACCGCGGCCATCGGTTCCATTCTCATTCCGGCCATGTCGAAATCCGGGTACAGCAAGGAGTTTGCGACGGCTGTCACGATCACGTCCTCCCCGATAGGAAACCTCATACCGCCGAGCATCACGCTGGTCATTTACGGCTGGCTCGCCGGAGTTCAGGTGTCGAGACTTTTCGTCGCGGGAATCGTCCCCGGAATTCTCGTCGGATTTATGCTGATGGGACTCGCATACGTTCTTTCAAAAAAACACAACTATGGAACGCACCAGGACTTCAATCTGAAGGAACTGTGGCGCTCCTTCCTGGATGCGATGCCTGCGCTGGTGCTTCCCGTCATCATCCTCGGGGGGATGTTCTCGGGAATTTTCACGGCTACCGAGGCGGCGGCCGTAGCGGTCGTCTACAGCCTTTTCATCAGCCTTTTCATCTACAGGAAACCGGGCCTGGCGGATCTGCCGGGGGTTTTCGTAAGATCGTGCAAGCTCTCGGGAGGCGTGGTGCTGCTGATAGCAATGACGGGCGGCTTCGGATGGATCATGAGCATCGAGAAAATTCCGATTCATCTCAGCCAGTTCTTCCTGGCGATTACTCCGAACAGCCTCTTCTTCCTCTTCTCTGTGATTGCCATCTCTCTATTGGTGGGGTGCTTCCTGACGCCTACCTCCGCGCTGGTCCTGCTGGTTCCCGTCCTTTTCCCCGTCGCGCAGAACTTCGGAGTCGATCCGCTGCACTTCGGCATGGTCCTGGTCTCGGCGCTGGTCATAGGGCACGTGACTCCTCCGGTGGGCCTCTGCCTGTACATCGGCTCCAGTATCAGCGGCATTCCTGTAACGAAGCTGATCAAGCCCATCATGCCCTTCTTCGGAGTGCTCCTCCTTCTGAGCGTGCTGGTTGCGCTCTTCCCCGGGCTTGTTCTGACGCTTCCCCGACTGCTCCTCTGACGTATATTCGAGTGTTCTGGAAAGCAGGGCCGCCGGAACTTCCCGTTTTACGGAACATGAGACCGTTTTCCGGCCGAGAAAATCGCGAGGTGCACACGAAATGAAAAAGGACGATCCTGGACTCGATCACCAGGTTTTTCCGGGAAGACAGGAGAGAAATAGGAGGGTTTCTCCTGCACGGCCGGGAAAAGCGATGAATTTCCCCTGCCGAAGGGCGCTTTTTCTTCTTCTGCTTCTTGTGCTGATCGCAGGGTCGGAGAAGCTCGTTTTGGCCGCAAGCTTCTCTCCCGCGATGATCAGGGACGTGTCGCGCGCCGTGAAGATGCTGGTGACCGAGGGGAACGGCAGCCGGATAGGCCAGGGAACGGGTTTTTTCGTCACGAAGGACGGTCTGATGCTGACGAACTATCACGTCGTCGAGGGGAACAGGACGGTGAAGATTTGGGACGGCGACACCCTGTACGACATCGTCCGGATCGTGGCATTCGACAAAGATGCCGATGTCGCGCTCCTGGAGACGGCCTATCCGCGTGCGAGAGTGCGCCATCTGCCGTTGAGGACCGATGTCGCGGAGCTCGGCGAACCGGTTATGGTGCTGGGCTATCCAAGGGCGTTCCAGCTTGGCGATTCCATTACCGTGACAAAGGGGGATGTCAGCTCCATACGGAGAACCGGAACGGACACGCTGCTTCAGTTCACCGCCTTCGTGGCGGGAGGTTCGAGCGGCAGCCCCGTCATCGACGAAAAAGGCAGGGCTGCGGGAATCGTCACCAGTGAACTGACTCTCGGCCAGGGGATGTTCCTTGGATTGAGCTCTCCTTCGATCCTGCGGCATCTTGCGATGCACCTTCCGAAAGAGGTCGAGGAGGTCCTTGTCGAAATACCGCCGGCCTCCCCGTTCCCTCCGGTGCCCCCTCCCTCCCCGGCACCCCGGATTGAAGTTCCGTCGGCGAGAGAGAAACTCGTTCGGGAGGTGCAGCACCTTCTGAACGAACTTGGTTACGACGCCGGTCCCGTCGACGGCAAGGCCGGGCCGCGCACCGCGTCCGCAGTCGGGAAGTTTCAACGGAGCAGAGGCGTTGCCCGGAACGGGCAGGTTTCGGAAGCGCTGCTCCGGATGCTGCAGAACGAAAAGAAAAAGGCGGAGGCAGCGAAAGCCGCCGCCGTTGCAAGGGAGATTGAAAACCTGAAAGAGAATGCCCTGAGAGGCAACGCGGAGGCGCAGCGCGAACTCGGACTGATCTACAAGGACGGGCTCCGCGTGCAGCGGAACTACCCGGAGGCGGCGGGATGGCTGCTCATGGCGTCGCTGCAGGGGGACCCCGTGGCGCAGAACAGTCTCGCGCCGATGTACCGTTTCGGCCTGGGAGTTCCGAGGGATCTTGCGGCCGCGGCGATATGGTATTCGAGGGCGGCCGTACAAGGATACGCTCCCGCGCAGTATCATCTCGCCGGGCTTTTCATGAACGCCCTGGGTGTTCCGATGGATCGGACAAGAGCGTTCGCATGGTACCTCAGAGCCGCCGAACAGGGGTATGCGCCCGCCCAGTACGCGCTCGGCGGCATGTACGAGCGAGGGGACGGCACGCCCGCGGACAGGGAGAAGGCCGTTCAATGGTACGGAAAGGCGGAGGCTCTGGGGGAAACGGATGCGCGGAATGCGCTCGAAAGGCTGCTGCGGAGGTGAAAGGACAAAAATCGCTGATCTGCGGTAAGAACGGGGAGAACTCCACTGAGTCCTCCCCGTTCTTCATGCGAAAATCGCCGCGATAAGCAGCTCTTTCTCCTTCCTCTTTCCAGTGGTTCTGTCTCATCTCCGAAAAAAGGTATATATAAAATGAAAAAATAAGCTGGTCATACATGGATTGACAACTCTATCATTTTAAGTATAATACAAACAATAGTGAGTCTTTTTCGGAGAGTCGAACGGCAGTCATATTTTCTCTTTCAGGAGGTCTCCATGGCGAAGGTGCATTACCCCCTTTTCATCAAGCAGGACGCGGACGGTTTTTGGGCGTTGTTTCAGAACAACCTGGCGAACTTTGCATGGCTTGTGGTCTTCATGCTGGGAGCGGGCTTCCCCGCCGAACTGGTTTTCGGCCAGATGGTCCCGGGCGCCGCAATTGCGGTGGCGCTGGGAAATTTCGTGTATGCGGGCATGGCGAAGCGCCTTGCGGAACGGGAGGGGCGGCTCGACGTCACGGCGCTCTCCTACGGCATCAGCACCCCGATTCAGTTCATCTACATGGTCGTCATCGCGGTCGCCATCAAGAACGCCACCGGCGACCCCTACGTCGCATGGCAGGTCGCCGTCGGCGCGTGCCTTCTCGGCGGCATCATCCTCGTGGTCGGCTCTTTCGTCGGCCGCCAGGTGCAGAACTTCCTGCCCAGGGCGGCAATGCTCGGAGCGCTTGCCGGAGTGGCGCTCACCTTCATCGCGGGGGAACTTTTCTTCGTCACCTTCAATCATCCGCAGATCGGCACTCTCGCCTTCGCCATCATCATCGTCGGCATGATCGGCAAGGCGACCATGCCCGGCAAAGTCCCGGCGACATTGGTCGCGGTGGTGCTGGGCACGATCCTCGCCTTCGTCTTCGGCATCGCGAGCGTCGAAAATATCACGAAAGCCACGCAGAGCCTCGGGCTCTACATTCCGATGCCCGGGATGACAGCCTTCACCGGCCTCCAGCTGCTCTTCGGCGAGTACTCGTACCTCCTCGGCGTCATCATTCCGATCTCCATCTACAACCTGATCGAGACGATGAACAACGTCGAGGCAGTCGCCACGATGGGCGACGAGTACGACGTAAAGGCATGCCAGTTCACCGACGGCTGCGGCACCATTCTCGGCTCGCTCTTCGGCGGAATACTTCCGACCACCGTCTACATCGCATCGGTCGGCGCGAAGGACACCGGCGCGGGGCAGGGGTACTCCATCCTCAACGGCCTCGTCTTCCTCGCCGCCGCCTCCCTCGGACTTGTGGGCGCCATCTCCGCCATCATCCCCGCGGCGGTCATCGCTCCGATTCTGGTCTATGTCGGCGTCGTCATGGTTGCGAATGCCTTCATCCGCTCGCCCCACCACCACGCTCCGGCGGTCGCGATCGCGATGATTCCGTACCTTGCGAACTACCTGGGAACGCGCTTCAACAGGGGCGCTATCGACGCATTCCCCTCCGGCGCGAGCATTATCCAGGGAATCTCCCCCGCCATCATGCCCCTGGCGCAGGGCGCGATGTTCACGGCTCTCTGCTGGGGCGCGGTGACGGCCTTCCTGATCGACAAGGACTATATGAAGGCCGCGGTCATGAGCGGCGTGATGACGGTCCTCGCGCTTTTCGGTTTCATGCACGCCCCCGCGATCCGCTTCCTCGGCGGCGGGCTGCAGAACCAGTTCGTCATCGGGTATGCGGTGATGACTCTCTTTTTCGTCGCCTACCATCACATGAACCGGAAGGGCATGATCACCGAAGTGGCCCGTCCCGGAACGGACGGGTAGACCCGCATTCACTTTTCTCTGAAAGAGATCTCACGGCACGATCAAAACCGCCCTCACCGGGGCGGTTTTGTCTTGCCTCGGAATGAAGCCGGCTGATCCCTGAGAGGGAAAGCTCAGCTCGGTTTTGCTGCTGCTTTTCAACCGTACAGATAGCAGGCGACGAAATGCTCTGTTCCATTTCCGCTTCGGGAATCTTCGCGCCGCGGTCCCGGACGGAATTCGGGTTCTTTCATCGCAGGGAACCGGAGGCGGACGCTGCCTCTTTCCACCTCGACTTCGGAGCAGGCCTTCGCCATCGCGGGAAAAGCGGCCAGGATGCGTTTCTCCAGCAGCGAAGCGACTACTTCCGCGTTCTTTGCCTCCAACACGATATCTGTCCCGCAAATCCTCCGCTCTTTCACGTTGCTCAGAACGCTTCTTTCTTCGCTGCTCAAGATGACTCGAGAGGAAAGTCCTTCGAGCGCGCGGTCAAGAATGCGCTGCAGGTCGCGTCCCTCCCAGCCGCAGCTATCGATGGCCCGCGGGCAACGGGGGTGAAACCGGCAGCCGTTCGGAAGATCTATGGGGTCGGGAATTTCTCCCCTGGCGTCCACGCGAGGGCGTTTTTCCCCGGCTTCGGAGTGCGGAACGGCGCTGATGAGCATCTCGGTGTAAGGGTGCAGCGGGCGGGAGATGACCTCCTCGGTGGGTCCCAGCTCGGCGATGCGGCCGAGGTAGAGGATCGCCGTCCTGTCGCAGATGTAGCGGATGGTCGCCAGGTCGTGCGAGACGTAGATTATGGACATGTCCATCTCCCTTCTGAAGCGGAGAAAGAGGTTGAGTATCCCGGCGCGGATGGAGACGTCGAGCATCGAGACCGGTTCGTCCGCGACGAGGAAGCGCGGTTCGAGGATGATTCCGCGTGCGATGGCGACGCGCTGCCTCTGTCCTCCCGAGAGTTCGTGCGGGAAGCGGAGGAGGTAGTTCTCCGGGGGGTTCAGCTCGACCTTGGAGAGCGCCGCGTTCACCAGCTCAAGGCGCTCCTCGTACGTTCCGACGCCGAGGTTCTTGAGCGGCTCCATCAGTGCGTTCATCACAGTGAAGCGCGGGTTGAGCGTCTCGTACGGATCCTGGAAGACGACCTGCATGTTGCGCCGAAAGGCGCGCAGCTCACTTCTCGAGAGGGCCGCGATGTCCCGGTTCTCGAAGAGGACGGAGCCCGAGGTCGGCGTCTGGAGAGCAGAGAGCAGCTCTCCCAGGGTGGTCTTCCCCGATCCGCTCTCTCCGGCAAGGCCTAGGATCTCCCCTTTCCCAAGGGAGAAGGCGACTCCGTCGAGCGCCTTCACTGTCTTGGCCGGACGCCTGGCGATCGTGTCCGCAAAACTCCGCTTGATCGGGTAGCTCTTTTTTAGATCCTTCGTCTCCAGGAGGATTTCTCCGGATTGAACGTAGGCCCCGTGTTGCTCGCGGCTCTGCCGCCAGGTTTCGGGTTTTTTCGCGAGGGCGCGGAATTCACCGGCCTTCTCCGGATAGTGGCACTCCACCCGGTGACCGGGGAGGACTTCACGCGCTGAGGGAGGTACATTGACGCACGTCTCGTCGGCGAAGGGGCAGCGGGGGGAGAAACGGCACCCCTTCGGAGGATTCCGCAGGTCCGGCAGAAAGCCGGGAATCGAGATCAGGTCACCGGCAGCCCCAGTGAGAGTGGGAAAGGCGTTCTGAAGCCCCATCGTGTACGGATGGAAAGACTCGCTCAGGACGTCGCTTGTGGCGCCGTACTCCATGATCCTGCCCGCATACATGACGGCCAGGGCGGGACAGGTTTCGGCGACGACGGAGATGTCGTGCGTGACGAGGATCAGCGCCATCTCGAGTTTCTCCTGAAGGTGTTCGAGCTGCTTCATGATGCCGTCCTGGACGACGACGTCGAGCGCGGTGGTGGGCTCGTCGGCGATGACGAGGTCGGGGTTCAGCGCGAGCGCCATCGCGATGACAACACGTTGTTTCATTCCGCCGCTTAGCTGGTGCGGGTAATCCCAAAGGCGCTTTTTTTCAAGCCCGACGAGCGAGAAGAGCTCTCCGGCCCTGTCGGCGGCCTCCCGCCGGCCGACGCTTTCGTGGGTCTGGATCGCCTCGATGATCTGGTCGCCCGCCGTGTAGACCGGGTCGAGAGCGTTCATGGCGCTCTGCGTGATCAGGGAGATCTCCTTCCAGCGCACCGCGTTCATTTCGTCCTCGCTCAGCGTGACGAGGTCGCGCCCCTTGAAGAGCATCTCGCCCCCTACGACGCGTCCGGAGCCGGAGAGAATCCTGTTGATCGACTTCGCGGCAGTGGTCTTGCCGCAGCCGCTCTCGCCCACGAGGCCGAGGCTGGCGCCGCGTTCGAGCGTGAAGCTGATCCCGTCGACGGCCTTGACCGGCCTGTCCTTTGAGCCGTAGTGTGTTTTCAGATTCCGAATGTCAAGAAGCACGGTCAGACCTCCTCCCTACCTCTCATTCTTCAACCTCGGGTTGGAGAGAACCTCCAGGGCCCGCGCGATGAAGAATATCGAGACGACTGTGAGCATGATGAGCGCGCCGGGAGGAATGATCCACCACCAAGCGGTCCTCCATGCCCCGGAGAGGCGCGCGGCGTGCAGAATGGTTCCCCAGCTGTGCATGCGGGGCGGCCCGAGGCCGAGGAAACTGAGCGTCGCCTCCGCGGTGATGGCGAATCCGGCGGCGACGGCAAGCTGCAGGAAGACGAGCGGCAGAATATTGGGCGCGATGTGGACGAACATGATGCGGAAATCGCTCGCCCCGGCGGCACGAGCCGCCTTGACGAAGGGCCGTCGCGCGATGGAGAGCACCTGAGAGCGCACCACACGCGCGTTCGTCCGCCAGGTGAGCAGTCCGACCGCGAGGATGACGATCCAGATGCTGGGGTTGAAGATGAGTACCAGGATCATCGCGAAAGGCTCGAATGGCAGGGCGTACATGATGTCCACGATGCGCATGAGGATGTCGTCCGTCTTTCCGCGGAAGTAGCCCGCAACCAGGCCCACGTTGACGCCGATGAAGCTGACGACCAGCGAGGCGAGGATGGCCACCAGGAGTGCCGTCCGCGAGCCGTAGACCGTCTGGGTGAAGATGTCTCGCCCCAGGTGCGTGGTGCCGAAGAGATGGTCCCGCGTCGGGGGGGAGAGTTCGTTGATGAAGGGGTCGCTGCCGACGGCGAGAACGGCGCCGTCCGCTGAGCCAAGCCCCCTGAAGTTGCGCCGGTAGCCGGTTTCCACGCTGGTCCAGTTCGTACCGTCGTACTTGAGGACCACGCCGAACGGGCCGACCGCGAAGGCCAGTTTCTCGTTCACGATCCGGACGGCGCGGAGGTCGCGCGTCTCGGGGCCGAACATCTCTCGCCATCGGGTTCCGTCGAAGTGAAGAATCGTGCCGCGCGCGCCGACGGCGAGCGCGAAGTCCGGGGTATAGGCGTGCACATCGTTCAGGTCGCGGAAGGCGCGCACCATCTCCCGGCGGAGCGAGCCGCGCTCGTAGCGGAGCAGCATTCCCCGTTCGCCGACGATGAAGCCGAGATTCTCGTTCGCCAGGGAGGCCGAGGCCATTTTTCCGCGCTCTCTATGCGGTACCTCCTCCCACGCACCCGACGCGGAGAGCTTCAGGACGGCGCCGTCCTCCCCGACCGCGAGCCCGGAGTTTCCCGCGAGAGAGAGCCCTTTGAAGGCCGTTCCTTCGCGTACCAGATCGCTCCTCCATTCGCCCTCATCCTTGCGCAGAATGACTCCGTCACCCGCGGCATAGGTGCGCTCGCCGGACGCGACGGCGAACAGTTCGGACTCTGTCGACGTCGCTTCCTCCACCCACCGGCCGCCCTCGAAGCGGACGATGCGTCCTCCCCCGCCGACGGCGATAATCTCGTCTCCGCGCATCGTCACGGCGTTCAGAGGAAAGGGCCACTCCGCGGCGAGGCGACGCGCCTCCCCGTCGGAGAGACGGAAGAGAACCCCTTCGACTTTCCGGTGCATCTCGTCGGGATCGTAGGGTGCGATCCACGGAGCGAAGAGCGCCACCAAGACGATGAACGTCAGAATAACGAGTCCTGCCAGGGCCAGGGGGTCGCGGACGATAACGCGGAGCGGTTCGGTGAACATCTTTCCGTAAATCTTCCAGAGAGCGGAGCGCCGCGGAGCGGATGTATTCCTCATCGCGTCATCGCCCCTCCCTGGGTAACGAGACCCTCGGATCGAGGACGCCGTACAGGACATCCGCAACAAAATTCATGGCGAGGACCATGAACGCCATCAGCATGAACGCCGCCTGCGCCATCGGGTAGTCGCTCGTCCGCACTGCCTGCAGCATCTCGCGCCCCAGTCCGGGCCACGAGAAGACCACCTCCACGACGACCTGTCCGCCGACGGCGAGTCCTATCGTAATCGCCGCCTGGGTGACGACTGGAAGAAGGGCGTTCCGGGCCGCGTGCCGGTACATCACGACGCGTTCTTTCAGCCCCTTGGCGCGGCAGAGTTCGATGAAGTCCTCTCCCATGATTTCCAGCATCGTGTTGCGCATGATCAGCATGGGGAGCCCCATGTAGTAGAGGGAGACGACCAGCGCGGGCAGTACGAGGTGGTGCAGGAAGTCGAGGGTCGTAATTGTGTCCAGAAAGCCCGACGAGTCGAAGGGGAGCGTCCGCATGCCGCTCGTGGGGAACCATCTCAGGTAGACGCCGAAGAACATCACGGCCAGCATCCCCGTCCAGAACATGGGCGCCGACCGGAAGACGAGGCCGGTGACGATGCCCCCGATCTCGAGCTTTCCTCCTCTCTTCCAGGTCAACAGCACTCCGAGAGCGGGCCCGATCGTGTAGGAGATCAGGATGGCCACGACCATCAGGATCATGGTGTTCAGGAACTTGTCGAAGACGATGGGTGCGACGGGCGCCTTGTAGTGGAAGGAGGTTCCGAACTCGCCGAGAAAGACGCTGTTTTTCAGATAGATGAAGTACTGCTGCCAAAGCGGCAGATGAAGACCGAACCTCTCACGGACAAGTTGCTGCTCCTCGGAGGAGAGGCCTTCGACGACGAGGGCCGTCGTGGGGTCGGGGAGCGCGAGGCGGAAGAGGAAAAAGAGCATTGTGAGGATGACCAAAAAGGTCGCGGCAAGCTGAAGAAACCGCGACAGGAGATAGGTTTTTCTGTTCATGCGTTCTCAGGGCGCAGCCCGTTCGCTGTTCCAGGCCAGGCTTTCCTCCTTCCGGGAAAAGTGACGAAAAAGCGGGAGAGTCGGTCCCCGGCCCGTTGAGACCGGGAACCGAGTCTCCCGCTTCGAAGCCGGGACGAAAAATCATGCGCCGCGGGGAACCGGAACTCTCGGCAACGCGGATTCGGTATGCGCTATTTCTTCGGGAGGTGCAGCTTCCCGGCCGCATCCCAGGTGTAGCCGGCCTCTTTCAGAATAGCCCTGGACTTGTCAAGATCGAAGTCGAAGATCTCGATGTCCGGATTGTGCCAGAAGCCGTTAACGGGAGCGATAACCGAGTTCCCGGGCTCGCCGCGTCCGGAGAGAAGAACGTTGATGATCGTCTCCTTGTCCGCCGCATGGGCGATGGCGCGCCGGAAGTTTCTGTCGTCGAAAGGAGTCCGCCGCAGATTGTACGTATGGTGGTAGTAGCCGAAGTCGGGCACGGCCACTACCGTGACGTCGGGGTTCTGCTCGGCGAGCGGGATCTGCCCCGGTTCGAGCCGCCAGGCGGTCATGTCGATCTGGCCGGTCAGAAGGCCCGTGAGCACGCCTTCCGCGTCGGCGTAGATCATGTAGTCGATACCCTCGATCTCCATCTCATCCGCCATGTAGTGGTGGGCGAACTTCAGGATACGCTTGTACTGGCCGCGCTCGTAACGGTCGAAGGCGAACGGGCCGCTGCCGACCACGGGAATCGCCTCGGGGGCGAGCTGGTCGGGCTCGTCGATTTTTTCCCACAGATGTTTGGGAAGGATGGGGATCTGGGCCAGTGTGACAGTGATGAAGGGAGCGAAGGGAGTCTTCAGGTTAAAGCGGACGCGGTCCTCGTTGACGACCTCGGTGCTGCCGACAAGACCGAGGAAGGGACGGAAGTAGGCGAAGTCCTTCGCGATGAAATAGTCGTAGCTGAACTTGACGTCCTCCACCGTGACCGGCTTGCCGTCGTGGAACTTCATCCCCTTCCGAAGGACGATCTCCACAGTCTTTTCGTCGACGTCGTGGAAGCTCTCGGCTGCGGACGGCAGGGGCTCGATGTCGGGGGAGAGACGGACGAGCTTGTCGTAGACCATCCGCATGAACTTCCACCCCCACACCGAGGTGGAGGCGAGCGGATTGATCGTGTCCGGTTCCTGCTGCGTGCCGATCGTGAGGATCTTCTTGTCGCCCAGAGGCTTGACGCTGTAAGGCGTCCACTCGTTGTAGAAGCCCTCTCCGGCCATGGCGACCGGATTTTCGAAGCGGCTGCTGTTGTACGCCACGACTTCGTCGCGGTAGAAGAGGATGTCGACGGGCTGGTCTCCGGCGGCTATCTCCTGCGCCTTGTGGACCAGCTCGCGCCTTTTCTGGATGTCGAACTCGGCCTGCTGCCCCTCGAAGAGCGCGTCGTACTCCGGATTGTTGTAGCCGCCGGGGTTGTTGCCGCCGAGCGTGCTCTGTCCGGAGTGCAGCGTTCCCAGGAAGTGCTGCGGATCGAGGCGCTCAACCCTCCCCGACCAGCCGAGGATGACGGCGTCGAAGTCCTGCTCGTTGTAGAAGCGCTGCAGAATGGTCGAAAACTCCATTGGTCGCACGTTGACGTCGATTCCCAGCTTCTTCCAGGAATCGGCGATCAGGAAGGCGGCTTCGTACCGTATCGGGTCGTAGGCCTCGGTGGTGGTGATGATCTCGATCTCGGGTGCTTTTTCGCCCGCAGTCGCGATCCCGACGGGAACGAGAAGCGTCAGAACCAGAAGCGCTCCGATGAGTCTCTTCTTTTCAAACCAGTGTGTCATCAGTGATTCCCTCCTCTGACTATGTGAAATAAAGGTCCTGTTGTTCAGCAGCAAGGAAGCCGTCCCGGGCTCAATGGTTCGCGCTGAGCGAACAACGTTTACGCCGACTTCAGCGGACAGGAATTTCCGGACGCTTTGGCCGTGTGTGGTCGGAACACATTCTTAGTCCTCCGGCGGCACGCCGCTGCAGAAACAATATTCCACAGGGTGGGAAGGAGCCCAATATTTGCAGCGCCTCCATGCCGAGGACTTTTCCGGCCTCGATCAACAGGGCGTTGAAATGTTCGCGCAACACGGCTGATTATAACTTATCGAAGAAATATGTCAAATAGATAAGTTTAGTATACAGGATCGGCGATCTTTCTATGGGTAAGAATGCTTTCAGCGATGAAGGATTCGAGGCAGGCAAAGAATCGTACAAGCCTGATGGCGAAATTGTTATCGCAAAATCCTATTGACATTGATAGCTTCGGCTGATATAACGTGAACATCCTTTTTCAAGGAGCGGATTTTTCATGGCGCAGGCATTCCTTTTCAGCGGCATAGGT
>CAYRPJ010000068.1:0-16412 GCA_964426245.1 uncultured Synergistaceae bacterium
GTTTAGAGCTTAACCTCCCCCCGTTTTTTTGTCTTAATTTCGGGGTCCATTATAGTATGCTCTGCCCAAGAGGCTTTACGGGCGTCACGGACTCGAGGCGTGGAGGTACAGACTCGGAATACACAAAGGCGAACTTCCTGGCCAGCATCCGTTCGCCCATTGGTCCCCCGAGATGCAGATATACTGCGAGCAGGACGTGAGGGTGACGAACGAACTCCGCCGCATCCTTCTGAGCCACGTCGCCTCCGAACGCTCCGTCGAACTCGAACACGGGTTCGCTGCCGTCATCTCCCGCCAGGAGCGGACCGGCGCGCTCTTCGACGTCGAGGGAACCCGCGCTCTCGCAGCACGCATCGGGGAGAGGCTCGCCGAACTCTGGGAGGCGCTTGCCGGGGAAATCGACGACTTACGCTCCCGGATGCGGATTATAGAGTTTTTCCGCCGGAAGTACGGCTGGATTCCGACGGAGACGACGGAGAAGGGCAACCTCCGCATCGATTCGGCTGTCCTCGAGCGGATGGACTACCCCGAGGCGAAACTATTGTCCGAATACTACATGCTCGGCGCAAGACTCGCCCTCCTTTCCACAGGTCCGCAGAATCTGCTGTCGCACGTCGGAAGCGGCGGCAGGATTCGGGGAAAAGTGAACACATGCGGCACGGTGACCGCCAGATGCACGCACTTCGACCCCAACCTGGCGCAGATTCCGGCCGCAGACACCCCGCTGGGAACGGAAATCCGCTCGCTCTTTGTCGCTCCTCCGGGGATGAGGATGGTCGGGGTCGACGTCAGCGGACTGGAGCTCCGATGTCTGGCGCATTATCTCGAGAGGTACGACGGGGGAGCGTTCGCGCGTGAGCTGCTCGAAGGGGACATCCACACCGCCAACATGGTCAAGGCGGGACTCGGGACGAGAAACGACGCGAAGAGGTTCATCTACGCTTTCTTGTACGGTGCGGGGGATTCTACGATAGGGGCGATGTTCGTTCCGACCGGCTCTGGAGAGGACGAGAAGAAGGAAAAGGGGCGGGAGATACGGGAGAGGTTTCTGAGCGGGCTGCCGGCCCTGAAGAGGCTGCGGGATGACATCGACAGAAGAGTCAGGGAGAAGGGGCGTCTCATAGCTCTCGACGGCAGAATTCTGCCGGTACGCTCGACTTACGCGGCCCTCAACGTGCTTTTACAGTCGGCAGGGTCCATCATAGTCAAGACTGCGACCGTGTTGTTCTGGAGGACTATTCCGCGCGATATCGGCGTGGAACAGGTGCTCCACGTCCATGACGAGGTTCAGTTCTACGCCGAGGAGGAGCATGCGGATTTTGTGGGGAAACATATGGTGGATTGCATCCGGGAGGCGGGAAAGGAGCTCGGAATGCGCTGTCCGCTCGACGGAGAATACAAAATTGGAAGAAGCTGGGCGGAGACGCATTAGCTCATTAGGGAAAGGTTGCAAAGGCAACTGAAAACGAAGTAATCGGTCGCCCTCCACGAAGAATAAAATACGGGAGGGCGACCATGAATTTAGGTGTGATGGAAAACACTCCGCCGCATATCCAGTTGAATAGGTTTGAAAGCTAACTCATCTTGAGATTTCCATCTCGCATTCTTCTGTTACTGCATTTGCTCTTGGTTGAGAGTCAATCCAAGCATCCAAATCCTCTTTGACATACCGCAAAGCCTTTCCTACGTGAATATGTGGAGGTGGTCCGATTCGGTCTTTTATCTTTCCAGTCATTCGAATGGTACGAAGATATGAATATGAAATTCCCAAGTAGCACGCTGCCTCCCGGCTAGTTAAAAGGCGTTTACTCCGAGATTCTGTTTTTTCCGTCGCATTCACGCGAACCCCTCCCACTCAGATTCAAAACTATTGCCGGAATACATAAAAAAGTTGGTTTTTAAGCCGTTGGAACAGATTTCAAATACTGTATTTTCCTCCTCATTCAGAGGCACGAACTCGCCGAATTCCTCGTTTCTCTGATTCAGCCAGTCGTGATGCTCGTTAGGTTTAATCTCCTCCCACGGAACAGCGGTATAATCCCCGAAATCACTTTTCTTTTCGAGCTTCCGCTCTCTCGTCAGGTAGTCGCCGATGTCGTGATGATAGACCTTTTCCCTTCCCTGCTTTCCCTTCTTCTTCACGAGCAGGGTTATCGTAACCGGCGTTCGGGAGCCGGAACCGAATATTTTCCCGCCTTCCTTCCTTGAAAGCTCTCCCGAGGTTCGTTGATTGCCCCTCGGTGTGTCCGGCAGACGGTAGCCGAAAGCCTCGCGCTCAGGCCAGTCCTTCCAGAGCCAGACGTCCGAAAAGAGCGACGCATACTGCGGAGCAAGCTTCAGAAAAGTGCTGACCAGCCGTTCGAAACTGTCGCCCCTGCCCTTTTGTATTCGAGCTTTTCGCGGTATTCGTCGAGGATTTTTCTCAGCATCCGTTCGGCACGCTCCTTGCGGGGAATGATTGTATTGATTGAAACCGAGTACGATTATACATTTTTTACGTGTATTGTTATCATTGAGTGCAGAATCGACGGTTTCCCACGGGAGGAGATACGACAGGGGCAAACAATAGCAGGGAGATACTCGCTCACCGAGCAGTTGTGGCGTTCGAAAAAACGGAACACGCAAAGGTTTTCCCGAAGAACATGGGGAGCTCCCACGAGGCGTCCGAAAGCGTCGCGGTGTTCTGGCGAGAGATGACCGAGCTGGCGTGTAAAAATTCGTTCATTCTGCGCGGCGCGACGTGCTTCCGTCACCGCCGTGGACAGCCGCGACGGGGTGCGGCCCAGCATGGCGCACATTTCCGCGTAGGGCGGCAGGGCGAGTACCATCGCGGCACTATACGCGGTGTTCTCGCGGCCATCGACCAAGCGCAGAACCATGGCGCGCGGGCGCTTATAGGTGGACACCGACGATGTTAACGCCGTTTCGACTAAGTACGCGCAGAGGTCCCACGGCGTTTTTCTTCCCTGTTCCGCGAGGACGCGGCGAACCTGCGCCGCGCCGCGTTTGTACTCCGCTTTCGTGCGTTCAGACAAGTTTTTGTCGGCCTTCAACACCGACCCCAGAAGCGGTGGGATGGAGTGGGTATCAGCTGTAGAGGGAGTCTAGGCGGTCGACGGCTTCCTTTTTTTGGTCAGGTGCAAGGTGCGCATAGCGAAGCGTCTGGTCCAGATTTGAATGTGTAAGCAATGCTTTCACAGTTAATATATTAACACCCGCCATAACTAACTGGGATGCAAAATCATGGCGCATATCGTGCCAGCGAAAATTTTCGATACCCGCATCGCGCAACACCTTTTTCCATGATGACCGGACATCGTGCATCGGGGCCCCTTTGGGGCCGCTGAAAAGAAGTCGCTCCCGGGGGGCGGTTTTCTGTTTGAAAATCCGCCACTCGGACAGCGTCTTGAAAACAATTGTGTTCATCGGGATATATTCCAGTTTGTCGGCTTTTGCAGTCGCCCGGCGCAGACGAATAGTTTTTGCTTCGAAATTGACATCGTCCCACCGGAGCTGTAGTAGCGCACCCCTGCGGACGCCCGTGTTAAGGGCTACCAACACCAGCGTTTTGAGATAATCTTTTTCCCCGGATTTTTCCCTTTGGTCAAGCGCTGCTAGTAGGCGGGGCCTTTCTTCTGCGGTTAAATACCGGATGATTTCATCGGTGTCGGATTCTTGCAGTTTTTTTATCTTTTTCTGTACAAGGGGGCAGTTTTCTATTTTGTCATTTTCCCGCGCCCAGCGTAGCATAGCGCAAAAAGCGTTCGTTGCGCGATTCAATGAACTGGCTTTTTTTCCTTTACTTGTTTCGTCGTCCTGCCAGCGCGTAAGGTCTTCAGTCGTCAAAGTCGAACATTTTTTGGGGAAAAAAGCGCCGAAGTCCTTGCTAATGAAATTTTCCGCGTTTTTTGTTTTGTGCCGCTTCAAAACCTGTCCTTTATATAAGATAAAGACTTCTCCGACCGTCAGTTCGTCGGGCGTTTTTTCCACAACAAGTGGAATACCGCGAATAATGTCAGCCAGTTTGGTTTTTGCGATTTCCCGCGCTTGTGCTATTGTCAGAATGTTCGCATCGCCAATTTTATACGAATTCCTTTTGCCACTGTCCTTTCCCCTGTAGTCAAGGTAGAATAGTTTTTTACCGGAGGGTTCCACCCGCAGAATCAAGCCTTGAACTTCGGAATCCCTGACAGAGAATCGTTTTTCCTGCGGAATTGCATTTTTTACGTTCGTATTGTTTAGTTTTTCGACAGGCATTTTCCTCCTCCTTTCCTCGGATTCGGACTCCAAATAGACTCCCAAAACATACTACAACGTCTAACGAAAACTTACAAGATGGAACAGAGAAAATCGCGTATTCCCTTGCAGTAATTGGCTTTATAGGTTTTGCCCCTTGCAGCTACAGGGCTTGAAAAAACGGTAAAATCTCCTTCACACGGAAGAGGTCACTGGTTCGAACCCAGTATCGCCCACCATATTGCAGTCACAGGCTTCGGCGTTTTCGTCGGAGCCTCTTTTTTTGCATAGGGAAGAGGTCATGAAACGCCTCTCCCCATCCTCACAATCTTCTGCTCAACCTTTTCGAAAAAGGGAGCCTTCAAAAGGAATCCGCACTTCCTGATTTCAGTTATCTTCAACATCGAGATTCAGGAACCCTGGAACCATCGAAACCAATTTCTAAGAGCCTGTTATTTTTAGGCATCCAAGAGGAAAAACCGCGCTATTGCATGGAATACTCGGTGAAATCGCCCTCGCACGGAGGTCCCGCGCAGATGTGAACAGTCTTTTCGTCAAAGTCGACTATCATGCTGGCGACAGTTATCCCTCTTTGCGCTAAGGGAAGACTTACATCGGAAGGATGCCGGCATATCGCCTTCGGATAGTTTGCATGATCGCAAAGGCATCTTTTAATATATTCGACGGATATGTCTCCGTGTTTCTTTCGGAGGAGTTCCTCGAGCCGCTCTCCTCTCGGAGTTGTTTCCGAGGTCTCAAGGTGAGGACTGACAATGAAGTGATTCGCATGCGTCAGTATCCCTTCGTTCGGCTCCAGGATATCGCATCCGCCTGGCTGGGCTTCAATATTTACGGCTCTCCCGTCCTTTGAGGCAAGAAGCATATTGTTTGACACGTTCCGTTTCGTGGTAAGAAGAAGTTTTTTTGCTTCTTCAAACGCCTTGCAGGTGAAGACTTTTCTCCGAAGAAATGTCACCGGAATTCCGGGGCCGGAGCCGTCGTTGACGGATTTCAGGGAATTATTGCACAAGCCTATGCCGTGCGAATTGAATCCTTCACGTATAAGCTGTCCGGCTTCGGTGAGCCCGATGGCTTGCGTTCCATCGGCTTCCCGTATGTGCAAAACGACGATATTATCCAGGATTCCGGCCCGGTAATCCCAGTTTTTGACCAGAAGCGTCTTATTGCCTGCAGAGGCTTCGGGAAGTACCACACAGGTTGTGCATTCCTGCTCAGAACCGAATTTCGTGATTTCATACCGGCAGTTTAACACCATCAGATCCTCGAAGGGAACCTGAGCCCCTTCAGCAATGCCCTCGGCCTCTTCGAGCAACCCAGGCATCTCCCTTTCGATAAGAGGAAGAAGAGAAGAGGCGTATGCTGTAAGTTTGCGCCAGTCTCTTCCCTCTACCTGCGAGAAATAAGTCATATAGTCCGCGATTCCCGAATGTATTTTTTGCCGAGCCTGTATTCCGTATTGAACGCCTCTTTCATAGGGAGTTTCTCCTTCTACAGCGATATACTGAAAAGCTCTCATGCTATTCCCCTTTCCTGATCTCACTCCGAAATTCATGCAATATGGTTATAGAATTTTTTGCGATACCAATCGATATCACCCGCAGAAAGCAGGCGTGAGCTCGACTTCAATAAATTCTCCTTCACAAGGAGGACCTGCGCAAATATGGGCGACACCATCCTGAAAATCGTAGATCACACCAGCCACCGTGATGCTGCGCATCCCAAGGCGAACCGATACATCCGCAGGGTGCCGGCACAATGCTTTCGGATAATTCTCATGATCACCCAGACACCGTTTAATGTACGAAACATCGATTCTGCCTCGGTGTTTTTCAAGAAGCGTCCTGAGTCTTTCTCCCCTGGAAGTTGTTTCGATCGCGTTTCTTTCCGGGTAGCGGACGAAATGGTTCGCATGCGTCAGAATTCCGTCGACCGGATCGAGCGTGTCCGCTCCGCCGGGATGTGTTTCGAAGTCACGAGCATACCCTTTCGAAGAGGCCAACATGAGATTGCAGGAAACATTTCGATCCGCCTTTTTTATGAGTTCGGAAGCGTCTTCGAAGGATTTACCCGAAAGAATCTTTCTTCTGAGAAGGATGGTGGGAAGGCCAATCTCCGGATTGTCGTCAAGAGATTGGAGGTTGTTGGCGCAGAGGCCTATGCCTTGGCTGTTGAAACCATTCCTGACAACCTGTCCTGCTTCTGCCAAACCGACGATGCGTGTGCCATCAGCCTCCTCGATGCGCAGGATAACAATGTTGCCAAGAATACCGGCACGGTAATCCCAGTTTTGCCCGATGAACGTTTTTCCTCGCTCGCTTGCTTCCGGCAGCACGGCGAATGAGGTGCATTCGTTAAGACGAGGAAGCTTTGATATCTCGTATCTGCAGTTCAAAAGCATGATTTCACCGAATTCAGCTGAAGCGCCGTCCGCTATTCCCCGTATTTCATCCAAGACTTCCGGAAGCTTTTTTTCGACGAGAGGAACATATGAAAGTGCAGTCTCTATTATCCGCTTCCAGGACATGTTGCTCGTCTCGGCAAAGAATCGGCGGTACTCCAGCAACCCTCTCCGGATTTTTTCTTCCGCGTTCTTCCCGTATTGAAGGCCACCCTCGTAAGGAGTGGTTGCTTTTATGTCGATTATTTGAAAAGGTTTCATTCAGAACCTCTCTTTATAAAATATAATTGCCTTTACAGAATCAGAGGCTCTAGCGATACAAAACGCAGGATACAAAATGATCCGGTGCAATCTCTTTCAAACCCGGCAAGGGCTGTTGGCATTCAGGGGCAGCTTTCGGACATCGGGGAACGAATCTGCAGCCTGGCTTCGGGTTGATGGGGCTGCTTACCTCTCCTTTGATCACTTCGAGCTTTTTCCTATGTTTGAGCGACGGAATCGGAATCGAGGCGAGAAGAGCCTGAGTGTATGGATGACTGGGGTTATCAAAAAGCGAATCGGTCGGCGCGAGTTCGACACACTGTCCGAGATACATTACAGCGATATTGTCGCTGATGTGTTTCACGACGCTCAGGTCATGCGTTATGAAAAGAAAGGTCAGCCCCATGCTTTCCTGGAGATCCATCATAAGATTGAGGATCTGGGCCTGTATCGAAACGTCCAGAGCGGAGACCGGTTCATCGCATACGATGAAATCCGGATTGAGGGCAAGCGCGCGGGCCACGCCGATTCTCTGTCTGCGTCCTCCGTCGAGTTCGTGCGGGTACGTATTCACGAATCTCTCCGCGAGCCCGACGATCTGCATAAGCTCAAAGACTCTTTCGAGGCGGTCCTTCTCTCTCCTGATCATTCCGGTTACTTTCATCGGTTCCGCGATAATCTCGCTTACCGTCATCCTGGGATTGAGCGAAGAAAAAGGATCCTGGAAGATGATCTGCATCTCCTTCCGAAGATCTTTCATTTTCTGCTGATTGAATTTCATTATATTTTGCTCTTTGAAATAGATTTCCCCGTCCGTAGGTTCGATAAGCCTGAGGAGCAGTCTTCCAAGGGTGGATTTTCCGCATCCCGATTCCCCGACCATGCCCAGAGTTTCCCCTTTGTTGATGACGATATCGAGATCATCCACGGCATGCAGATAGCCTCTTGCGGTATGAAAGTATTTCTTAAGGTTTCGGGTACGTATCAGAGGTGTAATCATGACGTAATCACTCCTGTTTCGCAGTTTCATCGGAAGGATGAAGGCTTTCCTTCATCTCTGCGAAGAGATGGCACTTGATCTGATGCGTTCCCCGGATAATAACTCCCGGAGAGACAGTGGAGCATATGTCCATGCTCCTCGGGCAACGATCCACAAATCTGCAGCCGGGAGGGACTTGCGATGGGTCGGGCATCAGACCTTCGATAGGGTTCAGCCGATCGGTTTTCTTTGTCATGTCGGGGATGGAACCGAAAAGACCGATGGTGTACGGGTGATGTCTCTCTCCTTCGTAAATATCTTCCACCGTGCCGAACTCGATGATCTCGCCCGCATACATGATGGCGACCAGATCGCAGATTTGCGCAACCACGCCAAGGTCGTGAGAGATGAGAAGCATGGAAGTATGAAACTTCTCTTTGAGTTCATCCATCATCTTCAAAACCTGCGCCTGGATGGTGACATCGAGAGCGGTTGTCGGTTCGTCGGCAAGGAGAAGTTTCGGATTGCAGGCGAGTGCGATGGCAATGACGATTCGTTGTTTCATTCCTCCGGAGAATTGATGCGGGTATTCAACTTTTCGCTCCGCCGGTATACCGACCATCTCCATCATTTCATCCACTTTGGCCTCAATCTCTTTCGCATTGGAGTCCGGGTTGTGAAGGAGTATGACCTCTCCGATCTGATCTCCCACGGTATGAATGGGATTGAGGCTCGTCATGGGATCCTGGAAGATCATTGAGATGTCGTTTCCGCGAAGCAGGCGCATATCGGCTTCAGTCAGATTAAGCAGGTTTCTGCTTTCCATATGGATATCGCCGCGTGTTATGACGCCTACCCTGTCAGGCAGGAGACGCAGAATGCTGAGAGCTGTCGTGGTCTTGCCGGCCCCCGTCTCCCCCACAAGCCCTATCGTCTTCCCCCGTTCGATGCTGAGATTCACACCGTTCAATGCGTATATCTCGTCATCGTCCGTTCTGTACATTACATGGAGATCTCGTATTTCCAAAAGTTTATCCGTCATGGCACATCCTCCGTGCATGTCAGTTTTTCAGCCTCGGGTCCATCGCATCCCGCAGACCATCGCCGAGAAGAGTGAGGGACATCACCGAGAGAACGATAGCGACACCGGGTGCTATTGCGAGATGCGGAAAATGCCTCAATTGCCCTTTTGCTTCGGAGAGCATTGAACCCCATTCAGGTGTAGGCGCCGAGACTCCGAGCCCGATAAAGCTCAGGGAGGCAATCGTGATTACGGATCTCGCCACTGTCTGAGTGGCTTGTACGAGGATCGGCCCCATGGCGTTCGGCAGGATATGCCTGAATATGATGCGGGAGTCGCTGGTGCCGCAGGCCCTTGCCGCTTCGATGTAATCCTGTCCTATGATGCTGAGAACAGATGAGCGTACGATGCGGGACATCCGGGGAACCTGGGAGATCCCCATGGCAAGAATGAGATTGAAGAGGCTGGTACCGAGGGCCGCAACAAGTGTGATAGCCATGAGCATGTTCGGGATAGCGAGACCGACGTCCATAATTCTCATCAGGATGTTGTCGGTTTTCCCTCCGTAATAGGCTGCCGAGGCGCCTATTATCGCTCCGGCAGTCAAAGAGACGCATATGGTTGCCATGCCGACAAAGAGTGAGATGCGGCCGCCGTAAATGACCCGCGCCAGCACATCCCGCCCGAATTGATCGGTTCCGAGGAGATGTTCATGGGAGGGCGCGCGGAAACGCTTGGAGAGGCTTTGCGCAATCGCATCCTCCTCGTAGTCCAGAAAGAGATCGGCGCTCAGCACTACTGCCATCATAAGCGAAAAAACTACAAGACCGAACATGGCGAGTTTATTTTTCCTCAAGCGGAGCCATATAGTCTTCGCCTGGCTCTTCTTCTTGTATTTATGGATTTTTGCCTTTGCATCCATTACACCGTTCACACTGCGTCCGTTCCCCGTGTTCAAAGCGTTCTGTCCGGTCATGACGTTGCCTTCCTTGTCTTTAACGTCACGTACTTCGATCTCAGCCTGGGATCGATATAGGTATAGACGACATCCACGATGAGGTTCACGATGCTCGCTATGATCGCAGCGAACAGCACTGCCGCTATCACCATGGGAGTGTCTTTCGCACGAATCGCGTTCAGCATGAGCTGCCCCAGTCCGGGAAGAGCGAAGACCTGCTCCACAACGATCGTGCCTCCGAGAGCGATGCCGAAGTTCACACCTATGATCGTGACGACGGGGAGAAGCGCATTTCTGAGAGCGTGTCCAAAAATGACACGACTCTCCTTCGCCCCCTTCGCTCTTGCTGTCCTTATATAGTCCTGACGAATGACTTCGAGCATTGTGGAGCGCGTCATTCTAAGAAGGGAAGCCAGGGTATTCGCCGAAGTGGCGATCGCCGGAAGAATGAAATGCCGCCATGAATCCGCGCCAAGAGAGGGAAGAAGGCGCAACTTCAACGAAAAGAGAAGTATGAGCATCATGGCAAGCCAGAAGGCCGGCATCGAAGTCAGCAGAAGAGAGGTTCCTACAGCGATATTGTCGGTGATCGTATACTGTTTTACCGCGGACAATACCCCTATCGGAATGCCCACGATGATGGCAATCAGTGTGCTTGCTACAGCAAGATTGAGGGTGTAAGGGAGCCTCGTTGCAATTTCCTGGAAAACAGGAATGTTTGTCCGGTACGATCGCCCGAAGTCCCCACGAACTGCGTTTGCAACATAATGAAAGTAACGGACGAAAAACGGGTCATTCAATCCCATTTCCTCTCGAAGAGCCGCATACTGCTCAGGTCTCGCCCCTTCGCCGAGGATCATCATTGCAGGATCTCCTGGCGTCAGATCCATTATCGTGAAAATGAGGAACGTGACTCCCAGGATGACGGGGAATATCATCAGGAGACGTTTACCGATATACGAAAGCATGATTTCCCTCCTATTCGCACGGTGTCGGGCTGCGAAAAACGCTCTCTCCGCAGCCCGACACCGTAGCTCGTTTTCTAAACCGGGTTATTTCACGAAGTACATTTCATGAACCGGATGTCTGTAGACAGGGTGGGGATAAAAATTTTTGAGTTTCGCGCTGAAAAACATATGGATTGTGTCGGAGTAAATAGGCAGAATAGGAACGTCCTCACGGAGAATCTCGTAGAGTTTTCTGTAGAGGCGAAGTCTTTCAGCGTTGTCCGACTCCTTTCTGGCCTGTTCTATCAGTGCGTCTGCTTCAGGATTCGAGTATCCGGAGTAATTATTTCCGCCGCCGAGCATGCTGCTGTGGAATCTCCGTGTAAGAGGGCTGTCTGCGTCCCGTACCGTAGCATTGATCATACGAAGGCTGGCCACGAAGTTTCTTTTACCTCCCACGTCAGAGAGATAGGCGGCACGCTCCATCTGGTCGAAGACGACATTTATGCCGATTCTTCTCAACTGGTCCTGGGCGACCTCAGCGGGTCTCATGTACGTCGCGCTACCCTGCATACTGAAAACAACCCGGAAGCCGTCGGGATATCCCGCTTCGGCAAGGAGAGTTTTCGCTTTGTCGAGATCCTGCTCGTACCATTCGAAATCATCGATATAGCCGAAGACAGATGTAGGGACAGGGCAGTTGCCGGCCTCGGCATGCCCCTCGGCCCCGCCGATAACGATATCATCCCGATTCAGGGCATAAGCGACCGCCTGTCGGATCCGCTTGTCGGAGAAAATGCCGTCGGTGACGTTGAACGTGATGTGATGCAACCCAACGCCGGGACAACTTACGTAGGAAATGTGATCAAGTTCCTTAAGATATGCGTAGTCGGTAGCGGCAACGAGATAATAAACGTCCAAAGTGCCGTCTTCGAGGGCAATTGCACCGGAAGCCGCATCAGGAACGAGTTTGAAAGTCAAGGTCTTGATGGGCGCCGGTCCTCCATAATGGTCGTCGAAACGTTCAAGGATGAGCGCATCTCCGCTCCTCCACTCCTTCATCTTGTAAGCGCCGGTTCCGCAAGGATTCCGTGCGAAGTCGACCCCGGCGGCTTCCGCTTCTTCAACGGATCTCTTGCTCGCAATGCCGAATGTCATGTTGGTCAGTACGTCCAGAATCGGGCTGTACGGGTATTTGAGGACGCACTTCACCGCCATGTCACCAACCTTTTCGAACCGGTCAATAGCAGCGTTGATACCACTTGAATAGCTTGATTCGAGGGAACGCTTCAGAGAAAACACAACGTCTTCCGCCGTCATCACATCTCCGTTGTGGAACTTTACACCCTCTCTGAGGTAGAAGGTGACTTCCGTACTGTCGTCATTGAACTCCCACTTTTCAGCAAGCCCCGGAATCAGTTTGTTGTAGTCTTCAGGCGCCTCTTTGACGAGCGCGTCGTAAATCTGATACATCATCATATGAGTGACCGTGTCTTTACTGGAGGCCGGGTCGAGAGATGACGGCTCCGCGTTGACTCCCCACAGCAGTGAATCCTTGGCGCTAACCGAATTCCCGAAAGCTTCCGAGCCCGTCAGGCATACTCCCAAAATTCCTGCCATCATCATGGCCACAACCACAGCTTTCCGCAAAACACCTTTCTTCATCATTCACTCCTCCTTCGATTGATATTGCGTCGAACAATCTGCGAAACCTAAAAAAACACCTCCTTTTTTAAATTATCATGTCAGATCATGCATAATACATGCCGATGCATGAATTCCCTTTTTAAACAACTCAAGGTCCAGATTCTCGTTGGGTGCATGATTCTTGCAGTCTTCGTTGGCGTAGGGAATGCAGAGCGCGGGTACTCGCAGGATATCCGTCCATACGTAGTTCGGAAGACTTCCGCCGCTCGCGAGCGACAGGATGACGCCCTCTGTATATACCTTTTCAAGCGCTGAGACCACCGAGCGGCAAACTGGGAGGTCAGCATCGGTCTTGGATGGATGCATGTATCCGTGAATCCGGACTTTGGCGGCAGGAGCGTGTTTTGCGACATGTTTTTTTATCTTGTCTATAATATCCACGGGATTCTGATCAAC
This sequence comes from uncultured Synergistaceae bacterium, assembly GCA_964426245.1. Lineage (GTDB taxonomy): Bacteria > Synergistota > Synergistia > Synergistales > Aminobacteriaceae > JAAYLU01. The sequence goes on from CAYRPJ010000068.1 coordinate 12,925, forward strand.
GACCAACCGCGCGTCCATTTTCACGGAAGCTCTCGATGGAATCACGGTTTTGGAGCCCTCTCCCTGGTATCCGCAAGTAATGCCGTTGATTGATAGAGTCGGCAAGAGATTGAGTCTCGTAAAATACTCATTTCCATCAAGCCCGAGAGAATCGACACCATGAAGCGCGCTCATTACCCGCTCGTCGAAAGGCATATTTTGGATAATGGAAAGATCATAATCGGACGGGGGACGCACATCGTCCGCGAATCCTTCAATCAAAATTTTCCCCTCTTCGTCTTTCATAGTCCGGAGAAGTCGGACTAGTTCCCATCCAGCATTCGGGATGACGCCCCCCGCTCGGCCGGAGTGATAATCGAATGCTGCGGTTTGAAGAGATATCTCGAAGTTGACAACACCTCTGGATCCCAGGCGAACGTTCAGAATGTTTCCGGGGAGCAGAGAGCCGTCTACCGGTAACACGACGTCGCAGGCCAATAGCTCCTTGTGAACTCGAACGAAGTCCGCAAGATTGGGACTGCCTGACTCCTCCTCGCCTTCAAAGACAAATTTAAGGTTGACGGGTATCTCCGTTCCTGTAGCTCGAAAAGCCTGCACGGCAAGAATATGGGAGATCATCTGGCCCTTGTTGTCCGCTACTCCGCGCCCGAAAAGCCTGCCTTCGCGAACGACCGGCTCGAAGGGCGGCGATTCCCATAAATCGAGCGGTTCAGGGGGCTGTACATCATAATGACCGTAGAAAAGAACCGTCTTTGCATCCTTGTTCTTTGAGAAAAGTTCTCCATACACAACAGGGCTGCCGGGCGTTTCGACTATTGTCGTGCTGATACCGCTTTCTTCCATCGTTTTCTTGAGAAAACCCGCGCACTCCCTCACCCCCACACCCGTTGCGCTTATCGCCGGAATGCGAAGAAATCTCTTCAAGATGTCTAAAGATTCGTTGAAAGCAAGATCTATATGCCTATGAATACTCTCCATTGATGAAAACACCCCCTGATTTTTAGAAACAGAATAGGCCATCCATGCTTCACGAAGCTTCGATAATCTCTTTTCCTGCTACCAAATGCTAGAATGTATGATTTAGGAGCTCTCGGTTCATAAAAGATCCTTACATCAATGCAAGAAGACAGAAAAATAATTGATCTCTATTTTAGCTTCCTAGGGGTAAATGTAAAATTTGTTTATTCAATACCCCGTATAAACGTTTTCTATGCGACAGCGCACAAGCAAATTGAAGGCGCCGGAAACAGAAAAAGGGGAGATGGGGAATGCAACTCCGAAATATAGAGTACGTTCTGAGCATCGCCGAAACAAAAAGTTTTTCAAAATCCGCGAAGAGCCTCCACATTAGTCAGCCTGCCCTGAGTCAGGCGATTCAGAAACTTGAAGAAGAACTCGGTGCCCATCTTTTCCTGAGGCGAAGCAATGAAACGTTGCTCACTCGCGCTGGCGAGCTCTTTGTAGAAGACGCACGAAAAATCCTTATGCTGAGTGAACAAATCAAAAAGAAAATGGAAGATATACATAATGTGCGGCAAGGGCATATCGTGCTCGGGATTTCCCAGTACAACGGGCAGCTTTACTTTTCAAACATTCTTCTGGAATTCAAAAAGGAATACCCCAACATAGGTCTTGAAATCGTCGAAGATTTTTCCTCTGCCCTTGAACAGAAACTCCTGACCGGGAAGCTGGACTGCGCGATCTTTACGGCTCCCACAATTTCGGACGAACTCTCCTTCGAACATCTCTTTTTCGAGGAAATTCTCCTTGCGCTTCCGCGCAATCACCCCATAGCAGAGAAATTCCCGGCAAAGCCGGGACGTTTCGGTTCCGTAAAACTGTCATGGTTTAAAGAAGAGGATTTTGTGCTTATGAAAAAAGGTCACAGATTTCGGAGGATCACAGAAGATTTTTGCCGGGAAGCGGGATTCGAACCTCATGTAGTCTTTGAAAGCAGAAGCAGCAACACCATCCAGTCCTTCATCACGGGAGGTGTCGGAAACGGCTTCATCACAACGACACAACAGCGAAATACCCCTCTGAAATGGCGTTCCGCCTATTTTCACCTTGAGGATGTAGCCGCAAGAAGGGAGCATGTAATTGCCTACCACAAAGACTCATATCTTTCTTCTGCGGCGAAAGCATTTATCTCGCTCGCGAAAAAAGTCTGTGCGGTACAGTTTTATTATTTCGATGATATGACTACGTAAGGTCTCCTGAACAAATCATGAGGCTCTATGAGGTGGAGGAACTGGCGAGCGATTTGGCTCTTTCGACGAACATGAGTGAGCGCCTGAAATCGCAGCTTCAAAGTTTTTCGGCTGTCGGCAAACTGGACGACACTCGCGGATTGAAAGTTTTTCCTTCGGTACTGAAGAAGGATGCGTTTCATTGGTTGTATTTCTGGACGAGGGACCCTACGAGCCATGTTCTCGTTTATTGACGTTGTTTTCAACACCAGAAAATCACAGAGGAAGCTCGACTATAACAACCTTTGCAGCGACTCAAAGAATAGTACAGTAGAAACTCAGTTGAGCCGCTTAACTTTTTTTACGAAAAACTATTGACGTGCTATATCACGCTGGTATCATATAAATGACAGTGGTAAATAAAGAAAGTGGAGCTACTGTAGAAAAAGGCTGTCAGACTGCGCGCCGGGAAGCCTCAGTACGAAAGGGCAGTACCGGCTGAAATTGCCGCAGACGAGCATTGTTTCAGGATCATAGGGAAGGTGGTTTTTTCGCAGCCTCTGAGGAAGAGTATGGTGGTCCCGATATCCGCTTACTTTTTCATTTGTTTCTTATTTGTGATTTTTTAAAAAAAGTAGGCTCATGGATATTCCGACCAAAGGTCTTGAACCCGGGCCCACACCTTCATCCTGATCCACTCGAAAGACGAGCGCTTTCAATCGTTGGGAAAGGTTGTAGGAAAGGTTGGCAAACTGGAACCCGACAGTGGGTTTTGGTAATCCCGGCTCGCAAGAGGCCGAGGAGGTTTGTGTAAATAAAGATGATAATCCCCCGCCTCTGGCGGGGGACCCCCGGAGTTTGACAGTTCCGGGATAACGCCTTTTTTTCTGAGACAGCTCGAAGTCCTTTGAAGAGGCGTTTAGAAAAAGTATCGGATTTTCCGACATTATCAACCAGAATGCAGTCGATGGATGGGAATTCTATTCAATGGAGTCGATCCTGGTTTCAGTAAAACCAGGTTGTATCTCATGGCATGTAGAAAAAAACATCTATTTCAACATGCTCATTTTCAGGCGTCCGAAGAGTGTTCTGCGCGCCGTATTTGAAGCCTCTGGTTTTGCCTCTGAAGACTCTTCGTTATGAGAGAGTTATCCTTTTTGGGCGACTTTGAAGTATGCACTTTCGGAATGACAAAATAGTCGCAAGAGTGAAACGGATCCGTTTTTGTAATGCTTTAAAAGCCGAAAGGAGACCAGCTATCAAAAGTCAATAGGGGCAGTTGAGAAAAAGTAAAGAGAT
>CAYRPJ010000069.1:0-16317 GCA_964426245.1 uncultured Synergistaceae bacterium
CCGAACGGACATCTATGTAAAGCTCTCCCAGGTCAGGAAAACCAAGCGGAAACAACTGACGCCGAAGCCACTCCAAAGTGGTTCATGCATGTTCCTCGCTATTTCAATGACGCTCTGGACATAAGATTGATGGAGCGGCGAAAAAACACGGCCGCGTTCCTTTCCTGGACACAGGGATCTCTTTTTTCTTTTTCCCAGGAAGACGTGATTTACATGAATCCCTATACAAGCCGTATCACAGCACCTCTCATACAAATAAAGCAAGCGTCGCCAGTTGGAAAAGATCAGTCCGGCAAGCGTTATAAAGGCTATGTAAGATTCAAATGGTATTTCACAAAGAAGGATTCGACTATGGAAATGACTCAGGACGACTTCGTTCGTTTTCTGATCTCCGGATCTTTGGAGGAGGGCCATGAAATTTGAACACTGAATATGAGGAAAACTCTTGCATAAAGTGTATTTGGCCCATGATTTTAAGTACTGTAATGACGAAGAGGGACAATCCGGGCAAATGGTAAGCAGGAGGTGGTTCCCGTGTTTGACTTTGTTGCTATAGACTTCGAAACGGCCAATGAGAAGCGATGTAGTCCTTGTTCGCTTGGGCTCGTAATGATAAAGAACGGGTCGGTGGTGGAACGCCGAGCGTGGCTCTTAAGGCCTCCATCCAGTTTTTTTTACTTCAATCCGATTAATATAAGAATTCATGGAATCGATGAAGAGATGGTCGCCGATAAACCGGAGCTTGTCGATTTATGGGACGAGATAGCACCGTTTCTGGAAGGCAACATTGTGTGCGCTCATAACGCATCCTTTGATTTCAGCGTGCTTCGGAGAACGCTTGAGGTTTACGACATCCCTCTGCCGAACTGCGATATTTTATGTTCGGTGGCCGTTTCGAGGAGAGCGTGGCCCGAACTTGTTTCTTTTTCCCTCCCCATCGTGGCAAGTCGTTTGAATCTGCCTTTGCAGCACCACGATGCAGGAGACGACGCCGCTTGTTCTGCGGAGATACTGCTCCGTGCGTGCAATGAGCACGATATAGAATTTCTTGATGAGATGGAAAAGCGGCTTGAAGTGTTTCCGGGGTATTTGCGCCACGGCGTGTACTCGTGCTGCAGCACCCCCCGATCGACAAAGCCTTTAACTCCACCGCCTTCTCCGAAGGAGTGCGGGCGTAATCGTAATCATCCATTATTCGGCAAGCAGGTGGTTTTTACCGGCGCCTTAAAGCTCATGACTAGGGATACTGCGTTTCGTCACGTCGCATTGGCCGGAGGTCATCCAAGGTCCGGTATGAGCGGGAATATCGATTATCTTGTGATGGGGGTTCAGGATTTTTCAAGGTTTCGAAACGGGCAAAAGAGTTCGAAGACCAGTAAGGCCGAAGAGTTGCGCGCTTCGGGATACGATATCGAAATAATATCGGAAGAAGATTTCACGAAAATGCTTTGTTCTGGGGAGGACATGGAACCATGATCTACCGCTACGATCTCTCTAGTCGCTGGGAACGCGAAGCTGGAGGCGCTGCTGCTGGATCAGGCGCTGAAGACGCTGCACCATGAGCGGTTGATGCATTTGGGGGAGACAGTTTCTGTGGATAGCGCCGATCGATCGGAACTTTGATATTAACTCGGAGGTGAGAAAATGTTTCATTTTGATCCTAAGCATTTCGAAGAGCCTTCTCCGGTCGTTGAGACTCCACTGGAAATAAGCCGAAAGCGGATATTTGCCAGAAAGTCGGGGGAAGATCCCGAATCATTCAGGCAAGAGCTTGATGCCGAGATTCGCAAGCATCTACCTGCTGAGTTGCACCCCTTCTACTTGCCAGACGAAGTCTCGGAATTCATAAGATATTACAGTGAAGTCAGCAGGCACTCTTCAAAAAAGTTTTGGGTAGTTTTGGAGCTCTCAAGAGACGGAATACTTGAGAGCTAGAAATCAGCTTTGTGTTTTCATTTTTCACACAACACGCCATTTTGTCGAAAGAACAAGACGCGATACAAGGGGTGGAGGGTGTAATGTGGAACTCAACCTCGGAATTACCCAACAGGCTCAAAAAGCAGGGTTTTCTTATATTAAGGAGGGTTATTGGATGGCTCGACGGAAGACGCTTCGGCTTTCCGCTTTGAACATCAAGACGGAGCCACATACGCAAGAAAGATATGTTCACTTGATCCAATTTGTTTTCGGACACAGCATTCTTGGTAAGTTGTCTGGTCATAACCAACTGATGATAGGCGTTTTAGAATCTCTGGATACCGACGATCCAATGGTTGGTTTTAAGGGCTTTCTTTATAGGTTTACGAATATAGATCGCAATGCTCCATGGCTGGACATCGGCACAAGAGAGCTAGTGGAGAGCGATAGCGCAGTTCAACGCATCATAATTCCGGAAGATTTAAGGCCAAATTGTAAAAAAATCCCCTTTGTATTTGACGCCCAGCGACATCGCTTGATTTTTGAATCGACATCTCCTACTGCTCCTTCCATAAGGGTAGCATTCGAGTCCATTTTCAACGATCCAATGGTACAGGAAGAATTCGGTCTTGTTGATGTTGAGCTGGAGGTCCGCAGGGAAGCGATAGAGTACATTTTAGGGCTTGAGAATATTAGGAAATTAGAGATACGAGTCTCGCGGCCTAACCCCGACGATATTTCGGAGCTGGAAGACGAAGTGTATAGGAGACTGCAGAACCAAAATGTCAGAAGGATAGACGAAACGTTGACGGCTGCAAGTGCCGAGGGAATCCTTCCCGATCAATGGACAAAAGGGTTGATCGCAGCTTCTCGGAGTGACGGAAGCACAGTAGCAAGAGCTATAATAGGAGGAGAGAAAAAAGAGGTATCAACATCGAACAAACCTTTGATTGTATCGCACAGCTATGATCCCTATGAGCAATCTCTGATGGAGGCCATGACAAGGGGGACTAATGAACTGCTTGAAGAGGTTTTTAGCACCTTATAAGCTTTTGCGCTCATACTGGAGTGCGTATGGCGGATATCAAGCGCTGCTGTGTTCTCCGTATTTCTTGCTATCGCTGTTGCTGTCGATATGCATCACCCTTTTTGGATCGTTCGATCAACCACTCCTCGCTGCCGTTTTTGAAAAGACATTTCTCATAAACCCCTCTTTACTTGGATTTACTCTTGCTGGGCTTACCGTCTTTCTCGGTGTAGGGGATGAAAGATTCCGCGATGCAATACGTGGAGAAACTCCGGAAAACAATAAACCATCCCCCTTTATTGTTGTTTTTGTTTCTTTTATGCATTTCACGTTGATTCAGATTCTTGCCTTGCTTAACGCTGTGATAGGAGGTTTTTTCTTTTTATCTGAAATTCGCCAATATGTGTTCTTCAGTCTTTGGCTGTTCCTTTACTCCATTCTTCTTGTTGTGGCAGCAATTCTTGCAGTGTACCAACTCGCTCAATGGTATGATAAAGCAAAGAAAGCTCAACCCTCAAAAGAGGCTTCTAGCGAAATAATACCGTATAACGAACCGTATAAATTATTTTTCGGCGAACCTTGAAAACTGAGCCATTGCAACGCTTACGCCATGCCTATTACAACCCAGTATCGCCCACCAAGAGATAGCAAGGATCCACATAAGATTTCTCCTGGATCCTTTTTTTTTGCCCGGACTCCGTATGGACTTCAGAAAAAGCACATTCTTCTATAAACCCCTGACCACTCAATTGATAAAAACTCACTCCTTCCAGGCGATCGTCTCCGGACGGCGGAGTGCCTGGTGCTTGACTACGGGTATTCCGTATTTCTCGCCAAGCCGGCGGAAGCGGTCCTTGTAGACGCCCTTGAGATTGTCGTGGAAGGCGATTCCATCTATACCGCCCGCGATGCTTTTTACGCACGCCTCGAGCCTTTCCGGGCCGGATTCGTCCTCGTAGTGCCCGCTCACGAGCCACTGGTTGGCCAGGATGTGGCTGACCCCGAATGCGCAGTTGTCCCACTCCTGGAAGGCGGCGGCCGCAAACGAGGGTTCGAAGTGCACTCCTCCGGCGCACAGAAGGTTGCGCACCCTTCTTCCGTCGCTCTCGAAAACGCAGGGAAGGGATTCCGCGAGTACCCGCACGGCCTTCCCGTCGGCCCAGCTCTCCGGGGCGCTTCCGATCTCGATGTCGAGTAGCGGCACATTGAATTCGGGAATCATCTGCGGCGATCCCCCTCCGTAGACCATCCCCGACCAGTGGGTCGCCTCGGTGGTGACGCGAAAATCGTTCATTCCGGCCTCTGCTCTCTTCCGCTCCAAGGCCAGGAGGAGATTGCGCATATATCCGGGATCCGCGGGGCCGAAAGATCCGGAATCGACATCTCCGGTGGTGTGCACCGTCAGAACACGGTCGGGGGCGTTCTCTCCCTCATGCCACGTGATGATTCCGGCGAGGTCGAAAACCGAAAAATGCTCGTTCATGACCGGCAGGTAGTGCTTGTAGTCGTGACTGACCACTCTTCTCGTGGGTACGTAATAAAAAGAGCTGCCCTCACGGTCCGTATACCGCGTGACCCGGTTGCCGTCGACTTCAATATCGGTCTCCGTCAATTCGAATATTTCCCGGGATGCATTCAAGACGTTCCCCGCGACATGTTCTATCGCCTCCACACAGAAAAAGAACACCGCTTTCTTCAAAGACTTCATCACGAACCCTCCTCATCGGACAATTCCGGTTTCTCTTGCAACTATAAACCAGATACCATAAACGGTCAAAATGCTTTTGAAAAGAATGCGGACAAAAAAACGAGAGGACAACTCGTTTAAGAGCGTCCTCTCCCGGTTGTTGCAGATTTTTTTCTGTTTTTAGGCTCGTGATCAGCTCAAAACATGCTTGATTAAGCCGGACAGGCACAGCTTAAAAGCGATTCCAGGGCCTTCTCGATACGATCCATGGCCTTCTCCAGGTTCGCCATGGATGTCGCGTAGGAGATGCGGACGTACCCTTCGCCGCACGCGCCGAAAGCGGTTCCTGGAACGACGGCGACGTTCGCCTCGTGCAACAGGAAGCGGGTGATTTCCTCCGAGGTTTTTCCGGTACCGGTGATATTCAGGAATATGTAAAAAGCTCCTCCCGGAACCAGGCAGGAAACGCCTTTCATTTTATTCAGGCGCTCGCAGACGTAGTCCCTGCGTTTCCGGAACTCTTCCACCATTTCGGCTACCGGTTCCTGCGGGCCTTCAAGGGCAGCAACCGCTCCCCACTGAGCCTGAGAGGAGGTGTGGGTCACGAGGTACATGTGCATCCTGTTCATTACCTGGATCAACTCTGCAGGAGCAGCGATGTATCCTATGCGCCAACCCGTCATCGCATAGGCCTTTGCGAACCCGTTCAGCACGATCGTTCTCTCGCGCATACCGGGAAGAGCCGCGATGCTGTAGTGCTTCCTCCCGTCGAACAGAATCTTTTCATAAATCTCGTCCGAGATCACCAGAAGGTCGTGCGCGATCGCAAATTTAGCGACATTTTCGAGCGTCTCCTTCTCCTGCACGGCGCCCACTGGATTGGACGGGTCGAGCAGGACGAGCATCTTCGTCTTCGGCGTCAGCAGTTTTTCGAGGTCGTTCACGTCGATCTGGAACTGATTTTTCTCGAGCAGCGGATATCCTACGGGGACCGCCCCGTTCATCGTCGGGACATGCGAATAGTTCAGCCATGAGGGATCGGGGACGAGCACCTCGTCTCCCGGGTCGAGGAAAGAGCTCAGCGAGACGAAGACGCCTTCGGAGACGCCCACGGTGCAGATAATCTCTTCGGGGTCGTACTCCAGAGAGTCGTCCTCTTTGAGTTTCCGGCAAATCGCCTTGCGGACCTCCGGGATGCCCTTGTTCGGAGTGTAATGGGTCGCTCCTTTGCGTGTCGCCTCCACCATCGCGTCGGTGATATGAGCAGGCGTATCAAAGTCCGGCTCTCCGATTCCGAGGCCGATCACGTCCACGCCCTCGGATTTCAGCTTGTCGACCTCCGCGAAAATTTTCCGGATCGGGGAAAAGGGAATGGCTTCCATTTTTTTCGACTGTCTTACCATCATAAAACCTCCTGATTTGAAAAATCAATAACTATTTCTTTCTTCTGCCAGGTAGTGCCGAAACCGTTTTGTGTTTTGTGTTTCGTATTTCCATGTTGGGGACCTGAATTATCTCCTTCTGAAAGATATATCATGCAATATGCGCAATGTCAAACGCGCAACTTTCTTACCAGTTTAATGCTCTTTCCAACCTTTTCTGTTGCCACGACAGGGTGAAAGAAGAAAAAAAAAGAGGAAGTCCCCTCCGAAAAGCCGGGAACTTCCTCTTCGTCTTTCTTCCGTTCACCGCTGCACATGATTCTCAGTGCTTTTTCTTGCCGGGATGATGTTTCGGTTTGGGCGGAGGAGCTTTGGGGTACGGTTTTCCGGGGTGAGCTTTCGGCGGCTCGTACCTCGGTTTGTGATGTCGTCTCGGATCGTCCCAGCGGTGCGGCGGGGTCATATAAGGGTGGGGTCTCCTGAACCTGTAAGGATACGGAGTTCTTCTCAGGTGATCACGGTACCAATGGCCCGGAGGAAGCGGGCGGTAGATGACATGAACCCTGGGATACCAGTAGTTTCTCCCCCTCTGTTCGTAGAACATACCCAGGATGAGGATGGCGAAAACGTTCCCCCGGTCTCGTTCGCGGAGCAGTCCCGGAAGCGATTCTTCCCACAGGCGCCGGGCAAGAGAGGTATCCCTGCGGCGGCCGTACCCCGAATGATACCGGTAGGCGATCATGGCCTTGGCCATGGGGTTGCCTCGGGAGGCGCTTCTCTCGTACCAGTAGTCCGCTCTCTGCGAATCCATGCCGAAATCGTCTCCCCCTCTGTCGTAACCGAATGCGGCCAGGAACTGCATCTGCGGATCGCCATTTTCGGCATACTCCAGTATTTCCTCGAAAGAAAGATCCTGGTTGGCGAGCGCTTCTTCGAAGGTCATATTCGCCTCAGCCGCCCCTGCGAGAGGCAGCGCAAGGAAAAAAACAGCGGCGCACAGAGAGAAAAGGATCATTTCAAAAGTTTTCGACTCTTTCTTCATCATTCTCACCTCCTTCCGTCTCTTGTCGTAGCGACCGTATTCGCTGCGGTTCGTATCGCCGGCATACGCATGTTCACTCTCCGTCACTCAGTGTTTTTACGTACCGGAATCATTATAAGAGAATCGAACTTTACAAAAAACCTGATTTCTACTGAATTCAGAGAAAATAATCTATTGAAGGAGTCGGAAAGATGAAAGGAAATCTTCAGATCGTGTAAAGGAGAAGTAAACAGATGCCTTGCGCGGCAGAGCGTCCGCAGGAAATAGAAGGAAAATCCAGCGGGTCCTAACAACCTGCACCGATGGAACAATTCAAGGGTGATCCTCGGATCCTTCAACTCGTCATTTCCTCCGGAATGCGAACAGGAACTACTCTCTCCCATTCAGTTGGGTAATTTCCTTCCCGGAAGGTTTAGTCAGGCATCCTCCGCATCGGGAGGACAACGAAAACACTCATAGAGAAAGACAGAGACGGCGGGTAAAAAATCTTCAAACGTCTTCAACTGTGCGTGACGAAATGACGAACCGTTTTTCCACCGCCGTCATGACGAATTATGCATCATCCTTACAAGATTCCGCCCCTGTTCCTTGGCCAGATACAAGGCCCGGTCCGCTTCACGGTAAGCATCCATGAAGGGTTCTTCGTGGGATAGGTCCAGGGCGCTGACTCCGATGCTTATGGTACAGCAAATTCGATGAGGCGGCACGTGAAGGCACTCCGCTTCAACGCTCTTCCGCAGGTCTTCCGCAATCATCATCGCATGATCCAGCCCGGCTTTGGGAAGCAACACGAGAAACTCTTCGCCTCCCCAGCGTGACGCAAGATCAGATTCCCTCAGCCTGGCCCTGAATATGCCCGTCAGATGAATCAGCAGTTTATCGCCGACCGGATGGCCGTAGCGGTCATTAATGGTCTTGAATCGATCAATATCAGCAAGAAGCATCGAAAGCGGCTGTCCGTCCCGTTTTGCCCGGCGCAGCTCCTGATCCGCCAAAAGCTGCATCTGCCGCCGGTTATAAAGGCCGGTGAGGGTATCGTAGGCGGCGATTGATTCCAACTCCTGATTTTTGAGCTCCAGCTCCAGGTTTTTCTTTGTGAGCTCTTCTTGCTGCAAGGCGATGAGCCGTTCCTGGCGAATGGTTTCAGCTGTTTTTGTCCAGAGAATGATGGCGAGGATCATGCCGATGGACACGGCGGTAATGCCATTGATCCGGTTGGACAGCAGCATGGCGGAGTCCGGTTGCGTCAATCCGATAGTCCAGTAATACAGACCATACGCAATCAAATAACAGAGAAACAGCTTCAACGGACTGATCAGAAAAAGAAGCGCCGCAAATGTACAGGCCACCAGAAAAGGGGTGATGCTGCTGGTCACGAGCTGATCCAGCACCGCAATCACCACTCCTGCCGTCATAAGCACCGTCAGACTGCTGAAGATGACCAGCCAGCCCCTACTCGAGATGCTCCGCTGTTCTTTTAATCGCCTTGCGGCGAAAAACAAGGGCACGATAAAAAGCAGAAGCAACCCGTGGCAAAGAAGCAAACATATTCTCCAGCTGTCTTGTGCCGGCGTAAATACCGGGGCTCTCCAGAAAAAAAACAAATAGAGCATCAGCACGGGGAGGAAAATCATCGCCGCGTAATAGAGACGCTTGATGGTCGCCTGAGCCATTTCATCCGCTACTTCCTGATGAACTTGTCTAATTTTGTTTATTTTTCTGTTATATCTAGCAAGAAATAGCGGTATTTTTGAAGTTGCTTTGCAACCCATGAAAAAACTCCTTCCGCCTCGCACAAAGTTTTTTCCGTACGAACGCGATTTAGCTGAACGGAAAAACCGAACGAGGGGGACTCTCCACTCCGCTCGAAATTCAAGGCGTCCTTGCTTAATTATGAAATTTCGCCGACATAGATCCGCGAACAATGGCTTCAATATTACTGCATGGGTTCGATCTCCAAGCTCCGGAGTGATTGCTTGATGAGTATTTGGAATTTATTTTTATTATATCATGGTATGGTGAACCGCAGAAAAATAAAACAGCAGAAAAGCGATGAACTTCGACCGTGAAAAGATGCTCCAGCCTTGCTCTTGTTGGCTTGTATATTTCAGGCTATTATACTCGTGATGATGACAGTGTGCGAAGCGCGAACCAGCATCATGCCGGTCAGCTGTAGGATGTTTCGTTCCGTGTTCATGACGGCCGCGGGATACCCGCACAATTGGAACAGAAAATGCCTTTCAATGAAAGGAGCGCCACCGATGCGAATCGAGCGTTTTTACAACACATCGGCTTCCGAAATCGACGGGAGGAAGTGGAACGCGTATCTTGGCATAAGCATTCAGAACAAGGCGTTCACTCCGGAGTACATCGCTGAATTTCTCCGCTGGGCGGCGCCGAGGTCGGCTCAGCGAACGGCTGTCGTGGTCGTCGACGTTCTTCAGCGCATCAACAACCAGATTTTCGACCGGAGCTCCCCCATGGCGGCTTTAGCGAAAGCCTTCCGGAAGGCGGACGAAATTCACGAGCGAATCCGGACGGCGCTCGATTCGCTTCCGAAGGAAATCCAAGACAGCGTCGAGATCCTGGACTGGTGCGATATCATCGAGGAAACGTGGTTCATTCCGAACTACCGTATCTTCAAAAGGGAATTCGAAGAGAACACCCCCTTCCGGAGTTTTCTCACCGGGCTGACCCGAGGCAATCTTGGGCCGATCATCGGGCGGCTGCAGGAGACCGATGTCGAGCAGCTGACACGGTACATTCTGATGGAACTTCCGGAACTGGTCACCGGCTTCATGCACGGGGGCGTCCACTACAATCTCAACGTCTATCCGGGACCCATCGGCAGTATATACGATGAGTTCAGCGGGCAGCCATTCTGGCCGGAGATTCGCGACCAACTTCATTTCATCGGCCCGATCTCCAGCGTCGAAGCGTATCTGTGAGAGCTGAAGCCCATCGTCCACCGGAGTCGGAATGACAGGCGACAGGAACAGGTTGAGTTTTGGAAGACGGACCATAATCTTCGAACAACATACTAGCGATGTAACGCATATAGCGATACAATGTGTCCAGAGGTGAGCGCGGTGACGAATGCTACCGTGAATATCCGGCTGGAGGCCGAGGATAAGAAAGAGGCCGAGAAGATCTTTGCGACACTCGGTCTGACGACGAGCGAGGCGATTCGTCTTTTCTACAGGCAGACGATTCTGCGCCGGGGGCTCCCTTTCTTAGGATTGCACCCTTGTCAGTCCGGCCCCGGAAGGCACCTTCAAAAAACGTATGCAGAAGAACAAGACCATGCCTGCGTAATATAACAGGCCCTACCCTTCTGCTCCGCATCCAGAAGCGTCCGGTTCGTTTACGCAGTACCGCATTCCTCTGCCAACTTTCTTCTTTTGCAGCTTCCGCTCCTCGACTCCGCGATCCAGCCACTTTTTGATCTGCGGCACGCTCACGTTGAAGAGAGCGGCAAGTTTTTCGGAAGAGAGAGGTTCTCTCATCTCCTGAAGCAAGAGAGGCAAGACAGCCAAATAGAGAGCTTCAGCTGGCGGGACGGGTTCGGCCATTACTTCTTCCCGCCCGCTTTCGGTAACGCCCCGCGGAGCAGAGGCAGAGATGCTCTCCTCAGCGAAGTCAGGCTTCCCGGCAGTGCTCTTTTCTTCGACCTCCTCCGTCGGGCGCGGCGTCTTCGCAACAGACTCCTGCTCACCGGTATCCTCGAACAAGCTTTTCGTCTCGTAATTCGGCGCCGGGCGAGAGGGCGAGGAGACCTTCCCAAGCAGATCGCGCAGCGCATCTTCGGACCCGGCATTCGGCCACGGCTTCGCTCCCAAAGATAAGAGCCTCTTATTCCCCTCGGGAACATCCCCTTCCATGCGCACAAAAACTGAAAGAGAATTCTCCCGTTTCAGCTCCTCCTCCGCCCCGGCCCATGTTCCTCCTTTTTTGTGCTCGGCACTTATCACAAGAGCGTAATCCGAAAGGGCGTAGATCAACTTGTTCCGTCCCATCGCCGCGCCAACCGAGAAAGGGGCCTCGGGGGGGAACGGACTCAGCAGAAGCAGCCTTCCGGCAGCAAGAGCGCTTCGTGAGGTCTTTTGGAGGCTCTTTTTCAGCAGACTGTCGGCGAGCACGGCGAGGACGGTCCCGCCGGATTGCAGCGCGCTCTCCATGGCGATGCTGTCCACTCCCCTAGCCCCTCCGGAGACGACCGCTATTCTCTGCCGGGCGCAGAGTTCGGCTACCGTGCGGGTGAACTCCTCCCCTTGCGCGTCCACGTTGCGGGAGCCGACGATCGTCAGCCCGCCCCCTTCCAGAAGGGCACGGTCCCCTGCGCCGAAGAGGAGAGGCGGCGCCTTCTCCTTGAGGTGTTTTTTGTACCGCGCAGGGTAATCTGCGTCGCCACGGCTGACGATCCAGATTCCGCCGCGCTCCCACTGCTCGACTGCGAAGCCGAGCGCCACACCTCTGCCAAGCAGCGCCTTCAGGCGCGCCCGGTCGATTCCGGATCCCTGCGCGGCATCTTCGGCGACTTCCTGAATCAGAAGGTTCAAGGGACGTTTTTTCTCTCCGACGAGCCAGCGAGCCACGGTGTTGTACTCTCCCGGCGAGAGCGGTTTGACGCTCTTGTCGCCGAAGACGCCGCAGAGAAGCAGAATCGCTTTCGTGTCGTCGCTCATACGATACGTCATGGCTCAGGCGTCCCCCGACGAAGTAAGGGCAAGAGCAAGCGGATGGACCGCCTTCACTCCGTTCATCCTCAAAAGCGCCGCTAGGACGGTAAAGGTCCACCGGGAATCGACCATGTCGTCCACCAAAAGGCACGGTTTATAGGGCTTTTTCTCTCTGGGGAACTCGAAGACTCCGTCAAGATTCCGGGCCTGCTGAAAGCTGTTCTGCATCTCCTTCTGCGGTTTATTGGACCGCACCTTCTGAATGCAGGTGCTGAAGGGAACACCCAACGCCTTGGCGAGACGCTCCGCGAAGTCCGGCACAAGATCGGGCCTGGTCAGTGAAGGTACGCACGTCACCCACTGCGGCTCAGGTTCAGGCTTCCAGAGGCGGATCATCTCGCAGCAGGCATCGACGAGTTCATCTGAGAATCTTTCCCTCGTGTACTTCCCTTCCGCGACAAGCCGCCCCAATCCGGAATCGCCCCAGAGCGAAAGTACGCGTCCCTCGGCAAACTGAAGCCCTTCGGGAATTCTGCCCGAAAAGCCATATGAAGGGAGAGGATTTCCCATCGGCCATTTCTTCCGGGGAAGAATCGTATGCTGTTCATTCCTGAGAAAGAGAGCCGCTTTCCGGAGAGTCTCCTCGTCGCACCGAGCAAAGCGAAAAGGCCCTGAGTCGCAGTTGACGCATCTGCCGCAAGGCTGCGGAAGCGGATCGTCCAGTGATCTTTCGAGAAACTCCATCAGGCACCCAGTATATTCCATATAGCAGCGCATCTCCTTCTGCTCCGCCCTCCGGATGGCCGTGATTGCATTCACGTGCTCCTTGTCCACGACGTAGGTTTCGGCGGCTGCCGTCGCATCCCATTTCGAGCCGGTCTTGACTATAGGCGACGGGGATTCTACGGAAAGCAATCGCAACACTTTCTCGATCCGGTTTCTTTTCAGGTTCACTCCAATCTCCAGCTCCTCTTTGGAGCAACCTTCCAAGGACTCCTGTAGAAACTCGAGCACGGCATTGATATCGCTCTGAGGAGGAAACGCGGAAGAAATAAAGTAGTCGGCGATGGCGTCGTCCTCCGCGCCGGAGAAGAGGACTCCGAACGCCTCGTCGACGGCGCGCCCCGCTCGCCCCACCTGCTGGTAGTAGTGAACCACCGAGGAGGGGCGCTGATAGTGGACGACAAAGCCCAGATCCGGCTTGTCGAATCCCATCCCGAGCGCGACCGTCGCCACCAGAACTTTCACCTCGTTGTTCAGAAGGCGGCGCTCAAGTACCTCCCGTTCCTCCATCCCGGCGTGATAGGCCGCGGCTTCGATACCGTTCTGTCGCAGCCACAACGTCACCCGCTCCGCATCCCTTTTGGTGAGGGTATAGACAATGCCGCTTCCGGGGAGCTTCGGGATATTGACGGCCAGCCACGCCATTCTCTCAGTCGCGCCTTCCGCGGGGATGTTGCACAGTCTCAGGCTCTTTCGGGCGAGAGAACCGCGAACAAGCTCCGTATTCTCTCCTATCTGCTGTTTCACGTCCTCGACAACTCTATCGTTCGCCGTTGCTGTGGTGGCCAGGACAGGCACGTTGGGCGGCATAGCCTGAAGTATGCGGACAATCCTCCTGTAGTCGGGGCGGAAGTCATGCCCCCAGTCGGAAATGCAGTGCGCCTCGTCCACTACGAACAGCCCTATCGTTCCGGCGATTGAGGCAAGGACATCCTGTCGGAAGTTGTCGTTGGAGAGGCGCTCCGGTGAAATGAGCAGAATATCGGTATCCCCGTTGTTCACGCTCAGCTGAATCCGCTGCCAGTCCTCCTGATTCGCGCTGTTGATCGTCTCGGCCTTCACGCCGATTCTCTCAGCAGCCTTGATCTGGTCGCGCATCAGCGAAAGCAGCGGCGAGACGAGCAGCGTCGGCCCGAAGCCCTGCTCCCTCAGCAGCTTCGTGCCCAAAAAGTAGACCATGCTCTTTCCCCATCCCGTTCGCTGAACAACGAGGAGGCGTTTTCTCGCGAGAAGTGCTTCGATGCACTCCCACTGCCAGGGACGGAATTCCGCAGCAGGAGTGTCGAGGGCCAGACGCAGGTATTTCAGAGCTTTTTCCTTCATATTTTCAGCGCTCCTTTATTCACGCGAAAGCAATATTGTGCTTCATGCAGCAGTCATAATTCAGCTGGTAGGGAGCGGGGTTCATGGCCCCCCTGTGTCCTATGTGAATCCGTTCGTCCGTGGGCGGGGTCCGCCGCAGAAGGCTTTCGAGAAAAAGAAGGGAGGAGCGAAAGGCGGGCAAACTGTCGGGGACGAGCACGGTGTCTTCGGGGCGAAGCACCCTGACCTTCTCCAGGTCCGAAAGGAAGATGGCGCTCCGGTCTTTTACCGGATCGGAAAGCCCGGTCACATGAAGAGCCTGTCCGTTCGGCGTCATTTCCGCCTTGCGGATGACCCACTCCGCGTCCCGTATCTCGACGCGTGCTCCTGGTGCAAAGCTCGTCGGCATGAGGAATGATCAGCTCCTTGAATTCGCTTCGGAAACGGACCGGCAACGGCCTGTCAGGCACATGAGCGTTGCGCGGAGGTACGCGCTCGAACAGACGCACAGCCCGTCTCAATCCATGGTTGATTCAACACCCGCCGGGCGGATACCGAAAAAACGAGTTCTTCGCCACCCATTGTGATAATTCCGCGCTCCGCTCGAGAGTTCTCGGATCCGCCGGGGACTCGCGTGTGTGTTCCGCATTCCCGGTATCCCTCTACGAGGCGCCCCTCTTTCGTCCCTTTCACTTATTGAATCGCGCCGTCCCGCCTGTATTCTCCGGAAGCATCGAACCACCGGGAAGAACTTTTCTTTTCTCCCGCTCTTTTATCTGTTTCACACGGAGAGGCCGGTAGGAGAAAGAAAAATACAAGGCCTGAAAGCACGTTTCGATGATATCTTTCAACCGTATAAAAAGCAACTTAAAAAAAGAAACTTAAAAAAAGAAAGGCAGGAGATGCAATCGCCGCTTCTCCTCCTCCCGAGTTTTTCGAGAATGCCGCTTTTCGCGGCGCAGCCCTCGATCTGAAAGACTGTTTTCCTCGATGATATACTATGATGACTATTTTAAGGAAAACCATTCGCATGCCGATGAGAAAACCGATTTCGGACGAGCGGAATATCTTCGCCTCGAGGAGGCGATCCAAGCATGACCGGAACGGTGCGCCGGCGAATAGAGACGGAGGGAAAAACAATGAAATGTCATGTTTGCGGAGCCGGGATGCAGGAGATGAAAACCGACCTCCCTTTTAAGATCAACGAGCGCTCTATCATTGTCGTTCGCGATGTCCCGGTGATTCAGTGTTCCGGATGCAGGGAATACATGCTTTCAGACGATGTTATGGAACGCCTCGACGAGCTGCTCGCCGGCGTGAACTCAAGCGCCGACTTGGAGATCGTTCGTTTCGCGGCTTGAAGCGGGATGTGGAGTTATGACACAGGGGGCTACGATGCAGATCGAGGCCCGGTAACAATCGGAGAGTGACGGGCTGCTCAAAGGGCTTCAATACCGAAAAGGCTCTCTTTATTTTCGTTTGCAACCTCATGTCGGCGAGGAGGCTCGGAGATCATGCTGAAGAAAAAACACTCCTGCCGGCCATCCTGATCCTTTCCCTTTTTATCGTCGCCGCATCTGCTCTGTCCGGAAAATACATGGTGTGCAATCATCGAGCGAAGACAAACCCTACATTCTGCTCTCGATAATAATTTTGCAGTAGGAGAGGTAAGCTGCGGCGATCTCGCGTTCCGATTCTCCCTCTATTATCTCTATCCCGCAGGCAGCAAGCGCGCTGTTCACATCCGAGAAGACACGCGCCAATCGGGACTTGAACTCTGGGGAAGGTTTCTTTCGCTCGACAAAAAGATCGAACAGATCGTCCGCCGCATCCCCGAATGCTCGTCCCGCTTCCTGCACCCATTCGTCTTCCGATGAACACAGACATCGTATCTTGGTGACGATATTCATTCTTCTTCCCCTTTGCAAGCCGACGAGAGTGTATCGCGCCGCTGTCTTGCTCTAAATCGGTTCCGCCTTAGTACTTTTACGAGGACTCGTTCGGCTCCGACAATCTCGTCGTCCTCACAGTCCGAAAAGCTCCGCATGGCTTCCGAGACGCACCAGGGTAAGAGCATCTTCCGATAGATAATAAAGCAACAGCAGATCCGGGGCGATGTGGCACTCTCTATGTCCGCGCCAGTTTCCTCCAAGCGAATGATCCCGATACGACGGATCGAGAGGAGTCCCGTTCGCCAGTGCGTTGACGACCTCCCAGAGACGCTCTTTGAGGATATGTCGCGACGAGCCCTTGCTCTCCCGTTTAAAATCGCGCTTGAATGCCGTCGTTTGCCTAACGCTAACGGATCGCATCCAGCCCGGCCTTCAGATCGTCCAGCGACAGTTCTTCCGCCGTGCCGGACTCCGCTTCCCGCATGGCGGCCAGAGTTTCTTCCGTCAAAACGAGCCCGAACGGGATGCCTCCCGTGTTGATGGTCTGCCGGTAAAAGAGCCGAATCGCCTCGGTGGGAGTCAGACCGACTTTCCTGAAGATATTCT
>CAYRPJ010000070.1:0-15634 GCA_964426245.1 uncultured Synergistaceae bacterium
TCAAAAAGAATGTCTCTTTTCGTTGCTCCGCGATCAGCCCTATCCACTGGTCATGAGTGGGGATGGAAGGGGGGAAAGGCAGGGCGCGGTCGAGAAGCTCTTTTGTGAACGCCATGCAGCACCCCCAGTAGCAGCTCTTTATGATATTGAGGAAAATACCGTGATACATGTGTTGGATAAGCATTTTCTTTTCCTGGTGTTCTGTCGAGGGGAAGAGCAGAGCGTTATGCAGCACCAGTTTTTTTCCCGATGTCATGAGACGGTTCCTGACGGTCTGCACCTTGTGTGCCAGCCAGATATCGTCCTGGTCGCACAAGAAGACGATTTCGTTCCGGCATTGTTTCAACGCGTTTTCGAAGTTGCTCACAAGGCCTTTTCCCGGGTTCCGGCAGAGCGTTATTCTAGGGTCATCCGTATAACGGGCAAGAAGTTCCATCGTGCCGTCCCGGGAGCCGTCGTCGGAGGCGATGATTTCGTCGTCGGGCCCGAGCTGGGGGAGGATGGAATCAAGCTGTTCTTTCAGAAATTTTTCTCCGTTGAAAGTGGCCAGTGCGACGGATACGTTCATATGAAATCATCCAGTCTATACGGAACAATATTGGATACATCCTGAAGTGCATCGTATTTTTTCCGGTTCGGCCTCAAGGGTTGCAGGATGCCGACGCTTGGATTATTCCGGAATGAGATCATTCCGTCAAGGGCGCCCGGCGGCACGATCAGGGCGCAGGCTTCGAAGATCCGGGGAACGATCGCCGTGAGTGGCTTGGTGTGTTGCCCGCTGAGCGTTCGTTTCCAGCCATGCCTGGAACATCAGCACGCTCCAGAGTTCTTCCTCGAAGCTGCGTGTTCCGGAGAGGTGTTCACGCCATTTTCGGCGGACAGGCTGCGTTCTGAAGAAGCCCTGGTCGTGCAGTCTCGACGGGGAGAGCAGATGCTCCGCCCACTCCTTCAACGGGCCGCGGAGCCACTCGGCAATGGGTATGCCGAAGCCTGTTTTGGGCCGCTCGACGATCTCTTTCGGCACGTGCCTGTAGAGGACGTCTCGAAGGACTTTCTTTCCTTGCTTCCCCCTGATTTTGAACGATGTCGGCAGGGTTGCCGCGAATTCGACGACCCTATGATCCAGGAAGGGGACGCGGCATTCCAGGCTTGCCCCCATCGCCGCCCGGTCCGTCTTGACGAGGATGTCGTCGGGAAGGTAAGTCGTCATGTCAAGGTACTGCATCCAACGGACGAAGTCCGATTTCTCAAGTTCCGTTCCCGGACGCTGCACGGTGTTGCCGGGTTCACGGCCGCCCGGGACGACGGATTCCGGTTCCTGCCACCGCGAGACGAGCGAGGAGTACAGGCTTTCCCTGTCGGTGGCGCGCCGCAGGGCTTCGGCCAGCTTGTGGAGCTTCGTTCCCGGGTGACGATGGCGCATCGCTGAGGGGAGAAGGGGAGCGGAAACCCGGTAGAGGGTGTTCCACGCCTCCGGTGAGACCATTGAAAGAGCGCTTCCGGCTCCTCTTCGAAGAAGTTTCGGAAAGGGAGCCGCTCTCCTCCAGAGAGCGGCGGCCCAGACATGGCGGTTGTATCCGGCGAACAGTTCGTCGCCGGCGTCGCCTGAGAGGCATACCGTGACGTGCCTGCGGGCGAGCTGCGCGACGAGGAAGGTCGGGATCTGGGAGGAGTCCGCGAAAGGTTCGTCGTACAGGTCGGGGAGGCGGGGAATGACCGACATGGCTTCTTCGGGAGAGACGTACAGCTCCGTGTGGTCGGTTCCGAGGTGCGCCGCGACCGCTCCGGCATGTTCGGCCTCGTTGTAGTGTGCCTCGTGAAAGCCGATGGTGAATGTCTTTACCGGAAGAGAGTTCTGTCTCTGCATGAGGGCGACGATCGCGGAGGAGTCGACGCCTCCGGAGAGAAAGGCCCCGAGAGGAACATCGGATATCATCTGACCCTTGACCGCGTTCGAGAGAAGTTCCTCGAGGCGGTCGGCGGCTTCATGTTCGTCCCCCCGGAAGGGAGAGGCGGCGCCCCGCTCCATTGTTTCGCGCAACGACCAGTACCGGCGCGGAAGGGGCAGGGGAACGCCTGCGGCAAGATCGTCCGCGCTTACTTCGAGTATCGAGGCGGGAGGAAGCTTGAAAATATCCCGGTAGACGGAGTACGGCGCGGGAATGTAACTGTAGCGCAAGTAGAGGAGGAGCGCGTCCCGATCGATGTCGCCCCTCCATGCGGGGTGCTGCTTCAGCGCTTTCAGTTCGGAGGCGAAGAGCAGCGTGCTTCCCGCTTTGCCGTAGTAGAGAGGTTTTTCTCCCATGCGGTCGCGTACCAGGAAGAGGGTTCGGTTCTCTTTATCCCAGAGGGCGAAGGCGAACATGCCGACGAAATGCTCGAGCGCCTTCTCAAGACCCCAGGTTGAGATTGCGGCGAGCGCGACTTCCGTATCCGAGCGGCCGCGGAAAGGGACGCCGCAGTGTTCGAGTTTCCGGCGGATTTCTATGAAATTGTATATTTCCCCGTTCAAAACGATGACGTAGCGGCCACAGAAGGATTCCATCGGCTGCCGTCCCGTCGGTGTCAGGTCAAGGATCGAGAGGCGTCTGTGTCCCAGGGCGATGCCCTGTTCAGGAGAGATCCATGTTCCCTCTTCGTCCGGACCGCGGTGGATCATGGATGCCGCCATGGTGCGCGCTATTGAAGGAAAATCTTCTGCCGGAATTCTTCCGGAGAGATCGAAAAAACCGCATATTCCGCACATTGCGCTCTCCGCTCCTACGCTGTTTTCATTGAACGGGAAGGTCCCGCAGATACTGCTTTTTCATCTGGAACCCCTCATTCCGAGCATCGTCTCGGCCGTCAGCAGGATGATCTGCAGATCGAGCAGGAGAGAGCGGTTTTTTATGTAGAAAAGATCGAATTCCGTCTTTTGGGCGTAGTCCTCTTCGCTGCTGGTGTGCTTGTAGTTTACCTGGGCCCAGCCGGTGATTCCCGGTTTGAGTTTCAGCCGGTACTCGTAGAACGGGATCGTTTGTGAGCAGCGCTGGTGGAAGATGAGCATCTCGGGCCTCGGGCCGACGATGCTCATGTCTCCCTTGAGGACGTTCCAAAGCTGCGGGATCTCGTCCAGCCGGAGTTTTCTCAGGATTTTCCCCGTACGGGTGATGTGGGAGGCCTCGGAATCCGCAGTTGCGTCCTCCTTGAGGCGGTGGAGGCGCATGGTGCGGAATTTGTATATGGTGAATGTTCTTCCGTTCAGGCCGATGCGGGGTTGTCTGAAGATCACGGGGAAGCCCGACTCAAGGACGATGGCGGGAACGATGAACAGGGAGAGGAAGCCCGCCGCCAGAAGCCCGGGAACGGCCACCAGGAGGTCGAGGATTCGCTGTGAAGGGTCAGGATGGGTCATGGCGAAGGCCGTTTCGTAGTATTCCTTCATCGTGAGGGCGAGGCGCAGCGGAATGCGCCCAAGGCACTCCTCGGCGAGCTGCGGAACGTATTCCACACCGTTTCCCTGAGAACAAACTTCTTTGGTTCGTTGTTGCATTCCGGGATCGGCAAAGGCGCGGAGATCCCCGACGAGTATGGAGGCGGGGGGCTTCGCGGAGGGGGAGGTGACACGCTCCGGAAGAGGATGGACAATGTATCCGGCGATGTTGATTTTTCCGTGAAGAGTTTGGACAATCTCCTGAACGAGCGGTTCCCAGACCGCGCGTTCGCCGACGACGTAGACCTGTTTTTGCGGCCCGCGCTTGAGGAGGATATGGGATGCCGCTATTCGAAAGAGTGCGGCGCTGAGAAAGGTGGCGGCCGAGAGAAGAATCATGGTGACTTTTGTCATGTTGTTCCTGGGATAGAAGACGAGGAGCAGCGGAACGGTGACGAGAGCGGCGAAAAGAACGCCTGTGAAGATGGAGAGCACCGTATGATGAATGTCGCGCCGGATGCGCACGTCATATCCGCGAAATGCGTAGATGCACAGCACCTGGGATGAGTACAGCAGGAAATGCTGGGGAAGCAGGAAAAGCCTCTCCTGGTACATCAGGTCGAAAGTCCAGATTGTCGCCCAGAAAACGAGCGTATGAAATGCGAACATGCCGAACTGTATGATCTTGAGGCTGCTTAAGGTCGTATACATTGCTCCACCGTGCCAGAGAGTTAGAATTTATGGCGGTATCTATTATAAGTCCGATAATGATACCATGAAAACAGGGAAAAGGGAGTGCTGCCCGAGGAATGCTGACGCTGTATGCTGCTGCATCAGGTTATTACGGGGGCGTCGAGGCCGGAGAGCTTTGGATGCCGCAGGGCGCTGAACCGCTTCTGAATGGTTGTAGGGGAACCGAACTTCTTTTTTGACAAAGTGTATTGCGAGCAATAAAATTGCCCGAAATACACTCAACAGGAGTGGTGGATTTTATGCAGGCGAACTCGAAACCCTTCTTTTCAATCATCACCTCGACGCTGAACGCGGCGGGTACAATCGGCCGCTGCATTCAAAGCGTCGCGGTTCAGACCTTTGAAGGCCGCGAGCATATCGTCGTGGACGGAGCGTCCACGGACGGCACGGCGGAGCTGCTGCACTCGCGAAGAGACCAGTTTTCCGTGCTGATTTCCGAGCCGGATACCGGAATCTACAGTGCGTGGAACAAGGCGTTGCTGAATGCGCGGGGGGAGTGGATTTTTTTCCTCGGAGGGGACGACGTGCTGGCCGATGCGGAAGTGCTCGCCGATGTCGCGGAATTTATCGGGAAGAACGGGCTCCAGGGCGGCATCGTGTACGGGGATGTTCTCCTCGTGAAGGAAGAGAGTTACACAGAGCTTGAGCACCGGAGGGTCGATCCCCGGAGGATATGCCGGCAGTCTTTTTTCGATATCGTTCCCGGAATTCCTCCTCATCCGTCCGTGTTCCATCACAGGTCGCTTTTTTCGCAGTTCGGACGGTTCGACGAGAAGTTCCGTATCGCCGCCGACACGAAGTTTATTCTGAACGCCTTATGTATTCACAAATCACCCTGGACACATATTCCGCGCACCGTCAACAGGGTTACCGCGAGGGGAATCAGCACGACGGGCGGAATGAATGTGGTGCGTGAACAGCTGGCTGTTCTGAAGGACTTGAGCCTGCGGTGTTCGTTCGCGGCGAAGGTGAGATATGCTGCGAAGCCTTTTCTTCGTTCGATTTTGAAAAAAATGTTGGGGGAGAGGAATACGAGGCGGCTTATTGACTTTTTCAGATAGTCCGCTTCCGGAGGTTCGATACCTGTTTGAGGAATGTCTGAAGAGAATGAACAAGGAGTGTGTCCGGTGTGAATGAACGCTGCGAAAAGCCGGCAATTGCGCTGTTCATCGGGTGGCTGTGCGGCGGCGGGGCGGAAAAGGTCCTGGTGCATCTTGCCCGTGGATTCGTCGCGAGAGGATTTTCCGTCGATTTTCTTCTGCTGGAGGTGAAGGGACCGTACCTCTCCATGCTTCCCGGAGAGGTGCGGATCGTGGATCTGGGGGGGAGGTCCGTACTGCGGGCTCTTCCGCGGCTTGTCGGCTATCTGCGCAGGGAAAGACCGTGTGCGATGATATCCTCGCTGCACAGGGAGAACGTGTATGCACTTGCCGCGAAATTTCTCTCCGGGAGCGACGTGCGTTTGCTTGCCCGGGTTGAATGCAACCTTGGCAGCCTCCTTGCAAACGAGCGCTCTTTGCTGAAACGCCTTCAGTACAGGGCGGCATCATGGGCGTATCGTTTCGCCGATCGTGTGATCGCGGTCTCCCGGGGCGTTGCGGTCGATCTGCAGCGGAACAGGCATGTGAAATGGTCGAAAATTCAGTGCGTGTACAATCCGATCGTTGACGAGGACCTTTTTCGAAAGGCCGAAGAGCCCGTGAACATGCCGTTTCTTGCAGATCGAGGATTGCCGCTGATTCTGGCGGTGGGACGTCTTTCCGTCCAGAAGGACTATCCCACGCTGGTCCGTGCGTTCGCCGGATTGCGAAAAAAACGTCCCTGCCGGCTCCTGATCCTCGGCGAAGGTGAGGAGAGAGGCGCGATAGAGAGGATGGTTCACGAGCTTCATCTTGACGACGACGTTTTTATGCCGGGTTTTGTCGACAATCCTTTCGCCTGGATGAAAAAGGCCGATCTCTTTGTGCTCTCCTCCGCGTGGGAGGGGTTCGGGAATGTCCTTGTCGAGGCGATGGCATGCGGTGTGCCTGCGGTGTCGACGGACTGCCCTTCCGGCCCTTCGGAGATATTGGAGGAAGGTCGTTGGGGCAGGCTGGTTCCGGTCGGGGATGCCGATGCGCTGGCGGCGGCGATGGAGGAAAGCCTCGCCGCCGGGAAGTATCCCGATGTGCGGAGCCGGGCGATGGAATTCACTGTCGACAAGGCTGTGGAGGCGCATCTTGACCTCATTCCGGAGTGTTTTCGATAGCCTCTTTTCTCTGGAAGACGATCATGCAGGAGATAAGGACGGGAATGTAGTTGAAGATCCTGTAGCGGACTGCGGAACCCACGTTGTCCATGCCGATGAGCCAGAATGATCCGTAAACGCAGAAGAAGACGACGAGAAAGTCAACGAATTTGTCGGCATAACGCCTGTTCTTCAGGAGATACGCAAAGGCCAGCGTAAAAGGAAGCCCCTCGAGAAGAAACGTTATCGTGGTCGTGATGTTGACGAAGAAGAAACTGAACAGCTGCGTGAGCGCGCTTTTAAAAAAAGAAACCGGGAAGAAGAGAATATTGTCGAACAAGATCCCGGTTTTTGTGTTGGCGGGAATGGTTTGAAGGTACAGCCTGAATTCAAAAAGGCGGTCCAGGCCTCCTGCGGCGGCGAGAGCCCAGAGGAGCAGAAGGAAAGCGGTGCACCAGAGGAGAACGGAATGGCGCGAAAAAGAAAAGAAGCTGCAGAGAAACAGAGAGATAAAGAGCGTGAGCCCTAAATAAAAACGCAGTAAATAGAGCAGGAAACAAAGGCCTGTGAAGAGGAGGAGGAGCGCAGCGTTGCGCCGTGTCGGTTTTGTCTTGCTCTCGAAAAAGAGTTTTACCGGCCATACTGCGATAAGGAAACAGAAGAGCATGAAAACGTCCCTGTAAAGATCCAGGCTGAAATAGAAGAGTGTCGGATACATCGATGTCAGCAGAAATGCGATCCAGAAGGTCCGTTCATTACGCCCGGCAGAGGGTACTGAGCTGATGCGTGCGGTAAGGTACGGAATAAAGAAAAAACTGAGCGACATAAGAACGAGGCTGATTCCTCTTCGGCTGTAAAGACCGACTGAATGCAGCCATCTTAGAATGCTTGACCAGAAATTCGGCGGGAGGTTGGCGGAAAGGCCTCGGGCGTAGAGATCGTATTCATAGCTGTCGTTTCCTCCTGCGAAGATGTCGTGTCCGTATGTTAGGAGAACGGCTGCGGCAACCGCTTTCAAGATGCTGACTGCTGCGATTGCAGTGATGACATGTTTGATGTGCACAGTTTTTCCGATCCTGTTTCCTATGTCCATTCAGAATAGCCTCCTTTCCCTCCCGAGCATTCGCTCGTACTGGGCAAATGTCTGCCCGATGACGATTTCCACTGCGAACTCGTCGCACGCGATCGTACAGCCCCGCTCTCCATAGCGGATCATTATCGCCGGATTTTCGAGAAGGAACGCAAGCGCCTCCGCGAGCCTTACCGGATCCCGCGGCGGTACGAGGATGCCGTTGACGCCGTCTTTCACGATCTCCCGGCATGCCGGTATATCGGTCGCAACGAGTGGCCTGGCGCATGCCGCTCCTTCGAGGAGGCACTTGGGCAGTCCCTCCGGATAGTAGGTCGGGAGCGCGACGATGGATGCCAGGGGGATGATCTCGTGCATGGCATCCGGAGGATTGTCGCCCCACCATTCGAGGTACGGCCTGGAGGATGTCCATTCTCCGAGTTGTTTTGCGTCGATCGCCGTCGGGTTCTCGTAGCCGGCGGCCCCGACGAGGATGAAGCGGACGCCGGGAAAGCGGGAGTGCAGCAGATCGGCGGATTGAACGAACTCGCCGATTCCCTTGTCACGGAGCATCCTCGACGGGAGCATGACGACCGGTCTGTCCGGAAATGGAGCGGGGCGGAAAAGAGAGCAGTCGACGCCGGAGCCCCGGATGAGGACTGTACGTTCCTCCGTCAAGAAACCGGCCTGTATCATGGCGTTTTTGTCGAAGGGGTTCTGGAAGATCGCGATGCTCCTTGGGGTGTTCAATGCCGCCCTGTAGAGCGGCGAGAGGGCTTTTCGGAGAAACGACGCCTTTCTTCCTCCGGAGAAAAGGTAGCCGAGGCCGCTGAGCGCGTTCACCACGGGCCATGAGCCGGAGATGCGCGAGATCAGCGAGCCGTAGAGGACCGGTTTTGTGGAGACATTGTGCAGCAGGTCCGGCCGGATGCGGTGAAGAAAACGGCGAACGGCGAGGAGTGTTCCCGCTTCGCGGAACGGGTTGGTTCCCTGGCGTGAAAAGGGGATCGGGATGAAGCGCAGCCCTTCGCGTTCGATCCGCTCTCCTCTGCCCGTATCTTCGGCTGCCACGAAGACTTCCGCCCCTGCGTCCCGGGCCGCACGCGCCAGAGGAAGTCGGTGGGAGAGAAAGAAGCCGTCCCAGTTGACGAGGTAGACGATTTTTTTCGAACGGAGAAAGGTGAAGTCCTGCTCCGGGTGTCCGTCGGATGTCATCGCTGCCTCAGGCCATTTCGGGAATCGTCTTTTTCTATTCGCCGGGCGAGGTCCATCGCCTGTTTCATGTCCTCGTGCTGGCTCGACCAGTGCCAGGAGCCGTATCGCCCGATGCTGTAGATGCCGTGCCGCTCGAGGTATGAGCGGATGAGGCTCGTCGTTTCCGGGGCGGGGAGGCAGTAGTTGAGCGGAAGATATACCGCGTCGGAGACGACGATGTCTTCTGGGCTGTCGATGATGCCGAGTTCCGCCAGGTCGTCGGCGATGTGCGGCAGGAGTGCGCGGGCTTCATTCTCGTCGGAGAAGAACAGCGGAGAGCACTCCACGTAGACGGCGTCGAATCCCTCGGGCGCCAGCGCCGGTTCGACGTTGCTGTAGAATCCGATCCTGTAGAAGCGGTATTTCATATCCGGAATATACATCCACGATATGCCGCTGTTCGCCGGTTTTTTCCGGATGCCGAGGTTGAGGATCATGCCGCGGCTCGCCTTCAGTTCGCGTGCCGCTTCCTTGATGGCGGGGCCGGCGTCCTCGATGATGTCCACCAGCTCCCGGAGCGGCATGGTGGAGACGATGCGGTCCCAGTGAGATTTTTTTCCGCCTGCCGTCATGGAACGGTTGTCAAGGCGTATGCTCTGCACCTTTACGGTGTGCTGTATGGGAAGTCCTTCGCCCAGCGCCAGCGGAATGCCGATCGCGCCGGTGTCACCGGGCGGGTAGAGGAATGTGGGGTTGTACCCCTGCGTGCTCTTGTCGAGTCGAACGTTGCGAACCCCTTCGTATCCTCCGAGACGTATCTCCTGCAGGTCGTTTATTCCGTACATTTTGCTGTTGTACGGTTTGAAGAATTTTTCGTAGAGCGTCCGTCCGTACGATTTTCGAAGCATGTCGTCATAGTTTCGAAAGGCGGACGGCATGGAGGATCGTATTGATTGGAGTTCATCGTCTATCCGGCGGACGAGTTCCTTGTCGCCGAGCGAGGCGTAGTGCTGCTGAACGGGAAAGGGAATTTTCGTTCCGTCGAGATGAACGAAGGCATACCGGACATGTTCCTGTAAGCGGAGACCGCCAAGGAGGGGAAGCACTTCGGGGTGGTGCCGGCGATGGAACCAGTGACCTCCGATGTCGAACGTGAAGACGCCGTGAGGAGTGTTGATTTTGTAGGTCGCCGCCTTGCCGCCGATCCGGCTGTCCTGTTCGAGGATGACGACGTTCCCTCCTTCCAGCGCTTTCGCGAAGGAGAGCCCTGCGATGCCCGCTCCTATGACTGTGATCATTCCGCTATCGCACCTCCGTTGTGGGGATCACGGGCCGCGGCGCCGCCGGAATTGGAGGAAGTACGAGTCTTCGCTCGAGAGCAGCTTTATGACGAAGACGACGGTGAAGAGGAACGCGGCGGCGAGGCCGGCGAAAACAAATCGCTCAAGGTAGGCCAGCAGCGCGAGCACGCCGAATCCCGCCCCGACATAGTATGTGAAAAAGACCGTCTCCGTGACGCTCATGCCACGCCTGACCATTCGAAGCGCGAAGTGATCCTTGCTCCCCTGGAAGGGAGATTTCCCGGCCCGTATCCGGACGACGAAGAGGAAGCACGTTTCGAATATCGGGATGAAGAGCGCCAGCAGTGGCACGTGAACCGCCGCGTTGAAGCCGTCCTGCCAGAGTCCGGTTACCGGGACCGCGGCCAGGAGGTAGCCCAGGAAGAGGCTGCCCATATCCCCCATGAAGATCCGGGCGGGGTTGAAATTGTACCTCAAGAAGCCAAGACAGGCCCCCATCAGCGCCACCATCAGCATGGAGAGCGTGAAGTTCTGGTCGATGCGGAAGATGAATGCGAAGGTCGTAGCGGCCAGCAGGGTGACACCGGCGGAAAGCCCGTCCATGATGTCGATCAGGTTCATCGCGTTCGACATTCCGACGAGCCAGAACAGGGTGAAGGCGTAGTCGAGAGCCTGTATGCCGAACAAGTTGGTCTTGACGCCCAGCGAGGCGGAGTATGCCGCTATCAGGATCTGAAACGCGAATTTCGTGATCGGCTTGAGAACAAGAATATCGTCCAGTAAGCCGAGACAGATCATCCCCGTGCACCCGGCAAGGATTCCGAAGAGAACCGGGCTGACGGGGTATCCGTAGAGCCGGAGCGCGACGAGAAATGCCGGGAGCGTAGAGACGAAGATAGCGCCGCCGCCGAGGTAGGCGACGGGTTTTTTGTGAGATTTCACGTCCGTGTCGGGGCTGTCGACTATGTCGAAGAGGAGGGCCAGTGCACGGGCTAAAGGCGTTGTGATCATGCAGAGCAGAAAGGCTATGAGAAAGGTTATGTACATAAATCGGTTTCTCCAATCGACTTCGCCTCAATCGGGCTCTTGGGGATAGTCTGTTCGGTCAGGTGCTGTTGAATAAACGTTATAAAATGCCCGGTCAACGAGATTTCCGGGGGATTCGTTTTTGTTTTGGGAGTGCCCGCTCCGAGATTATCTGTTTCCGGATGATCGAAACCGCTAGCAATAATACCATAAAAACCGGAAAGTTGTTGTTTTTATCAAGCCGGAGCTTGAAAAGAACGGTGTTTTGCGCTTTAATGACTTGCAGCGACTGGATGCATCGATGTCGACAAGGTGGTCATCTCCGATGATAAAATTTTTCCCGAGCCCTCCGGGAGCGCGACGCGATCGCGCTTCCGTCGCGGGGGATGGTTTCATGGTATTTCCAAGCTTTCGTTTTTTTATTGTATCCGTTCTCTCGGTAAGCGCCGTCTCGCTCGGAACGTTCTACTCCGAAGTCTTTGTCCCTTCGGTCGCCTTTTGCGTCGGAATGCTTTTCGCCGTGCTGATCGAGCTGATTCTTCGGAGAGTTTCGCCGCGAGCCGGCGGGGGCGTCCATTGGAAAGAGATCCTGCTGCTGATTCTCTGCTGCCTGATCTTCCGGGCGGAACCCTATCTCTATCTTCTTGGAGGGCAGGACCAGGGGGTCTACGTCAACATGGCCGCGTATTACAGCCGCGAGGGAAGGCCGTTCATAGAGGATCCGGTTCCTTTGCGGATGGGAGACAGGGATGCGGCTGCTGTATATGCGGCTTACAATCAGGTGGCGTTTATTCCTCAAAATCGAACGGAGGGGAAGGCGGAGGGTAATTTTCTTCCCGGTGTGTACATCAGGAACTTACAGAAATCGGAGTACGTCTTCCAGTTCTTCCATCTGCATCCACTGCTGATGGCGGTCGCGGGGTGGCTGTTCGGAATGGGCAACATGGTCTGGTCGCTGGTGCTGCTGAGCATCGGCTCGGTGGTCGCGCTCTATCTGCTGACGTACGAGATCTCGGGCAGCAAAACGAAGGCGATGGCCGTCGGCCTGCTGCTGGCGTTCAGTCCGCTGCACGCCTTCTTTTCGAAGTTTCCGGTGACGGAGAACGTTGCGCTCTTCTTCAGCGCGGGCGGGTTCTATTTTCTGGCGCGTTTCTGGAAGAGGGGGGAGGACAGCCCGGCCGGGCAGGCGGCGAACCTGGCGATCTCGGCCGCTTCGATGGCGGGGCTCTTCTTCACGCGCATCTCCGGTTTCATGTACGTTCCCTTCTTTCTCTTTCTCGGGTTTCTGGCGCTTGTGCATCCTCTGCCCGATCGGAGGAGGAGGATGCTGCTGTGGTACGTCGCGGCCGTATGCGGGCTGTGCGCGCTCTCTCTGCTGCAGGGGCTGCGCTTTTCGTTCCCCTACACGCGGGAGATGCTGCGGAAATCGTTCAGCCGCCTTCTTGGGGGGAGCTGGGAGTCGCTGCTTCCGCAGCTGCTCGTCCTGGGGGCTGTGCTTTTCGCGTCCGGGAAGCTTCCGTTCGTCCGGGAGATGTGGAGGAGGTTGTTCTCCTGGTTGAACGACCGCGCCGCGTGGCTCTTCATGCTGCTCTTCGCGGCCGGAGGCTACAGGATATATACTCTTGCGTTCACTCCGGCGTACGAGGAGCACTCGTGGATAGGGCAGAGGTGGGGTATGGCCGCGCAGGGGCTGGAGTCGGTCAAGCGGGCGAGCTTCTGGGTGACGGTGCAGTATCTCTCTCCGTTTCTGTTCGTGCTCTTTCTGGCGTCGCTCCTGAGGAAGAGGAACCGGGACGCGGTGCGGGGAGCGCTGCTCTTCTTTCTGCTCTCCTTCTGGGGGTATATTCTTCTGCTGCAGTGGACGATCCCGTACCAGTACTACTACGCCCGGTACATTCTGAGCGAGGTGCTGCCGTACACGGTCCTGTTCGCGGTTCTCTACGCGTGGGAGGGGCCGCTTCTGCCCCGAGGTCCGATGGGATTTCGCGGATGGACGTACGGGAAGCTGACGGTGTCGGTCCTGCTGTTTTTTTCGATGGTGTACTCGGTCTCGTTCAGCGCGACGCAGCTTGGGAGGCGGGAGGCCGGGGGAGTACGCGAGTCGCTGGACCGTGTGGCCGGGCAGTTGGGACGTGACGACATCGTGTTCCTGGTGCGGGACGGCTTCGGGTTGTACAGCGACATCAAGACGCCGCTGACGTTCTACTACGGCGGAAATATAGCGACCGTAGGCGGTCTGAATGTTCCGCGCAATCTACTGAGGGCGGCGGTGGCAGCCTATGACGGGGTTTTTCTGCTGACGCAGAAAAGAGATGCGGTCGATGCCGCTTGGCGCTACGTCGGCACATTCTCCTACAACGATTTCCGGTTCACATATACGAGGACTGCGATTCCTTCCGGAACGAGCCATCGGAGTGCGGTGCTGCTCTTATACCGCCTGGATCGGGAGCAGTTTGCGGGCGCCGGAAGCGCCGGTGCGGGGAGTGCCGCCGTCTCCGCGGAGTAGCGGCACGGGTGAAGGGGAGGGGCGACGCTCTCACCGGATGAAAATGCCGGGGCTGAAACCGGTTGTAAAAAAGATCCCGTTGCGTTTTAATAGCATGCATCAGGGAAATGGATGATCTCCGAAAAGGTGGCGTTCTTCATGAATATATGTGGTCTGCGTGCTTGCGTTTTTGTCGGATATGTTTTTGGGGACGGTGCTTCTCCGGGATGCGGAGTTCGGGGTACGTGGTCCCGGACGGACGCCGGAAATGCCTGTTCGATACGGAGCGGACGGATACCGCGGCGGAGGGGGGAGCGATGATTGCAGGGGGATTCAGGTTCTTTCTTTTGTCCGTTCTCTCGGTAAGCGCCGTTGCACTCGGAACATTCTACTGCGGCGTTTTTATCCCTTCGGTCGCCTTGTTCGCCGGATTGTTTTTCGCCGTGCTGATCGAGCTGCTTCTTCGGAGATTTTCGCCCCGGTCCGTCGGGGGCGGCCATTGGAAAGAGATCCTGCTGCTGATTCTCTGCTGCCTGATCTTCCGGGCGGAGCCGTTTCTCTACCTCCTGGGAGGGCAGGACCAGGGGGTCTACGTCAACATGGCCGCGTATTACAGCCGAGAGGGAGGCCCCTTCATAAGGGACGCCATTCCCGAGAGGCTCCGGGACCGGACTGCGATAAAGGCGTACACGGATGATAATCACACTTCGGGAGTTGTCGTGCGGAATGAGGCGGAGGGTAATTTTCTTCCCGGTGTGTACATCAGGAACTTACAGAAATCGGAGTACGTCTTCCAGTTCTTCCATCTGCATCCACTGCTGATGGCGGTCGCGGGGTGGCTGTTCGGAATGGGCAACATGGTCTGGTCGCTGGTGCTGCTGAGCATCGGCTCGGTGGTCGCGCTCTATCTGCTGACGTACGAGATCTCGGGCAGCAAAACGAAGGCGATGGCCGTCGGCCTGCTGCTGGCGTTCAGTCCGCTGCACGCCTTCTTTTCGAAGTTTCCGGTGACGGAGAACGTTGCGCTCTTCTTCAGCGCGGGCGGGTTCTATTTTCTGGCGCGTTTCTGGAAGAGGGGGGAGGACAGCCCGGCCGGGCAGGCGGCGAACCTGGCGATCTCGGCCGCTTCGATGGCGGGGCTCTTCTTCACGCGCATCTCCGGTTTCATGTACGTTCCCTTCTTTCTCTTTCTCGGGTTTCTGGCGCTTGTGCATCCTCTGCCCGATCGGAGGAGGAGGATGCTGCTGTGGTACGTCGCGGCCGTATGCGGGCTGTGCGCGCTCTCTCTGCTGCAGGGGCTGCGCTTTTCGTTCCCCTACACGCGGGAGATGCTGCGGAAATCGTTCAGCCGCCTTCTTGGGGGGAGCTGGGAGTCGCTGCTTCCGCAGCTGCTCGTCCTGGGGGCTGTGCTTTTCGCGTCCGGGAAGCTTCCGTTCGTCCGGGAGATGTGGAGGAGGTTGTTCTCCTGGTTGAACGACCGCGCCGCGTGGCTCTTCATGCTGCTCTTCGCGGCCGGAGGCTACAGGATATATACTCTTGCGTTCACTCCGGCGTACGAGGAGCACTCGTGGATAGGGCAGAGGTGGGGTATGGCCGCGCAGGGGCTGGAGTCGGTCAAGCGGGCGAGCTTCTGGGTGACGGTGCAGTATCTCTCTCCGTTTCTGTTCGTGCTCTTTCTGGCGTCGCTCCTGAGGAAGAGGAACCGGGACGCGGTGCGGGGAGCGCTGCTCTTCTTTCTGCTCTCCTTCTGGGGGTATATTCTTCTGCTGCAGTGGACGATCCCGTACCAGTACTACTACGCCCGGTACATTCTGAGCGAGGTGCTGCCGTACACGGTCCTGTTCGCGGTTCTCTACGCGTGGGAGGGGCCGCTTCTGCCCCGAGGTCCGATGGGATTTCGCGGATGGACGTACGGGAAGCTGACGGTGTCGGTCCTGCTGTTTTTTTCGATGGTGTACTCGGTCTCGTTCAGCGCGACGCAGCTTGGGAGGCGGGAGGTGAGCGGAGTACGGGAGTCGCTGGACCGTGTGGCCGGGCAGTTCGGGCGCGACGACATCGTCTTCCTGGTTCGGGACGGCTTGGGCTTGCACAACGAGATCAAGACGTCGCTGATGTTCTATTACAACAAGAATGTCGCGACAACGCGTTTCGCGGAGGTGCCGGACTC
>CAYRPJ010000071.1:0-15300 GCA_964426245.1 uncultured Synergistaceae bacterium
CCGCGTCGGGAAAGGACATCCGGCGCCTGGTCGCCTACGGCACGGTCTTCGACAACCAGGAGAAGGTGAACATCGTCCGGCGGATCCTGCTGGCGCTGGATGCGCTCGGCATCGAGCGGGTCCTGGCAATGCCGGACTATTACGGCATCGTCCGCAGGGCGGCGGAAGGAGTGCGCTCGGACCGCCCCCTGCGCCTCGCCGTCGAGATGCTCGACATGCCGCTCACCGGCACGCAGATCGACTCACAGAGGGCTGCGGAAATCCTCTGCGCTGCCGGATGCGGCTGCATCGTCACGCTGGGAGGGGACGGGACGAACCGGATGGTGGCGAAAGGGTGCCGCGAGATCCCGCTGATGCCCGTCTCCACGGGAACGAACAACGTCTTTCCGCTGCTGATCGAGGGGACGACGGCTGGACTCGCCGCCGGCGTGACGGCGATAGGCTGCGGAGATGAGTGCACGGTGCGGCGGAGCAAGAAGCTCACGATCTTCAAAAACGGGGAGGAGGCCGACATCGCCCTCATCGACGCGGTGGTGCTGCAGAGCCGATTCATCGGCAGCCGAGCGATGTGGGAGGTGGAGAACATGCGATGCTGCATGGTGACAAGGGGCGAACCGCACAACATAGGAGTGGCGTCCGTCGTCGGCAATCTCTCGCCGATTACTCCGGAGGATCCTCACGGAGGATTCCTGCGCTTCGACGCTTCCCGCTCGGATATTTTCGCCCCGATAGCTCCGGGGCTCTTTCTTCCCGTGGGGGTGGATTCGTTCCGGAATATCGAACCGGGAACGGAGGTTCCCGTCCTTCCGGTTCCGAGCATCATCGCGCTCGACGGAGAGCGGGAGGTCGATCTGCACGAAGGCGACTCGGCCTCTATCCGCCTGGATCGGGACGGCCCGCGCGTCGTGGATGTTCCGGCCGCGCTGAAGTGGGCGACCGGAGCGGGTTTTTTTCAAGACCGGGATTGCCTGAGGCGTCTAGCCCGTTTGTAGCGAAATGCTGCGCGAAGGTCCGGGGCGGCGTGTTTCCGAATCCGCCCCGGTTTTTTATGACGCGAAATTGCCGAAGAGAGGTGTTGAGATGGCTCTCGAAATTGTGATGCCGAAGATGGGCTTGACCATGACGGCCGGCACCGTCGGAAAGTGGCTCAAGCGGGAAGGGGAAAGGGTGCGGAAGGGAGAGGGGCTGGTGGAGGTCCTGACGGAGAAGATCACTAATCTCGTGGAGTCTCCGTTCGACGGAGTCCTCCTCCGGATCGCCGCTCCCGAAGGAACGTCGCTTCCCATAGGAGGGGTGATGGGGTACGTGGGAGAGGAGAACGAGATGCTGCCTTCCGCGGCACCTCAGCATTTGCCGGGAGATACGACTGTCCCGTCTTCCGCGGAAAATGCGGCGGCGCAGGCAGTGCCCGGGGCCGCGCCGGTTCTCTCCGCGAACGAGTCGCGGGCCGGGGGCGCCGCGTCCGGCTTCCCGTCCGACCGCCCCGCCAACATCCGAATCTCCCCCGTAGCGAGAAAGATCGCCCAGGAACATGACCTGGACTATACGCGGTTGAAGGGAAGCGGCCCGGACGGCCGAATCACGAAGGAGGACGTGGAGGCGGCGCTGAAAGTTTCCGCCGTATCGCCTTCCTCCGCAGCGCTGCAGCCCGACGGTCATGCTGTTGTCGAATCCGCTCCCGCCGGTCTTTTCGACGAGACTCCCTACTCCGGCGTCCGGAAGATCATCGGCGACCGGATGCAGAGCAGCTGGACGCTCGCGCCGAAGGTGACCCACCATGCCTGGGCGGACGCGAAGGCCCTGTTGGACCTTCGGACCTCTCTCAACGAGACGCTGGAGAAGGAAGAGCGGATCACCGTCACCGATATGCTGGTGAAGATTACGGCTACCGCGCTCCGGCGCAAGCGCTTCATGAACGTCTCCCTCCGCGGGGGAAGCGTCGTCGCGTTCAGGGATATCAACATCGGCGTCGCCGTGGCGCTGGAGGGCGGTCTGATCGTCCCGGTGATCCGGAACGCCGACGAGAAGAGCCTGTCGAGGATCAGCCGGGAGATGAGAGAGCTCGCCGGGAAGGCCCGGGAGAACACGCTTTCGCTGGAAGAAATTTCGGGTGGAACCTTTACCCTGACCAACCTCGGAGGATACCGGTCCACGGAGTTCTTCACGCCGGTCATCAACCAGCCGGAGTCGGCCATTCTCGGCGTCGGCAGGACGAAGGAGATGCCGGTCGCGATGGACGGGCAGGTGGTGGTGCGGCCTATGGCGGCGCTCTCGCTGGCCCATGATCACCGGATTATCGACGGGGCGCCCGCGGCTGAATTTTTGGCGCTCCTGATAGAATTGATCGAAAAACCTTATTCTGTTTTTCTTTGAAGAAGTGTGCTATTGTAACGAGAGTGAAAAGTTTGCGGAATACGGACGAAAAAGAGAAAGGATGTGCGAGATGGAATCCTGGAAGGAGAGCGCCTACACCGCTCTGATCGTCTTCGGCTACCTGGTGCGGGGAAACCGGGTGCTGCTCATCCGCAGGGCGAATGAACCCTACAGGGGGCAGCGCACCGTTCCCGGCGGGCGCAAGAGGCCCGGCGAGACACTCAGGCAAGCCGTTGCGAGAGAAATACTCGAGGAGACCGGGTACACCCTCCGCAGCACGGAGTACGCGGGAATGCTTCACGCGATGGTGGAGGGGCAGGAAATGGAGTACCTTTCCGTCTACTTTCTCTCGAGGGATTTCGAGGGCGAGGCGCGGAGCGGCGACGAGGGGACGGTGGAATGGGCCGACATCGACGAAAGCATGACGATGGAGGATATGCACCCTACCTATCTGCGGCTCCTTCCGTACATTCTGAAGGGGAACTATCCTGTGGAAGGATCGGTGAGAGTCTTCCGTGACGGGCGCTCCGAATATCTTCTTTCCGGACCGGGGGAGAGGATACGGACGGATACGTGATGGAACGTCTCCACCAAAAAAAAGACGAAGTTGCTCCTCCCTTTTTCGGTCTTCTTGTCCGGATCCTCCCTCCGGAGGAACGGAGGCCTAGGGGGAGGAGCTTTTTTTGCTCCGTCGGCCCCAGAGAGCACCGGTGACGCCTCCTCTGCCTGCGGATTTAGATCTAATGTCTGACGTTGTGTTTCTTATCTATTTTGATATAATTACTTCCTAAACTCCACGCAAAGTATGTCGACGTACTCGTTTTCCCCGCTCGAAGAAAAAGAGAGTGTATAGAAACGATTCCGGAAGTGCTCCCAAGGAGAAGTGATTGTAGAAGTGATTGCAATAGAAAAAGAGCTGGATAAGGAGAGGGATCTGTTTCGAAATATCATCGACAACATTTCGGAACTGATAGCCTTGACCGATCTCGAGGGCAACTTCACGTTCGTGGGTACTTCCCATTCCATACTGGGGTATGAGCTCGATTCGCTGCCCGGCAGCAACGTCTTCGAACTGGTGCACCCCGACGACCTCTCCTCCCTGCTGCCTCCCTTCAGGGAGATGCTCGAACGAAAATCCTCCAAGCGAGTCGAATACCGGTGCCGTTGCGCCGATGGCTCCTACATCTGGCTCGAGACCGTCGGAAAGGTGCTTCTCGACGGGGAGGGATCAGCGAGGGAGCTGCTCTTCACATCGCGCGACATCTCCGAGCGCAGACGGATGGAAGAGACGCTCCGCGCGGCGAAGGAGAACGCCGAATGGCTTGGGCGGCAGGCGGAGGCCGCCAATCGGGCGAAGAGCGCCTTCCTGGCGAACACCAGCCACGAGCTGCGTACGCCGCTCAACGGCGTGACCGGTTTTCTGGAGCTTCTGGCTCAAACAAAGCTGGATCGCGTGCAGCGCGAATATCTGGATTGCGCCGCGGTATCGGCGCAGTCGCTCCTCGAGGTCATCGGCAACGTGCTGGATATCTCGAAGATCGAGTCCGGACGGCTGGAGCTGGAGAGTGTGCTGACGGACCTTCCCGAGCTACTGCGGCAGGCATTGCAGGTCGTCCGGAGCGGGGCCGAGCGGAAGAAACTGCACCTGAACCTGAAGCTGGAGGACTCGGATCCGCGCTGCGTATATCTGGATTCCGTCCGGGTCAAGCAAGTGCTGGTCAATCTGCTGGCGAACGCCGTCAAGTTCACCCACAAAGGGTCCGTCGAACTCTCAGTGGATTTCAGCGATACAGAGGACGGAAACGGCGCCTTCACCTTCTCGGTGAAGGACACCGGCATCGGTATCGACGAGAAGGTCCGGAAAAGGATCTTCGAGCCCTTTTCTCAGGCGGATGCGTCCACGACAAGACTCTTCGGCGGGACCGGACTGGGA
Organism: uncultured Synergistaceae bacterium; assembly: GCA_964426245.1. Taxonomy (GTDB): domain Bacteria; phylum Synergistota; class Synergistia; order Synergistales; family Aminobacteriaceae; genus JAAYLU01. Next base: position 4,307 of record CAYRPJ010000071.1, read on the forward strand.
TTGACGATCTGCGAGACGCTGCTGAAGATGATGGGGAGCGAGCTGGAACTTGAGAGCGCTCCCGGCGAGGGTAGCCGCTTCTTCTTCACGCTCCGTGCGGCGTTCGAAACCGGGACTTCGGCCGCTGATGTCGGAGATGCTCTTGATATGGGGCCATCGGAAGAGCTTTTCATTCCGATTCGGACGGAGAAGACGCCCGTCTTGCTGATCGTCGAGGATCAGAGACTGAACCGGAGGTTGCTGCGGCTGATCGCCCTGAAGCTTCTTCCCGATGCGATCGCTTTCGAGGCCGCCGACGGCGCGGAAGGCGTTGAGCTTTTCCTGAAGCATGAACCCGATCTCGTCCTGATGGACCTCCAGATGCCGCGAAAGGACGGTTTTCAGGCAGCCAGGGAGATCCGCGCACTGGAGAGCGCAAAGGGCGGTACGACGCCGATCGTCGCGCTGACGGGGGATACGTTTCAAGGAACAATGGATGCCGCGTTCGAAAGCGGCATGGACGATTTCCTCACGAAACCTATAGAACATTGGGCTCTCAGGGAGATTCTGGAGCGGTACCTGGGAGAGAAGCCCTGATCGGGCCGCGAAGTCGGGGCTTTTTCGAAATGGAAGAGGACCGGGACGGCCCGGCAAGGCCCTCCCGGTCTTTTGGTTATCCCTTGAGCGTCTCGACGATCTCCCGGATGTGGGAATCCGCCTCGTCGTACGGAATCTGGCACGTACCCACCATTCTGTGTCCGCCTCCTCCGTGCCGCAGCATCAGGTTGCCGATGTCGACGCCGCAGGTGCGGTTCAGGATGCTGTAGCCGCAGGCGACGGCTACGTTCTGTTTCTGCTTGCCGTCGACGATCCAGACCGAGACGTTCTGGTCCGGATAGAGGCTGTAGATCAGGAAGCGGTTGCCGGTGTAGATCGGGGAGACGCCGCGCAGGTCCGTGACGATCACATTGGCGTCGACCGTCGTGTGTTCGCGCACCATCTCCGTGAAGAGCCGGGCCTGTTCGAAATAGAGGTCCACGCGCTCCTTCACGTCCGGCTGCGCCAGAATCTCCTCGATGTCCATGTTGCGGCAGTGGTTGATGAGTTCTTCCATCAGCTGGTAGTTGCTGATCCGGAACTCCCGGAACCTGCCGAGACCGGTCCTGGGATCGGAGAGAAAGCCGAGCAGAATCCACCCTTTCGGATTCAGGATTTCCTCTTTCGTGAGCTGTCCCGAATCCACCTTGTCCACGGCCTCGATCATGGCGCCGTAGTTCGCGAAGCGCTTCTCCCCTCCGTAGTACTCGTAGATGATCCTTGCAGCGGAGGGGGCAGGGCGGCTCTCCCCCTTCACGTCCTGCGACCATCCGATACGGTCGTTCTCCGAGCTGTGATGATCGAACCACATGCCGCACCCGGAAACGTACGGGACGTTCGCCAGGACGTCGTTCTCCGTCGGCTGAAAGAGCCCGTCCTGGAGGTCCTTCGGGTGGACGAACTGCCATGAGTCTATGATGCCGGCCTCTTTCAGCAGCATTCCGCAGATCAGGCCGTCGAAATCCGAACGTGTTATCAACCGCATACAATACCAGCTCCCCGTCTTTTTGCACTTTTCGCTATTATACTCTTTCTATCTCTTTTTGCGAGTGGAAAAAACTATCGGTCTTCGGCTTCCAATGATATCATTTGAGGACAAAAGTCGAGGAGGCTGTATCCTATGAATGCAAGAACCGGAAGGACCACCGCATGCCCTTACGACTGTCCGGACGGCTGCGCTATGAGGGGCGCTTTCGACGGAACGTCCGTGACGCTGGAGCCCAATGCGGACCTTCCCTACACGACGTTCCTCTGCGAAAAGGGGCTGCGCTGGGCGGTTCGCGCTACGAGCGCCGAACGCCTGACGGAGCCGCTTCTGCGCCGGAACGGTTCTCTCGTTCCCGTATCGTGGAACGAGGCTCTCGACGTCTGGGCTGAGAAGATCCGGTCTTCCGTCTCGCGGCACGGCCCTCTCTCGCTGATGCACCTTTCGAGCGCCGGTTCGCTCTACTTTTCGAAGAAACTCCTGCCGCACCTCTTCGCCGCTCTCGGAGGATATACCGGAAAGAAAGGGAATCTCTGCTCTTCCGCCGGAAGTTTCGGCCTGGCGCAGAACTTCGGGGAGGTGCCTGTCACCCGTCCTGAATCGCTTGCCGGGCACGCTCGGGGGGTGCTCCTCTGGGGACGCAACGCACTGGAGACGCACGCGCATCTCGTGCCGCTCCTGCGGAAGGTGCGGGAGCGGGGCGGGGAGATCGCGGCCGTCGAGATCCGGAGCACCCCGACAACGCGGTTCGCCGACCGCTGGTGGCGGATCGAGCCGGGGAGCGACTGGGCTTTGGCCGCGTGGCTCTGCAAGAGCCTGATGATGGAGGGGGGAGCGTGCGAAGCCTGGCGCGAGCGATCTGCCAATCCGCACGAGTTCGAAAACGCCGTTCGATCGCTCGACGGCGGCGCCCTCCTGGAGGCCGCCGGAGTGGGCGCGGAGAGCGCAGGGGAGATCCTGCGATGGCTGAAGACGTTCGCCCCCGTGACGCATTACCCCGCCTTCGGCGCCCAGCGGTACCTGCACGGCGATTTGCAGTTCCGGTGGATAGGGGCGCTCGCCGTGCTTCTGGGGGCTTTTTCCGGGCCGGGAGCGGGGCTCGCCTTCAGCAAGGACGAAATGGAGCTCTTTCCAAAATTTCTCGAACCGAAGTTCGACCGGGTGCGCGCTCTTCCAGTCGCCTCCTGGCCGGTGGAGCTGGACGGCCTGGAACCTCCCGTTGAGGTGCTCTCCATTTCGGGAGCGAATCCGGCGCGCCAGAGTCCCGGCAGCGATCTCGTCCGGATCGCCCTCCGAAAGATACCCTTCACGGTCTGTATCGACTTCGTTCTGTCGGACACGGCGCGGGAGTCGGATCTCGTTCTTCCGACCACGACCTTCCTCGAGGAGGAGGGGGACTGGAAGGGTTCCTACTGGCACAACTACCTCGTCCGGAGCGAGAGAATTCTGCCGCCGCGGGGCGATGCGCTCGAAGAAACGGAGATATTCACCCGCCTTGCCAGACGGCTCGGTCTTTCAATCGATCTCGTCGCCCTGAAGGGAGAGATGGATCGGGCGATGCTCGCCTCTCCTCTGCTGGAGCGGGTCGGGAACGGGGTGTACCGCTGGGACGAGCCCGAATACTGGAAGCGTTCAGGCGCCGGAACGCGTCTTCCGGCGGAGATCCCGATTGTGCGCAGGGGGCCGGAGGGAACGCTGCGGCTGGTCACGGTCCACCGGAAGGAGTACATCAACGGCCAGATCTGGGATACGCCGCTTGCCGGCATGCTGCCGCCCCTCTCTCTCCATCCTCTCGACGCGGAGGCGCTCGGCCTGCGGAGCGGTGAAAAAGCGCTCGCATACGGAACGCGGGGGAAGCCCGTTCCCGTCCTCGTGCAGGAGGATTCCTCGCTGGGGAGGGGGTACTGCGTTCTTCCCCAGGGGAGTGCGGAGGTCAATCTGCTGACCGACCCTCTAGTCGGCCCGGGGTGGGGGGCGCCCTTCGCCGAGAACTGGATTACCGTCAAAAAGGAGTAGATGCTCATGGAAAGGTGGTTTTACGTGAGAATGCGTTTTCTGGTCTATCTGGCGGCGGGATATGCCGCTCTGGTGGGGTTTGCTTTCATTTTCGCGGAAGGCTTGGTTTTCTTCCCTCATAGAGAGTTGTGGGGAAATCCCTCCGACCGGGGGATGCCGTGGGAGGATGTTTATTTCCGTGCCGCGGACGGTACGGAGCTTCACGGCTGGTACGTCGGGGGCGAGGGGAGAGGCCCGGAAAGCGCGACGAAAGGAACGATCCTCTTCTGCCACGGAAACGCGGGGAACATCTCCCACCGGATGGATACGCTGCTGATCCTGCGAAGACTCGGACTCTCCACCTTCATCTTCGACTACCGGGGCTACGGCAGGAGCGAGGGGAAGCCCACCGAGGCGGGAGTGTACAGCGATGTGGAAGGAGCCTGGCGATGGCTGACCGGGGAGAAGGGAATTCCTCCGGAGCAGATCATCCTCTTCGGGCGCTCTCTCGGCGGGGCTGTTGCGGCCTACGCCGCGGAGAAGCTCTCTCCTCGGGGACTCATCCTGGAGTCCACTTTCACCTCCCTGGCGGACATCGGCCAGGCTCACTACTTCTTCCTGCCTGTGAGACTGATCGTGGGGAACGCCTTCAACACGCTCGAACGCCTCGAAAGAATCGCCTGTCCGGTCCTGGTGGCGGCAAGCTCCGAGGACGAGATTGTGCCGGGGAGGCACGGTCGCGCTCTCTTCGAGGCGGCGCGCGAACCGAAGTGGTTTCTTCAGCTGAAGGGCGACCACAACCAGGGGTTTCTCACGACCGGGCAGGCGTATGTGGACGGCCTGGACATGTTTTTCCGGAACGTCCTCGGCGAGTGATTTCCACCAACAAAGGAGATGGGTTTACGTGGAGTTTTTCGCGTCCCTGATGAAGAATCATCTTTTCCTGATGAGCCTGACCGTCGCACTGGGCATCCTCGTCGGAAAAATCACCATCCGCGGCATCAATCTGGGAATATCGGGCGCCCTCTTCGTAGGGCTCTTTCTCGGAGCGAAGGGATACTCGGTGCCGAACGAGTTCTTTTCCTGGAACCTCATGTTCTTCGTCGTCGCGGTCGGGCTTCTGGCCGCAGAGGACACCGGAAGGGTGCTGAAGCGGTACGGCCTCAAGTTCATCCTGCTCTCCGTCGCGGTCACCGGGGCCGGAGCCCTCGCAACGCTCGCTGCGGGACTCTTTTTTTCGGGGTCGGCGACGCCGAACATGATCGCCGGAACCTACACCGGCGCCCTGACCAGTTCACCGGGGCTCGGGGCAGCTCTTGAAGCCACCGGAGGCAGTCCCGACGTCACCATCGGCTATTCGGTGGCCTACCCGTTCGGCGTGATGGCGGTAGTGCTCTTCGTCCAGCTCATCCCGGCGATATTCGGCATCGACGTCGCGAAGGAAAAAGAAAAACTCGCGCTTGAGCGGAAAAACGCCGAACCCGTCTCTTCCGAGAAGCGCCCGGCATCGGTTCCGTTCTCGCTCCTCTCCTTCGTCTGCTGCATTCTCGGCGGCTCCGTCCTCGGAGGAATTTCCATCCCTCTGGGGACGCTCGGTTCCGTCGGACTGGGAACGACCGGAGGCGCCCTGCTCTTCGCCCTCGGCGCGGGGAGCTTCGACCGGCTCGGCCCCCTTCCGATGCGGATGGACAAGAACGTGCTCTCCGCCGTGCGCGCCATCTCGCTCGGTTTTTTTCTGGCTGTTGTCGGATTGAACGCAGGGGGCGGCGTCGTCGAGGCGTTTCTCGAGCACGGTGTCCTGCTCATAGCGGTCGGCGTCGGCGCCGCGCTCGCGGCGGAGATGGCCGGCTTCTTCCTGGGCTACTATCTCTGGAAGATCAACTGGGTCATCCTTGCTGGGGCCATCTGCGGCGCGATGACCAGCACGCCCGGCCTCGGAGCCGCCATCGACGCGACGGGGACGGACGAATGCAGCGCGGGATACGGCGCCGCCTACCCTGTCGCCATCGTCTGCATGGTGTTCTTTACGACGATGCTGGCCGCCTTCTTCCGGGCGAAATAGAAAGGAGATGAAGTGAGGCTCCCGGCCGGAGAGAGGGGAAGGTTTTCAGCTGTTACCACAGCATCTTCAACAGCACCGCCCAGAGGGTTTCAAGCGACTTCATCTCCATGAGAGGCTTCCAGAGCAGGAGGACGAGACTCGCGTCGAAGAGACTGCGTGCCGCCGCGAGCGGCTGCGACAGGGCCCTTCTCTCCCGGTCGTTCAGTTCCGTCAGGCCGTTCTTGACGTATACCTTGAGGGAGAGTGTGAAGACAAGCGGAGCGGCGGCGAAGAAGGCGCGCAGCACTTGCGAGATCTGGGCCTGGCTGTCGATGCCCTGAACCTTGAGGAACGCTATCGAGCCGGTGAAGAGGGCGAGGAAGCACAGGGAAAACTGCAGGCGCCACAGCCGGATCTTTTGAACGGTCTCGAGGAGTTCGTCGTATATCGTTCTTCTTCCGCAGCACTGTCCTTCATGGTAGCCGTTTTCGTAGTTTTTCCCCTTGATCACGGCATCCCGGATTCCTCCGAGGTAGCCCAAGCTCTTCCCTCCCTACCCGCTCCGCAAAGAGCGGGACATCTCCTCTTTCAGGCGCTTGAACTCCTGCTCCATGTTTTTCGCGAAGGAAGCGGCGGCCGAAAGATTTCCGGATCTTGCCGCCTTTTCCGTCTCGAAGGCGGCGGCCCTCAGAGCCTCTCCTCCCACGCTTCCCGATGTTCCCTTGATCGTGTGGGCGTGCCGCCTTGCAGTTTCCGTGTCGCCTGCCGACAGGGAAGACGCCAGGGCCTCCATCTCACCTGATATGTCCTCCAGAAATTCCCCGGCGATCATGTCGGTCAGTTCTTCATCGCCGTCCAGCCGGTACAGAAGGACGGATCTGTTCCAGGCACGCTCTTCCAGCTGCGTGCCCTCCATTTCGGATTTTTCCGCCGCGTTCTCAAAAAGGGTTTCTTCCGGACTTTCGTCCTTGAGCCCGTTTCTGTTCCGGCCCTCCGGCAGCCACTTCCGAAGGGCGCCGATCAGGGCGCCGCGGGATATCGGTTTTCCGACATAATCGTTCATGCCCGCCTCGAGACACCTCTCGCGATCTCCCAGAATGGCGCAGGCGGTGATGGCGATAACGGGAACATTGCGGATCTCCCCTGCCATGTTCCGGATTATCCGCGTCGCTTCGTAGCCGTCCATCCTCGGCATCTGGCAGTCCATCAGCACAAGGTCGTAAGCGTTTTTCCCGAGAGCGGCGAGGGCGTCCTCTCCGTCGACGGCGGCGTCGGCGTTCAGTCCGAGCTTCTTCAGCATGGCCAGAGCGACGTTCCGGTTCGTGGCGTTGTCCTCGACCAGCAGGATATGCGCTCCTCTCCCGTCGAATCGAGGGGAAGATTCGCCTTCCGCCGGACGGGATGCGCCGTCTTGCCGCATTGCTTCCGCCTGCTTCTCGAAACATGCGGTAAACCAGAATTCCGAACCCTTCCCCTCTTCGCTCGTCACGCCGACCGAGCCGCCCATCAGTTCGGCAAGTTCCCTGGAGATGGCCAGTCCAAGGCCGGTACCGCCGTACTGCCTCGTCGACGACGTGTCGATCTGGTTGAACTTTTCGAAGAGCAATGGCAACTTGTCGGCCGGGATACCGATACCCGTGTCCCGTACCGAGAAGCGCAGAACAACATAGTGCTCGCTTTCGTTCGTCAGCGACGCGTTCACGCATACTTCGCCCTCGGATGTGAACTTGACGGCGTTTCCTACGAGATTGGTCAGGATCTGACGCAGGCGGCCGGGATCTCCCCGCAGGAGGAGAGGGACGCCCGGCTCGATAATGCAGCCGAGTTTCAGCTCCTTCTTTCGGGCGCCCACTTCCATGGCGGCGGCGAAGTCCTCGATCAGGCAAGAAAGATCGAAGTCCAGCGTTTTCAGCTCGAGTTTTCCCGCCTCGATCTTTGAGAAGTCCAGAATATCGTCGAGAATGCCGAGCAGCGATTCCGCACTGGAACGGGCCGTCTCGGCGAAGATCCTCTGCTCCTCGTCGAGTTTCGTGTCCAGCAGCAGCTCCGTCATGCCCAGAATGCCGTTCATCGGAGTGCGTATCTCGTGGCTCATGTTGGCCAGGAATTCCGACTTCGCTTTGCTGGTGGATTCGGCAAGGGTTCGTGCGCGGCGAAGCTCGTCCTCCGCCTTCTTGCGCTGCCGCAGGTCCGCGATCAGCTTCGCCACCAGGGCGAGCAGCAGCGCGATGAATGCCGTCAGGACGATCAGGAAGACGCGGGTATGGTACGCAAGAGCCGCTTCCGCCTCTTTTCGTGCGGTGATGTCGAGTACGGTGAAAGTAACGCCGGCCGAGATGTCCGACGGATCGAGCGGGGTGGAGGAGAGGATGACGTGCCGGATGCCGCCGTCCTTGCGCAGCCACCGAACCTCCACCGAGCCCGTCCCTTTTTCGGCTATCTGCCGGTACTTCTCGCGCCCCACGTAGTCGGATTCCTCCTGCGTGGGGTAGAGCATCCGCGCGTCCCGGCCGATCAGCTCCTCCCGGCTGTAGCCGGTGAGCTTGAGAATGTAGTCGTTGACCCGGACGATGACGCGGTTTTCCACGACGCCGATGCCGGTCGGAGCGCTCTTCAGAATGCTTGCAAGCATCTGTTCAGCCTGCGTCGACCCGTCTGTGGCGGTTGCCCGAAGCGGCGCCGCCAGCGCCAGGGAGAGAAAAAGAAGAGAAACAAAGCAGATGGATACGCACCTCGACGGTTTTTCATCTTCGTTTCGGATCCTCTTCATGTCGTCCTCCATTCTCTTCCGCTCGTTTGCCGGATCCGCAGACGAATTTCCGATGCCCGTTTCTCCTGGAACACAGCGTATTCTTTTTTTCTCGTCGACGGTCTTTTCTTCATGATGATAGCATAAAACTGGAATTTTCATTCCAGCCGACTACAAACCCCGCTTCGGGGCTTTGAGCGGAGTTTTCGAAGTGTTGAACCGAAAACATGCGCTCTCCTCTCGTCTGCTGCGCATTGTGCACAAGGGATGAACATTCCTCCGGAACTTCTGATTCGTCGATCACTGGAAGATGGCAGGGTATTGAGAGCCGGAACAGAAGAAGAAAGGCGAGGGCGGTGTTTGCGCCCTCGCCTTTCTTACGGCTTGAAATATTTGCCTGGAAGTTCCGGCGCGCTACCGTCGCACAAGGAGCGCGGCCGGAAGGAGGAGCAGCAGTGTCCACGGCGAAAACCCGACGCTGCATCCGCCACCTCCGCTTCCAAAGGGAATGGGAGGCACGCCGGCCCGTTCGAAGGCTCCGATGTCCACTCCCGCCCCCTGGGGGCGCGTAATCCCGCGCTGGTCGGTCGCGGGAGCGCCCGTCGCGGTTCCGGTGTTCAGTGCGGCGCTGCCGTCGAGGAGCGCGTGCGTTCTCGTCGGTCCGCCGTTGTCGGCCAGGGGCCCGAGCTTCGGATCGTCCGCGATGTTCCCGGCGCCGGCTTGATCCGTGATTGAGTAGGTTATGGTCAGCGATGCGGTGGCTTCATTCAGGATCTGCCCGGGGCCGGTATACCCCCAGAAGATGCAGTTCGTCGCCGCCGGAGCGCTCCCCACGCGGTTGTACAGGGCGTCCCCTCCGAAGTCGGACCTGTTTCCCGCAAAGGTGCAGTTCATCATATCGGGATTGCTCCAGTTCGTGTTCAGCATCCCTCCGCCCGTCGTCGCGTCGTTCGCCGAAAAGGTGCAGTTCGTCACGACCGGGTTGCTGCTGGACCAGTTGTATATTCCGCCGCCCGCTATCGCGATGTTTCCGAAGAAGGTCGAGTTCGTCACGGTGAGTGCGCCGAATGCATGCTGGTTGTACATCCCGCCGCCGTTCTCTCCGGCTCTGTTCTGCGAGAAGGTGCAGTCTTCGATCGACCGTGTGCCGCCTTCGTTGAACATTCCGCCGCCGTGGATTTCGGCTCTGTTTTCGGACAAGACCGAGTCCGTCATCTCAAGCCCCCCGCCGGAATTGAACATTCCGCCGCCGTATCCCGAGGCGAAATTGTGCTGGAAGACGCATCCCGTGAACTTCGGGGTTCCGGCGAGATAGTTGCAGACTCCGCCGCCCCAGTGGGCGGAGTTGGATGAGAATGTGCAGTTCACCAGCACGGGCGAGGATGCGTTCCACCAGTTGAACATTCCTCCGCCGTGCTCTCCGGCGCTGTTCGAGGAGAATGTGCAGTTCGTCACGACAGGGCTGCCGTCGTAGTTGAACATTCCTCCGCCGTCCTTGTCGGCATGGTTCGATACGAAGCGGCAATTCCTGACGGTGGGGCTGCCGCCGAAGTTGAACATGCCGCCGCCTCGCTTCCGATCGTCGGTCGACCCGTTCGCGTTGCCGCCGGTCACGGTGAAGCCGTCAAGGACAGCCGTGTTGTTCGTGCCGCTGCCGACCACCACGTGATAGCTGTTGTCGAGGAACGAGCCGGGAGCGCCGATATTTCCCGAAAGCACGGTCTCGTTGACCTCCCACTTCCGCTGGGCTCTCGTCGTCTCCGTCCCTGCGAAGCCTCCGTAGAGCGCGACGCCGTTCTTCAGAACGAAGAAAACCGAGCGGCCGATGCCGGTCGTAGGAACGTAGATCCCCGCCGCCACCCAGATCTCGTCGCCGGCAACCGAGCTTGCCAGTGCATCCTGCAGGTCGGGGAAGGCGTTCGCCCAGGACGTGCCGTTGTTCGCTCCGCCCGCGTTCGCGTTGACGTAGCGGATGGCTCCCTCGGAAGCCGGTGCAAGAAGGAGCAAGATCAGAAGAACGAGGAAACGAGAAAAACGTCCGCAAGCCGCTAAGAAGCTCTTTTCCATACGATCATCTCCTGTCGTACGCTTTTTTCTCTCGAAATACTTCGTTAAAGCGTTGACGCTACCGTTTCACAAAAATAAACAACGGCAGAGCCAACAGAAGCATCGACGGCGAAAATCCGAAGTTGCATCCTCCTCCTCTGCCCGAGGAAGCTCTCTCGTAGGATCCGATATCCACTCCCGGCCCCTGCGGACGCGAGACGCCGCGCTGGTCCGTTACGGGAGCGCCCGTCGAGGTTCCAGCGTCCAGCGCCGAGCTGCCGTCGAGCAGTGCGTGGGTGCTCGTCGGCCCCCCGTTGTCGGCGAGCGCTCCGAGCCGGGGATTTGCCGTGATATTTCCGGTACCGGGCTGGTCGGTCACGGAGTATGAGAAAACCGGCGACGAGGTCCCTTGGTTGAAAATATGCCTGATTGTACCTCCGGAACTCCAGATAATGGAGTTCGTCACCACAGGATCGCTGTTGTTGTTGAACATGCTGAAGCCTTCGCCGAATGCGTTGTTTTCGTAGAACGTGCAGTTCATCACTACAGGATTGGCGGTGTCGTTGTACATGGCGCCCCCCCCAATTGCTGCGCTGTTCCCC
>CAYRPJ010000072.1:0-14730 GCA_964426245.1 uncultured Synergistaceae bacterium
GCGCGAGGGTGGCCACACGGTCGGCGCCGGTGTCGTCACCGAGATTCTCGAGTAGTACAAAACATTAAGGAGGCGCTGAAATGGCGGATATCGTCGGTATGTCCTGCACGACGTGCAAGAGACGAAACTACACTACTACCGTAAACAAAAAGAAACAGGCAAAGAAACTCGAACTCAACAAGTTTTGCAAGTGGTGTGGAAAACACACCTTGCATAAAGAAGGCAAGTAGTGTAGAATACACTCTGCTTGCAGGTCCGTAGCTCAATTGGCAGAGCACTGGTCTCCAAAACCGGGGGTTGCAGGTTCGAGTCCTGCCGGGCCTGCCATTTTTTTATTGCTTATAACAAGATGGGAGGCAGAGGTTGTGGGAAATATCCTCACCTTCGTTAGGGAAGCGCGTGCCGAATTAAAAAAGGTCACGTGGCCGGGGAAAAAACAAGTTTGGTATTCGACGATCGTCGTTATAGCATTTACCCTTTTGGTTTCGGCCTATCTCGGGATAGTCGATATGGTACTTACAGGAGTCTTCTCCAGACTCTTCAGCTAAGAGATCCGCTGCCGGTCCAGGCAGTTGATACCGGGATCATTTAAGAGATCGGCAGGGAGGTGAGGGGGCCGCAAGACCCCCTTCGATTATGGAAAGTATTGAAGAACGCCGCTGGTATATAGTGCAAACCTACGCAGGATACGAAAATCGTGTGAAGGCGAATCTCGAGCAGAGAATCGCAACGATGGGTATGGAGGACAGTATTTTCGGTGTCCTCGTTCCTGTGGAGGAGAGAGTCTCTATCAAGGAAGGGAAAAGCAAGAAGGTTACACGCAAGCTTTTCCCCAGTTATGTTCTTGTGGAGATGCGGCTCAACGACCAGTCTTGGTATGTTGTTCGCCATACACCCGGCGTTACCGGCTTTGTTGGTTCAGGGAACCATCCAATTCCTCTCACGGAAAAAGAAGTGAGGGATATAATGGGCAAAGTCGGCAAGGACCACGCAAAGCCGAAGATAGAGATCAATTTGCGTCCGGGCGATGTTGTCAAGGTGAAGTCCGGTCCTTTTGAAGGACATGTCGGCCCGGTTGTCGAGATCTTCCCTGAAAAAGGCAAGGTGAAGTTCTCCGTGACTGTTTTCGGCCGCGAAACATCAGTTGAGACTGACTATACGGAGCTCGAAAAGCTCTAGATATATATTCAACGTGAAAGGCGCCGCTATTCGGGGAGGCAAGAGAACTCTTGGCTCTTGATTTTTCCTTGTTTGCGGAGGAGCTTTCAGTAACGAGAGGAGACTTTGAGGAATGGCGAAGAAAGTAATTGCCGAGATCAAGTTGCAGTTGCCCGCAGGAAAGGCGACGCCCGCACCTCCTGTGGGACCTGCCCTTGGTCAGCATGGAGTCAACATCATGGAATTCGTGAAGCAGTTCAATGCGAAGACCGCAGATCAGGCCGGACTGATAATTCCGGCGGTCATCACGGTGTACGCGGACAGGAGCTTCACCTTTGTGCTCAAGACTCCGCCTGCGAGCGTTCTGCTCAAGAAGGCGGCCGGTCTCGAGTCCGGCTCGGGCGAGCCGAACAAAAAGAAGGTCGCGACGCTTGCCAGGGCCAAGGTGCGCGAGATTGCAGAGCTGAAAAAGGTGGATCTCAACTCCTACGACGTTGAAGCCGCCATGCGCATGGTTGAGGGAACAGCCCGCTCAATGGGGATTAACATCGTAGACTGAGGAAACAGCAACTGAATTTGTGGGAGGCCTCCATGGCTGTCTGACCACAAGGAGGGAAAACAATGGCAAAGGTAAGCAAAAGACTGAAAGCTGCGCATGAAAAGATTGAAGATGGAAGACAGTACACCGTCAAGGAAGCGATTGCCCTCTTCAAAGAAACAGCGACTGCGAAGTTCGATGAGAGCATGGAGATTCACATCCGCCTTGGCGTCGACCCCCGCCACGCCGACCAGCAGGTGAGGAGTACCGTCGTGCTTCCTCACGGCACGGGAAAAACCAAGAGAGTTCTCGTGCTTGCAATGGGCGAGAAGATGAAAGAAGCCGAAGAGGCCGGAGCCGATTTTGTCGGAGGCGAGGATCTTGTCACGAAGATCTCGGGCGGATGGCTTGACTTTGACGCGGTCATCGCGACGCCCGACATGATGAAATCCGTCGGCCGCCTTGGAAAACTCCTCGGGCCCCGCGGACTTATGCCGAGTGCGAAGACCGGCTCCGTAACGTTCGATATCGCGGACGCTGTCAAGGAAATCAAAGCCGGACGCGTCGAATTCAGAGTCGATAAGTTCGCCATCGTTCATAACGCGATAGGCAAGAAGAGCTTTACGGACGAACAGTTATTCGATAATGCAAAGACGCTTATTCAGGCTGTTTTGAAGGCGAAGCCTTCTTCCGTGAAGGGGACGTACGTTAAGAGCATCGCTCTTTCTTCTTCCATGGGCCCCGGTATCAAGCTTGACGTTCCAGCAGCCCAGAAGGAAGTTGCCGGCGAATAAGAAACGAAAGTTTTTCTTTTTACCAGCGACAATTCAATACTTTTTGAGCTTGAGACAGCGGGTTCCTACTAGGAATAATGGCGTTTTACGCCGCCCGCCGAGGTTCCGGAAAATTGTCGGTCATTCAGGCCGTACAGTTTTAATGTCCCGGGCCCGGCGCCCGGGATTTTATTTTTTATTCAAGGAGGTGAGTACATGCCGGCAACAGTTAAGTATGAGCAGGTAGACAAGCTGAAGGAACAGCTTGCACGCACCCAGGCGATTTTCGTCTCTGAATACAGGGGGATGTCCGTGGCGCAGATCACGGCTCTTCGTTCTCAGATCCGTGCCGCAGGCGGCGAAATGAAGGTGGCAAAGAACACCCTTATGAAAATCGCGATGGAGCAGGAAGGTTTTATTACCTTCCCCGACGATATGGCCTACGGCCCGAACGTATTTACACTGGCGTACGGGGATCCGGTGGCGGTTGCGAAAGCGCTCCGTGATTTCGCAAAAGAGAGAACCAACAAGTTCTTTGTCATGAAGGGTTGTGTTCTTGGAAAGACCCTTCTCGACGCCACGCAGATCGGGGCTCTCGCCGATCTTCCGACGAAGGATGTCCTTATAGGCCAGGCTGTCCGTACCATTGCAGCCCCGATATCCGGTCTGCTTACGGTTCTGTCCGGTCCCGCAAGAGGACTGGTCACGTGCCTCAACCAGATCAGGGAGAAGAAAGAAGAAGTCGCATAACACTCTGCAAACGCAGAACACCATATTGAGTTTCTAATATCGAGGAGGAAAAACAGAATGACCCGTGATGAAATGATTCAGGCTATAGAGAATATGACCGTGCTCGAGCTTTCCGAGCTTGTAAAGGCTCTTGAGGAGAAATTCGGTGTTTCCGCGTCCGCTCCTGCAATGGCCATGCCCATGATGGCGATGGCCGGCGCTCCCGCAGCAGCGGCCGAAGAGGAGAAGACGGAGTTCGACGTGATCTACAAAGGCCCCGGCGCCAACAAGATCAACGTCATCAAGGTCGTCCGCGAGCTTACCGGCCTTGGGCTGAAGGAAGCCAAGGAACTCGTCGACAATCCTCCCAAGGCCGTTAAGGAAGGCGTCACCAAGGAAGAGGCCGAGGAAGTGCAGAAGAAGCTCGCCGATGCCGGAGCCGACGTCGAAGTCAAGTAGTTCCTTTTCCCTGCTCTCTGATATACTGAAGACGGCGCGCGAGCGTCGTCTTTTTTTTAGGAGGGGATCCCGTGATCGATTGTCACGTGCACGTCTATCCGCCGGAAATTATTCGGAATGCTGCCGCCATCGGCGAGAAGGAGCGTTATTTCGCCCTTCTTTCAGGAGGCAAGGTACACAAGTGGGCCGCCGTCGAAGATGTCATAGCCGAGATGGACCGGAACGGGGTCGACATCTCCTGGATCTTCGGTTTCGCCTTTCAGGATGCCGGGTTATGCGCGCTGTGCAACGACTACGTTATCGAAGCCGTGCGAAAGTATCCGACGCGCCTGAAAGGACTTGCAGTCGTTCCTCCCTGTGCCCCCGAGACGGAACGTGAGATAGCGAGGTGTCGTGAAAGCGGTCTTGTGGGTGTGGGAGAACTCTTTCCGGGAGGACAGAACTTCGATATCTCCGACGTCCGGCAAACGTGGAGACTCGCGGCGACCGTCGCCGAACTTGGAATGTTTCTGCTGATCCATACGGCGGAGCCTGTGGGACACGACTATCCCGGAAAAGGAAACACGGGGCCGAGAGAAGCCGCGGAGTTCTGCCTTCATCACCCTGAGGTTGACGTGGTGTTCGCTCACTTCGGAGGAGGCTTGTGGCTTTACGAACTGATGCCGGAGATGAAGCTCGCGCTTTCAAACGCCTACTATGATACAGCCGCCTGGCCGTGGCTCTACGAACCGGAAGTGCTGCGCGCCGTCGACTCTGCGGGATTGCTGCACAAATTTTTCTATGGATCCGATTTTCCCATTCTTTCGTACCCCAAGTACGAAAAACCGATCGCGGAATCGTCACTTGACTCCGCCAAAGTTGAAAAATTTCTTCACGGCAATGCGTACGATTTTACCGAGAAAAGGTGTTGACAGAATCCCTCAACCCTTATATACTATCCCTCGCGTTGCTGGAACGGACGCGGGCGGATAGTTCAGCGGTAGAACACCTGCCTTACACGCAGGGGGTCACAGGTATTCTTATGAATTATTCCGTAAACCCTTGCAAGTAGTCAATATAAGCCCTTCGGGAAATCCGGAGGGCTTTTTTTTGATACCCTTCCAACCCCTTTGTACACAATCGTCGTTTTCAAGGTGCTCCGAAATGTAAGGTTTCCCCTCTTCCGAAAATACTCTTTCTCCGAAGCCTAGCGCGAATACATGCAGTTTGACACAATAGAATCCCTGCTACCGGTTGCATGGATAACAATAAAGTGTTATTATTATTGCAACGACTATTGTACCATGAGAGGGGGTGATTGCAACGGCGACGGAGATGAAAATCGCACGGATAAAGGGGAACCTCACACAGAGACAACTTGCGGAGAAGACGGGAATTCACAGGACGATCATCTCGGGTATCGAATGCAGAAAGATCGTGGGCAACGAGAAACATCGTGCCGCCATTCTGGAAGTAATCGGCGGGAAAGAAGCGGATTTTTTCGAGAGTTCCGGACTGGCCCGGTAGACAAAAAAGCCCGTCGGCGGATGACGGGCGGGGGTGAAAGGAGTAATTGTGTGGACAAAATAGATTATAGCACACTCTCAGACATCGATGTTGAAAGTTTTATTATTTGGGCACCTAAAATACAAGAACGTTTCTTTTCGCTTTTACGTAGAATCAACTCTCTTAGTTTTTCTGCAGGATACGAAAAAGAGATTAGCCTCATTGATTCTTGGTATTACGAGATAAGTCATTCCGCGACGAGTGAAGGTGTGTTTGCAATCGGAATGCAAAAATTGTGCTCGAAGATGACCTCTGTTATATCCAGACTTGAGAATCAAGTGTATAAGGCAGTGGCCAAAACGTCTAAATTTGTATTCAACTCTCTCCGCAACCTTTCCTCTTCTCGCTCCCGCTCCCACCGCTCCCCTGTACGCAGCGCTGCCAAAAGCGGCGGCGATGGGAACTCCGGAGATGATGGAGATTCGGACCAAGGAGAACCACCTGCAAGGCCGGTAACAGCACGAATCATTGATGTTCCGTATCGCGCACTCTCCGACGTGGAGGTGGCGCGATGACTTCCACCTTCAACCCTTCAACCAAAATCTACAAGACCAAGGGTTCCATCCATCCAAGCAAAAACGCGCTCGGCGGCCTCGAACGTGCAACTCTTGCGCGCCTTGAATCCGCAAAGTGTCGAGCCGTTCAGCTTTCTCTCGAAGGTGGCTCCGTACACTTCTGCGGTTTCGAGACCTTCAAGGCCCTCTCTTTCGCCGGTCCCAAAGGGCTTCTTTTCCTCGGAGCCGAACTGTGGTATCCGACGCTCGACGAGGCGATGGACGATCTCCTTCTGAAAGAAACAGGACGTCTCGCTCCGGATCAGATGAAGTTTCTTTTCGACGAAGATGCCCCGAAGGGTTCCCGGAATCTCCATCACCGTCTCTGCGCAGAATGGGGGTGGACCGAATGACCTTCGTCCCATCGGCGACGGACCGGGAACGATTCCACAGTCAGAAGCTGGCCGTACTCGCTCATCTCCAAGAGGGGAAAACGTTGACTCAGGAGCAGAGCAAGGAGCTTTACTCCATCATGAGACTCGCTTCCAGAATCGACGAACTCCGCAGGGAGGGATGGAACGTTCAGACCGTCATGATCCCCGCCGGAGAGAACGGAGCCTGCGTCGCGGAATATCGTCTTCCCGCAGACAAACCGCGCCGGGGGAACAGCATCCTCCCCGTGTCCTCCGAGAACATCCCTGAAGAATTGAAACGCCTCGATCAGTGGGTCGTCTGGAGACTCAAACGACGCGCCGACAAGACGACGAAAATTCCCTACAGCCTCGACGGATCGAAAGCGAAGTCGAACGATCCCAGGACATGGACTTCCTTCAAAAACGCCTTCGAGTATTACGCCTCGGGAAAGAGCGACGGAGTGGGTTTCGTCTTTGCGGGGGGCGGGGGTCTTGTCGGTATCGACCTCGACAAGTGCGTCGACGAATCCGGAATGATCGTTCCGCAGGCGTTGAAGATCGTCGAGACCGTCGATTCTTACTCCGAATTTTCCGTCTCGGGGAAAGGCCTGCACATCATCGTGAGAGCGGATCTCTCGAGAGGGATCAAAACCGAGCTTGTCGAAGTCTATCCGCACGGGCGATATTTCACCGTGACCGGGAACGTCTTCGGCGACAGTACGAAGATCCGTGAAAACAGCCCGGCGGTGCGTCGTCTCGTCGAACTCCTGAAGCCGCCGAAGAGCCGGAATCCGCAGGAGCCACGCCGGAAACTTTATCTCTGCAACGACGAACTTGTCGAGAAGGCCAGGGCGGCCAAGAACGGAGAGAAGTTCAGCAGACTCTTCGACGACGGCTCCATCGACGGTTACGCCTCGCACTCCGAAGCTGACCTCGCGCTGCTCTCCATATTACTCTACTGGTGCAACGGCGACGAGGACCGCGCCGACATCCTCTTCCGACAGTCGGCTCTCTGTCGGGACAAGTGGACCGAACGCGCCGACTATCGACGCCTCTGCTTCGAGTTCCTTCGAGGGAAGCGGGGTGAGGAATGATGGACTGGGAAGCGTTTGTTCCGTTGGATGAACTCGACATCCTGACGGAGCCGGAAGAAAAAGAGGCGAAGGAATACCGGGAGACGAACGCCGTCGTGCTCTACCATATTGCTCTCGACCTGGGGGTAATCGCCTTTCGCGCCCAGGACGTCGACGGGATCTTCGTCCGATTTCCGGTGAGCGGACATTTCGAGATAGCGCTGTTGAACTCGGGGCGTTTCAAGGCGTGGCTTACGAGCAAGTTCTTCAAGGCCCGTCTCCAGGAGCCGAAAGGCGACGATATCGTGGGAGCTTTGCGTCTTCTGGAATCCAAGGCGTGGGAGGAGTCGAAGCGGAAGACCTTCATCCGCCTCGCCGGGGTGGAAGGAAAAATATACCTCGACATGTGCGACGACGATTTTCGCGTGATCGAGGTCGACTCCAAGGGCTGGCGGATCGTCCACAATCCCGACGTGTGGTTCATGCGGTCTCCATCAATGAGACCTCTTCTGGAGCCGAAACCGGGAGGCGATCTTCTGGACCTTCGGGAGTTCGTCAACCTCGGCGACGAGGATTTCGTCCTTCTCGTCGGCTGGCTCGTGGCCGCCTGCAACCCCGAAGGTCCCTTTCCTATTCTGGCGATTTCCTCCGAACACGGAAGCGGCAAGTCGACCACCACGAGCATTCTGAAGAGCGTCGTCGACCCCGATATCAACCCCCGACTGGCCGCGTTCAAAGACGCCGACGCTCTTTTCTCGACGGCGGCTTCGCGGTGGCTCATGTGCTACGACAACCTCTCCAGGCTCTCGGAGGAAGACAGCAACCATTTGTGTCGGTTGGCGACGGGGGGCGGCTTCACCAAGCGGATGTTGTACACCGACAACGACGCCTTCTCCTGCCAGGCGAAGAGGTCGCTCGTTCTGAACGGAATCCATCTTACCCTCGGACGGATGGATCTGCTCGACCGTGCCTATCTGATACATCTCTTGCCGATACCAAGGGATGGGCGGAAGATGGAGGAGACATTCTACTCCGACTTCGACCGGAAGCATCCGTACATTCTGGGAGCCCTGCTCTCCGCGCTCTGCCGTGCGATCAGGGAACGTTCCTATGTTCCGCAGCGGCTTCCCCGCATGGCGGACGGGGCGGCCTTTGTCATGCGCGCCGAAAAGGGAGGCGGTCTTCCATGGGACGAGGGAACCTTCGCCGAAGTGCTCGAACGCCGGGAGAGCGAGAAACGGGACGACGCCCTCATGGACGACACGACCGCATCCAAGATCGTGGATCTTGCCGGAAGCGGCGGGTGGAAAGGGAGCCTGAAAATGCTTCTGACCAACATTCTCGAATCCCACAGCATCGAGGAGAGAAAGTTCCTTCCGTCGACGTCGAGAGGGCTCTCGAAAAAACTCGAAGAACTTTCCCCCCTCTTCCGCTCGAAGGGGATTGTCTGGAAGAAGGAACGCACCAACAGCGGTTTCTGGGTGACTCTCGGAACTGTTCCCGGAGCAGAAGACACAGGGCGTGCAGATGGCCGTGCAGAAAGAAATTTATCTACACTGTATCTGCACCGCGCAAACATCGATGAACACTGGGAAAGTGCAGATAGTGAAGATAGTGTAGATAAAATACCACCGTCTACCTGTGCGAGTTCAAAAGTTCGGATACCCGGATCTGAATCCGCACTTTTTGAAGATGAAAAATCCCCCATGGTGGAAAATCATCTTCACTTTCTGCACGATGTGCACAATCCCTGTGATAGCAAGCTTTCGGAGAGTGCAGATGCAGTGAAGATAGAACGTTCATCTGCACCCGTTTCTGCACGGTCGAAAATCCCCCCTGTGGTTTCAGGCGGTCCGTACACTTTCAAAAACCTTCCTCCCGAAGTCGCCGCCGAATGGCTGGCGTCTCAGCCGGAGGACATACTTCGGGAAATCGCGGCGAAGGCCAAGAAGGACTACGATCCCATCATGAACCGAAGCGAAAAGAGCGCGTTCGAGGACGCGATGAAGTCCGCCTATCTGAAGGCTCATCCGGTCGAGGAGAAGACAGTCGAAAGAATGTCCTTTCCCGGAGAAGCACTCGGCCTGAAGCGCACGAATCCATTTCTGGAGGAGGAAGAGGAATGAGGCCTGAAACGTTTCTGAAGCGCCTGGACGAGCACGGTCTTCTCGTCGGCATCCATCCGTCCGGAAGGATCGTCCTCGGCGGCCCGAAAGAGAAAATCTCCCTGGCCCGCGAAGCTCTGGAAAAGTTTTCTCGATTGGAAGCGAAAGTTCTTGTGATTTTATCGAGACGTCCTGATCTTCCGGAGGGCTCCATGCTGGCGGATCTTCTCGAAGAAAGGGCGGCGATACTGGAGGCTGACGAACTCCCCTTCGATATCGAGTCTGCCGCGTTCGCCCTCATCGGACCGTGGACGCCGGAGGATACTGAGACATAGCCCAGGAAACCATGCGCCTCTTCCGCCGTCGGATGCAGTCGAGGCGCATGGGCATATGGTCCGGGAAAAAAGGTACTTTCCGGACCATATGCCGCAGGGGTCGGGCAGGGCGCGCCGATCACCCGCGTAAAAATCAAAAAAATCTGGTTAAGGTTTATATATTCAGATATGGATGCATGCAATGGATACTGTATACATCTACTTTTGGAGGGATCGAGCTCATGATCGTAACAACAGGTGAGTTGAAGAAACTCTTCGGAGTGTCGGACGTTGCGCTCCACAAATGGAAACTAGCAGGCTGTCCGAAGGCGGGGCGTGGACGCTGGAACCTCAATGAGGTTCTAAGCTGGCGGCTCTCGAGGGACGGCAATACCGGGACCGGCGGTGAGATGAAACTCCGCAAGCTCCGGGCCGACGTCGAGTTCCGGGAGGAAAGAGCGCAGCGGGAAAGACTTCTGAGAGAACGTCTCGAGGAGACGGTCTTCCGGCGGGAGGACGTTCAAGAGGCATGGGTTGAGCGTGTGGAGGAACTGACGGAGAGGTTGTCGGAATTCCCCGCCGTTTTGGCCAGGGCGCTCGTTCGTGCTGACGAGAACGAGATGCAGGAAATCGTTGCTGAGCATGTTCGGGGGTTTCTTCTCGACATGGCCGGGCGAGGGGGGGATCAGGAATGAACTTCGTCCGCGAAGACTGGCGTCTCTTTCTCAAGAAGGATACGCTGGCTCAAATGGCCGGGGTTGAACAGCTCGATCTCATCCCCCTTGTGGTCAAGGAGCTTGTCGACAACGCGCTGGACACCATGGAGGAAACTCGGGGGGATGTCTCCTGCGTCTCCCTCGGCCTTGTCCCCGGCGGTTTCCACGTCTCGGACGGCGGACCGGGATTCAACCGAGAGGAGCTGACAAGGGCCTTCTCCGTCAATCGGCCTCTCGTTTCGTCGAAGCTCCTGCGCCTCCCTTCTCGGGGAGCACTCGGGAATGGTCTTCGGGTTGTTGCCGGGGCGGCCGTTGCGTTCGACGCCTCGCTGATCGTTCACATGAGAGGGGCGCGTTACCAACTCGCAGTGCGGAGAGAAGACGGATCTACCTGGATCTCGAACGAGTCAAAATCTGAATATCGGGGAACTCGCGTCGAGGTTCTCTTCGGAGGAGACCTCGTAGTGGAATACGATCTTCGATGGGGGAGAATGACTCTCCTGCTCTCCGCCGGGGGAAGGTACTCGGGATTGACCTCCTCCTACTGGTACTCGGCGGCGGATCTCCTCGAACTCTTTCACTCCGCCGACGGAACCGTTCGGGATGTGGTCTCTCTGTTCGAGGGGAATTCAGGAGCGAAAGCCGGAAAAGTGGCCGCTCCCTGGGAGAGAAAGAGGGCGAAGGAGCTTGACCTTTCCGACTCCGAAAAGATTCTCGTCTCCATGCGAGAGAACGCGAAGCCCTTCAACCATGAACGCCTCGGGAAAATTGGAGAGATCCCCGGACTGCAATCGTCCTATGTCCACATGACCGGGGAGTATCCTACAGACACTGGCCTTCTCATTCCCTTCGCCGTCGATGTGTGGGCCGAAGCAGCCGACATCCCCGCACTTTTCTTTGCACTGAACCGGACGCCGACGCCTGGAAGGTGCTATACGAGTCACCACAGAAACGAGCAGACCTTCTCTCTTCCTGGATATTGGAAGGAGATCAAGACGGGGAGGACGCCTCTCTCCGCGACGATCAACATCACGACGCCCTGCGTCGCGTTCACGAACAACGGAAAATCCCCCGACCTCTCCTCTTTGCTGGATACGGGGATCGTCGACGAGGCGATCAGAAGAGCGGCATCGAAGGCGAAGACCGTACCCAGGCAGGAGAGGCCGCGAGATGAGATCGTCTCGAAGAAACGGGCGATTCTGGAAGCCATTCCCGACGCCGTTCTGGCCGCCGGGGGGAGCGGACGGTACGAGTTCTCGCAGCGACAGCTCTTCTATGTCGTCCGCCCCTCTGTGATCGAGGCCGCAGGGAGTGAACCGGACTACGGCTACTTCTGCGAAATACTGACCGAGTACGAGTCGGAGCGCGAGGACATCAAGGGGCTGTATCGAGACAACCGGGGAGTTCTCTACATTCCCCATACGGGAGATGAGATCCCCATAGGGACGCGCACCGTCGCGGGATTCAGAAGGCCGGAATGGACCTTCCACAAGATCGTCTACTGCGAGAAGGAGGGGTTCTTCCCGATACTCCGTTCGGCGAAATGGCCGGAACGATGGGATTGCGCGCTCCTGACCTCGAAAGGCTATGCGTCGAGGGCGGTCAAAGATCTTCTCGACCTCCTCGGAGACGACGGGGAACCGATAGAAGTCTTCTGCATCCATGACGCCGACCTCGACGGGACACGCATCTATCAGACGCTGGTCGAGGAGACGAAGAGCCGGGGAAAGAGGCGGGTGGAGATCCACAACCTCGGACTGGAACCGGGCGAAGGCGTGGAGATGGGCCTCGCGGTGGAGAAGGTGGACCGGAAGACGGAGAAGGAACCGGCGAACTACGTCCCGCACGAATGGAGGCGTTGGCTGAAGAAGAACCGCATCGAACTGAACGCCATGTCGACGCCCCAGTTCATCGGATGGCTCGACGCGAAGATGGAACAGTTCGCCCCGCCGAAGCTGCTCCCGCCGGAAGAGGTTGTCCGCCGGAAATACAGAAAAACTCTTCTCCGCAAGCTGAATGATACGGTCAAGAAAAGCATCCTCCGCGAGGCAGGGTACCATGTGAGAACAAGAACTCTTTACAGAAAGGCGCTCGTAGGAATGGATGAACTCGACTGGAACACGTGCATCGTCTCCGCTCTGGAAGAAGATAGGTCGAAGGAGTGGAGGGAACCCGTCTCCGCCCTGGCCGAAGAGACGGCTCGAAAGGCTGTTTCTTGAAAATTCCTCGTTTTCGATGGCTTACGAGCAAGCTCGGGAAAATCCTTGAATAAGGAAATCTATATGATCGGGAGACGGGTACCCGTGGCCCGTCTCCTTTTCAAAAAAGAAGATACATTCTCTGACATTTTTTCCGCTCCATCGTACAAAAACAAAACAGGAGTATTGTAAGATTGCTCGGAGTTCCAACTTTTTGCAGCCGCGCAAATGATGAGGTGGTATTATGGTCTACTTGATCCAACCGAGAGAACTCATGCATATAGCCGCTATCTTTGTGATTTTTTCCCTGTCAACATTTTTAATAGTTTCACCTGCGAGGTCAATAGTATTTTTTAATATGATGGCATGTTTTTGTACGCTTGCCTCGGTGGACGTAGGTATCTTCAAATCGTCTTTCATTAATATGATATAGATAGAAGATAATAGCACTCGTTCTTTCATTGTGGCCTGTTTCCAATCTAGCATAGTGCCGTCAATCAGGTTGCTGTTCGCGCTAGCATGGGATACGAGCAACAGAAGAACTAATACAAAAGCAATAACCTTTTTCATTTAAATCGCCTCCTTATAAATTGAGAGGTTTAGGCTGGGCCTTTAACTTCATATAATCCTAAACTTCTCGCATGGGGTGTTGAAGAAAAAGTGTTGATTTTGCATGTTCAACGCGAAAAGCCATTTTAGTGGCAACTGTATCCCCTCCGCAGAAACTCTTCTTCAATGTCAAAAATTTCAACAAATTGAATCAGAAACATATCACCTAACATTGAAGCTGTCAACCATGTTTGGTACCAATACTGCGCTTCCTCCGTGCAAATGGTTCGCTTTTCTTTTATCAAACATCGATCTCCTCCTATAGTGTGAATCACTTCGACGAGAATGTTGACCTGTTCCTTTTGGTTAAATATCTCCTCTCATCTCTTGCGAGCGCTCAGGAAGCCCTAAAAAAATTGAGTGACTCTTTCAGCTCACAAAGGAAATGTTTCCGCTCGCCTAGAAAAACGCTTTCTAGAGCTTCTAAGCGGGACTTATCTTTCCCATACGTTTCTTCTTCTCGGGGAAGAGCGCCTTTACCGGGGAAGCCTTTTCATGGGCTCTCCGCAGATCGTCGTTCGACAAGGCAAGGTATGGTATTTTTCCGTCATGCTCAGGGTGGAATGCCCCATGCCTCTTTGAAGACTGAAGACGTCCATGCCGTTTCGGAGGGCTTCAAGGGCGTGCTGGTGTCGGAGATCGTATGCGGAGAATCTTTTCAGCCCCGCCTTCTCCGAATATCGTCGAAGCTGGATCGTCCATGCATGGGTATTCCATCGGTCTCCGTACGAAGTGCAGAAGACCGGCGTCTCGTTGTCCCACTCCTCGGGGCGGACTTCGAGAAGACGATTCATCATCCCCCCTGTGGATTCCGAGAAGAAGACCGTCCTTCCCTGCCTGGTCTTCGAGGTGGCGGGTCGTATGAAAGCTCTCCTGGAGTGGAGATCCACGTCGGACGGGCGAAGCTGCAAGCATTCGGAAGGCCTCGCTCCCGTGTCCAGCTGGAAGAGCAGGAGCGTTGAATCCCTCAACGCGGCGAAGCTCTCCGCGCCTATGACGTCGAGGATCTTCTTTATATCCTCCATCGCATGATCCACGATCCTCGGCGACTCCCGGCGATATTTCAATCCCTCGGCGGGGCTTGACGAGAAGACGCCTTCATTGACGCAGAACTCGAAGAAGGGACGAAGCGTCTTCAGTCGGACATTGTGCGTCGAAGGGGATATTCCTCCCTGTGAAAGGTGCTCTACCAGGCAATCCCTACAGGAGGGGCTCCACGCTGTGGGAAATCGTTTGAAGAAGAGGACGATGTTCTCCTTGTATCCTGAGAGTGTCTTTTCGGCTGCTCCCTGCGACTTTCTCCAAGTGAGAAAACGTGTCATTCCATCCTGCCAGGTTTGCGGGGCTTGTCTCCTAATGTCAATAATAGCGGCGTTTTTCATGGCGACTCCTCCTTGAAATGTAAGGTGAGCACCTTTTTGAAGCGGCGATTTTTGAGCACCTGCCAAGGGGTGAAAAAGGACTTGGAAAAAACAACACAAAATCTTTCTTCTTCGACGCGAGTGTTGACAGAATCCCTCAACCCTTATATACTATCCCTCGCGTTGCTGGAACGGACGCGGGCGGATAGTTCAGCGGTAGAACACCTGCCTTACACGCAGGGGGT
>CAYRPJ010000073.1:0-14598 GCA_964426245.1 uncultured Synergistaceae bacterium
GATGATTTCGAGGCGCTGGTTCGAAGATGCCACAGTATCATCCTCCTTTCATGCGGTGCGTTCAATCGTGTCCGAAACGGCCGCGGAGAACCCCGCGAGCCACGCTCTGCCCGAGGAGTGCCCCCAGTCGAGAATATGCGCGACGGCAGCCGTCACTCTTTTGGCGTCATCCGTGGCGAGAGCTTCCAGCATATCCCGGCTCCTTTTCCAGGTGAAACCATCCTCGACATCTTTCAGAATCGATCCTGAAAGCCATGTCGTCCTCCCGGGATCAAGTACCGGAAAGAGCGATGCTCCGAGCCAGAGGCTTCCCGTGATATATCCCGCCAGAAAGTCGTCGCCTGCTGGAGTACTTCCGGGACCGAGGCCGAGAAGTTCCCCGAACGCCCGCAAACCAGCCGGTGAAGCAAGCATCTCCAGGTCGCCTTCGAGAAAGCCGCTCCACTCGGAGGTCAGCGGAATCCACCTGTCATTCAGCCTTCCCGGTGGAAGTGAAGGGTCGTACCCTGCCGGAATTCCCTCCAGAGAAAAGACGACGGGGTCTTCTTGCTTGAATGGACGCAGAGAATCCACCAGCACAGTCCGAGGGCCGAAGTCATCCTCGGCTGTGACGAACGACCAACGCCTCCCGTTTCCCTGCTCTTCAAGGTTCACCGTCCTTCTGTACATCTCCCGTACCCGCAGCACCGCTTTCTGCGCATCCCGCCCGGGTGAATCGGACGCTTCACCCGGGTTGAATACATCCGCGCTGCAGGCAAGAAACCGCATCGCATTTCCTCTCCGACTATGCGGAGGGAGGCTGCTACACCACGCCGCCCGTTTTGAGCTCCTCGAACTCCGCTGCGGAGAGGCCGAGATAGGAGGTCAGGATCTTCTCCGTGTGCTCGCCGAGCAGAGGAGCGGGATCCTCGACCGCTCCGGGAGTATCCGACAGTTTGATCGGCACTCCGGGGATCTTCATCGCACCTGCAATCGGGTGGATCACGTCGACGATCATCTTCCTCGCGAGAACCTGCGGATCGTTCACGACATGCGCCATGTCGTTGATCGGTCCGCTAGGTACCCGCACCTTGTCGAATTCGGCGAGCCAGTGCTCGGTGGTGTTCTTTCTCGTACGATCCTCCAGGATCTCCTTCAGCGTCGCGAAGTTCGCGACCCGGCTCGTGTTGTCGGCGAAGCGCGGATCCTTCTCGAATTCCTCCATTCCGAGAACGCCGCACATTCTGCGCCAGATCTCATCGTTGCCGACGGCGACATTCATAGCGCCGTCGCCGGTCTCGAGGGTCGAAAAGGGAGCGATGGACGGGTGCCTGTTGCCGATGGGATGAGGCACCTCACCGTTCACAAGGTAGCGCGCAACGGCGTTTTCGAGCACGGCGACCATGCAGTCGAGCATCGCAACGTCGACAAGCTGGCCCCTGCCGGTCTTCATCCGGGAATTTACCGCGGCGAGGACCCCAATGGTTGTGAACAGCCCCGCGAAAATATCGGCGACGGAGCTTCCCACCTTTGTGGGCGTATGCTCGTCGGGGCCGGTGACGCTCATCATGCCGCCCATACCCTGGATGATCAGGTCGTAGGCCGGGCGGCTGCTATAGGGACCTGTCTGGCCGAAGCCGGAGCTGGCCGCGTAGATCAGCCTCGGATTGACTTTACGGAGGTCTTCATAGCCAAGTCCGAGACCGTCCATCGTCCCCGGCTTGAAGTTCTCAATCAGGATGTCGCTCTTTTTGGCAAGGGACTTCAATATCTCCTTGCCCTTCTCGTGTTTCAGGTTCAGCGTGACACTCTTCTTCCCCCGGTTGAGGCTCATGAAATAGGCGCTCTCTCCCTTTTGAAACGGCGGGTAGGAACGGGTATCGTCGCCTCCGTCCGGCCGCTCTATCTTGATTACCTCGGCGCCCAGGTCGGCGAACATCATCGCGGCGAACGGGCCCGCAAGAACCCTCGTCATATCAAGCACTACAAGTCCTTCCAACGGTTTCATACCAGATACACCTCCGGATTGATAAGCGAAATGGAAACGAGCAACGTTCTTTCTATTTCGTTCGAATCTCTCGCTTTTTTCTCAAAAAAAGTCGCATCATGACATCATGCGATCTGCTCCACCGATATTTTTCTTTGTCACAGCACACCAGTTTTCCATTCTTAAAAGATCATTGCCGACATGAAATCAAATACCATCAAAGTCAGTCGAAGAGATTTTACAACGCTTCTATTTTATCATACAATAAATGGAGAGTTGGAGAAATACCATGTCATTTAATGACAAAAATTTCCCGTTCACAATTCACCACATGACATAGAAAGAACGGACAAAAAAGGGGAGACTCTACATGATCGTAGCCGATCTGCTGAAAAAAAATCTCTTCCCCGACTTTCAGATACTCGCCGGAAGCGCCGGCGTCAACCGTGAGATCAGCGCGGTTTCCGTCCTTGAGGCCCCCGACGCGGATCGCTGGATGCGCGGCGGGGAATTTCTCGTTGGAAGCGGTTTTGTTTTCAAGGACGACCCCGAACAGCTTACCTCGCTCCTCCGGAGAATGAACGACAAGGGTGTCGCCGCAGTCGGCTTCAAACTTGATCGTTTCCATCATAAACTGCCCGAGAGTATGACCGCGGAGGCCGACGCCCTCCGAATTCCTATTCTGGAAATACCGATGCACTACCGGTGGACCGACATCATCGAGCTTGTTCATACCGTGCGCGTGCAGGAGAGAACAAAAGAACGACCGGATGATCTGAGCGCTTTCTGGGAGGAGAGCCTCGACTTCAAGAAGCTGATGTCGAGCTTCGCCCTGAATCTCGGCCGGGATCTCCTGGTCCAGGCGCCGCAGCTCGACCTGAACAACCTTTTTCTTCCGGACGGATCCATCCTGGGAAGCGAAGTGGTGCAGAAGACGCTCGACGCTCCCGTTGTCCAGGAACATCCTCTTCCGAAGAAAGGGCAGATCCACTCCTGCGTGGAGGTGCGCAACAGCGGGCAGATCCATCGCTTTGCGGCCTATCGACTGCGCCTCGACACCCCGATCTCCATCTTCCTGGTTCTCTCGCCCGGAGAGCTGACCCCCTCGGCACGGCAGGAGCGGATGCTTCTCCGCGCGATGACCATGCTGCGGGCGTCGGCGCTTGAGATCGCCATCCTCTCGAATAAAAAGGTCCTCAAGAAAGAGCGTTTCCTGGAGGGATTGTGTTTCGGCCTCTACTGCGACCCCTCGATGATCCGGATCAACCTGCAGGAGCTCGGCATCCCGCTCACGCTTCCTGTCGCTGCCCTCATCGTCTCCACCGCCGACGGACTCTCGACACCCCGCTGGTCCTCGCCGTCGCAGCTGAGCTACCGCCTCGGCAACACGTGGATCACCCTCATCGAAGAGTCCGAGACGGATGCATGGAAAAAAAGCCTCGCTCCGGCGGCGGAGCAGATGGGGCTGCATTTCTCCTTCGGAGGCAAAGCCGCCGACCTCATGGATATTCCCCGCTCCTACCAGGAGGCCCGGCGCACATTCTCCCTTCTGCGGGACTTCTCCCTTCCGCCGGGAGTCTATCTCTACGAGGAACTCTCGCTCTACAGCCTGCTTCAGAGCATGACGAACCTTCCCGAGGCGAAGGACGTCTGGAGCCGCTACTGGGAGCCTCTCGAAGAGGACACCTCGCAGGCGCGGCGCAGCCTCCCCCTGAAGGAACTCGCCTCGATGCTGGTCGCGCGGGATTTCAACGCCCGCTCGTGCGCCGACGGTCTTCACCTCCATTACAACACGGTGAGGAACTATCTCAAGGAGATCGAGGCGCTGCTCAGCGTCGACCTGAACAACCCCCACCATCGCCTCGGCATGACGCTGGCCTGCCACATCAACGGCTCCTACCTCAGGGAACGGCCCAGGGATAAGTGAGGGAAGAGCATCGCCTTGCACCCCCGCGCAACCGGAACACGGCCGCGCTCTTTCTTTCACGGAGAAAATATCGTATCATGTCGGCCATACACCACATATCAAGAAAATTCCGCCGGGTCCGGCTGCTTCAAAAAGCCGGTCGGACGATGCAGGAGGTTGTATCGATGAATAAAACATTTTTTTGGGGTGCACTCTTTATTGTTCTGCTCCAGCTGTTCCTGCCTTCAACGGGCCAGGCTTCCGGATACATCGAAGGAGAGGCCCTGGTCATGCTCGAAGCGCCGCCTGGCGCCGCGGCAAAGGACGTGTCCGCCTTTGAAGCGCAGCTTTCCGCTTCGGCGGCACGGCTGGCGGCATCGGCCGGTGCGAGCGTCGAGAGCACGTTCAGCGCCATCGCGGCCCGCTCCGGAAAAAACATCGTGCACCTCCGCTCCGGGAGGAAAAAGACGGAACAGCTTATCGCGGATCTCGAGAAACTGCCGGGTGTCCTCGGCGCCTGGCCGAACTTCGTTGTAGAGGCCGCACGCACGCCCGACGACCCCGGCTATCCCCGGCTTTGGGGAATGCAAGCCATCGGCGCCCCCGGAGCATGGGAAAGGAACACCGGAAGCGAAGAAATCTTCGTCGCGGTGATCGACACAGGAATCGATTACAATCACGAGGACCTTGCCGCCAACATGGGGCGCGATCTCGACGGAAATTTCGGTATCGATACCGTCAACAAGGACAACGATCCGATGGACGACGAGGGACACGGAACGCACGTCGCAGGGACTATCGGAGCTGTAGGAAACAACGGTATCGGCGTCACCGGCGTGAACTGGCGCGTCAGCATGCTCGCCGTGAAGGTGCTGGGCTCCGATGCGAAGGGGTCCGAATCCCAGATCATCAGGGGCTTGAACTATGTTCTTGACCAAAAGGGACGGGGACTGAACATCAGGGTGGTGAACATGTCGCTTACCGGATGGCGGAATCCCATCCCAAATCCGGAGAGACATCCTTACGGCGTCGCTCACAAGGCGGTCTCCGACGCCGGAATCGTTATTGTGGTCGCGGCAGGAAACGAGAAGCAGGACATAGACGCCCCTGATAAGTATTACGACTTCAAAAAATGGGAGTGGGTGGACCTGCGCGGCCGGCGCCCCTATCCTGCCGCATTTTCGTTCAGGAACATGATCACGGTGGCCTCGATTTCCGGGGACAGGGATCTTTCGTCCTTCACGAACTTCAGCCCGAACTTCGTCCACATTGCCGCTCCCGGGTCGAAAGTATACAGCACATCGCCCGGCAACGGCTACAGGGAAGACCAGGGTACCTCGATGGCCGCTCCTCACGTCGCGGGGGCGGCAGCCCTCATAGCGGCCGAACATCCCGGCAAGAGCGCGCCGGAGATCAAGGCTCTCATTCTGGGGAACACAACCCAAAACTACCGCCTCCAAGGGCGGGTGATATCGGGAGGCTTCCTGAACCTGGAGAGCGCGCTCAAGGCCTCGCCGACCGAAGTTCCGGTAACGGCGATTTCAGTCTTCCCCAAAACGGTCAACCTCGTCGGCAAGACATCATACTCCGTCACGGCCAGGATCGAGCCGGCAAACGCCGACGACAAGAGAATCGTGTGGTTCTCCGACAACCCTACCGTCGCGACTGTCGAAGCCTCTGAAAACGGAGCCACGATCTACAGCGTCTCCGACGGAAAAGCGAAGGTCACGGCGCAGGCGCTCGACGGACTTGTGTCCGCTACGGTCGCCGTATCGGTCGGCGGAGCCGGCGGCTTCGATCACGGCGGCGGCGGATGTTCCGTCGGAGGAGCGTCGGCTGGCGGCCCTCTTCTGCTGGCTGCTCTTCTTGCGCTGCTGCTGAAGAGGTAGCCGAAAGCCCGGGTAGTCCTCTTTTCCTCCCGGGGCTATCTGTCCGCGATCGCGGCCCTGAGGAGCATGATGGCAATGCTCCTGTTCGGATTTCCCTCGGCGGCGTAGGAGAGGGCGGATTTGCCTTGAGCGTCTTCTGCCCTCACATCAGCTCCGGCCTGAAGGAGCAGCTTCACACTCTCCCCGGTCGAGCTGCTCTCTGCCGCAAGCATCAGCGCGGTCATGCCCCGGACGGTCGCCGCCTTTCCGTCCGCACCGGCCTCCAGCAGCGCGGAGATCACCGCGGGCGGCGCGTCCACCCAGGCGGCGTACATCAGAGCGTCCCAGTCCTCCTCACCCTTCGCGTTCACATCGCTCCCCGCCGCCGTGAGAAGGGAGACAACCGCAGGATCCGGATTTCCGCTCGCGGCGGCCATCAAGGCGGTCCATCCCCTGTTGCCGCGCGTGTTCACATCGGCGCCGGCACTGATGAGGAGCGCAACCGCGTCCACTGAGTTGTCCTGTGCACACCACGCAAGAACAGGAATCCCCTCCTCGTCGTGTGCATTCACGTCCGCTCCGGCTTCGATCGCCGCACGCATCTCGTCCGGGGAGCCCCGCCTGCACAACTCGACGAAATCGAAGCCTCCGGGAGCGGCAAACACCCCTGCTGAGAAGAAATGAAGGGCTGCCATGAGCACGAGGCAGCATCCCGCCAGCTTCTTTTTGCATGTCATGGAACCGGCTCCTCCTTTCGGGAATCGAAAAAACGTTCCTATATCGTTCTCCGGATTGTACCACCTGTTTTTCGAAGAGAGAAAGGAGGCGGGAGATAGAGCATTCCGTCCCTGCGGAAATGACGGTGTACGGCAAAAAAAAGCGTTCCGGAGCGGGATAGGCGCCGTTCCGGAACGCAGAAAAAGAGGGGCCCGGCAAATGCGGGCGGTCACATTAACCTTCTTTTTCCACAGGAGCTTTCGTAGCGAATGTCATATAGGCGCCGGTAGCGCTGAGGACACCGGAGATGATGTAGCTTATCAGGTACGTGCCGGTCATGTCGCGGACGATCCCTCCCACGAGAGGACCGAACACACCGCCTACACCCCATGCGGTCAGAAGCATTCCGTAGTTCACTCCGAAGTTCTTCATGCCGAAATAGTCCGCGGTGACTGCAGGGAAGACGGAGAGCATTCCTCCGAAGGTGAATCCGACGATGGCGACTCCCGTGCCGAGAGTCAGGGTCGTTTCAAGCTGCGCGAAGAAGACATAGGTCACGACCTGCAGCAGGAAGAGTGTAAAAAGCGTCCGCATACGCCCGAAACGGTCCGAAAGAATACCGCACGCGATCCTTCCGATGCAGTTGAAGATCGCGTAGATCCCGACTTTGATATAGACATTGTCGGCGCCCGCCTGCTCGATTCCGATCTTGGAGAGCTGGCCGATGATCAGGAGTCCCGCGAACGTCCCGAAACAAAACATGATCCAGAGTCGCTTGAACGCTGTGGTCTCGAATGTCTCGCTCCAGTCGTACTGGGCCTCTTTCCGAATCTCGACGCCGGCCGCCGGTACGTTCTTCGCATCGGGAACGGCCAAAGGCTCGGCGATATGCCCCGCCGGAGGATTTCGTATAAACATGGCCAACGTCATGATCAGGACGAAAAAACCGGCCCCCATGATCATGAACGTGTGCGCTAGCGTGAAATGGTCCAAAAGCCAACTTGTGAGCGGAGCGATATATACCGGAGCGAGCCCGAATCCGCTGACGACGATTCCCGAAATCAGGCCTCTTTTCGTCCTGCTGAACCACTTGACGGCCGCCGGTGTAGGAGCGGCATACCCCATCCCCATCCCGATTCCGAATACGACGCCGAAGAACGCGGTCAGGCCGACAGGCGTCATCACCACTCCCGACAGAAGAAACCCGACACCGGCGAACACCGCGGCGGCCATAATGACGGGTCTCGGACCATATTTGTCCTGAAGCCTGCCTCCGGGGACCATCGACAGGGCGAACACCGCGCAGGCGACCATGTACGGAATCTGCGTCGCAGTCGCGCTCCAGCCGAGCTGATCGATCAGCGCGGCGGAAATAACTCCCCACGCGTAAAGAACTCCCAGCGCGAGATTGACCCCCAGCCCCGCCAGTACGACGATCCACCCCGGCTCAAACATTTTTCTTTTCACACACATCACCTTCTCTCCGTCACTGTGCCCCGCGAAACACCGCCGGGCTTTTTCCGCGCACCTCTCCAAGTACATCCCGAAAGAGTCCGCCGTTTCTTCTGCGCTCATGAAGCATAATCCAAACATTCCAAAAAATAGCTCAACAGACAAACGCCGATCTCCGGACATGCACGACTTTTTTACTCCCCCTCCTCGCCAGAACCGGGAATACTAAATCAAAAACTATTAAAAACTTTAATAATACTGTGTAGTGAAACGAATGTCTTATTTTAGTCTTTGCTCTTTCGATTGTCAAATACATATTGAATATACAATTCAGCGGAGACCGTCGCTCTTTTCGAGCCGGCCTCCGCTCTTGCCGCATCGATTCCGGTTGTTTTCTATTCTTTTCCGGCCGCCATTCTCCTTGCTTCCCGTACCGCACGGCGGATTCCTTCGTAGCCGGTGCACCGGCAAAGATTGGACTCCAGCCACTCCCGGTCGGCCTCGTCGTCCTGATCGGGGTGCTCGGCGATCAGCGCGTGGGCGTTCAGCAGAAAACCGGACGTGCAGTAGCCGCACTGAAAACCCTGAAAATCCAAGAAAGCCTTCTGGACCGGCGTGTCCTTCAATCCTTCCACGGTGACGATATTATGCCCCTCGGCCTCCACAGCGAGCATCAGGCAGGACTTCACCGGTTTCCCGTCGAGCAGCACAGTGCATGCTCCGCAGTCGCCGTTTTCACACCCGGGCTTCGCTCCCGTCAGCCCCAGCCGCTCCCGCAGCACCCGCAGCAGCGTATCGGCCGGACGGACCAGGACGCGCCGATCCTCCCCGTTCACGGAAAGGAAGATTTCCGCATGACCGCTCAGGCGTTTCATTCCGGCATCACCTCCAGTGAAAGCAGCACTTTTTCAACGGCCTGCAGCAGCAGCGCCCCGCGGTAGTCAGAGGCGGCGACCGCGTCGTCCTTGATCGCGTGCGGCACGTCCGCCACGATCTTTTCCGGCGGTGTGAAGCTGGTACAGTCGGCAACGACAGGAAAATCCCACGCCCCTGAGACCGCGAGCCTGACGGAATCGCCGTCCGCCGCCCCCGCGACGGTGCAGACCGGGTAGTCCACCCGTCCGCCGCGTACCTTGCGGCAGTGCGCTGACAGCAGCCGCGCCGACTCCTTTTCCACGACAAGGGCTGCCAGGAACTCGCCGTCGTCCAGCTTGAGGCGTTTGTCGAAGAAAGTTTCAAGGGGTTCCTCGCGCAGCCCTTCAACGCCGAAGACTCGCGCAGCGGCGCCGACGCACAGGAACGGGAGCAGCGCCTCGCGGTAGGGAAGTCTTCCGCAGACGTTGCCTCCCAGCGTCAGGCGGTTGCGGACCGTCCTGTCCGCGACGCCCCGGCAGACCTCCGAAAGCAGGGGAAAGAGATTCTCCTCGACAATATCCGTCAGGAAACAAGCAGCGCCGAAGACCAACCGCCCCTCATCCTCTCCCGAAAAGGAACACTCGGGGACGCCCTTGAGGTCGATGACGCACTGCGGCGTGATCGTTCCGCTCCTGGCGAGAGTGACGATCTCGGTGCCGCCGCCGTAGTACACGGCGCTTCGTCCGGCCTCCTTCTCTCCCCTCCAGGCGCCGTACGCCTCCTGGAGGGTTTCGGGCAGAACATAGTCGAAATCGAAGGGAATCATTCGTCTCGCTCCTTTCCGCAGGCTCTCCAAATACTCTCGGGAGTCAGGGGAAGGTCGCGGAGCTCGCACCCGAAGGCTCTGGACAGCGCCCCGGCGGTTGCTCCGGGAATTCCGAGGACCCCCTGCTCTCCCATTCCTCGCATGCCGCACGGCCCGTCGTGCTGCGGTGTTTCGACGAAGGAGACGCCGTATTCGGGGTCGTCGCCGTACCGCGGAATCTTGAAGTGCCGGAGCGGCACGTTGACGATGCGCCCCTTCCCGGTGAAGCGGAATCCTTCCGAACAGGAGAACCCCAGCGCCATTTCCATCGCGCCGACAGCCTGGCCTCGGGCGAGGTCCGGGTTGATAACCCGCCCGACGTCCATGGCGCAGACAGCCTTCACGACGCGATAGCTTCCGTCTGCCGGATCGCCTTCGACGTGCACGGCCTCGGCGCCGAGTGTCCATTCGAGCGCCGGATGTCCTTCTCCCGTCTCCGGATCGATCGCGGAGAGCCCGGGGGCGATGTAGCGGCCGGTCCCGATCACCTGTCCCTCGATCGAGTTGCCGCCGGGATAGGTGTACCCCAGCACGACCTGCGAGAGCGGGAAGCCGCGTTCCGGCTCCCCTTTGAGAAAGACCCGTCCTCCCGCCACGTTCAGGTCGCCGGGAGAACAGCGCAGCGGGATCGACGCCGTCCGCCGGATCGCGGCGAGTGCGTCCTCCGCGGCCTCGAGCGCCGCGTTCCCGGCCATGAAAACGGAACGGCTGGCCGCGGTCGCCCAGTCGTGCGGCGAGTGCGAGGTATCGACTGTCGTCTGGACGTGGACAAGCCCGGGCGAGACGCCGAACTTGGCGGCCACGAGCTGGGCAAGCGCGGTATGCGCCGCCTGCCCGATCTCCGTCACGCCGACCGAGAGGTTCATGGACCCGTCCTCGTTGAAGGTCAGGATCGCTCCGGCATCTGTGTTCGGCGGCATCGCCGGGGCTTTCCAGAAGAGGCCGATCCCCTTGCCGAAGACCTTGCCGGACGGCAGCGTCCCCGAACTCCCCTCGTTCCAGCCGATCATCCCGGCGGCACGGCGGACGCACTCCGGAAGGTCCCCTGTACTGGAGTCCAAGAGAGAGCCGGTGGGCGTCGTATCGCCCGGACGGATGGCGTTCTTCAAGCGCAGCTCGACCGGATCGATCCCAGCCTTCGCGGCGAGAGCATCCATAGCGCGCTCAACGGCAAAGCAGAGTTCGATGTGGCCGAACCCGCGGTAGGCCGTCGCGAAGGGGGTGTTCGTATAGACGCACAGCGAGTCGCACTTCACGTTCTCCACCCTGTAAGGGCCGGTGCACGCGATCGCCGCGGCACGGCTGACGTTCACCGCGTAGTCGGCGAACGCGCCGCTGTTGAAGAGGTAAAGCAAATCCATCCCGAGCAGCCGCCCTTCCTCGTCCGCGGCCAGCTTTACCGTGGCCTCAAGGCCGATATGCCCCGGCGAGGCCGTGAGGTCCAGCTCCCTTGTGTTGGCGAGGCGGACGGGGCGTCCTCCGACGGCGCGGGAAAGAAGCACCGCAAGGCCTTCGAGCTGAATGCCCGCCTTGCCGCCGAAACCGCCGCCGCAGGGAGGGGCGATGACCGTGATCTTTCCCTGCGGAATTCCGAGGAAGATCCCCAGGAGGTTCCTCGCGACGAACGGAGCTTGCGTCGATGAATGGATGATATGCCGCCCGTCGGCTCGAATCTCGGCAAGAGCGCAGCGCGGCTCCAGCGCGACGTGGTCGCCGGGCGGGAAGGAGACTGAGACTTCGACCGTCACGGGAGCCGACGCGAAGGCGTTTTCCGTGTCACCCTTGCGGATCTTCGTCCTGTTTGCGACGTTGCTTCCCGGTTCTGGAAGGATGTCGGGGATGTGGGTGTAGCTGTCCATTTCGGGATGAATCACGGGAGCTCCGGGGCTGAGCGCTTCGCGTGGCGTCAGGACAGGGGCGGAAGGTTCGTACTCTACCGAAAGCTTCGAGAGGGCGAAGCGGGCCTCGCGTTCGCTGTCGGCGACCACTGCCGCTACCGGTTCGCCGAAATGGCGGACAGACCCCCGGGCCAGGGGCGGCTTGTCGCCGAGGTAAAGTCCGAAGAGGATCGGCAGGTCTTCGCCCGTCACTACGGCGCGGACGCCGGGACAGACGCAGGCCTTCTCCGCGTCGATCCGCAGAATGCGGGCAGACGCGTGCGGGGAGGGGAGCAGCGCGGCGTGGAGCATTCCGGGGAGCAGCAGATCTCCCGTATACTGCAGCCCGCCGGAGACTTTGAGCGGACCGTCGGTGCGGGGGACGGAGCAGCCGACGGCCTCCTGGGGTACCGAACCTACAGACATCGAATATCCCTCCTTACGTTCCATTGTATGGCATAGTATAGCAGCACAGCATCAATCTCCCAAAAAAAACCGGGCGCGACGAACAGCAAGAGGTGCGGCCGGCTACAGATTGCACCGCCCTTGGGAAAAGCCGGTGTTCAGACGGAGGAAGCACCTTCAGCACGCAGCGTACAGCGAAGACGCCTCTGTTCTCGTCCCTTCCGGCAAGCCAGAAATCCGAGAGGCAGAGGAGTCGTCCTCACCGTGAGTCATACCCGCCGGCGCAGCCTCCCCATACAATCCGGGCGACAAGATGAAAGAAATCCCTTCACGTCCTGATAAAGTCAAAAGGCCTCAGAATATTTACCTTCATAATCTCAAATGTATTTACAAATTGCTTAAGCACATTGATTTGTAGCATGGTATGAGAGTCTTTAAAAAAATCAATGCACAGAAGTATTGACTTCTACAAATGCATCATTAAGAATTAGATGGTTAATCAATCATAAGTGGTCCCTGCACTTCCAGTGTTCTTTTCCCGCAGCTTCCAGATGGTATCATATTATTTTAAGACGCTGAAGAGATGCTTTTTCAAACAATCATGAATTGGAAGCATTCGTAACAAAACCAAACATTTTGTTGCAATGCACATCTTTTTCCTAAATGAGGGATTTTCATGGCCTTGATATCCTGCAAAATTTGCGGACGGCTTTTCAACTCTCTTCGCGGGGAACTCTGCACCCGCTGCCTGGACGAGGTCGAAGCAGTCTATCCGAGATTGAGGGAGTACATAAGGGAACAACCGAAGAAAGAGCCTCTTTATATCGAACGGATCGCAAAGGTCATGCAGCTGGACGTGCTGTTTATCGAGTCGCTTGTGGATATGGGGTATCTCGACCAGTATGCGGACAGACTAAAATCGGAAAAAGAAGAAGAGGCACAGAATAGGGAAGCCGTTTTCCGAACCATCAGGGAGTCGATGAGCGTCCCGGCGGCGCCGCGGCAGGCACAACCGGACAAACACTCCAAAATGTACAGCCAGGACCGATATAAGTCTTCAAGGAGATGATTTCACGGTCCGGGTACCGCTCAACGAAAAGATTGCCCGGTTCCACTGCTTCACGATGCGTGAACGATGGAATGGAGCTCATTTCATAATTCGTAGCCATTATGAAGAGAGTGCAACTATGCGAGGCTGCCGGAATGCTCGGGAGAGCGCAGCGGACGGATCAGAATTATCTTTCCCCTCTCCGGATCTCGGATCGATTTCATTCTGATAATCCGCTAGGCGAAGAACAGGACCAGCCGCTTCGCTTCTCCGATCCCGAGCCCCCTCCGCCGAATTGGCGAAAACAACCGGAGATGAAA
Source organism: uncultured Synergistaceae bacterium (assembly GCA_964426245.1). Classification (GTDB taxonomy): domain Bacteria; phylum Synergistota; class Synergistia; order Synergistales; family Aminobacteriaceae; genus JAAYLU01. The sequence goes on from CAYRPJ010000073.1 coordinate 13,280, forward strand.
AGGGGGAAAAGAGTAAAAGCGTTGAAGCGCAAGGGAATATCAGTCTACGATGTGCCGGCACATTTTTTGCCTACGATCTTCCGGTACTTACCCTATACAGTTAAGCCATCATCATGTTTCGGCGCTTCTTTCCGCCTTTGCTTCTCGTCCACGGGCGCCGCTTTTCATGTAACGTCTGCATTTCATCCTTTCAAAAGATACCTTTGCCCTTGAGTTCATTCACTGCTCCCTCCGCTTTTCGAAATTCATGCTTGACCTCCCCGCGGACATAATGTACCATAAATTGTACCACAGGAGGTGGAAATATGAGCGACATCACAGCGACGGAAGCCCGTAAAAGACTCTTTCAGCTTCTCGACGAGGTAGCGGATTCACACGTTCCGGTACGCATCGCCGGAAAACGCAATGCTGCCGTGCTGGTCAGCGAATCCGACTGGAGGGCCATGGAAGAGACGCTCTTTCTGTGCAGCATCCACGGAATGCGCGACTCCATCATTGACGGAATGGCGACGCCGGTGGAAGAGTGCACCGAGGATATCGGATGGTAGGATCGTGGAGAGTCGTTTTCACCAAGGCGGCTCTGAAGGATGCTGAAAAGCTCCTTTCGGCGGGGCTTAAACCCAAGGCGGAAAAACTCCTCGCGATACTGCGGTACGATCCTTACAAATCGCCCCCTTCTTTTGAAAAGCTCGTCGGCGATCTTTCAGGCGCGTGCTCTCGCCGTATCAACATCCGCCATCGTCTTGTCTACCAAGTGATCGAAACGGAGCATACGGTGAAAGTTCTCCGCATGTGGAGCCGCTACGAATAGCGTGCAGGCAGGAAAGATTGCCGGGTTCCTCGGGTCGCCGGAGGAAAAATCCAAACTCTCTTTTTTTCGAAACGATCAGTGGCGTATTGATTGGCTTTACAACACCCCCGGCTGCCTGAGCATCTTTTCTACGCTTCGAAAGCAAACGACAGCATAAGTCGTCCTTTCCTTCGTTTCTCCCCTTTTCTTTGTGTTACAATACGGAGGGAATTCCGAAACATTTCTGCAGTCTCACACTCTGAATCGGGAGGGATTTCAACAATGAAACGGTACGGAAAGCTGTTGTGCATCGCGGCCGCGGCGCTTCTGGCGTTCGCGTTTCTCGGCGGCGCGGCGTTCGCGAAGGAACTGGTGGTATACTCCAGCGTGGACGAGGAGAACGCGAAGAATCTCCTCGACGAGTTTTCCAAAGCAACCGGCATAAAGGTGAACATGGTCTTCCTCTCCTCCGGTCCGGCGATGAGCCGCATCGAGGCCGAGCAGGCCAATCCGCAGGCGGACGTCTGGT
>CAYRPJ010000074.1:0-12887 GCA_964426245.1 uncultured Synergistaceae bacterium
TTCGCATGAGTTAAAAATCCAATGATTTTTTGTCTTGACAACCGGGTCCACTTTATACGGCTTCGACGAACGTGCCTTCGCCTCGTCCAGCTCCTGGAGATTGCCGAACAGCATGCGCGACAGAACGAGGGTGTCCCGGACGTTTCCTTCGTAAGACCGGCCGGAGAGACGCTCGACGACGGGTATGTCGAAGTTGATTGCGTTGTGACCACAAAGCGTCGGCTGGTCGAAAAGCAGACGTATGCCTGCGTCCAGAGTCATCCGCTCGGGGGTTCCGGAATGCGCGTTATCGCGGTCAGGACGAACGGAATCAGTGCAGGAGTACTCCCGACCCGTCTCGGAGTCTAGCATACAGAGGGAGTGGATTATCGTCGCTTCGTCGCGCAGCCCGTTTGTCTCGATATCGAAGACCATCATGCCGGTCGCCCCTTTGCGTATGTTGCATTGCGGGCTCTCGTGGTGCGATTGAGCGCCCCCTTCCGGATATTGTAGCCTTTCCTGGAGAATATCGTTGTCGAGGAAGCGAACGAGAGGGCGTTTCTTCCAGTTCTCGAGGGGGGCGCATAGAATGGAGTTCCGTTTTCCGAGCGAAGGCGATGAAAAGGGGCTGCCATCAGTCGCGGGAAACGGCGTTCCTTTCTCTCTGAAGCCCGCCGATTCTGTCGATGCGCTCCGAAGAGAGGCCGGCTGAAAAATAGAAGAGGGACGTCGGTTGCCCCGGTATGCATCGCGGAAGGTTTTCCGCTGAAAATGCTTGTAACAATGGAGAAGACCGTCTTCATGAAACGGCCTTCTCCATACGGACGCTTATGTAAAGCTCTCTCCAGTCAAAATTTCCGAGCCGAAACAGCAACCGTCAATCCATGTCACGGGAGCGCAGCGCGGATACGGACGGATGCGATACGGGCCTCGACGCGTGGGACGGCGGCGCCTTCGTTCCCTTACACGAGCTTTCGCTTTCTTCCAGTGAACTCTCCGCATCCGTTCAAAGGGCGACTTCATCGGAAGGGGCGCACGGGGGGTGCAGAGCAACGCGAGAAACATCTCCATGCAGCGCTCCCGCGCCGTTTCCCGGAAACTCCGTGCGCTCTCTTCCGCGTTCACCTCCCGAATCGGTTTTCTTTCAGAAATTCTCGTCCTCTTCCGCTTCCTCCAGGAAATTCCACTCTTCGGAGGCCTGACCCCTCGGACCGGAATAAAAAAGACGCTTCGACGCATTTTTTACTCCACCGCCTTCTTTATTGAGGATGCGGTTGAAATCTTCGGCGATTATCTATACCTTTTCGGGTATAGATAATCGGATAAGAAGCGATAAATCAGCCCCCCTATCTCTTACAGGGGGGCGATTGAAGTTGACGGTTCAGGAGCAAGGCGTTCTCCTGGTGTGTCGGCGATTGCATAGTCGGGTGATACACTTTCCTTGATGACCGGCTAAAGGAAGGATGTTGTGCAAAGGTAAATCTCCTGCGGAAAATGGGGTCGGCCAAGGCTCCGTTTCCGCACAGAAGTACAATTTGAATTTTGCATGGGGGGCCATGGAATGGGTTTCAGCGGAAGGCCGGGTATTCACGAGACTCCTTCTTACCGGTTTCCATCGTGTGTCGATAGCGCGGCAAGAATATATTCGTTCATCTCCGTTTCCGCTCTCGATACGACTTCCATGATGTATTCGAACTCGGGAGGACGCTTCGACGTCCCGAAGAACATGTTTCCCGAACGCATCGCATCGTAGTCCTTTTTCAGTTCGTTGAGAAGGTGTCCTTCCGGAACGAGCTTCATCTCTCCGCGAAGACATTTTTCGTACCCGCCCATGTTGTCCCTGAAGAATTTCGTCTTGTGTCCGACCACGTCGGCGAGAAGCCTGACATCGGACATCGCGGACATGCATGCGGGAAACTCATGGAGTTTTGCGAAATCGTACCAGTGTCTCGACGCTCTCTCCGTCTTCTTGAGACGTCCGTTCTCATAGCGGTTGCAGAACACGTGAAGGATGGTCGCCTTCTCGTGGAAGGTCCTTTCAATGGGAAGAACGACGACGTCGCGGGCGGACGGGAAGGCGATGTCGACAGGAATGTCGACTCTGGAGGCGTAGGAGCGCACCTCGTACTTTGAGAAATCGTCGGAGAAAATATTCCTGCCGCCGAATTCGATTCTTAAAACCGGCTTGATGTATCCGCTCACTTCCGTGGCGGCCGGGTATGAGACGAACACATTCTCCCCGCGACCTTTCTCGTCTGTTTCAAACAAAACCTTGCAGCCGAGTCGTTCGACTTCTCTGTTCAACTCCGGCAAAATCACGTCGGAGATGTATTTCGGCACGCATTGTTCGAGGCTGTCCAAGACCTTGTCCATCATTGCTCTTCCGGCCGTTGCAGGGTTGAATTTTCTCCCGGTATACCTTTCGACAAGCCTCACGCAATCGATGGAAACGTCGACATCCTCCGAAAAACGGTCTATCGCGCCATATATCTTGGACAGGGACGTGCCGCCCTTGAACACCATGGGAAGCTTTTGCGGATTGCCGAAGACATTCCGCATGACAAGACATAGCCATATATCCTTTTCAATAAGAGAAACCGGGATGTCCGTCGAACTTTCCAGAGACGCGAAAAAATCTTCTCTTTCGCTTTGAGAAAAGTCCTCGAAACGCATTCGTTTCACCCTTTTAACGACTCGAATTCGGAGTTTTTTCGTGAAGCAGAATATCCGCCAGCCATGAAGGCATTCTCGGCGCGGCGGAGAGAAGCCTGTCGAAATCCTCGGCCGACATGTTTTTTTTAATGGTGTCCAAAACGTCCTTGTCGACGTTTTTCGGTCCGAGAGAAAGCAGTCCTATTGCCGCGACTCCGGCCATGCTCCCCATGAGAGGCGCAACGGCCTTTTTCCACGGCGCGGATTTCAGGCGTATCGGCTGCATTCCGCTCATTTGAAGTGTCCGGGGGCGCCCCGTCGTGGAAAATGTCCTGGCGAGCTGATTCTGCGTCGTCAGCCTCAATGCGGAGAGCGCCGTCTCGGGGCTTGCCTCGAAGGCCTCTCCCGTCACCCTCGAGACGGCCGCCAGGACGTCCTTCGCCGAAGGCGGCAGAGGACCGAAAACGGGGGATGCTTTTGGCAGGACATACATACCTCTCTTCACGCGCGTCAGTCTCCCGGCGCGGACCAGCCTCGACAACGCCTGGTCGAGCGCCGCCCTCTTCCCGAGATGCGGCATCTCGCACGTCGAGAACGGCTTGCCCGCGCCCATCCGCCCGGCGAACTCCATGATGTCCGTCGCGATTCCTCCGGGTGTCTTTTCGGTTCTCTCCGCATTCGTCGAATTCGACGTACTCATGATATCGCCTCCTCGTTAGATATTTTATCTGTTTTTCTGACAAAAAACAAGCCGATGAAAAACAAATACAGAAATATCGCATCGAAAATGGCTCTCCGGCAGAGTTCGACAAGCGGACGACGATGGATGGGCTTCTTTTCCATCGTCGTCCGTCGATTAGTGTGCATGCGGTCGGCGCTGAACTGCGACCCTGGTATTCTCATGCATTAATCTTTCAAGGTCACAAGGTGTTCCTTGCCTCCTCGCGAGTATGTAAGAAAGATTGTGGATTTCTGGGCGGATTTATTCGCAAGGTAGGATTGCAGGGCGTTCACATCGAAATCCTTTGAGGGGCGTCCGTTCACGTCGACAATCAGGTCTCCCGGCGCAAGTCCTGCATCGGCCGCCATACTGGCGGAGTCCACCTCCTTGATGGCGATGAAACCATTCTCCAGCTTTGCGCCCAATCGAATTCCCAATGCTTTTTCACGGACATTCCCCGAACCAGGGAGTTGATTGACCGCCTCGCTCGCAATCTGGGACACAGGTGTGCCGTCTATTGTATTTTTGATTTCCTGTATAAAGGGAATCAGATGGTCTATCGGACGCTGCCTCGACACGACGCCTACTGTATCCGTTTGAGTGACCATCACCTTTACGTTTCCGTCTCTCTCGAGCAAATTGAATTTGACCTTGCAGAAAGTGGTCGGAACCCATATGCCGTCCCCGAAGTTCTTTCCTACGATAACTTTGTTGGGGTCCACTTCGTCGATATAGAAGTTTTTCCCCATCATGACTTCCAGAATCACATCCTGCACCCGGGGTATGGTGGTCTCTCTGATGGTGGTTGTGTAGAGCGTTGCCGACAAGGCGCATGTTGCGAGAAGATTCAGTAGAACGAATGAAAGCGCGAGCTTTTTCATGATGCCCCTCCTTTGAAATTGTATTGTTTAGTATCATGTGCAGACTAAAAATAAAAAAGTTCCGAAAACATCATCGATATTGAAGCGGTTTTGTCAAGCTCTCTTTGGCCGGAAGAGTTCGCGCCGATAACTTTATCATAAAACGGTCGTGTGTTATTGAAAAAAACAACATCTTTCAAATCAAATCAATCATAACCATGCTCATGTCCATATTTGAGCGGTAATGCTATCCGATAGACCGGGAAATCCACAAAATCATGTCGGGCAAGTTAAACAGATGTGGCAAGAGATGCCGAGTGTTCTGAAAGGGGAGACGGTCCTATTTTATTTACGTTGCACGGGTATATTGACCTCGCCGCATAATACGCACCTTCGCGAAAAGCAGGACGCTGGACGCCTGCGACAATCCGAACATTTCGAAAAGACCTCTCTTCGTTGAAACGCCGCAGTCGGCCGAATTCAATTCGGCCGACTGCTTTCCCGAATTCACGCGCGAAAAGAAAGAATCGAAGAAGCCTCCGGCCGTAAATGTCGGCCTTTCCTGTTCTTCGGAGGTCGTCGGGCAGAGCGTGTTCGACAGCCGCATCGCATCTCCTCGATGAAGCGAAATGCCGCTAATAAAAAACGCTTTCCTCAGCAGCCCTTCTTGCGACCTCTTCGAAAAGGATGAAATTTTCCCGGGACCGCCTTGAAGAGCGGAAGTAGGCCTTCCGGAACTTCCGAACATTTCAGGATGCGTTGCGTTCGTTGAATGCGGTCGGCAAGCCGAATTCAATTCGGCTTGCCGCTTTCCTTGAGGGTTTCTACAAAAAAGGACATTGGAGCGGCTTCAAGGGAAAATCTTCGGGCGCGACGGATGGTTTTCAGGTGCAATAAGAGGTCTGGAACTCTTATATCAGGCGGCAATCGGGCCTCATTGGAAGAACCACCGGACGCAGGGATACAGAGTGCGGGGGCTTCCCGAAGGAGAAGCCTCTTGCCGTAACGATGCGAAAAACGCCGATGGATTGGGAAGCCGCATATCGTCTCACCCGTGTCGATTGCCAGACCTCCCGTCCACGCTCCATCGAAGAGTAGCTCCGGAAGCCGCTCCCTTTGCCGACCCGGAAATCGCCCTGCCTTAAAACCCCGCTCCCTTGCGCGCGAGCGGTTTCGCGTGAAATAATATCCTCAGCAGAACAAGGAGGGGTTTTCGTGCAGGTAAACGAAACGCACGGGTTGTCTTCCGAGGACGTCGCGGACGAAATGCTGCACGCGGTCGAGGTCCGCGACGCGGAGAAGTTCGCCCGCCTGTACGGACGCGACGCCGTCGGAATCGGGGAGGTTCTCGACATGCTGCGGAACAACCAGGACGACGGTTTCGTCGCGGAGCTCCGCGGGCTCGCTTCCGAAAACGAGCGCCTGGCGGGGGTGCTCGACATGCTTTCCCAGCGCAGGCTGGAGGAGGCGGCCGAAAGCGGCGACGTCGACGGCTTCGTCGAGGCCTTCGGGAAGAGCGGATTCGAAATCGATGACCTCGAGGAGTTGTTGGAAGACGCGGAGTTGGCGTTCGCGAACCGCCTTCGACAGCATTTTCCGGAAGGGGAGCTGGACGAGTGGCTCTCGGGGATGGTGGGGGAGCTGCTGGAGGGTCTCGTCGCTCTGGGCGACGCGAAGAGCTTCGTCGAGGCGTTCGGGGAGTATCCGGTATTTCTGGAGCGCGAAGGACGCGAGGAGGTCGCCTGTCTGCTCGAGGATGCGGACCGTTCTTTTCTCGACGAGGTGCGGAAACAGCCGGAGCTGAAGAAAATTCTGGAGGAGTACGCTGGAGACTGAAGGGGCTTTTTTTTGTTTTTGGTTTTAGGACGGAATGGAAAAGACGGCCCCCGAGGGCCGTCTTTTTTCGCTGGCCGCGCGATTTTCTCCGCGCTCCGTGAGGGCTTGCATTCTCTACCGGGTCTCCGCCTCGGAAAGCGCTCTCGCCGCGACTCCCCACATCCTGTCCACGCCGCAGAAGCACTGAGAGTAGAGATATCCGCACGCTCTCCCTACCGACTTCTCGACGACGCTCCAAATCCGCTCGCGCCGTATTTCGGGGATGTCCCAGAGGAGGTCCAGAAATCCGGAGAGTTCCTCGGCGAACGTGAAATTCGCCTGAACGACGCTCTTGTCCTCTTCGGGCGCGACTGTCGGGTCGGTGCTGAGCTGCACCCAGGCGGAGAAACACCCCCACGGGTCCTCGGGAGGAGTTCTTCCTGAGAGGTTTCCGCCGGAGGAGACTTCCTCCAGGATGGATTTCATCTGTTCGGAGGCGTTCAGGACATCTCCGGAGCTCATCAGCGTCATGTCGCGGAAACCGGTAACCGGGTCGAGTTCGAGGTCCGTGTAAGCCTGTTTTTCGGCGAAATTCGCCGCGACGCTCCTCATGACATCCTCCGACGCGCGGAGTTTTCTCGATGAGGACCAGCCGTAGGGAAAGGTGACGGCGGAGAAGAGAATACCCGGAAACGGCATTCCGCCGGAGAACGGCACGCCTTCGCGCCCGAGCTCCGCGAGTCGTTTCTCCCGGTACTCGCGGAATTCCCGCGAATCCTCCCGTCTCAGTAGGAAATCCACCCCGAAGTCGAGGAAATCCTCTCTGCCCCAGCGGACGCCGCCGAAGCGCGCGGCGCTACCGGAAGGTTTTCGGGAAGTTCTTTGAATCGTCGTGTCGTACATCGCTGTCACCGTCCTTGGAGTGGTTTGCGCGGGGAGCGTGAATGGTCGTTTCGCGGCCGTTCTCTGCGAGCGTCTTCTGCGGAAATAGCCGTATCCTCCCGCGACCGATTATAAGCGCGCGACGGCATTTCGCGCAGAGCCCCGGACTGAGAATGCGATTTCGAGCCGGCGCCCGCCCTCGAAAAACGCTTTATGAGCTGCGGAACAAGAGACGGGGATGTGGAGGAAATCCTGTAGTGAGGCACGCCGCGAATGCTTCGGAGTTTCCCTCGCCGACAGCATGGCTCCTGAATACTGTCGAATTCTGTCGGCGTCCGGATAAAGAAACGCGGTTTTTCGGTTTGCTTTGCAAGCGCCGACATAGGGTCGTCAAAAGCCTCCCGGTTCGCTTAAAACAGAGATTTTACGTCTTCTTCCGTTGTGTCCTCGTCTTAGAGCGACTAGACGGAGGCGTATTGCTAACTCGCGAAGGGCTACCGGGTGCTGTCGTCATTTCGCCAGGCCTTTTCAGATATATCCCCTTGAAGCGAAACGGCTTGTTCAGACTGCTTCTCTAATGGTTTGCTCAGGAGGAAAAATCCGCCGACGGATGCAGGCCGGAATATCTGCAATCAGATTGAACCTTTGCGTTCCCGGGAGCTGGAGACTCGGACGGCTGGACCGGGAGAACTCGGACGTCTCTTCCGAAAAAGACTGCGGAGCATCCGTCGGGGAACAAAACTCTGAATTTTTCCCGGGTATCCCGGACCGGCAACCATAGAGATAAGAGCTGTTCCCGCCGAAAGCCTGTCCGAGAGAATGAGAGGGGGCGCGCTATTCGAACGGCGCCCCCGGATTATTCTTCTTAGAAACGAATGAAAAAGAAAAAAGTACCGCTCACGGTTCACGGAAGAAAAGACTACGAAGAAGTCGCTGTCATCTCTTCGGTGGAGGAGTGTTGACAATACGCCCGAAGTAAGTAAGAGACCCCGTGAAATCGGAAGCAGCCTTGCCTGCAAAAAATCACTTCTGTTTCGTCGACGGCCTTTCCGGCGAATCTCCCATTCATGTGTTCCGAATCGCCGCCGAAAGGCTTGGAACGATGAAGGCAGCGATTTCTACGTAATGACCGGCAGCATTCGGGCAATACCCGCTTCTAAGAATCGCTTACCATGAAGTCCCAAAATGCACTATCGGTTTCGCCGTCCGGGTATTGCTCGATGTAATCGGATATGACCCAGCCGGTTTCCCCCGACTCGAGCTTGACCTTGACCCACATTTTGTTTTTCCAGGTATCCAAGGCCGAGATTGGAATCATTATTCCAAAATTTTTATTGTCGCTTACCCGAGTCACGTACACTCCTATTTCATAAGGTTCAAGACTTCCTTTCTCGTTAACGCGATAGCCTATAGGGCCGCCGGTTATCAAATTTGCCCCCTCAGGAATTCGGTAAGTCTTTCCATCGTGTTGAGCCGAGATTTCGCGTTTAATTTTGACGGACACTTCTTCGACGGATTCACCGTAAACGTACAGCTTCTCGTTTCCTTTCAACAGTTTTACCACCGGTGAATCAACGGTGGGTCTAGTACGCATGTTCACGTTTTTTCCTGATAATGTGACTCTTCGGTCTTCTTTTGAAATAATATATTTGTTTTTAAATTTCTGACCATCTTTGCTATAGAAAAAATATCCGGCTACGAATCTGGTCACTCTGGCGTCGCTCCCCTCTCCGTCGAAAGTGAAGAGTAGACCGCCGACATTTTCTGACCAACTCCCTGCGTTTGGAATATACGCCTGCATCTTGCCTTTCTTTGTCAGTTCTCCAAACAAAGACGTCAGAGTTTTTCTTGTAATGGTTCCCGGTTCGAAGTAGGGTGATTTTCCCCAAAACTCTACGAACTGAAGCTTGTTTTCGGTACCGTCACCTATAATATGCATAGTGTATCCTGGATAGGTTAAAAATTTTTGAGCTCTTTTTTGAAAATCCTTTGCAAATTTTTCCTCAGCTATAGTACCACGTGCATCCAAACGTTTTTGATTATCATGTTCCTCTGTTCCGAGCATTTTCCATATTTTATTAGGATACTCTCCCGGTGAGATTTTATGCTTTTCCGTGAAAAACAATGTATTCGAAACTCCGGAAGCGCTCGGGGTCTCTTGCCGTGGGGCGCTTCTTGTTGTTTCCTCTCTTTTGGGGGCGGCGCTCTTGGGGAAAAAATGGTCCTTGTTCGCGAAGACAACCAAAGCCGCGATAATGGCCAAGACAATCGGGGCCACGAAATTCTGAGCTTTTGTTTCCTTCGTTTTCGCTTCCGCGAGGATTCCGTCGGTGCGGGTCGAGGAATCTTGAGTTCCCGAACTTTGCGAAGCGGGCAACCCCGAAGGAAAAACAATCTCCGGGGCTTCATCCTGATTCGCGTTCTCCGGAGTGCTCGGCAGCACGGCCTCATCCTGATTCATGCTCTCGGGTGCGTTTATCAGTACGTTTTTCTCATCGAGTTTGGTTCCGCATTCGCTGCAGAACTTCGGTTTGCTCTCGAACGGGAAGATTGCGCCGCAGGATGCGCACGAAATAGTTCCCTGATTTTTCGGAACCGGCGCCACGGGGAACGGCGATGCTCCCGCTTTTTCCTCCGTCCGGAGCGGTTCCGTGCTTTCAGAAGTCGAAGTTTGCAACAGGGGCACGGAGACCTGGTGTTTTCCGTCTTCCGGAGAACTCGAGGCTTTGGACTGCGCATCGGAGGACCTTCTCTCCGCGTTTGCAATCACCGTTAGAGCCTTTCTCCTCTCGAGTTCTTCGGCTACCGCTCTCGAGACGCATTTTTTATTGACCGGGTTGAGAAATGTTCCCAAAGAGTTTGCGACAACAATCGCCGCCGGAATTCCGATGATGGAAATGAAAAGCAGGGCGACCTGAACGACGGCTACAAGGCACAGAAGAATGCCGAAGGGAAAATAGAGCACCATCACGACCGTGGAGAAACCTTTCCAGGCGGCGTTTTGTTCGATATTCAACTCCTTTTTGCTAATCATCGCGTTGCCGAACGGCCAGAACAGGAATTTTGCGTATTCCATGAGTCCCAAACCAACAGGAGCCCCTACGACGGTCACTGTCAACAGCAGGCCGAGCAAGTACACTGCGATAGCCTCCAGAAACCCTAAAAAAGGAAAATGCCATAACACGTTGCCTAGAGCTCTCATTCACCCTACCCCCTCTTCGAATTTGTTTTTCAGCTTGTGTTTGATGCGTGGTAAGCGGAACGTTGACGATTCTTTCATGCTTTTTCGCATGTTCGATTCTTCCCGTAGAAACGGGGCACCCTTACTTGAAAAAAGAAGAAGCATCGTTGAAGAAGAGTTTCAAAGATGCTTCCAGTGTCGTTGAGAAAAGGGTATCGTTGTTCCGAAGAGCCGTTCTTCTTCTGCCGAACTCAAAAAAGGGAGCGGTGTCGAGCCGTCGGAATTCAAAAAGAGGCTCGCTTTGGGCAAGGCTTCCGAGTTCAATCAAGCGGATGGAATTTGTTTCCGTATTTTGTATTCGTCGGCTCGACTTCATCCTGCCGACATTGTCCAGGAGAGGAAAACGCTCCCGTTCGGAGGGAAAAACAGAACGACGTCGATGTAGTGAAAGTATTGAAAAAGACACGTTTTCATCCTCCTCGGTTTGAAAGAGCCGCTGTTTCTCTTTCTGCCTTTGAAAGCGCTAAAACGTTGTCGTATTGAAACCCGGTGAAAGATAACATCTGAATTCGGCAAAATCGGAGAATGGGTGTTGCATTCTAAAACGGATAGGACTCTGTCTTTATTTGATTTTACACTATTTTAGGTAATCGCTGAAGAGACAACGGAGTTTTTGCGTTTGCGAATACTTCCGAAAAATGATAGCGCACATCATCTTGGAAATAGCCGGGCAGTCTGCAAAAACACAACAGGCGTGCCGGAAGATGTTTTTCACGGGCCCAGTGTCCTTTCTTTGCTTGCAAAAAATCATGTATAGTGCTATATATTATTTGGGGTGATTGCAGTGAATAGCGTTAAAAATATAGACATTCTGAATGTGTTCAATGAATTCCTAATGACACAAGAGGCCTCTGTCACAAAAGGTAGAAAAGGAGTTCTGCCAAAGGTTACTCAATTGATTCATCCACCGGCAACAGGGCCATGGGCATTCAATGTGCCCTCCTATTTTAATGCTGCTCTTGATATTGCATATGATACATCTGCGAAAAATCCTTGTTGGAAACAAGGCTCCGCTTTTGCCTTCTCCGCGAATGACATCGTTTATGATGTTGATTTATCCGGTGTTAAGCTTTGGAAGAACTGTATGAAATTTCTTAGTATGTCTTTAAGGATTAATAGGTCGACTTCAGCTGGAGTTGTTGAAACATCTTCAGGATTCCTGCGTTATGCCGGCATTGTTGTTTTCGATGTGCTGACTCCTGATGCCAATAGACAGAAATTGCTGAAAAGAAAAGAGATAGAAAGCAGTCAAGATGATTTTATAAGGCTCCTTATTACAGGAGCGATGCCAGGTGAGCACAATGATTTGTGAGCGCTGCGGCTGCAAATACGAAGGGCCTTCTTGTTTGAGATGTATTTGGGAAATCAACTGGAAAAATGCGCACGATAATAAGGGGCAAATTGCGCGAATGGAGAGGGGGAGTTCTCTGGCTCCTCCCGTGGAAATGGATGCCCTAAAAGGAAAAGCTCTTTTTCAGGGGACCGGTAAGGTTCCATATGAGACGACTTTATCTTCTTGCACCTGTAAAGATTATATTCTTTCTCTTTCACGTAACCCCGCTCCTTGCAAGCATATGTATCGCTTGGCCTCCGATTTGGGTTTGCAAAAACTCCCCAAGGTGAAAGTCCTATATGAGGTTTTTTTTGACGATATGTCGGATGAAGACTACTTCTCTGAGCAAACCATCACAATAAAGGTGAATCACAAATGTGTTAGAGTCATGTTGGAACAACGACCGGACAATAATGAGAATTAATGATGGGTTCAGCAACCTGTCAATGCTTATATTTTGTGTTTCATTCTATTCAAGAGGCCTGTTATCTCATTGAAGAAGGATAAAAAACGTAGTCTAATCGTAGATGACGGGCTTGTTTCTATTGACAAACGATGCATTCTCTCCCTTCTAGGATTAGTGAATTGTTTATATCGGCGAAGTGATAAGGAGTGGAGCCGAGCCGGTCGCATTTTTTCGCGGTTGGGTCTGTTCCCGTTGCGAACAGTATCATAGCGGCGTTTCCCTCGGGATTTTTGACCATGTACATGCCGCCGAAATATTATGTAATCTTGAATAATGCGAGACAATAAATACACCTTTCAAGCCCTTTGCGATTTATTCAGACGCGTACGTGCTCGCAAATCCATCTCCATCAGGGAGGAGTTTTTATGGATTATTTGCCCGTGTTGCTTCTTGTCTTCGCGCTCATCGCAGCCTCGTTTTTCCTGATTGCATATCTGCAAGAACAGAAGAGGCGTAAGGAGTTTGAACAAAAGCACAGAGAGATTGAACAAAAACACAAGGACCTCATACAGTCTGCGACGAGCCTCACACGGAGAATCCAAGCTCTTTCGGTGTACGAGAACATCGAGAATACGGAGGTCCATATCGCTGCAATCCTTGCGAAAGCCCGCTTTGAAAGCGACAACTTAATCCACGACGCTGAAGAAACCGCTCGGAAAATGCAGTCCGAATCGCAAAAAAGCAAGTTGAGGTCGGATTTACTGCTCGACACGGTCAGGCGCGATTCGGAAGCGCGCATCGAGACGGCGAAACGGCAAGCCCAATCCATTATTCAGACCGCCGAGGAAAAAGCGAGAGAAATCCTGGGAGACGCCTACAGCATCAAGGAAGAGATTGAAACGTACGAAAGAACCCTGACGGCGATTAAAAACGCCGTTCAAGGTGGAAAACACGGCGAAAATGAGCCGCCCCCACGGAGTGTTAGAGCCATTGGCGCG
>CAYRPJ010000075.1:0-12876 GCA_964426245.1 uncultured Synergistaceae bacterium
TACTCGGCTCTCAAATCCCATTCACACACCTCCACTTTGTATGCCCGCACAGAACAGGCATTAAATCATCATGCAGATAGTATCACACCAAAAAGACGATGTCAAATGCATGAGACTTTTTGAGGGCATAAAACAGCTTGTTCATGCGCTTAATATATTTTTAAAAAGAATAAAAAATGAGGCAAACAAATCGAAAGCTGATCATCTTTCATAAAAAAGCAATCTCACAACAAGCAAAAAGGAGAGACAGCATAATAGCTTCCAATCAACATTCTTCCCACTCCACTGCAAAACGCTGACCGTTCACCTTGAGAATGAATTCGCCGGAACGCATTTCCGATGATAGTTCAGGTGAAAGAGCCGCATTCTGACAATACAGTTGTCTTGACCGATACGTCGCCCTTCGACGACAGAGTTCACTCACTTTCCATTCGACTCTCCGCACAAGAGCCGTCGCATCTTCAGGAGAAATTCTTTCAAAACGCACTCTATGTCCGGGTAAACGCTGTGAAAGAGCGGCAACGTCCAAAGAAGAGACGACGCCTATTTTCGAATATCCTCCCGTCGTCTGGCGATCCGACATCATGACGATCGGCTGGCCGTGCCCCGGGACCTGGACGGCGCCGAGAGGAATGGCATCGGAAATGATGTCGGCAGCGCCCCGATGCTCTATCTTCGGGCCGTCGAGACGGTATCCCATGCGGTCGGCGCTGTTGGAAACGACATATTCCGAGCTGTAGAAGGTTTCCATACCCCCCGGAGTGAACATATCATCCTGAGGTCCCGGGATCACCCGCAGCGGCTCGGAAAGATCATAAAGCGCCCTGAGTTCCTGCGGACACTCAAATCCTTCGCAGCGCCGCCACAAAGGAGGAGCATCACAAGACTGCACCCTGTCGCCCTTTTTAAGGGCCCTGCCTTCAACGCCCCCCACCTTGGCCCGAATATAGGTTGAACGGCTGCCCATCACGGCAGGAACATCGATTCCTCCCGAAACACACAGATATGCCCTGCACCCGGAAAGAGGCGATCCGAAAGAAAGAACGTCTCCTGTCTTCACGAGAAGAGCCGTCCAGTTGGGAACGGGTCTCCCGTTCACCCGGAAATCAAGCTCGGCGCCTGTTACCGCAACAACACCTTCTCCCTCCTCGACGAGGAGGGAAGGGCCGACGAGCGTAATCTCAAGACCGGCTTCCAGCTGACCGTTGCCTGCGAGGATGTTCCCCAGCCGGAACGCCGGCAGATCCATCGCTCCGGCCACAGGCATTCCCTTTCCCTGAAACCCCCATCTGCCGGCATCTTGGACGGTTGTAAACATTCCCGGCAAAAGAACCGAAAAAACGAGTCTGCTCATTGGACTGCGGTCTCCTCTTCGATGATTGTCGGCCTGTAAATCCCTTTCGCGGAACTCGCCTCGATATCGGAGAACTCTTCCGGTCCAACAGCGTGAAAACGGACCCACATTCCGGCATCCAGAAAAACAGGAGGGTCGCGTTGCGGATCGAACATGACGACCGGAGTTCTCCCTATAATCTGCCACCCTCCCGGACTGGAGATGGAATAAAATCCCGTCTGCGAGCCGGCAATGCCCACAGCCCCGGCAGGAACCGACTGGCGAGGTTCCTTGAGTCGCGGAGTGGCCAGCGTCTCATCCATCCCTCCAAGATACGCGAAGCCGGGAGTGAACCCCAACATGTAGCAGTAATACTCTCTTTCCGTATGTCTTCGTATGACTTCCTCAATCGAAAGTCCGGTATGAGCGGAGACGAATTCAAGATCGCATCCCCACTCCTCCCCGTAAAGAACGGGAACCAGAATCGTGCGCTTTTTTACGACGTCGCCGCGCTTCGTTTGAAGATCGTGAATCAGCTTCGAAAGGTATCGGGAAATCGATTCTGTATCGGTCTGCGCGGCATCAAAACATATTGCGAGAGACCGGTATGTCGGCACAGTTTCCCTATACCCTCCGAAAGGCGAACGCTCGATCGCCTCTTTCAACGCGAGTACTCTGCCGTTGATTTCAGTTGAGATATCGTTGCCGAATTCAACGACAAGACAACTGTCGCCGGCGTTCAAAATTCTCGGATAGTACGCTTCCGATTTCATTCATCCTTCCTCCGTTCAGGCCTCGCCGGTCAATACGTATAGCCGCGTCCCCTCCTGGCAAACCATCTATCGGCCGGAACGCATTCGTATCGAAGGAAAATCGAACGATTCAGTACAGGGTCTTCCAGCTGAACATCCCAGAGAGAGCTGTACTGAATTTTAATTTTTGCCGGAATGGTACCGGAAAAGATACAAAGCCCTTCAAGGTCGTCCGTTTCCTGCAAATGCTGCTTGACAAAGGCGACAAGCGATTCGGGATCCAATATGGAGGATAGCGCATCTTCCTGATAGACTTCCCTCACGCCTTTCGAATTTGTTATCCAGGACCGGAGAATGAGCGAATTCCAATGGTCTTGAACGTCCGTATATCGCCATGCCGTCCTGCTGACGACATTCGGATAGAATACCTTCGATTTGGGAACGCTCAGCACCTCGACGCGGCGGTCGGTATGGTCGCTTCCCGCGCCTACGTATATTTCGCCCTTGTGGAAGAGCAGGACGAACTCCGCCTCTCCGGAGTGGCCCGCTTCATCGAAAACTTCGATCGATTCCTCCTGAGTGATGCGGTCATTCAGGATCGGAAAACAGATCGGGACCGTTTCCGGCGCCGGTATGCCTTCCTCTTTAAGTTCGTTGATGTGCGCCATAAGACTCTCCTTGTCCCGCCCGACCCATCCGGCATTCACCACTTTGTCGATTCCCAGCAGCATCGTGAAATTCGGAGCGCCGATCACCTCAAAAACAAACTTTTTCTTTTCCATAGCGCTGACTCCCTCCGTTGTATGAATTTGGACTGAATTTCGGACCTCTCTGGACCTGGAAATCAGAAACCTGTACACTTAGCCCCGGCGCATTCATGCTCTCACGAGAAAAGCCGTCGGCCTTTCCGATTCCCCGGCCTTCGGCCTGCAGAAATTAGAATACGCTTTTCGGCTTCCCGTGTCCACCGGCTTTTTGCATGCAATATTAACCGAATACTCGAAATCTATTGTAAAAAAGGAGGTTTGTTATGGCCGGTCTATTCTGCCGATTGGGCGACACTTTCTACAGCATCAACAGAAAATGGCCGAAACTGCCACCGGGCCATTCCTTCGCCGGCATCTCCGATGTTGCCGCGGATTCCGATGGGAACATTTTTGTTTTACAAAGGGACAGACGTTTCATGCTGGTATTCTCACAGGACGGAGAACTCACAGATTGCTGGGAAAACGACGGGATTCTCGACGGACACAAAATTCACGTCGATTCAAACGACCGGATCTTCGTTGTCGACCGGGATCGTCACCGCGTTCTTCTTCTTGACCGTTCAGGGGATATTCTGCGGATAATCGGAGATGAACGACGCCCGGGAGCGATAGGGACTCCGTTCCATTACCCCACGCATCTGACTTCCAATGAAGAGGGGGAACTCTTTATCGCCGACGGTTACGGAAATTATTGCATTCATCATTTCAGCTCCTCAGGAACGTATCTTCATTCGTGGGGGAAACCTGGAGACGGACCGGGGGCATTTTCTATTCCGCATTCCATCATCATCGACAGCAAAAAACGCATTCTGGTCGCGGACAGGGAAAACAACAGGATTCAGTTTTTTGATCAAAACGGGTATTTCATCAAACAGATCGACGTTCCGCTTTTTCATCCCATGGCTCTTGCGGAAAACCGGAACGCGGTGCTTTTCGTGACCGATCAGACACCGAGAATGCATGCTTTCGATACCGGCGGAGCGCTGATCGGAACCTGTAAGACTTTCGGAACCTACGCGCATGGAATAGCGTGCGACATTTTCAATAATCTTTATACCGCCGAGATGTCTCCGAATTGGATTACAAAATTCGAGCCATCGGAACAAGACGCACCGTAACCTCATTTTTTTAAAGGTGGTTGTTATCGTGGAATTTCTCTCTTCCTTCACCGGGCTCGATCTGCCTTTGTGGGCCTGGATGATCGTTCTCACAGCGGGTGCGGGCATAGGCATCGCCAAGACGGCCGTTCCGGGAAGCGGCATCCTCGTCGTGGTGCTGATGGCGATGGCGCTGCCTTCGCGGATGTCGATCGGGGTGATGCTGCCGATGCTGATCTTCGGCGACCTCTTCGCCGTGGGAAAGTTCTGGAGGCACACGGACAAGCGTCGTCTTTTCACGCTGCTCCCCTTCGCCCTGCTGGGACTGGGAAGCGGCTACATGATCCTGCGCCACGCCAGCGACAGCCAGCTCCGGCCGGTCATCGGCGGCATCGTCCTCGTGATGCTGGCGCTGCACCAGGTCTCGCGCATCGTGAAAAAAAAGCGGGGAGAGAGCAATCTTCCGTCTCCGGAGCGGACACATCCGATCCTCACAGCGATCTTCGGCTTCTTCGCGGGGGCAGGGACCGGTATGGCCAACGCATCCGGCCCGGTGCTGAGCCTCTACTTCATCATCTCCGGCCTGCCCAAGCTCCCCTTCATCGCCACCACGGCATGGTTCTTCTTCACGCTGAACCTTCTGAAACTTCCGCTTTTCCTGGATCTCGGGCTCATCAACGCCCAGAGCCTCAGGATCAACCTGCTGACCATCCCCTCCATCGCGGCGGGAGCGCTCCTTGGATACTGGATCGTGAAGCGCATTCCTCAGGAGCTGTTCAACCGGGTCGTCCTCGCGCTCGCCTTCTTCGCGGCCCTACGGCTGATATTCTGAGCGTCAGCTCCGGGAGGGAGAGGTGAAGCACTTCTCGTAGGCCACGATGACTCCGGTGGTCACAAGCGTCAGGACGATCGCAAGGGCGTCCGCCTTTGCGATCTCGGCGGAGAGTTCCGAGACGTGGGTGTAGATGACCAGCGGCAGGATCTTCACTGCGATTCCGGTCAGCGCGAAGGCCGTGCCGAAGGCGCCCATGCTCACCGCGAAGAGCAGGGACGACCCTGCAAGGATCGCGGGAGCCAGCATCGGGAAGATCACTTTGCGCAGGATGGTCACAGGCCCCGCTCCGAGGCTTGCCGCGGCCTCCACGAGGCTCCAGTTCGCGTTGCTCCAGGCGGCCGTCATGGTGAGGATCATGCGCGGAATCAGGAAGTAGAGATAGGCGACGACGAGCCCCCGCCATGTGAAGAGGAACGCGGAGAACTCCAGGGGGTTGATGCCGAAGAGATCCTTCAGAATGAGCGTGACGAAACCGCTGGTTCCGAGCAGGACGATGAAGGCGAAGCCGACCACGAGCCCGCTGAAGGTGAGCGGAACGGCGGTGATCGCCAGCAGAAGGCTCTTCGCGCGGCCTCCCGACTTGTAGATGAACCAGGAGAGCGGCAGTCCTATGGCCGTTCCGAGAAAGGCCGTGCTGGCCGAGAGCAGGAGGCTCGTCCCGAGGGACTCCCGATAGAGCCTCCGCACGAAGAGGCTGAGATAGTTGTCGAGGGAGAACCTCCCCTCCACGAAGAGGCTCTCCCAGAGCACGAGCGCCAGGGGCCAGAGCAGAAAGAGGCCCAGGACCGCGGCGAGAGGCAGCAGAAGAAGCCAGGTTCCGCTCCGGCGCTCCATGGTCGTTAATTTTCCCCGAGAACCTTCGAGCCCCAGAGGGTGGCGGCGTCCTTCTGCACCACCTGGGCCTTCACCCAGTCCACGTCCTTGGCGCGGGCGTAGTCCTCGTCGGGAAGGAACTTGCTTGCCACTTCATCCGGCATCTTGAAGCCGGGGAGTATCGGGCGGACGAACCCCTTCGCGAAGAGCCCCTGCCCCTCCTCGGAGAGGATGTAGTTCAGCCAGAGCTTCCCGGCGTTCGGATTGGGGCCGCCCTTCACCAGGCTGATGGCGTAGGGCGCAGTGATGGTACCCTCGACCGGAATGACGATGTCGATGGCGTCGCCAAGCCCGGCGATGTACCGCGCGCGGTAGGCGTTCATGTCGTAGGTGATCCAGACCGGAATCTCGCCCTTGAGGAACTTGTCGAACTCCGTGGTCTTCTCGATCATGCGGACGTTGCCGGACTTCTGAAGGGCGGCGAGATAGTCCACTCCCTTGTCCATATTGTCGAGGTCGCCGCCGTGCGCGTAGCTCGTCGCGATGACGATGGCGTACCCGATGCCGGTGGTGCGGGGATCGAGATAGACGATGGACTTGCTGTATTTCGGGTCGAGCAGGTCCTGCCACCCCTTCGGAGTCTCCTTCACGAGGTTCTTGTTGATGACGAAGACGACGGTGGCCTTGTGAATGCAGAACCAGTGCCCCTCGGGATCTTTGAGTTCGTCGGGGATCCTGTCGAAATTCACCGGTTTGAAGGCCTCGGTGACTCCCTTCTGCTTCGCCGCCTCGCCGAAGGGCATGAAGTAGTAGGCGGTATCGCCCTGGGGGTTGTTCCGCTCCTTGTCAAGGCGAACAACGGTCGCGCCGCTGCCGAGATCGTTCCACGCCAGGTCGATGTCGTACCGCTTCTGGAACCCGTCGAAAAGCGCCTGCCAGTTGGCCCATGTCGGCCCCGTATCGTAGCTGTTCAGCCCCTTCTCCTTCTTCGCCGCCTCGTGAAGCTCCTTCTCGCCCGGATACAGCTCCGCTGCGATTCCGGCTCCCGCGAGGAGCGCGATCACAAGAAACGCCAGAAGAACCTTTGCCGCATACCTTTTCATTCCGTTTCCCTCCTCTTTGGAAATAGATGTCAGCAATCTATCACCGCGTTTATCGAGGCGGAATGCTTCCGTCCCGTAATTTTTTTACCGATCCCTGACCGGCCGTGCGTCCCCCGGAGAGAAGCGGAGCACGATTTCGTCGTCGAGCGCGGGGGGGACGTTTTCAGTATTCAGGA
Organism: uncultured Synergistaceae bacterium; assembly: GCA_964426245.1. GTDB lineage: Bacteria > Synergistota > Synergistia > Synergistales > Aminobacteriaceae > JAAYLU01. The sequence continues at coordinate 6,877 of CAYRPJ010000075.1, forward strand.
TATCCACCAGCAGCCGCTCACCCTCCGCGTCGACGGCGAGCCTGAGGAGAGGGCCGAGAAAGACGCGTCCGGCAACACGCCCGGAGAGGAGATTCTCTTCTTTCGAGGCCTCGCCGGATCCGACTGGAAGAAGCCGCTCAGGGCGGATCATCAGGCTGCAGGGTCCGGGAGTCAGCCCGAGGTCGTCCACCGAGAAGACGCGGTCTCCCCATTTGAAGCGCCCCCCGCCGAGGTACTCTCCCGGAATGAGGTTGTTCACACCGACGAAATCGGCGACGAAGAGGTTCGACGGACGCAGGTAGATCTCGCCCGGAGCGCCGATCTGTTCGATGCTCCCCGCGTTCATGAGAGCCACGCGGTCGGATATCGAGAGCGCCTCCTCCTGGTCGTGCGTCACGTAGATCGTGGTGATGCCGCTCTCGCGCTGAATCCGCTTGATCTCGAAACGGAGCGAGTTCCGGACCTTGGCGTCCAGAGCGGACAGCGGTTCATCCAGAAGAAGCACCCGTGGTTGAATGGCGAGCGCGCGGGCAAGCGCGACGCGCTGCTGCTGCCCTCCCGACAGTTCTCTCGGATAGGCCGCCGCCCGCTCGGAGAGCCCCACCATCTCCAGCATGCTCTCCACTCTCGTGCGGAGGGCATCTTCGGGGGTACTCCTCGCGCGGAGGCCGAAGGCGATGTTCTCGAACGCGGTCAGGTTCGGAAAGAGGGCGTAGTTCTGGAAGACGATGCCGACCTGCCGCTTCCGCACCCCCACGGATTTCATCGGTTCGCCGTCGAGAAAGACCTCCCCTTCGTCGGGCGAGAGGAATCCGGCGATGATGCGGAGCGTGGTGGTCTTGCCGCATCCGGACGGTCCGACAAGGGAGAGGAACTCCCCTTTCCTGACCTCCAGAGAGACGTTCCGGACAGCGTAGTTCCTGCCGAAGCGCTTGCTCACCGAGCGAAGTTCAACACCCGCCATCGCGACCCCTCCCTGTCTTTTCCAGTGCGAGGGCGACCACCTCCTCGGGAGTGGAAGCGGAAAGAAGGAGCGGCTCAGCTCCGGCGTTCTCGCGCACTTCCCATGAATTCAGCGCGATAACGGGTTTTCCCTGCTTCAGGGCGAATCCGATCTCCGACAGCGTACCGAAAGCGCCGCCGATTGAGATGACCGCCTCTCCCGCGGAGACGACCGCGACGTTCCGCACCTCGCCGAGTCCCGTCGGAAGAGGAATGGTCACGTAGGGGTTTGCCTGTTCCTTCCCCTCCGGAAGCAGCCCGACGGAGATTCCTCCCTCCTCCGAGACGCCGCGGCAGACGCCTTCCATGACGCCTCCCCGGCCGCCGCAGACGACGATGTACCTTTCGCGTGCAAGGAGTCTCCCGACCCTGCGGGCCAGGTCGTACTCCTCCTTCGAAGCCGTCGATGTACCGATGACGGAGATGATCGGTTGCCGTTCCATCTTCCACGCTCCTTTGCAATCCATGTCAGCCGTCGAGGGCAAGCCGCGTTCCGGCTGACCCGAAGTATCTCCCGAGGTAGATCACCGCTCCAAGGCTGAGAATGCTGAAAAGCACCAGGAGCGTCGTCGCGGCGCAGGCGAACCCGGTGCTCACGTAGAAAGCCTGGTAGAGCACGACCGGGTACGTCTGGCTTCGTGAACCCGACACCATGACCGCGAGCTGAAACTCGCCGAGCGACATCGCGAACGTCATGATGGCGCCGGAGAGCAGCCCGGGCAGCAGGTTCGGCACGAGGACCCTCGTCGCGAGAAAGAAGGGAGACGCACCCAGCGAGATGCCGGCCTCCTCGAGCGTGTTCCAGTCCAGCATCTCCATGTTCGCCATGAGCGGGCGGAGCATGAAGGGGAGGGTGTAGACGAGATGTGCGCCGAGAAGAAGCTGCCACGTTCCGACGAGCGATAATGAAGTCCAGTTGAACGCTTGGACGAGTCCGAGTCCCATGACGACGGGGGGAATCGCTATGGGAAGGAGGATGATGAAATCGAAGGCCCGCCGGAGCGGCTTCACCCGGAGGACGGAGACGGCGTAGACGGAGCAGATTCCGATGAGGCCGTTCAGCACGACGGCCAGGGAACCGACAAGAAGACTCATCCCCATGGCCCGGACGTACATGGTCTTCGAAAAAAGCTCCTTGTACCAGGAAAGGGTGAATCCCGTCGGAAAGAGCGTGCCGAACCATTTCTCCCCGAAGGAGCCCATCAGGATGAGAACGATCGGAGCGAGGACGAACGTAAACCAGACGATCCCCGCCGAAAGGCGGAGGGCGCGCTGCAGCAGGGTGCTCACCTCCTCTTGAAGTGCTTTCGATAGCATTGTATCAGAAAAATGTAACAAGGAGGTAAATCCTATGCGGAAATTTTGACTGTAAACCCTCTTGCGCTTATAAACTACAAGTAGTATAGTAGTTGATAAGGAGGAGGAAAGGAGGCGGGAGCGATGAATGAAGCGACTGAACGGGAGAGCTCGCTGTTCGGCGCCGGTGAGGTGCGGCGGCTTCGTCTCTCTCTGGGATGCAGCCAGGAGGAGTTCTGCAAGATCATGGGGGTGACTGTCGCGACGCTGAGCCGATGGGAGAACGGAAAAGCGGAACCCCGGGGGCGGAACGTGCAGCTTCTCGCCTTTCTCGCATCGAAGCTGGAAGGAGGAACCCCCGCATCCGATCTGAAGAAGGCGCTGCTCCTTGGAGGAGCGTTGCTTGCGACGGGAATTTCGCCTGTGGCGCTGCTCCAGTCCGGTTTTCTGACGGAAGAAACGCTCGTCAGGGAGCTGCGCAAGGTGATGGCCCCGCTCCAGGAAGCGGGCGAAAGCAGGAAGAAGACGGGCGACGAGGAACGGCCGCCCGCCGAAAGGAAAGAAATTCTTTCGAAAAAGAGAGGAGATCTCCGATGAGCGTACTGGCATCGCACCGTTACTGCAACTCGCGCCCGGGAAGCGCGTCCGTCCTGGAGTTTCCGGACGAAGCGAACACCACCGCCCCGCTGAAGGAAACCGTCATCTCCGGAGAGGTCAACGGACCGCTTGCGGGCATCGTCGTCTCGCAGCTCTTCGATTGCTCTTTCCTCCCGGAAAACACCGCGGCCGAGGCGGTCTACCGCTTTCCTCTGCCCGGCGACGCGCTGATCCTCGGCGTCTGCGCCGTCTTCGGCGAAACCACGGTTCGAACGACTCTCCTCGAACGGAAGGAGGCCGAGGAAAAATACGAGAAGGCGAAGAAAGATGGACGGCAGGGAGCGCTCGTCACAAGAGAGGCTGAGGACGTCTTCACGCTTCGTCTCGCAGGGGTGACGCGCTCCGATCCGGTGCGCGTGGAGACGAATTTTCTGCTCTGGCTACCTCCGACGGACGACGGCTTCTCCCTCCGTATTCCACTGACCGTGGCGCCGCGCTACATTCGCGGCGACGAAGAAAGAAACCCGCGGAGGAACGCCTCCCCGCTGGACGTGCGGTGGGATCCCGGCCACAGAACCCGTCTTTCCCTCCGCTGCACCGGTTTCCTCTCGGCCGAGTGCTCCAGCAACGCGCTCCGGGTCGACCGGGAGAGGGACGAGGACGCGATGCGCCTCTCTTTCGAGGAAGGAGAGGTCTTCCCCGACCAGGATCTCGTGCTCCGCTTCCGCAACGGGCGGGGAGAGCACCCCCGTCTCGAAGTCTTTTCCGGGCCCGACGGCGCTTTTCTCGCGCTCGTCACGCCTCCGGAGCGAGTTCCCGTGAATGCGCCTCCCCGCGAAGTGCTGCTGCTCGTCGATCATTCGGGCTCGATGGAAGGGGCCAAGTGGGAGGCTTCCGACTGGGCCGTGCGCTCCTTTCTGTCGAAGCTCGGCGAGGACGACCTCTTCAATGTCGGTTTCTTCCACAACACCTGCCGGTGGATGGAGGACGGGCCGGTCGAGGCCATCGAAGGGAACAGGACGCGCGGAATCCGCTTCATCGAAGAGGCCCGCGACAGCGGCGGGACGAAACTTGGCGCGGCGATCGAACAGGCGCTGATGCAGCGCCGTTCGGCAGACGGTTTCGCGAGGCACGTCGTCATCGTCACCGACGGGCAGATCTGCGATTTCGACAGGATTTCGCTGCTTCTGCGAAGAGAAAGGGAGCGGGGCGACGCTCGGAGGGTGAGTGTTCTCTGCATCGATTCGGCGCCGAATGAACCGCTCGCGAGGAACATCGCCGAAAAGGGGCGTGGAATCTGCCGTTTTCTCTCTTCCAATCCGGACGACGCGGACATTGCGACTGCGCTGGACGAGATCTTCGAGGAGTTCTCACGCCCCCTTGCGACGGGAACGCGGCTCGTATCGAGGGAACCGCTTTCGGCGAACTCCGGGGAGACCGTGAACGAGGACGGCTCGCTCGATCTCGGCGACCTCCCGTCGAAGCGCGCGCGCTGGATATGCGGCCGCGCGAAAAGAAGCGGAGAGCGGTTCGAGCTGTATTCGGACGATTCCCGCCTTGTCGCCTCGACGGAATCGAAGACGGTGTCCGGGCAGTTCGCCGGGGCGATCCGCGCGCTCGAGGGAACCCTGCGAGTCCGGGCATTGGAGGGTATCCTTGGGTCCATGGATTATATCGAGGCCGAAGAGGCGGAGGCGACGCTCATTGCATTGGGGCTCCCGGCAGGAAAAGAAACGGAAACGTCTCTCTATCCGGAAAACAGGAACAGATCGCTTCGGGAACACGTGGAATCCCTTCTGTTGAAAGAATCCCTCGAACGGGGCGTTCCCTGCTTCAAAACGGCTTTCGTCGCGGTTCGCGAAGAGAGGGGAATCCCGGTCTCGCGCTCGTACGTCGTTCCGAACGCGCTTCCCAGGGCATGGGAACCCGGCTTTGCTCCTCGGATGCAGCTCCCCTCACCGGATGCGTTTTTCGGGGATACGGACGGCGCGATGCTTTCCTCAAAAAGGATCAACTGCATGTCGATGACGATATCGTCTCCGATAAACGCTTATAAACCGCCGGACGATGAAGATGAATTTTCGATGTGCGGCTCAGCGGCTCCGGAGGAGCGTACACGGCGCGCCTCCTCCCCGGTGACGTGCTTCGACGGGAGGCTCCCCTCCCCGGAGGAACCGTCCCTCCTCTTCGAGTGCGTCGCCGGCGAGGGGCCGCTCGAGAAGGTGCGCCTGCTCAAAGGAATCGTCGTCGACGGCCTCGGAAAGAGTGCGGGCACGTCCGATGCGCGTGCGGCGCTTCGGATACTGGTGAACGGGGCTCCCGTCGCGTGCGTCTCCATTGCGGACCTGCAGTCGTTCAAAGGAAGACGCCCGCTGAACATACGCCTCCGGGTGGGAGACCGGCTCGCGCTGCATCTCGACGGCGAGCGTCCGAAAGAGGCGCCGAGGATGAAGATCTCCCTGCTGACGGAGTAGCGAATTTCGAACGACGAACTTTTTTAGCGCTCTCGGCCTGCCGAGCACCGCGAATTCCGCCCGTTCAGCGTACGCTGTCCGGGCGGAATTCGCCACATAATGCAACAAGGTTGCAAAATCAAAACATTTTCTCAACATTTCGCTCTCGCTGTTGCCCTTGAATTCATGATGCTTTATAATGAGTTCGAAAGTACTTTTTTCAAAAAAAGACGACTGTTTCAGTCGAGATATGACCTCCGAGTCGCGGCGCCTACCGGAACAATCCCATGGACCGCGACCGTCAGGGTGCATCTGGAAACGGGTGCGCCTCCCCTTCGGCAAGGAGGACTTCGGAAAACGGCATGCGCCGTCCTCTTTGCATGGAGGACGGCGTTTTTGTATTCTCGTTTCATTATTTATCAATGGAAGGAGGGGTGCTTCGACGACCGGACTGCATTCTCTTCATTAAGAAGAGACATGGCGGAAGAGTGTGTTTTGATACGGAGAAGAACGGCGGCCTCCGGGCCACGTCGCCTGGCAGCGTTCCGGTCCGCGGAGCCGCCGTCCTGACCCCTGCCGGAATTCGGAAGGAGCTGGAAACAGGATGATTCAAAAGGTCTTTTTTGTCAATGGCATCGAGCGAAACATCATT
>CAYRPJ010000076.1:0-12764 GCA_964426245.1 uncultured Synergistaceae bacterium
TACGACGTGACGTACGGAATCACGTCCGGCTGCTCCGGCAGACTGTAGAGGTGCTTATTCAGCTCTTCAAGCGGCACCTCGCCATCGAACGGAAGAGAATACCCCAGAAGGTGCAGGTTGTTCTGCTGTAAGTCGAGAATGCGCTCGCCCGCTGCATTGCTCACAAAAGCCTCTCGGACATTCCACTCTTCAGGAACCGTCCAGTCGAAGCACTGCGTTCCGCTGGGGACTTCGTGAACTAGCAGGGATTCGATTTCCCTTTTCAAAACATCCAATGTGCGGCGCACACCGTTTCCGGTAAGGCTTCGGCAGTCGGGGAAAAGCTTTATGATTAGTTCTTGCATGAACTGGCTGGCATCAGAAAGATACATTCTACTTTTCCACCTCCTGCTCAAAATCTTCAAAGTGGAAGGGATATGGCTTGCTCCGCCGTAGTTCGGCAATCTTTGCTTTTGAAGCATCGGTTAGGAAAAAGAACTCGTCATCTTCGAGCCGACCGAGCCAGTATTCTAACAAATCTTTTGCGTTATAGGTTAATATTTTGCCTATTCCGAGAGGTTGACAATCCAAAAGGTGTTCACGCACCAAATCTGCTTCCAGACGATCCCAATCATATTCTACAGCCCTATCCACTCTCGGACGGGCACGGAAAAAGAAATTCACACGATCTTCTTCCGTACCCACAACAACGACGCCCGGCATTGGTTTCAAATACCTATAGCCAATACCTTTCTTTTCCTCGATATAATGAATAAATGTATTTGCCGAAAAGTCCGCCCCTAGAAAGCAGATCCTTCCGTTGCGCTGGCAAAGTTCGCCCCAAAGCGAACTTTCCTCGAAAGGATTCTCACTCGGTATTAAAGAAAAGCTTGCTTTCGGCCACTCTGAAAAGTTAAACATCGGCGTTCTTGTCCTCTTTCCCGGGTTTTGAAGGCGTATATACTCATTCAAAGCACCAACTTGGCATCTGTCGTGCAGGACATCATATCGCCTCGAACGACCGTAATCGTAATTAAACACAGGAAAGAAAAGGGAACGACCACTCGAAGCCTTCGAAAGAGATTCTACATATGCAGCAAGAATCTCGTTTCTTTCTTTCGGCCCCTTTAGAAGCCCCCAAGCACCTATGTCCGTATGCAGAAGAAGTTTTTCTTCCGAATGCTTCTCAAAAAAATCTTCGAGTTGCTTTTCAAGCAATGAACGTTCAACGAGCAGTGTCATCGTTCATCACTCGTTCTAAAAGCTTCTCGAATGAATCCAGCGACTTCGCCTCTTCCGGCGAAATCTCCACCGAGAACTCCTGCTGCACAACGCTCATCAGCATTACATTCGCTAAAGAGTCCCACGCTTCATTGGCGACCTCGGAACGCATCGATGGAATAGCATCTTCGTCGACCTGATCAAAAACAGCAGCAAAACAACGGATCAATCGATCCTTTACATCGTTTCTCATTCGAAAGTCTCCCTTATATCATGATACAACGCGGGGCACCGGCTGGAAAAAGAAACTCTGTCGATCACCATACCCTCTTCCTTCATCACTGCCCCGAACTCCATCGCAAAATCACGGAACGGCGCGTTTCGCTCCGTAGGCGCATACTCCAAACAGATATCTGTAATTAAGTATTTTTCAAAAAGATACCCCAACATTAGATGCTCTATCCTTCTACCGAAAGCTCGGCAGCTCATCACCCAATGAGAAAGGGTCGCACGCGCCCCGTCGAGAAATCCTGCGATCACGGCGATTTTACCCAAAGGACCGAATCGATCCTCATACGAGGCAACAACGACGAAACCGTTCTTCCGTTCACACAACGCTCTCCACTCGGTTTCTGTACAGCGGACTCCGTTCATATTGAACTGATTTGTCTTATTCAACAGCTCGAATGCCCGCGAATCCCCCTCGCAGGGAACAAGACGCAGCGTCACATCCGGCTGATTACACCGCAAAAGCTCCTCGTAGCCATCCCCTCCGGAAGCCGAAACTATTGCAATCTCCTCGCGCTGCATCAAGCTTCGCAGGCGGATGGAATCTTCAGCGGTAATAGAATCCTTGCCGAACAGATCGCGAAGCGTAGAGATCAAATCCAGAACAGCATCAGGCTTCCCGCTCGGGAAAAGGAACGAACGCACCTCGGGAAGCTCTGTCCGAACCTCTTCTACCTCCAACGCGCTGTCGTCGACGAAAACGATAGCATCTGCACCGATATTCCAAGCTTCCAAGATCTTTCTGATGGAGGCCGATTTTCTACCCCACCCGGCGAACAAAGGAAAGATCGAGTCGCGCCGCAACAGCATATTTCGTTTGGAAAACAGCTCTTCGACAAGAGAGGGATCGTTCTTGCTGGCGACCGCCACAAGAACGCCTGCCCCGGAGAGAGATTGAAGAAACGACTGAAAAACTCCGTGGATATGAGAGTTGTGGTCGAGATCCCACGACACGCCTGCTATCCCGTCCTCGCCCAGGATCCCCTTCCAGAGAGTTTCATCGAGATCGACGACTACCCCTTTCAACGGTTGTGGAGAAAGTGCAAGCAATGCAAGCTCTCGTGCAAGCACTTCCGCATAATCGAGAGAATACGGGAAGCCATATGCCAGATGTGACTCGGCGCTATAACGCGAAACGTAAGCGGAGTTGCTACTCAAAAGTTCATGATTAAGCAACCGAAAGTTCTTCAACGGAAGAAGATGTTCCGGCAGAAGGGAGATCTCGCGCTTCAACGAGCCTTCCCAACAACTGGACCGTCTTCTGGCGCTATAGTGTAATGGGAGAAACGGAGTGGATGGAAGCGAGATTACAACGTTCGTTTTCGCGGTCAACCGATCCAGGCAGTCTGAAAAAAGAGCAACTTTTGCGCGTACCGAGTCGAGGATATCGTCGTGATTTGCCGTAGACCACCCCGCAAAAGAGCGAAGTCCGAGGCGGGGATCGAAATCCTCCCATTCCATTGCGACCACCGAAAACTCGACAGAGACATCCTCCGAAAGCAACTTCAGGAGAGAGCCCAAGAGATCGCCGTACATCCCTTGGCGGAGCAGAATCCTGCGTTTTTTCAACAGGCCGCACAAAGCTGCATGGAAGAACGTTTGCAGATGGAGCGGAGTAAATCCGCAGCAAAGAGCGCAATGCAGAGCGCTTCCGTTATCGATCCCACGATTCGTCTTGACGCTCTCCAGGGCCTTTAAAAGAGAGGCGCTCATTGTAACAACCTCCGATCATGATCTTCGTTCCACCAACTCTATTACACCGAGGGTTCTGTCGAAAAGAAAGGCGACGTTCGACTCCAACGCCCCTGCCCAAGAAGAGGACTCGATCATTACTCCCCCCTGTATTTTCAATTGCTCTATGCTCCTCTCCAAAGACTCCACCTCGTAACAAAAGTGACACGGACCGGCGGACTTCTTCCTGAGAATACCGTCGACCGGCGACGGTCGACTTAAATCCAGCGGAGCGATCAGCTCGACTCTGTATGGTCCGTTGCACACGAAAAGAATTCGAACATTTCGCTTCACGTCGTCAAACACAGAACCTACAGCATCGAATCCCAAAGCTTTCATGCTTTCAACGGCTTCATCAACGGAACGCACGGCATATCCAACATGATCTATCCTCATCAAACCATCCTTATCGACGAAATTACGTTTCTCGGAAGAGCATACCCATCGCGTTCAATTCTGGAGAGAATTTCGCCGGAAAACATAGAGGCTACGACAAGGAGATCGTCCGACCCCATCCTTGAAAACGCCTCGGAAGGTAGTTCTATTGGCGAGTCCGCAAGAAAAGGCACAGGCAAGACAAGGCCCTTACGATCTTCGTCGCTATCTATAAATACGAATCTTTTTCCGCGGCATACTGATTCACCAAGAGCGCTTAAAGTCATAATGGATGTAGAACCAGTACCCCACCAGAAAACAGTATCCGCTGTTTCGATATGCCGCCGAAGTTTTTCTCGATTCTCGCGGCTCTCTGTTTGCCTTTGCCTCAGTGCATCTGCGAGCGCATCCACAGAAGCTCCCAAGGCTTCACCGGTGTCGCGTATGTCTTTCGACTTTTTTAAACAAATACGAAGGACGTCATTTGAAACATCTTCTTCCACTACGAAGAACCCAAGATCAGAGGCAAGGCGTCGAACAAAAACATCCGAGTAATAAATAAGATGCTGATGGTACATACCCGAAAAAAAAGGTACCTCGAATATAACCTTCCCTTCATCGGCGAGCTTCTCCCTCATGGTTCTCAAGATGTCCCATGGAACTGAAAAGTGCTCCAAAACATGCATCAGATAAAAAGCGTCCACAGGCTGCGAAAAAGAGGTGTCTCTCGTAAAAAACTCGTTACGGATTCTCTCCTTGTTCCGCATACTTCTCCACTCCTGTGAAGGCTCGAAGCCATCTATATGCGAATAGCCCTGCTCTATCAGGGTGTCTATCAAAAAACCGTCGGAAGCTCCTATTTCAACCAAAAACTCACCTTGTTTCACATGACGTCGAAGCATCCCCAGTATCTTGTAATATCTCGAAATTCCGATATTCCTCCGAGGTTTGATATAGCGAAAATTTTCATAGATATCCATCAGGGCATCATCAGGGAGCGGCGAAGCGTTGAAGCCCAAACCACATGATTTGCAAAGCACTACGCGAACTGGAAAAAGACGCGATTCGACGACCCTATGAGGCTCGCATGCATGAAGAAGAGTGGGTATCATCTCATCAAAAACGGAGTCCAACTTGTCAGAATCACAGTAAGGACATGTATTGTTTTGTTTAGGAACGACCAAAGCCATCCACTCCTCAATCTGTCTTATAAAATCACAATCATCTTCAGAATGCGTAACAACAGGCTTATATTCTGCTTGCATAAAAGATAGGTGCAAGAGCAAAGTCAAAACCGTATCGCAATTACATTGTCTAGAAGTATATTCAAACGACACAGAGCTAGCATAATACTATCGCAGAAAATTCAACGCATCGCTCTAATTTATTATCGATTACAAGGCAATGTTCACTGCTTAGACTAGGCATATTTTAAAGAAGCTTACACTGATTATTGATTCAAGAAGGACTGTTTAATTATTTCTTCTCGCTGATAATGACGCAGTAGACACTGTCCCTTACTAGGTATATTTGTTTTTTAATAACGAAGCTTGCAAAAATTACGGACTAACTTCGCTACTTGTTTTCTCAATGGGCTCGCATTGTGTTAATGTTTGCGATTTCCGGATGACTCTCAAGAAATATGCGATACATCTCGGCGGAAGCTTCCGGGCCTACTTCGTTGTAAAGTTTCTCCACAAGTAAATAATCCTCCGGAAAATCAAGCGTCAACCGGCACTTCGGCCATGGTTTGTCCGTATTCTTCACCCACTCTATATGAAACTTCGAAGAGTGTGTCTGGTAGATATATGGGCCAACATGCTCGCGTTCGAACGGTTCTGTTGCATTTTCAGCGGCGATTTCCAGAGTTCGACGCGAAAAAACTTCCACATCAAGACCGATAGGAAAATCGCTTCGGAGAGTACGTACAGCATCAGATCCAATTCTAATGAGCCTTTGAACACAGCAATCGACAAGATTCCAGTCGAAAAAAGGACAGTCGGAGGTAACACGGACGATAACATCTGCCTCAGTCACCTCCGCCGCCAACATATATCTGGATAAAACATCCTCTTCAGAACCTCGAACGACATGAATCATCGGGAAACGACTTATGACATTCTCTTCGATCGGGTTATCGGAAGGATTTTCCGTCGTTGCGACGCACACTGAAGAAACGGATGAACAGCGTAAAGCACGGCGTAGAAACCAGGAGAGCACGCTTTCTCCCAAGACGTTTTTCATCACCTTGCCGGGCAGGCGGGTCGATCCCATCCGGGCCTGTGTAATAAAGACAACCTTCGGTCTCTCAACCATGGATAAGTTCCTTGATTTCATCGACGGTAAGAAAAAGAGGGTTGGATCCCGAACTGTATTCGAAGCCATCCGGAACCGGTAACCCTTCTTCGCCTTCCCCATTTTTGGTCAAATCGGAATGCGACGAAAACGTTATGCTCGGTTGTATTACGTAATGATCCGAAAACTCCAAAACAAGGCGGCTGTCGTCAGCAGAGCACATCACCTCGTGCAGCTTTTCGCCGGGACGAATTCCGACGGTCTTGCGAGGAATTTCGAATGCTGTGGCATCGGCGATATCGGTAATTCGGGCCGACGGAATCTTGGGAACGAAGATTTCGCCTCCCTTCATGCGGGAAAAAGCTTTCAGGACGAAAGCAACCCCCTGATCCAGGGTTATCCAGAATCTTGTCATACGGGGATCGGTGATGGGGATCTCAGGGGCCTTCTCGGCGGCAAGTTTTTGAAAGTAAGGAATTACCGATCCGCGAGAGCCCACGACATTGCCATAGCGCACCACGGAAAAGCGCGTCCTTCCGTAGCCGACAAGATTGTTCGCGGCAACGAAGATCTTGTCGGAGCAGAGTTTCGTCGCCCCATACAGATTGATAGGGTTGGCTGCCTTGTCCGTCGAGAGAACGACAACTTTTTCGATATTGTTGGCCAAGGCAGTAGCCACAACATTGGATGCGCCTATGACATTGGTCTTGACGCATTCCATCGGGTTGTATTCGGCGGCTGGCACCTGCTTCAGGGCTGCGGCATGAATGACGTAGTCGACGTCGCGCATGGCGAGGGAAAGGCGGGCCTCGTCGCGGACATCGCCGAGGAAATAGCGCATCTGCGGCGTGTGAAACACCTGCTGCATCTCGAACTGTTTGAGTTCGTCCCGCGAGTAGACGATGATCTTCTTTGGCGAGTATCGTTCAAGAAGAACACGGACGCAGTGTTTACCGAACGACCCGGTTCCCCCTGTAATCAGTATTGTCTTGTTTTCAAACACCAGCGACCATCTCCTCCGGGAAGGTTTATTTGTGTATCGGCAGTTTTCCGGAGCAAATTAAAAAAGCGGCCTTAACTCCGGCCGCTTTTTCAGGGATCTTTTCATGTCATTACGCTTGTACATCCAGCATCGCGCCGAACAAATCCTTGATGCTCTCGATGAAACGCACCACCTCGTCGGGCGGAATTTTCCGAACGACCTCGTCCTTCGAGGTGTCGATTACCGAGACCTGGTAGATGTCGGCCTCCTGGCGGTACTCGAACTTCAGGCTTCTGTCGAACATCACGGAAAGCGAATTCGCCTGTTCAACGGCATTTCTCAGGCTTTCTTCCGTGACACGCTTCCTCTCGGGTTCGCGAACGCGGATGGCAGCTTTTTCATTGGACGGCATGTTCAAGTTCAAGAGTGCGTCCGGCGCCTTATCCGCTGTTCCTTTGAGCGCTGCAGACCGCAAGACTTCCATTCGTTCTTCACCTCCATCTCTCTAGTAGAAGAGGGGAGAAAACTCCCCTCTTCTTACGACACTAGAGAAATTAGCGGAGGAGCTGGAGGACGTTCTGCGGAAGCTGGTTCGCCTGCGCAAGCATCGAGTTGCCCGCCTGCATCAGGATGTTCAGCTTCGTGAAGTTCATCATTTCCTTCGCCATGTCGAGATCGCGGATACGGCTCTCGGCTGCCTGGAGATTCGTGCCGGCCACCGTCAGGTTATTGATGGTGTGCTCCAGCCTGTTCTGGTAGGCGCCGAGCTTGGCCCTCTGACCGGAGACGCGGTCGATTGCGTTGTCGATAATGGTGATGGAGCGTGCTGCCGACTCACGGTCGGTGACGAGTACGTTCTGTACTCCGAGCGCCTTTGCGCTCATGTCGCCGATGTCGATCCCCATATCTTCCTTCTCGTTCGCGCCGATCTGGAAGACCGTGGTGTTGTCGGCAAGGTGGAGGACAGTCTCGTAGATTTCAGACTCGCGCGTGAGACGGAATCCGAGAGCACTCTCAGACCACTCCACCTTCGTGTTGGCCATCGAGTCGAACTCCACGTCCACATTGGCGTGCACCACACCGTAGAGCATGTTGCCGGTCACTTTCACGTTGGAGGCAACGGTGTTCCCGCTGTGCGCGTCGGTGATGCTGACACGGTACTGGCTCTCCGTCGCATGCTGAATGACGTTGAGGCTGAGAGCCTTGATGATGTCCTCGTCACCGGCGAAGTTCAGCTGTCCGTTCTTGCCCGCTATGGCCGAGCGGATGACAAACGTCCCTTCGACGGCCTCCGGTGAATTGTTGGTCGCCGTCTCGACGAAATCGACAAAGCGATCCGTGAAGCTGTCGAGGTATCTTGCCTGCCCGAGAGTGAAGGCGATGGCGTCGTTCAGCTTGAATTCTATGTCGCGGAGGGTATCCGTCGAGTTCAGCGTGATCGTCGCCTGTTTCCCGTCTCCCTGCGTCACGGTGATCCGCTGAGGATCGTCGATCATGAAGCGCCCGTTGGCATCCCAGAACTTGTCGAGGTCGCGAAGCTGGACATCGCCCTTGGCAACCTGGCCAACATAGGCGGCCTCGAATCCGGCTAGCGGCTGAGCGGTACCACCTTCGAAATTATTGTTGAACTGGATGACGATATCGGACTCATACAGAGTGCCGTTCGCCGTATTCAAATAGAAGTTCTTGAAGTGGACATCGGCGCCCTGAACTCCTGAGGCAAGAAGATTGAATGTACGGTCTTGAAGATCCGTACCGGCGGAAGCAGCACCCCAGTGTCCGAACCAGTCCTTGTTTGTGGTTCCGGAAATAACGACCGCATCGTTACCTCCGTCATCGGAGATATAATGAAGAACGATCTTATTCCCAACCTTGAAGAAGCTGGAGTCGTCCGTATCGCCAGCTGTTGCGATTGCCATGTCATTACCGGTATTCAGCCCCAACGTACCAAGATCCACACCTGCCGACCCTACGACAAGGTTGTCGTTCACAAAATTTCCAACGGTTCCGTCTTCATTCAGGATGTTTGCTATGGCCCTGAAGGTGACCTGATTCGTTGCGGTGTTCACGGCAACCACTTCCAAGTAGATTGATGCTCCACCGACTCCCGAAGTAGCAGCAGCGTTAAAGAGCAAAGCTGCAGTGGTCCCGAACTGTTGGACGGCAGTAAGATCGTCGCCTGCGGCAGCACCGGCCTGGCTGATGTTATAGGTGCCAGCTGGAAGATTGTCCACCCGAACGTTCTGAACGCCAGCGGCTTCATTTTTCGTGACGTTCATGATCACGTTTTCGTGCTTGATCTTGAAGATGTCGCTCTTCTGGACCTCCGCCTGGCCAGGATCGGCGATGATGCTGATCTTGAAGTTCCCCTCGGCGGCGGATTTCTGGCCGAACTGGTCAACCTGGCGAAGCGCTCCTCTTACGAGCGCTTTTGTCTCCAGCTTGTCGGCCGACCACAGGACGGCGGCGCTTCCGTCAAGCAGCTTCTTTTTGTTGAACTGCGTCGTCGTGGAGATACGGGTGATCTCCTCCTTCAGCTGGTCGATTTCGAGCTGGATGTAGCTCCGGTCCTGGCTGGTCAGGGTATCGTTGGCGGCTTGGACGGACAGCTCGCGCATACGCTGCAGGATGGAATGGGTCTCGTTCAGCGCGCCCTCTGCGGTCTGGATCATCGAGATGCCGTCCTGGCTGTTCCGCACTGCCTGGTCGAGGCCGCGTACCTGGGCGCGCATCTTTTCGCTGATGGCGAGCCCGGCCGCGTCGTCGGCGGCGGAGTTGATCCGAAGACCTGTTGAGAGCTTCGAGATGGATTTCTGGAGGGCGTCGTTCGTGGAAGACACCGCATTGTACGCGAAAAGCGCAGGGATATTATGGTAGATTCTCATATTCGTAACCTCCTTGTTTTGTTCCGGGCATCCATGCCCAGTATGTTTCGGCTTTCTTCATGGCTGCTGCTACAGTTCTTGATTCGTTTCCCCGCGGGAAAGCATCACCTCCGAAAAAATAAAGTTACTCGGCACTTGTTTGCTTATCGGACGTATCCAGGGCAAACTTAACGCCTTTTTGCTCCATGAACCGAAGAAATTCAACCGGAAATTCGATCTTTTTTTCTATCAGTCCCGGGAGCCGAGAAACTATTCCGTCGAGAATTTCTGCGGAAAGCTCCGCTATTCTTTTGTCGGCGGCATCCAGGCAGGATGCCGCTGTCTTCATCAGCCAGCGGAGATGCGGAAGGGCGGTGCCCGGAAAGTCTTCAAGGCTTTCCCAAACCAGCTTCTCAATGCATTGAAGCGCGGTGGGAAGATCTTGATCCAACAGCGCCGTCTCGGCGGTATTCCGCAGAAGGAGCAATCGCACCTGATTTCCTTGATTCAAAAAGGTCTTGGCAGACTCCTTCAACACTTTTTTCTGCCGGTCGAGAGTTTTCTGCTGCAGGAGAAGAATCTCCTCGTCCTCGGGAAGATATTCCCTGGCGTTGGCAAAGTAGGTCATCGCCTCGGCGACAAGAGGCTGAACGCAGAGGTCGTCCGCCGCCGCCATCTTGCCCCAGTCTTTGAAGAAGAGCCCGATCTCGCTGATCGGCAGCACCTTCTGTTCGAGCATTTCATAGGCCCGCTGCATGAATCTCCGGCCTTCTTCCGCCCTCCCCTGCTGAAAGAGGAAGAAGGCCGCTTTCCAGAAGGCGCCGGGAGTCCATTCCTGTCGCAACGGATCCTTGCACGAGAGCAATTCCGAAAGCTGAAGCGTCATACTTTGCTGATTCTCCGAGCCGGGATTTTCACTCCAGGAATCAAACAGTTCCAAAAACTCCGCCTCGCCGTTCCCGGATAAAGTCATAAATTCCCTTATTTCCCCTGTAAATATCCTCTCCGTCAATTCTCTGGCATATCCAAGCCACTGGCGGAGAAAGGCCACCGCGTAGGAGTGCGATTCAACAATTTCTTCATGAAGCTCCTTCCATCGCCGTACCTGCTCGACAGTCTCCAGAAAGCGGTTTTCCGCGAGAACGGCGCCGGAGAGGTGCGTGTAACTCTGTCCTATAAAGGAGATGACGGGATTCATGGCGTGCAGATCGTCGAGAATTCCTGCCACCGAAAAGGCGATCTCCTGCCGTTTCGCAGGCATCAGGGCAGGGGCTGTGCACCGGGCGATGCGCGACCGCATTTCATTCAGACGCTCATCAATCCGGTCGAGTTGTGCGAAGGCCTTTTCGAAACGTTCCAGTACATCTTTAAAAGGAATCTGTTTCCCCGTACCGGTTTTCCTCCACCGGGAGACGGAAACATCGGCGGAAAGAATTTGGTGATCAATATACTCGCGGAGAGGGATTACTCTCGTCCCTTTGATCAGGGCACCTCCTTCGGTGCAGTCGTATACGGGCACCCCCATATTCGCACCGATCAACCGCTCGAACATCTGGATGAACGTAAGCCATATCGTACTGGTGACCACCTCTCCTCCCAGCGCGCCCGGGACCGATACGCCGGTCCGCCTTCTTTCCTGTTCAAGCGCCAGAGCTGAGTCAGGAACCGTGTCGGCCGCGTGGGAGCGCCCTTCCTCCGAGTAGGCCAGGTCCTGGCCGATAAGCGCCACAGTCGACGCGCCGCACGCAATGGAGAAGGAAAGGGCCATGTGCGACACTGAAAGCCCCGAATACATCATCTGCTCTCCGAGAAGAGCGCCCGTGTACCAGTTGTCGACCGGAACGTCGAGTTTTCCGATGATGATGTTGGGTCCCGGCCATCTGCCGGCTATCAGAGGGTAGCTGACCGACTGTGAGAGAAGAACAATATCTTCGCACGCTTCCGGAAAGGATTTCAAAACATCAGGCAGCCATGAGATATATGAGGTATAGGGCCGCTCGATCGTTGTCACCACATGAGGTTTCACCCCCATGTCGAGCAGGCGGTGCAGGCTGGTGTCGCACGCGATAAGAACGCATTTATCGCGGATTTCTTTCAATAGATGGACGTTTTTTTCGAGGGAAGGTCCTGTGGCAACGCATACGAAAGGTTTTCCGGAGTAGAGCTTCGCCAGTTCGCCGACCCTCGGCGACCTGAGAATCCTGGGCGTGTTGAGGGCGGCATGGCGCAGTCCCAGGAGGGTGTCCTCGGGTGAGTTTCCCAAAAGGGTGAGGCGATAGATGATCTCTTTCTTGAAGAGTGATTCGAGGGGCTGGAAGCCGACCGCCTCAGCCTCTCCGTCATGGGCAATCGAGACGGCATTGCCTACGGGAAAGATTCCTATCGGCGTGATGTTCCATGCGAAGGCCTCGTCGATAAGGAAACGCTCTTCGTCGACGATAAAGCTGATCCGGCATCCGGGAGGCAGCGCCTGGAAGACGGACGTCTGGGCAAGAGTATGCAGCAGAAGGTCAAGGGACGGTTCGAACACGGTCACCGAGAGAGCTTCCCTGGGCAGGGAACGGAGAAGATGGAAGAGGTATGGAGCGCACCCCGCCCCAAATACAAGGTACACCGCCGAGGATGCGGTCTTTCTGCGTTTCTCCAGAGTTGGTTTCTTCTCGAAAAACGGATGCTCCGTGAGCCCGGAGACCCAGCGACCTGATGCAGTCTCACGAAACTGCGGCTCTTTTATGGAGGGTAGTTCGTCCAAATGGCGTCGCAACCGGGAGGCGAGTCGAGGCTGCGTTTTCTCCAGCAATTGAAGGTTCTTATTCAGCAGAGAGGGAATTTCGTTCATTTGGAGGGCCCTCCGTTTTCTTTCTTCTCATCGCCGCGGAGAATGGTCTTGAGCAGGTCCATGGCGTCGGGAACCGCGCTCACCGATTCGATATTCGTCTTGGCGACTTCGGCGAGGAGCTCCTGCCGGAAGATCGCCACGCTTCGCGGCGCCTCGATGCCGATGCGCACCGTGTCGCCCCGGACCTCGA
>CAYRPJ010000077.1:0-11792 GCA_964426245.1 uncultured Synergistaceae bacterium
GGATGCCGAGGTCGACGTCGGCGATGTGCATCGAGCCGCCCTTCCCCTTGCAGTATCCCGTGACCTTGCCGTACAGCTCCGCCATCATCAGGTCGGTCTTCCCGCCCTTTGCGATCACGTGGCCGTGCCCCCGGTGCGTGCTCGTGATGAAATCCTTGTCGGTGAGAGATGCGCAGACGCCCGTCGCCACCGCCTCCTCTCCGATGTAGAGGTGGACGAAGCCCGGCATCCTGCCCGCCGCGTACAGCTCGGCGGCCCTCTCCTCGAATCTCCTGATGGTCAGCATCTTCCGGTACATCTCAAGCAGCGTTTCCTTCCTGATCTCCATACCCGTTTCCCCTCCTTGCACAAAACTAAATTACTCACCTTTGCTGCGAACTCAATCTTATTGGAATTATCATATGCATTGGATCATGTCAAGAAGAAAACAGATTGGAAATTTACGTATACTTCGTACAAAACTTTCCCCATGTCTGCATTAAAAGAAAGCGGCTCTTTTCACCGGAGTGAAAAGGCCGCATACAAAAGAATGAGGATATGGATAGAATTTTTGAAAGCTATTTCATCTCAGCAAACCCGAGCGAGGCTTATAAGAAATTTATAAATAACAAAAATCAAAATAATAGTTTTTTAAATATAGCAACGCTCTGACTTATTATTATATACTCGGAACTCCATCCACAACACGAAAGCCGAATCGAAGAGGCAGAACAAATCATACCCGCTCCTGAATTTGAGGAAACGGTAACGCGATTAGCGGCATCCGTGCTCCCCACAGAACAGCCCCCGTAGGATTTTCTCTTCATCTGTTTTCCGAATCTCTGGCCCTTTTTTCATCCAGCTCGAAGTCGGCGAACTCCAGGGCGATCTCGAGGAATTTATCAGCCACGTTCACGAAAGCGTCGCACAGAACGGGATCGAACTGCCCTCCCTTGCCCTTCATGATCATCTCCACCGCCTCTTCATGAGGGATCGGAGGCTTGTAGACGCGCCGGCTGATGATCGCGTCGTACACGTCGGCAATCGCCATGATCCTCGCGCCGAGCGGAATCTCATCCCCCTTCAGACCCGACGGGTAGCCGGTCCCGTCCCAGCGCTCGTGGTGGCTTTGCGCGATATCCTTGGCCAGACAGAGAAACGAGTTGCCGCCCAGCTTCTCTTCTGCCTTCGCCAGAGTCTGGTACCCGTAGGCCGTGTGCCTCCTCATCTCCGCGAACTGCTCGTCGGAGAACGGCCCCGGCTTGAGCAGGATTTCATCACGAACGCCCACCTTGCCGACGTCGTGCAACGGCGCCGAGAGATAGAGCAGCTCGATGATTTCGGAACCGAGCAACACCGCGAAGCGAGGATGTTTCGCGGCCTCCGCGGCCAGAGTTTTTACGTAGTTCTGCGTCCGCTTGATGTGCCCTCCGGTATCGGGGTCACGGCATTCGCACAAGGTCGCCAGACATTCGATGGTAGCCTCCCTGGTAAGAGCAAGCTCCTGTGTTCGCTCTTCGACCAGAACACCCAGATGGTCCCTGTGTCTTTTCAGCTCCAGCTGATTGTGTACCCGTATTCTGACGAGAGCGGGGCGAAACGGCTTGAAAATGTAGTCGACTGCCCCGAGGGCCAGACCTCGCGCCTCGTCCTCCTCATCAGTCAGCGCGGTGATGAAGATTACGGGAATGTCTCTGGTAGCAGGGTTCTCTTTCAACCTGCAGCAGACTTCGTAGCCGTCCATGCCGGGCATCATGACATCCAGAAGCACGATGTCGGGCATGGGTTCCGTCGCGGCCAGTCGAAGCGCCTTCTCTCCGTCCTTTGCCGCAATGATCGCATAGTCGTCCTTGAGCGCTTCCATAAGGACGTGGATATTCACCGGAGTGTCGTCCACGATCAGAATCCTTGACTTGCCATAGGCATTCGACATATGTGCTCACTCCATTTCCTTTTCTTCGGCGTCCGCAAGGGCTTCGAGTTCGCTCATCGCCTCGTCGGCACGCTCAATATCAAAGTATTATACATTGCAGAATAATTTCCACGTCCAGAAATACTGGATGTACCTCTCTACAGCGGCAGTTTTTTCAACTCGGCCAGAGCACTGTCGTACTCGAAAGAATCTATCAATGCCCGGATTCTTTTCAGAATTCCGTCCCCGAAACTCGTTCCCGCAGTTTCCTCCAACTCTTCAAGAAGGTCGGACGAGGCTGTCTCGTATTTCCGGAGCGACGACTCGAGCCGCGATACAAGGATGCTGATTTGCTCCGCGTCGGCAGACGTCCTTATTATCGGAGCGACGTCGCCAAACGCTCCAAGTGCCCGCTCCACGGCATCCATCACGCGATTCAGCTCCGAAACCGTTTCCTTGAAACAGGCATCGACCAGCTCCTTGTCCGAAGGTTCTTTCTTGAGTTCACTCTCCAGCCTTTTAGAAAGGCGAAAGAGTTCCCGGGCGCCGAGATTCCCCGCAACCCCCTTCAGCGTATGGGCCAAGGTTCCCGCAGCCGCTCCTTCATTGCTCTCCAGCGCTGACATGAACGATTGAGAAAAGCTCGCATTTTCATCAACGAACGAGCGAAGGAGGTTTTTATAGACTTTCACATTCCCCGAAACCCGCCCCAAACCTTCCTGAACATCCACACCGTCGATCAACGGAATCCGAGTCCCTCTTCCGGCTTCATCGTGCATTATATTCACCTTTTCAATCCGTTCAACCACTTCGATTCACCTTCCCGAAACCCGGAGAAAAAACGTTCACCCGCTTCTTCCAGACCCTCCTTGATCTCGCCGATCCAAATCCGTTGCGCGCGCTACTTGTCCGTTACCAGAATACCCCCTGTTACGCAAAGTCCTTGGCCAACCAAAAATCCGACACGATCAATCAGATTCGGAGTCATCTCGGTTCCTTTCGTGAGAAGCACTTTACCGTCGCATAGTTTTAAATGCTCCGCCAGGATCATTCCCACTTCAAGCTTTTCAAGGGGAATTCGTTTCTCGGGGAACAACAGGTTTTCGCGAATCACTTCGAAAAAGTCCTTCAGCACAAATTCCGGGTACCCTTGAACCTTGTTTTGTATCGCATAGTATGCGAAAACCTCGTTGGCGCCGCTGCTCACGAGATGATCGAAACGGATCAGCATGTTCAGCAAAATACTGCCTATATACTCCACTTGATCATTCCCGCATCCCGGTTCAACGGTATCCGCCAATTGATTTCTTACCATCGCCGCTGTTTTCTCCAGCCTGGGGATGTTATCTAAAAGTTTCGCGCCTAACACCGGATATCGAGAATATATCTCCTCTTCCTCGGAGGTGAGTTTCCCTCCGGAGAGTTTTTTCTTTACGATTCTCTCGGGCACGAATATGCAGCCGATATGGGAGAGCATCGCCGCCAGTTCGATACTCCAGGAGTCTTGATGAGCCAGCCCGAGCTTGGGAAGCATCGCTTTCACGTATCTCCTGATCCGGTTGGACTGCTGCAGGAGCAAAGGCTGCAGCATGGCCAGCATCTCGACCAGCAAACGAATACTGCCCACAAGCGTTTTGGAAAGAAGAGAATGCATCTCCTCCTTGGCTCGTTTCAACGCAAGATGCGCCTCCACTCTGGCAAGCACCTCTTCAGGCTGGAAGGGCTTCGTGATATAGTCGACGGCGCCCGCTTCAAACCCCCGGACGATATCGGGAGTTTCGTTGAGGCTGCTTGTGAACAAAACAGGAATCTCGGCGGTTTTCTCGTCGCTCTTCAAAGCTTCGCAAACGTCGTATCCGTTTATTCCCGGCATTAAAATATCCAGAAGAATCAAATCCGGCGGAGTATCCCCTCCCGCCACTTTCAGAGCGGTTTCTCCGTTGAGGGCCGCAACGACCCTATATCTCGTCTTGAGCATGTCGTTGAGTAACGTAAGATTGAATGGAGTGTCATCAACGATCAAAATGGTATCTGCAGCCTGCGGAGCGGAAGCAGCCATGCGTATCACCTCCGGCTGTTTTTTGCGGTTCATGCGGCTTCATTCGCTGCGGAAGTCTGCGAACTCCAGGGCGATTTCGAGGAATTGATCAGCGGCGTTCAGGAACGCGTCGCACAGATCGGGGTCGAACTGCCCTCCCTTGCCCTTCATGATCATCTCCACCGCCTCTTCATGAGGGATCGGAGGCTTGTAGACGCGCCGGCTGATGATCGCGTCGTACACGTCGGCAATCGCCATGATCCTCGCGCCGAGCGGAATCTCATCCCCCTTCAGACCCGACGGGTAGCCGGTCCCGTCCCAGCGCTCGTGGTGGCTTTGCGCGATATCCTTGGCCAGACAGAGAAACGAGTTGCCGCCCAGCTTCTCTTCTGCCTTCGCCAGAGCCTGGTACCCGTAGGCCGTGTGCCTCCTCATCTCCGCGAACTGCTCGTCGGACAGCGGCCCGGGCTTGAACAGAATCTCGTCCCGAACACCCGTTTTGCCGATGTCGTGCAACGGAACCGAGAGATAGAGCAGCTCTACGATATCCTCGTTCAAATGCCCGGCAAAGCGGGGGTGCTTCCCCGCCTCTCTCGCCAGAATCCTGATGTAGTTCTGCGTCCGCTTGATGTGCTCTCCGTCCTCCGGGCGCCGGCATTCGCAGAGCGCCGCCAGGCATTCGACCGTGACCTCCCTGGTACGGGCAAGTTCCCGGGTGCGCTCTTTCACCAGCATTTCCAGACGATCCCGGTATCTTTTAAGTTCCATCTGGTTTCGCACCCGCATTCTGACGAGAGCGGGGTGGAACGGTTTGGTAATGTAGTCGACGGCGCCGAGAGACAAACCGCGGGCCTCGTCGTCCTCATCCGTCAGCGCGGTGATGAAGATTACGGGAATGTCTCTGGTAGCATGGTTCTCTTTCAACCTGCAGCAGACTTCGTAGCCGTCCATGCCGGGCATCATGACATCCAGAAGCACGATATCGGGCGCGGGTTCCGTCGCGGCCAGACGCAGCGCCTTCTCTCCCTCCTTGGCGGCAATGATCGCATAGTCGTCCTTGAGCGCCTCCATAAGAACGTGAATGTTCACCGGCGTGTCGTCCACGATCAGAATACGGAATTTTTCATCGGCATTCGACATTCGCGCTCACTCCATTTCCTTTTCGACTGCGTCCGCCAGAGCTTCGAGTTCCGCCTTCGCTTCGTCCGTGTCGAAGTTGTCGAGATGCTCCGAGACCCTTCCGACGACCGCCGCCCAGCGTGACGGAAAGGGCATTGCCTCAAGCTCGTGAACTTTCTCCGCAGCCCGTGTAAGGTTGTCGTCCACGTCCGCGGCGATCTCACGGGCAAGTCCCGCCGCCGCCGCACCATCGAAGGCCGGATTCCGACCTTTCTCCGAGCCCTTATCCGCCTCTTCGCCGGCTTTCGGCAGGAAGCTCCCCAAAGAACCCCGCAGCACGATCAAACACTCCTCCATCTCCGCCAGCAGCTTGGAAACGTCGCTCCTCTCCGCCTTCAGCGCCCTCTCGACCTCCGAAGACACCCTCGAAAGTTCGTCGGCGCCCAGACTGCCCGCCACTCCCTTTACCGTATGCGCAAGCCGTGCCGCATCCGCTTTCCTTTCAACCGTCAGAAGACCGGCGATCTCTCTCGCCGATTCGAGGTATTTCTCCCTGAACTGCGACAGTAGCTTCCGGTACAGGCGGCGATTGCCGGATACCTTGGCCAGCCCCGACTTCACGTTGATTCCGGGAGCACCTTTCAACGGCAGATTATCCCGGCGCATCCCTTCGTCGATCATTGTGGACATCGGGACGAAATGCTCCGGCAGACTTCGCTCGCCGGGCTTTATCCAGCGTAGAATCGTCCGCAGAAGCTGCGACGGGTCGATGGGCTTCGTGATGTGATCGTTCATTCCGGCATCCATGCTCTTCTCCCTGTCGCCCGACATGGCGTGCGCCGTCATGGCCACAATCGGCAGCTCCCCGACGCCTTCCTTCGACAGCTTTCTTATCTCCTGCGTCGCATCGATCCCGTCCATCACCGGCATCTGGATATCCATCAACACAAGGTCGTACGAAGAATTCTGAACAGCGGCGACAGCCTCGATGCCGTTGTTCGCAAGATCCACCACCATGCCGGCCTTCTCGAGCAGCTCGACGGCGATCTGTTGGTTGATCTCGTTGTCCTCCGCCAGAAGGATGCGCGCAGCGCGAATTCGATCCAATCCCTCCGGATCCTCGCTGATCCGAATGGAATATTCGGTTTTAAAACGGGGGTCGTGGCCGAAAACTCCGATTATGGTGTCGAAAAGCATCGACTGGTTGACCGGTTTGAGCAGAAAAGCGTCGACGCCGGCATCTTCGCCTTGACGCAGGACCTCCTCCTTCCCGTAGGCGGTGAGTACAATAATTCGGGGAGGAGGCGACAAATCGGGATGATTTTTCAGCAACCGCGAGGTTTCAATACCGTCCATCCCAAGCATTCTCCAGTCCATCATCACCAGTTCGTACGGCTCTCCCCGCCGGGAGGCCGCGAGTACTTCTTCAACGGCTTCCTCGCCCGATTTTGCGTAACTCACCTCGAATGGGAAAGACTCCAGGCTCCGCCCGAGAATCATGCGTGCCGTGGCATTGTCGTCCACCACCAAAATCCTCATGCCGCGCAGATCCACAGTCGAAGCGAAGCGATCGAGCACTCCCTTCTCGTCGCGCTGCATCGCGACAGTGAAAATGAAGGAACTCCCTTCTCCGGGGACGCTCTCCACCCGGATATCCCCCTGCATCATCTCCACCAGCCGTTTGCAAATGGCCAACCCCAATCCGGTTCCCCCGTATTTTCGGGTGTGCGAACCATCGGCCTGGGTAAAGGACTGGAAGAGGCGCCCACGCTGTTCTTCGGTGAGTCCTATGCCCGTATCCTTCACGGTACAGCGCAGCACGACCGTTTTATCTTCCTCACCTTCAAGCTCGACGCTTACGACGATCTCGCCTTTCGCCGTGAACTTGACTGCGTTGTTGACCAGGTTGATGAAGATCTGCCCCAGCCGGAGCGGGTCACCTATCAGGGCGACCGGAACGTCGGGGGCGACATTGAAGAAAAGCTCCAGCCCCTTCTCCTCGGCTTTCAAGGCGACGATGGGGGCCAGATTGGAGAGCACTTCGTCGAGAGAGAAGGGGATAGATTCGATCTCCATCTTGCCGGCCTCGATCTTTGAGAAGTCGAGAATGTCGTTGATCAGCCCCAGAAGATTATGCGCGGCCGCCTGAATCTTGGAGACATAATCGTGCTGCTTCGCGGTCAGTTCGGTCCGCAGGGCGAGATGGCTCATCCCGATGATTGCGTTCATGGGAGTGCGTATCTCGTGGCTCATGCGGGCCAGGAAGTCGCTCTTCGCCTTGTTGGCATCGTTCGCCTCGTTTCTTGCGAGTTCCAGATCTTCCATGATATTGAGCATGGCCCGCCGCGCCTTGCCCAGCTCTTCGACCTGCTGCTGAAGCTCTGTATTCGCGCTTTCACGCTCCTCGAACGAGCTTTTGAGCTGCGCGGCCATGGAGTTGAAGGCTTCCGCGAAATCGCCCATGAAGCTGACGCGCTGCTCGTAGTCGCCCCTGGAGATCTGCTGCGTAGTCCATGTGAGATGGCGCAGGCTTGCCTGCAGGCTCTTGACGGACGAGACGATGGCAAGCCTGCCCGACGGAGGGGTAAAATCCAACCGCCCCTTGGAGAGAGCGTACACCGCCTCCGTGGTCTTGTTGTACTCGTCGATGAACCTGTTGAGGTAGCTCAATACTTGTTTCAGCTCGTCGTCGGGGTATTCCGGCGGCAAGAGAACCGGCTCGGGGACATTCCCCTTGAGGATACGATGAAAAGCTTCGCTTATCCTGTCGAGATAGGTCGGATCGACGAGCAGCATGGGATTATTCGCCGGGCAGCCGTTCGACGTTGAAACGACAGACTCGGTCCCCCGAACACCAGCAGTCCGTTTCTTTCACGAAGAACATCATATCCGTGTACTCGCCGAGCAGGCCGCTGAGGAACCCTTCGTCGTACACGCAGATGGCCTCGTCGCACATCGGAAGTCCGGAGCAGTCCAGATCCTCCGCCACTGTCATGACGAAGCGCATGTTCTTCAGATCCGCCTCCTCTATCTGCAGGATGCCCACCTTCAGCGACTCCAGAAGTTCCTTGGTCTTCTTGACGAAAGTATTGAAATCCCACGACTTGTCGATGTAGGCCTTGCAGAACTCGCGGCCCGCCATTTCTCCCGCTTTGCGAAAAATGTCGTCCGCAGCCTCGACGCCGTAGCGCTGAATCAACACGTCGCGAAGCGTGAACTGCATCAGCCGGTATACGGTCAGATCCATCTGGGCGCCCAGGTTCGGACGCCCCTCTCCGATATCGCCTATCATCCCCCAGTGGAACATTTGTTCGCTTCTCTCTTCCTTGAACACCTTCATCTCCCCCTCGCGACGACTTCAGTCGAATGCGGATTTCTACTCGGGGATCCTGTATCTCGGGCCAATCCCCTGTTCGGCCAGGAGCGTGTTGATCTCCTCCTTGAGCCGGATCATCCGTTCCTCGCGGCCGATCACAAGACGGCTGAAACGCTCCAGGTCCTCGAGGTTCTCACCTATCTGCCGCTCGATGATTTTCCGTTCGGTAATATCCTCCACGGTTCCGATAACGCCGGAGGAGTGCCGCCCCGGGTCGAGAGGATTCAAAACAGCGCGCATGAAAAACGTTCTGCCGCCGGTGACCGATTCGAATTCGCCCTCGTAGACCGAAGGCTCACCCTTGAGTGCGATCAGTATCTTCTTGCGCACCTCGGGCGGAGCGAGACGGGCGGCGTCGAAACCGATCAGCTTTTCCCTTGACGAGCCCATGATCTCGATATACCGGGAATTGCAATCCGTAATGATGCCTTCGCTATCGAAGCGCACCAGTCCCAGCGGCGATTTTTCGAAGATAATCCGATGGCGCATCTCGCTCTCCCGCAGCGCGGCTTCCGCTCTTTTGGCTTCGGTGATGTCCTCGAGAGTGGCGATGACTCCAGTGGGGTTCTTTCCCGGATCGATCGGATTGAACACGACGCGGAGATAGACCGTCCTGCCGCCGTTGACCGAGGTGTATTCGTTCTCGTACACCGAAGGTTCTCCCTCAAGGGCGATCCGTATCTTTTCACGCATCTCGGGAGAACTCTGGCGGGCCGTATTGAAGCCTATCAGCTTCTCCCTTGTCGAGCCCATAAGCTCCACGAACTTGTCGTTGCAGTCCAGAATCGTGCCGTCGTCGCTGAAACGGATCATTCCGAGAGGTGAATTCTCGAAGATGATCCGATGGCGTAGCTCGCTCTCCTGCAGAATTTCCTCCGCCCGCTTTCGATCGGTAATATCCTCCAGCGCGACGAGGACGCGGGTTGCCGGTGATTCCGGTTCGACGGGGTTGAAGGAGATACGCAAGAAGGTCGTCTTCCCTCCGGTGTACGAAGTGTACTCCGTTTCCAAAACGCCGCTCTCTCCGGCCAGTGCACGGGTGAAAACTTCTTTAACGACCGTCGAACCAGTGCGCAAGCTGTTGAATCCGATCAGCTTATCCTTCGACGACCCCATCAGGTCCACGAACTTGCCGTTGCAGTCGAGAATCGTGCCGTCGTTGGCGTGGAGCGACAACCCCAGGGGAGATTTCTCGAAGATAACACGAAGGCGTGCCTCCTTCTCTCGCAGAGCCTCTTCCATCTTTCTGCGACCGGTGATGTCGGTGGACATTCCGCAGACGGCATAGGGCTTGCCCTCCGAATCGAACAGAGGAAACTTGACCGAGTAGTAATCGACGCGCTCCCCAGTTTCGTCCGTCGCAGCCTCCTCCCAGTTCAGAGGAGTAAGGGTTTCGAGCGTTCGGCGGTCGTTCTCGCGCAAGGATGCGGCGACATCCTCCGAGAAGAGGTCGAAGTCGGTAAGGCCGATGGGGTCGGCGACGCCCGGCGCACTCCGTCTACGCCACGTGTTGTTGCCCAGAATGTAGCGCCCTTCAAGATCCTTGACGTAAATAAGAGCGCTCGAGTTGTCGATCACCGTCTGAAACAGTTTTTTGCTTTCGCGTATCTTCTGCTCCTGCGCCTTGACGATATCCGTAAGCACCGAGGAGAGCAAGATGATCAGGATCACGCCCACGAGCCCCACAGCGACGGAAATCAGCAGCACCATCTCCTGTATCGCGCGGGTGGCGCGTAAAACCTCCTCCTCCCTGCCGAATGCGGCGAATATCCAACCGGTGGTGTTGGATTTCACGCTGTTCATGATGTATTTTTCACCGCCGATCATCGTACGAAAACCTGCGGGAGGTTCGTGGAGCTGTTCGAACTCTTCGATTATGAGTTCCGAAACGCTTTCAAGAGAGTCCTTGGGAAAAGTAAGATCCGCCAGCACTGCGCCGGATTCGTGAATCATCATGATGTATCCGGTATCGCCGGTCGGTTTTCTGGTAAGCATTCTTGCCAGCTTGCGCATCTCGACATCGACCGCCACAACGCCGTAGGGCTCACCCTCCATGTTTCTGAAACTACGGACGGTTCGAATGACGACATCCCCGCCGGCCTGTTCCGCATACGGCTCCAGCCTGCGGACCCTTCCTTCCGATCGCATCCCCTCGAGATACCACGGCTGCGTCCTGGGATCGTAATGCGCGGATACTACCGCCTCTGGCCATTGCACATATCCTGCATCTTCGGTTCCGATGCAGAGCCTGAGCGTTCCCGGACGATTCCTCCCGTAATGCTCCAACATCTCGTAGACACGCTGCTCGACGCCTCCGTTCAGCGAAGGCGTCATCGAGGTCTCCCTATCCGACGCGGCATAACTCGCTAAACTGGAATCCGCTCGTCTCAGAGCAGGGTATTCGGCGAGAATGTTGATGTCCTTTTCCAATTCGTCGTAGAAAAGTTCGACCGCAGAGGCAACAGTGGACATTTGTTGCCGGGCATGCTGTTCGAACAGCCGCACCGACTCTTTCGTGGAGTAGATGCTCACCGCGGCGCCGATGAGGAGAACGGAGACGAAGATGATCGCCGCAAATCCGGCATTCATTCTGATTTTGAGTGATTTGAACATCGCGGAATCTCTCCTCAGGAATCCGGGGCCCCGGAATCGAAGACATGAAAGAATACAACATTAGAACAGCTGCAAGGCAACAATAAATAACAAACAAAAACAATAAGACATATTGTTTGAATGCAAAATACAGCAATGCGCGCCAAGAACACATTGATCTTTTACAGCACATACTATCACAAGAGATCGCGTCGAACAATGCAGGTGAAAGGTCCCAAATCCGCAGGTTTCTAAGGCAGAGGGGGTGTCGCCGGGCGCAGGAGCCGAGTTGATCGCTTGGGCACTTGTCAAGGATGACAATCTGCACCGGCGGCCCCAGCGAGCACCGGGGACGCCTCCTCTGCCTGCGGATTTGGGAGGGTTTCAGCTGAGGCGCAGCGAAGAAAAAACATAAGGTCTCTGCATGACATTTCGCGGCCCCACTCTTAAAATCATGGGAGTCCCGACGGGACTTCCGCTGGAGGGGCTGTACATTCCGGATGCACTTTGCTCGCGGTTTCGGCGCCGGCGGAGACCGGGCGTCCGCTGCCTCCGGAGCCTGTCGCTTCGGGTTTCGGTACACAAACATCAAGGCCCCCGGACGGATTCCTCGCCGGAGGCCTTGGATACGCTCTTACAATGAGTGTTTGCTGAACTGGTCCCGAATGCCTTTCACGGCCGACGCGAGGGCGTCGGGGTCGAGAACCATCTCCATCATGCTGATCTGCTCTTCCCAAGCGGCAGGATCGCATTCGTTGCGAATTTCACTGTCGAAA
>CAYRPJ010000078.1:0-10966 GCA_964426245.1 uncultured Synergistaceae bacterium
AGGATAAAATTCTTCTGTACACCGGTTTTACTCCCGAACAGCTCGCCGAAATCCGTGAGGGAAGACTGCGCCGGGAATGAATGCCTTCCGGCACGAAAAAAGCGAGGAGCCCGGAGAGATCCGGGCTCCTCTAGGTTCTCTACATAAGTGCCTTCAGTGCTTCAAGGGCCGCCTCGTAATTCGGCTCCGCTGTCTGCTCGGGCACTATCTGCACGTAGCGGACGATGTTCTCCTTGTCCACGATGAAGATGGAGCGGGCGAGGAGACGAAGTTCTTTCATCAGCACACCCCAGTTTGTGCCGAATGAGGCCTCCCGATGGTCCGAGAGCGCGACGGCCTTGTCGATGCCGCCGGTGGCGCAGAAGCGCTTGATGGCGAACGGCAGGTCCATCGAGATATTCAGCACGGCCACGTCCTGAGGCTGGTTCGCCGCATCCGCGTTGAACCAGTGGATCTGGAGGTCGCAGACGGACGTGTCGAGAGACTGGACGACGGAGATCACCTTGAACTTTCCGTCGAAATCCTTGAGCGCCTTGGGAGCCATCGTCTGGTCGAGCACGAGGAAATCGGGCGCAGCATCTCCTGGCTTCAGCGCCGGGCCGACAAGCGTCACGGGGTTACCCTTCAACGTCGTTATACCTGTTCTTTCCATGGTGTATTCACCTCCGAAAATCTATTTTTCACATTTATTCTATCATAGAAAAAGGGAGAGGGCTAGATACCCCCCCTCCCTTTTTTACGACTTCCCTAAGCGGGTTGCGACGATGGGCATAGTGCGGATGATTAAAAGTATGATCTCCTATGTCCCTGAAAAATCTCTTTGTGCTACTCCGCCGAAGTAAAAGGCGAGAATGCGCCGAGGCATGGATTGGAATCGCTGAACCAGATGCAGCCGTCCGTCAGATTCATGACGGTTGCATACACCGAGGCAAGCTGTTTTCCCTGAGGGTCGCGCGGGTCTTCATGACGGCAGATCGAGTCGGGGTAGTTTCTGTGATCGGAAAGAAAGGCGACGCAATGATCGAAATCGATACGGCCTTCATGTTCCGATAAAAGCCTGTTGATGCGGCCCAACCTCTGGAACGTATCGGGCAGAATCGATTTTCCTCTGTCTTTCTCCCAGCCTACCAGGTTCGGAGCGGTAAAGTGGTTTGTATGCGTCAGCCACCCTCGTTCCGCGTAAAAGACCCAAAAGTCGAGAGGAGACGCTTCAATGTCGATGATCTCGCCCTCCGAATTTCCGACGATGAAATTTCCGGAGCTGGAACGTTCCGGCTCCGCAACTGCCTGGACGGCATCGGCCAGAGTCGGAGAATCCAGAATGCTGCGAAGAAGAATGTGCACAGGTACTCCCGGTTTGCCCCGGCCTGTGGTCAAGGCGTTGAATCCGACTCCCAGACCGGCGCTGTTCATCCCCTTCCCGCTCACGATTCCCGCCTCGGCGATCATCAGAAGCGCAGGATCGGGAGACTGCTCCAGATGAATGACCACCAAAGAGTTCTCCTGTCGCCTGATCCAGTCCCAATTCTGACAGAGATACGTCTTCCCGTCGGAAGTGACGTCAGGCGTCACTCCGAAAGCCGTGCATCCATCGACGTGTCTGTCCAGGACGATCTCGCTCCTGGCGTTCAGGGTAAGAATATCCTCGAAATCCTTTCCTGAGCCTTCGGCGATGCCCTCCATCTCCTCGATGGTTTTCGGATTATAGTCTTTGATGAAAGGCAGAAAGCTCAATGCCGTTCTTCTTGCCTCGTTCCAGTCGATTCCGTTGTAGTCTCTGAACATGGCGGCATAGTTTGCGATGCTTTTCTCGATTTGAGATAGGCACGCTTGTCCGTATTGCCGTCCTCGCTCCTTTGGAGAGCCTGTCAGTTTCAGAAAAGGAAATTTTGATTGTGTCACCGTATTCACCTCATTCTGTGCTTGTTGGTTGCAGGGGTTGCACATTGTATTGTCCGAAGCTTCACGCGAACTGCGTATCCTACGGGTTGAAGCGATATTTCGAGTGGTTCCATACAATGCGTGATTACCGATTTTCTTGATGGAGTCTCGTAGTGCATCCGGGCCGGGTCTTGGAGAAAACGGCATGATTTTGATCAAATTGTTATTATAAGTTGAGCAAATTGTAAATGTCAAGGGATTGACAAGTTTAAGGCTTCTTGATACTCTTTTGCCGTTGGTCAGACCTCTGACCGCAAAATTACATAAAGAAAGCATGAGAAAGGAA
Source organism: uncultured Synergistaceae bacterium (assembly GCA_964426245.1). GTDB lineage: Bacteria > Synergistota > Synergistia > Synergistales > Aminobacteriaceae > JAAYLU01. Next base: position 2,228 of record CAYRPJ010000078.1, read on the forward strand.
ACATATCATGCCTTTATCTTTCAAAAGAATAGAGCGAACAAGTGTTTCAAGCAATATCATAGAGCAGATAAAAGATAAGATACTCGCCGGTGAAATCAAGCCGGGAGAGAGGTTTCCCCCGGAACGTGTTCTTGCCGAGACTCTTTCCGTAGGTCGCACATCGGTTCGGGAGGCGGTCCGCGCTCTTCAGTACATAGGAATTCTGGAGGTCCGTTGCGGCGAGGGGATATTTCTGAGCAAGGATCCGTCGATTCTGACCGAGCATTTCAAAGCCTCGCATCTGCTTCGGAGATTTTCCGTCATGGAGCTCGTCGAAGCACGGAAAATAGTGGAGGGGGCTACGGTTTACCTGGCAACGCAGCGCTCTTCTCATGAGGATCGCGAGTTTTTGCAGGAACTCCACAGGCGTACGGAAGATGTCCTTGACGACGAGAAAAAATTTTTAAAAGCCGACTTCAACTTTCACAGAAAAATAGCTGAAATGAGCCATAATTCGGTGCTTGTGGAGATGTTCAGCGCAATGAGAGAGTTGACGCTGGAGGAAAATCTCGACGTTGTCAAAAAACAGGGCCAGATCCCCAAGGCTCTTTCATTTCACGAAAAAATATTAAAAGCTATTCTGATGTGCGATCCGGACGAGGCGAGAGAACAGATGCTGGCGCATTTGGAAAATATCGAGCACACGGTGATCGAGCTTTACGAGAAGAGGCTTCGGGAAGAGGGGGGAGATAGCGGCGAAGCGACGTGATTTTTTCATCGAGTTCTGTTCGAAGAATGAAGAAAGGGGTGATGTTCGTTTGGCGAAGTTTTCCGTTTTTATGACTGATACCATTTTCCCCGACACGGCTATTGAACGTGAAGTGCTGTCCGCGGCGGATGCCGAGCTGGTGCTCTCGAGTGCCAAGGATGACGAAGTCTTCCTCACGGAAGGAAAAGATTGCGATGCGATGCTGGTTGTGTATGCTCCTGTCAGCGCCGGCGTCATAGAGGGGTTGAACAAGTGCAAGGTTATGGTGAGAACCGGAATCGGTGTGAACAACATCGATCTGGCCGCCGCAAGCCGGAAAGGCATCATGGTTGCCAACGTTCCGGATTATTGTATCGACGAGGTCGCCGACCATACGTTTTCTCTGTTTCTGTGCGGAATAAGAAAAATTTCCTATTTGAATCAAAAGGTCAAGTCGGGAATCTGGGATGTTAACGAAGCAAAGCCGATTCCCAGGCTGAGAGGCAAGAAATACGGCCTGCTGGGCTGCGGGGCGATAGGCCGGCAGGTGGCGGCAAGAGCGAAAGCCTTCGGTATGGAAGTCCATGCGTACGATCCTTTCCTTCCTGCTGAAAAATTTGCGGAGCTTGGCATCGCAAGAGTCGATACTCTTGAAGCATTCTTTCCCCTTGTGGATTTCTTTTCCTTGCACGTTCCCCTTACCGAAGCCACTCACCATATGATCAACAGCAAGACTCTCGGGCAAATGAAATCCGGAGCCTTTTTCGTGAATACTTCGAGAGGCGATCTTGTGAACGAAAATGACCTGTATGAAGCGCTGTCGAACAAGGTCATTGCGGGAGCGGCCCTTGACGTGCTGAACACCGAGCCGCCCAAGATGCCTTTTCCGCTTGCGGAACTAGAGAACGTTATATTGACTCCTCACGCCGCCTTTGTGTCGGAGGACGCGATTCCCGAGCTTCGCCGAAAGGCTGCGCAGGAGATAGTGAGGACTCTGACCGAGGGCAAGCCGAAATTCTGGGTCAACAGAAAGGAAATGGAAGCTTCAAAATAAAAGAACGCCGCGACAGAGAAAGGGAGGTAATGATTTTTATGGCAACGATTCACAACACAAGCGCGACACCCTGGAAAACGGAAAAATGGTATACAAGCCCGTGGAATTTTGTGGACGAAGTTCGCTCTCAGGTCAGCTTTTCCAAGAATATCCAGTTTCATGACGTTTCCTTGAGAGACGGGGAGCAGCAGGCCGGCCTTATTTTCACAAAAGATCAGAAGGTCGCGATTGCAGAGAAGCTTGCCGAGTTGGGTATTCACAGGATTGAAGCGGGTATGCCCGTGGTATCGGATCAGGATGCCGCAGCGATTAAAGAAATCATCAAGCGAAATCTCGGGCCTCAGATTTTTGCTTTTGCACGGTGCATGAAAGAAGACGTCAAGCGGTCGGTCGATCTTGGCGTGAAGAATATCGTTTTGGAAGTTCCCGCCAGCGACCATATCCTGAAGTACGCCTATAAATGGGAGTTCGAGAAAGCCATCGAAGTGTCCATTGAAGCGACGCTCTTCGCCAAGGAAAACGGCATGTACGTCTCTTTCTTTACCATTGACGGTACCCGGGCGGATATAAACGATTACCTCAATATCGTCGAGAGAGTCGCCAAAGAAGGCCACATGGACGAGCTGACGGTCGTCGATACATTCGGCGGACTGAATCCTCATTCCGTCCCCTACCTTTTGAAAAAGGTCAAGGAGAAGATCTCCGATAAACCGATAGGCATCCATTTCCATGACGATTTCGGCATTGGAAGCGCGACGACCATCATGGGACTCGCAGCGGGCGCCGACATCGCTCATACTTCCATTTCCGGAATAGGCGAACGCGCCGGAAACGCGCCTTACGAAGATGTCGCCCTTGCCCTCCTTACAATGTACGGAGTGGATACCGGACTGAAATATGAAAAGATCTACCCTCTGTCAAAATATCTCAGAGAGATTTCTGGGCTTCATGTCAGGCAGAACCAGGGCATCGTGGGAGATTACGTGGCGGACATAGAATCCGGCATCGTTGCAGCGTGGTACAAGAACGTGGAGGGAATCGCGCCGCTTGAACTGTCTCCGTATCTCTATGATCTTGTGGGGCATCCGGATACGAAGGTTGTTATCGGGAAGATGAGCGGCATTCCGACAGTGGATATCTATCTGGACAAGCTGGGAATGTCGACCGATAACGAAGAATTGAAGATGAGAATAGTCAAGAGGGTAAAGGATAAAGCGTTTGCAAAATACGGCCTCCTCACACTTGAGGAGTTCGGTGAAATTGCAAAGGATGAGCTGGATAAAGGATAAGGGGAACGTTTGATCGGCTCCGATATGGCATCGTAAAGGGTCTTGTGTTAGGATGTATTGAAAGGTGTATGTAATAGAAAAGAAACTCAAAAAAAGGGAGGTATTTTGAATGAAACGAAAGTTTGGCGCCATTGCTGCAATTTTTATGTTGGTTTTTGCTGTTGCTGTTTTTGCATTGCCTGATAGCGCTGCCGCAAGTCAGGTCGTAATAAAATTTGCTCATAATGGTAATACTATTCCCGACGATCCTCAGAATATCGCATGCACCGCGTTCAAGGAAATGGTCGAAAAGCGCTCCGGCGGAGCTATCCGTGTCAATATCTATCCTGCCGCGCAGCTGGGCGATGCACGGACGATGGCGGAAGGAATCCAGATGGGAACGATTGAAATGGCCGACCTGGAGAACGGGCCTTTGGGCCGTTTTGTTACGGAGGCCATGCTTTGGGATCTTCCGTTCATATTCCGAGATATCAAACACGCTCACACTGTGCTCGACGGTGAAATAGGCAAGTTCGTCCAGGAGAAATATACTGAAAAGGGAATTCGTCACCTGGCTTACAACGACGGCGGATTCCGTTATTTTACCAATAATCTGCGTCCTATCATGTCCATGGCCGACCTCAAGGGGATGAAAATTCGGGTTATGGAAAGCAAGGTCATGATCGACACGATCAACGCGTTCGGGGGTTCCGCAATTCCCATGGCGTTCGGTGAACTCTACACGGCGCTTCAGCAGGGTGTCGTCGACGGACAGGAGAACCCGATGAACCTCATTTACAGCCAGCGTTTTTACGAGGTCCAGAAGTTCCTTTCCTTGAGCGGACACTTCTACTATCCCCGCCAGTATATTGCTTCCGAATCCTGGTGGAAGGGGCTCAGCGAAGAACATCGGAAAATCATCGCGGAAGCGGCGAAAGAGGCCTGCGATATTCAGCGTGCCGAGCTCGCCAAATACGAGGTGAAAATGAGAACGGTTCTTGAGGAAAAGGGCATGAAGATCAACGAAGTGGATAAAACGGAATTCCTTACGACGGCTCAGGAAAAGATGTATCCCGCTTATTACGCGACTCTGGGCAATGGAAACGAGGAAGCCGGAAAGGAACTTGTACATCGCGTAATCAATACGAAGTAGCATTCTGAAAAGCCGGAGAGGGGCATGTCCTTCTCCGGCTTTTTTTCTGCATCATTCTCAATTCGAGGAAGTATGGGTGATAATCATGGAGAAAACGAGAATCACACGGATCGTCGACGGCTTCAACATTTTCATAAAATGGTTTCTTGCTCTCATGATGATGGCCATAGCCGCCCTCACCTTCTATCAGGTGGTCATGCGGTATTTTTTCAACAATGCTCCATCCTGGAGTGAAGAGCTTGTTCGTTTTCTGTTCATATGGTGCAGCTTTGTCGCCGCGGCCATCGGAATCAAGGAGCATATCCACATCGGAGTGGATGTTTTTGTCAATCTTCTTCCGAAAAAACTGATTCCGCTGATCGATATTCTTGTGAACTTCGCCATTATCGTCTTTTCAACATATATGATCTATTTCGGCTGGGGGGTCACCGTGATGACGCACGGGCAACCGTCGCCGGCCATGGGATTGCCGATGAGCTGGGTCTACGTGTCTGTCCCGGTGATGGGTGCGCTCCTGCTGCTCTACTGTTCTCTTGAAATCGCCGCCGCCTGGAGGCGGTTTTGTGCAGAAGGGAGTGTCTAGGAATGCTCGTTGCACTTGTCTCAACTCTTGTCATCTGTTTTCTTATAAATGTTCCTATCGGATTTTCCCTTGGAATAGCTTCCTTGGCAAGCCTGATCGCATCCGGAAGCATGCCGATAGCGATGATCCCCCAGCGCATGGTGGCGGGCGCGAATTCCTTTCCGCTTCTGGCGATTCCATTTTTCATGCTTGCCGGAGCCATCATGGAGCGCGGGGGTGTCTCCAGACGGATTGTGAACCTGGCCAGTACGCTTGTGGGACATATTACGGGAGGTCTTGCCGCCGTTTCCATCGTCGCATGCACTTTTTTCGCCGCCATTTCCGGTTCCACTCCGGCAACGGCGGCTGCCGTTGGAAGCCTTACCATACCGGAGATGGAGAAGCGCGGATATGACAGGTCCTATGCGTCGGCCGTGGTCGCATCAGCCGCGTGCCTCGGCGTCATTATCCCGCCAAGCATCACCATGGTCATTTTCGGGATCGTCGCAAATGTCTCGATAGGCCGTCTGCTCATCGGTGGAATTGTCCCCGGGCTTTTCCTGTCGTTTCTTTTGATCTGCGTGAATTACGTCCAGTCGAAGAGGCTGGGATATCCCACGGAGGAGCAGCGTTCCTGGAAAGAGCGGTGGAAGACATTCGCCGATGCCGTGTGGGGCCTCATGATGCCCATCATTATTCTCGGAGGCATTATGACCGGGATGTTCACTCCCACTGAATCGGCCGCGATCGCAGTAGTGTACGGTCTTTTTGTAAGTTTTTTCGTGTACCGGGAGCTCAGTCTCAGAGACCTCGTTCCCATATTTTACAGGGCGTCTCTGAATTCCGCGATGATAATGCTCCTTATCGCGGCGGCAAGCCCCTTCGGATGGGTCATGACCATAGAGCAGGTTCCCCAAATGGCCTCGCAGGCTATCCTTGGGCTTTCGAACAACATGCACGTCATTTACCTGTTTATGCTGATCGCTTACTTGATTCTGGGCACTTTCATGGAAACGGGCGCTATCATTCTCCTGGTGGTTCCGATTTTTGCACCGATTGCGGAGACCATGGGAATCAACATGGTCCAGTTCGGTGTAGTGACGGTTATTGCACTGGCAATCGGAATGGCGACGCCGCCTGTCGGCATCGCTTTGTTTGCGACTTGCGGCATTGCCGATGTGACGATAGGGCAGCTTACGAGGAAGATAATTCCTTTTCTGATCATGATGATAGCGGGACTTGTCGCTTTGGCCTATGTTCCCATTCTTTCAACCTTCCTTCCGGATCTTCTCTTTTAGCTGACAGGGAGTAATATTTCCGCTTCCCGCCGGGATTCAGCGGGAAGTGAATCGAGGAGACACGAACAGGCGCCGTACGGCGCCTGTTCGTGTCTCAGAACGTAATCGAAATGTCGAGCGCTGTTCCCTTCGCTATCCTTCTTTCCCCCACTTTCCGGAGCGCATGACGCCGATCAGGAGGATCGGAACGACGAGCAGCGGGAAGGAGAACATTCCCATGAAACCGTATCCTTTCGCGATCAAAGGAATCAGGCCGAAGAGCGCAATGCCCCATGTAATGAGGACGTAGATCAGGGAGGCGGCGATGTTCACTTTCCGGTCTCCGGCGACGGTCGATCCGTGCTTTTTGGCCCAGAAGGAGACGATGCGTTTCGCACCGCCGAAGATAAGGCTGACTCCGGTGGATATCACTGCGAGGAAGATCAGGAGCGAGACGATGGCGACTCCGAAACTGCCTCCTCCGCCATGACCGGCCACGTAGATCACGGGGACGCTCTCGGTGAGGATCGCGGGATAGTGGAGCAGCACGCCCGCAGTCGCGAGCCAGAGCACCCCAGCGTTTACGATGAAGCCCCAGATGGAGGCCTTTCTCGCGTCCTCTCTGGTTTTGAGAGCGTCCGCTACCGCGATGTAGGCTCCCATGGCGCATGCTTGCAGACCTGCGTATTTCAACGATGCCCAGAGAGCGTCCCAGAATCCCTTGGGGGAGGGAGCTTCGCGGATGACTTCGAAGAGTTTGGGCAGATTGACCAGCAGGTTGCCCACGTAGATGAGCATCATTCCGGCGATTATGACAACAGCCATTGTGGACGCGGCCTTTCTCACCATGTCCGCGCCGAAGATGGTGAGAAAGAAGATGCACACTGCGACGATAACGGTATTCATTACGTAGGGTGTGCCCAGAATCTGGTGTATCACCGTGCCGCCTGTGGCGAAAGCCACAGCCGAGGCGATGAGAAGGACGAGGATGTACATGATTTCGTAGGCGTTGGAAAGAATGGCCTCGAAGGGTTTGAAGTACTTGTTTCCCCATTCGCGATAGTCGAATGTCTGGTAGACCACGGCGAAATTCCATGCGTAGTAAAGGACGGCCGTAACGAACGCGATGGAGAGAATCGGTGTGAAGAGGGCGTACCATCCGTAGGAGACGAAGAACTCGACGATCTGCCTGCCGCTGGCGAAGCCGCCGCCGAAATGGGTGGTGAACCAGACGAAGGCTACTGCGAGAATACCGAATTGATTTTTCTGCACCATAGTCTCTTCTCCTCTCTGATCTCAAGAAATATGAATTCCGAAAAAGGCCTTCAGGCTCTGCAATGCGAATGCGCCTGAAAAAGCACGCTTCAGCTTCCCAGCAGTTTCCCCGGATTCAGAATGCCGTGCGGGTCGAAGGAGCGCTTGATTCCGCGCATGATCTCTATCTCCTCCTCCGATTTCGAGTGGAGGAAGATGGGCATCTTGACGTACCCGATGCCGTGCTCTCCGCTCCCGACGCCGCCGAGGCGGAGCGCGACAGTCGTCAGATCGTCGTAGAAGGCCTCCGCGTACTCCGCCCATTCCATCGGCTCCATCGACTCCGGTTTGAAGATGATCGGGTGTAGGTTGCCGTCCGCTATGTGCCCCAGGATACCGACCGCGATGCCGCGCTCCTTCGCTGCCTTGCGGATCTCCTCGACCATTTCGGGAACCGTGGAGAGGGGAACGACGATATCGCCGCTGAGCGAGCAGTACGGGTCGTAGGCCCGCATCGCCTCCGCGAGGTTCTGGCGGATGTTCCAGATCGCGCCCGACTCGGTTCGGCTTTCGGCGACGAAGACCTCGAGCGCGCCGTTCTCCAGGCAGAGGGTTCCGACCTTCTCGTATCCGTCCTCCAAACGCTCCTCGGAGTCTCCTTCGATCTGGATGAGCAGGAAAGCGTCGGCCCGGTCCTGGTAGGGGAGCGGAGTGTTGACGTGCTTCGTGGTGATGTTCACCGAGATTTTGTCCAGCAGCTCGCATGAGATGACGGGGATGCCGGTGCGGATGACCTTCGCCACGCTGTCCACGGCGGAATCGAGGTCGGGAAATGCGACGAGGAGGTTCACCGTCTTGCCAGGCTTGGGCTCCAGGTTGACGATGACCTTCGTGACGACGCCGAGAGTCCCTTCCGAGCCGATCAAAAGCTGCATCAGGCTGTATCCCCAAGTGTCCTTGCGGATGCGGCCGCCGAGGTTGAGGACGGTTCCGGAGGGAAGCACGACCTCGAGTCCGAGGATATGGCGGCGAGTGTTGCCGTAGCGGATGACCTTGCCGCCGCCCGCGTTGGTGGCCACGTTTCCGGCGATGAAGCTGGTCTCGGTACTCATCGGGTAGCCCGCGTAGAGAAATCCGTGCTCGGCGACGGCCTTGCAGAGTTCGTTGGTTACGACGCCCGGCTCGACCACCGCGACGCGGTTGATCGGGTCGATTTCGAGGATGCGGTTCATTTTCTCCATCGAGAGGACGATGCCGCCGCAGAGCGGAACCGCCGCTCCCGCCAGGCCGCTCCCCGCGCCCCTCGGCGTGACGGGGATCGTGTACTTTGAGGCCAGTTTCATCACGGCGGAGACGTGCTCGGTGTTCTCCGCCTTCACCACGACGTCGGGCATGGAGGTGAACATGATGCCCGCCTCGTCGGAGGCGTAGCTCTCCAGGGCCT
>CAYRPJ010000079.1:0-10607 GCA_964426245.1 uncultured Synergistaceae bacterium
TTTAGAGCTTAACCTCCCCCCGTTTTTTTGTCTTAATTTCGGGGTCCATTATAGATGGTCTGGGCCGAGGCGACGGTTCTGATAGGATTCGTGCTCATGTCTTTCTACACGATCCTGGAAGCTTTCCGTCATTTGATGCTCTGGAAGAGCACACCCTCATCGGAGCTCGTGGAAAAGGAGGCCCGGACATGACATTCGCAATGATTTCTCTCGCCATTCTCGTGATTCTGCTCTCGCTCGGCGTTCCCCTTCCCTTCTGTTTCGGTGCGGCGCTCATGTACATGAATCTCGCGGCGGACGTCTCGATGAAGGGAATGATGATGTGGGGGCTTCAGCAGATTCTGAGCCCGGTGCTTCTGTGCGCGCCGCTCTTCATCTTTGCGGGCGGTCTGATGAGCGAAAGCGGAATCGCGCGCTCCCTGCTTGACTACGTCGATTCGTTCGTCGGCCGGGTTCGCGGAGGGCTCGGCGTCGTCGCGGCGGTGAGCTGCGCCATCATCGGCGCCATATCCGGCAGCGGCCTGACCGGACTCGCGGCTACCGGCCCCATTCTGATCCCCAGGATGGCGGAGCGCGGGTATCCCAGAGGGTATGCTGCGGCGCTCGTGACCGATTCCTCGATCCTCGGTCTCTTGATACCTCCAAGCGTGGTCATGGTAATCTACGGCTGGGTAACCGAGACCTCCATTCTGGCATGCTTCCTCTCGACCCTTGTTCCCGGACTTATGATTACCTTTCTTTTCTCCACGATCAACGTAGTCATGGCTCGAAAGTTCCCCCTTTTGATGGATCCCGAGCTTCCACCCGCCGAACGCCGCGCCGACAAGCGCAAGAAACTCCGCGCCGCTCTTCCCGCTCTTCTCATGCCGGTGATCATTCTCGGCGGCATCTACGGCGGCATCATGACACCGACTGAAGCTGCAGCTGTCGCTGTGGTATACTCGCTCCCGCTCGGATTCTGGGTGTACAAGGGACTGACTCTTGAGAACTTCTTCCGTGTCACCAAAGACTCCGCTTCCGCGGTAGGCTCCATCCTGCTGATGATCTTCTGCAGCCTGATGCTCAGCCAGACCTACGTGATGCTCCGGGTTCCCCAGGAAATAGTCAACGCGCTCTTCGGCGTCACCGAGAGCAAGGTGCTGCTTCTCATCCTCATCAATCTCTCGCTCTTCTTCCTCGGCATGATCGTCAACGACATCACGGGCGTCATCCTGGTCGCTCCTCTCCTGCTTCCTCTTGTGATGGCCATCGGCGTCCATCCGGTGCAGTTCGCGGCCATCATCGGCGTCAACCTCGCCATGGGAGGAGTCACCCCTCCGTACGCGAGCATCCTCTATCTTGGAATGCGCATCGGAAAGGTCGAGTTCGTCGAAATTCTGAAACCCGCTATGACGTTCATTCTGCTGGGGTACGTTCCGGTGGTCTTCCTCGTCAGCTTCTTCCCGGAGCTTTCTCTCTATCTTCCGCGGGTTCTGGGCTTGTTGAGATAAGGTTCGCACAGCAACACCGCGAATCGAAATGCAACGGAAGCCGCCCCGGAAAACCGGACGGCAGAGTATGTTCCTATACCTGAAAACAGGAGGAAACAGATTATGTCACAGATGAAGATTTCAGTTCTTGGAGCGGGAAACGGAGGCCAGGCTCTTGCGGCGGATCTTTCGCGAAGAGGGTGCGACGTCACGATCTTCGAACACCCCGATTTCGCGTCGAGTGTCGCCCCGATAGCGGAGTCCGGCCGTATCGGTCTCGTCGGCACTTTCGAGGGAACGTTTCCCGTCAGGACAACGACGTCCGGGGAAGTTGCCGCGAAAGGCGCCAAGTATCTCTTCATGGTGTCCCCCTCATTCGCGCAGTTCCCTCTTTTCAACGAGGTGCTTCCCTGGCTCGAGGAGGGTGCGACCGTGGTCTTCATACCGGGCAACTTCTTCTCATTCGAGGCATCCCGCCTGCTTCGGGAGAAGCGCCCCGGCGTCGACATCACCCTTGTCGAGAGCGATACGCTGCCGTACGCCTGCAGGCTCGTAGAGCCGGGAACGGTCAATATCTGGGGTATCAAGCAGAAAATAAGCATGGCGGCCTTGCCCGCGGACAGGACCGAGGCGCTCATTCAGGAACTGAAATCGTTCTTCGTTCTCGACGTATGGAAAGCGCCCAATACGCTGGCAATCGGTCTTCAGAACATGAACATGGTTTTCCACAGCTCCGGAGTTCTTCTCAACGCGGGACGGATCGAGTCCACAAACGGAGAGTTCCGCTTCTACACCGACGGAGTAACTGAATCCGTCGGAAAACTGCAGCAGAAGATCGACGACGAGCGTGTCGCAACAGGAAAGGCATTCGGCCTTACCCTGAAATCGGGACTTGAATACATGCAGGAAAGCTATGGAACGGAGGGAAAGACGCTTCACGAGGTGGTCGCGAAGAATCCGGCGTACAGCAGTCACGGAAACGACGCGCCGAAGACGGTAACGCATCGATACGTCACAGAGGATGTCCCTTATCTTCTCGTTCCAATGCTCGGACTGGCTTCGGCAGCCGGAGTTTCCGCCCCTGTCTCCGACGCCCTGGTGACCATGTGGTCGGCTATTCTGGATCGGAATTTCCGCGAGGAGGGACGCACACTCAGTCGTCTCGGCCTTGATGGAATGAGCGTGCAGCATATTGTGAACCGTGCGGAGAAAGGGTATTAAGAGGGGCTTAGGCCCCGGACAATCACAAGGAGGGGTACATATGTCGAGAAAGTGTCTGTTCTTTGCGGTGCTCATTTGTTTGGTATTCGCCTCGGTGTCGTTCGCGGCGCCCAGTTACACGTGGAAGATCTCCCACGTGCGGCCGACCGGAGCCTCTGTCGACAAGGACATCAACTGGCTGGCCGAGAAGCTGGAAAAAGACTCCGGCGGACGGATCAAGCTCAATGTTTTCGCGGCAAGCCAGCTCGGCGACTACGGCGTCGTCCAGGAGAGGGTAGGGCTCGGAGCGATAGAAATGGCCGTGCAGCCCTTCCTGCCGTCTTCCGACCAGGCGATTCAGCTCGTCAATCTTCCCTACATGGTCAACACCTGGGAAGGTGTCCGGAAAAACTACGTTTCCGGCACGCCCTTCATGAACTGGATGTCGGAAATCATGGCGAAGCAGGATATCAGGATAATAGCTGTATGGCCCGTCTATTTCGGCGGTATCGCGACTTCGAAGGAACCCGTCGAGCCCGGCAATCCCGCGGTAAGCAAGGGCTTGAAACTGCGGGTTCCTCCTTCGAAAGCTTTCGAGCTTATGGCGGAGGCCATGAACTATCAGCCGACACCCATTCCCTTCGCCGAGGCCTTCACCGCCATCCAGACCGGCATCGTCGACGGAGCGCTTGGCGCCGGAGCAGAGGGGTACTATTCGAATTTCCGGGATGTAATCAAGTATTACATTCCCGCAAACACGCACTTCGAGCAGTGGTTCCTCATCATGAACGCCGAACTGTGGGACGAGCTTTCAGACGAGGATAAGAAAATCGTGGCCGAGGCCGGAAAAGCGTTCGAGGAGCGCAGAATCTCCATGATGGAGGCAGAGACGGCCGAGCAGGAGAAGAAGCTTGAGGATTACGGCATCAAAATTCTCCGCCTGAGCAACGCGGAACTCGACGCCATTGCCGAAAAGGTCAGGGAGAAGGTCTGGCCTGCAGTCCGGGAGATCGTCGGGGAAAAGGTTTTCGACGAAGGCAAATCCAAAATCGTTCATTAAGCAGTTTCAAGTGCATTAAGGGGAGGCGTCTTCGGGGGTGCCTCCCCTTTTTCAGATGTAAATTTTTTATTTGACAAAGGAGGTCTTTATTTTGGACACCAGGAGCATGCGTCTGGCTGTACTGGGAAGCGGCAACGGAGGAAGAGCCTTCACCGCGCAATGCGCCGCGAAGGGGTTTGCAGTCACGATGTACGAGCCTCTGGAGGAGACGGAGGATTATCGGCGGCTCCGCGAGGCGGGCGAAATGTTCATGCAGGGGGACATCGAGTGCGGCGGAAAAATCGCGGGAGTCACGATGGACATGGGCGAGGCCGCCGGAAATGCCGACGCAATTTTCGTTGTCGTTCCCTCATTCGCCCACGAGCCGATCTTCTCCAAACTGATCCCGCATCTGCGAGACGGCCAGCACGTCTTCGTAGTCCCCGGAAACTACGCCTCGTTTCTGCTGCGCAAGATGATGAGGGAAGCCGGGTGCAAGGCGAAGATCACGATCTCCGAAACAGCAAGCCTTCCCTACGCCTGCCGAATCGCCCGTTTCGACACCGTCAGGATACACAAGAAAAAATTCCGGATGAAGCTCGGAACATGGCCTCTCGAAAACAACAGCGAAGCTCTTGAGATCATCAGCAACGTTTTCTCCGGATACGTCGAATTTTTCCCCGCGGCCGGGGGCGTTCTCGAAACCGACCTGGACAACATCAACTACACGCTTCACCCGATGCCGATCCTGCTGAACTTCGGAGATATCGAAAAGAATCCGACGACATTCCGCCACTACATGGACGGCATAACCCCGCTTGTATCGGAGAAGATGATGCAGATGGACGAGGAGCGGCTCGCTGCAGGGAACAAGCTCGGTCTCGATCTGATGTCGACGATGGATCAGCTCAAGATGTACTACGGGCATAATGAGACCAAGACGATCTACGAATACGTCAACAGCCCGGAAAGCCCGTATACCGACTTCGTGGGGCACAGTGTAAAGAGCCGCTACCTGACGGAGGACGTTCCGTTCTGCATGGTCCCGGGAATGCTGATGGGAAGGATGGCGGGACTTCCGATGCCCGTAGTGGATCTCGTCGTTCGGACGGCCTCCTTCCTGCACGACACCGACTACGTGGCACGGGGTCACACGATGGAACACCTCGGGCTGCAGGACATGACACCGGAGCAGATATCGGAGTACGCGAAAAGCATACCTTGACCGACCTTCATAGGAGAACGCCTCCCGCAAAGTGGCGGCTTCGCCTGTGGGGAAGGAATGCATGAGCGGCTTCGATCGAAGCCGCTCATGCATTCCTATTTTTTTGTTATCGCGAAGAGAAGAGCGCGGCAAGGCTTGTCACCGTGCGCCCGTCCTCCGTGAGAGTGGCTTCCGTCTACAAAAACACAGTCGCCCGGCTCCAGGTAAAAAACTTCGTTTTCGTAGAAGTAATCAAGTTCGCCTTCAAGTACGTAGATGAACTCGTCCATCTCGTGCTTGAAGCTGGGGCTCCCTTTATTTTGAGGGTCCGGATCATAGGTGATCATGTACGGCACGATGTTCTTGTTGGGCCATCGCTCTCCCAGCAGCTCGAAACGATAGCCGTAGGGAGCCTTCTGACTGGCTAGCGGACGAGGATCGTCCCTGCGTATCACGAGATAATTTATAGGCTCGTTCGTCCGGATGAAATCCTCGAACGTCAGGTTCAGGCATTTCGCGATCCTGGAAAATGTTGAAATCGGCGAGCTGATCTGCCCAAGCTCTATTTTGGACAACGTCGCCTTCGAAATGCCGGACGCTTCGGCGAGCTTCTGCTGGGTCAGTCCGGCAGCCTTTCGCATCTGGCGTATCTGCTGTCCTATACGGATTTCAATACTCACATCTTCAGGCACACAGTTCACATCCTCGGTTCCTTTTAGGGAATAGAATATAGATTTACACTACTTCCGACTGAGAATGATATCACGGAAGAGATAAGAATGGTACAAGAAAAAAACGGATCCCGCACTGAAACGAGATCCGTCGTTCTTTGTGCTTCCGCTAATCCGCCGGCTGGACGAGAGCTTCCTGTTCTTCGACCGAGAAGATACGGTCGAGGTCGAGCACGATGATGAGCCGCCCTTCCACCTTCGCCACGCCGCGGATGAAGTCGGAGCTGATGCCGCTGGCCACGATGGGCGGTGTCGGCTCGATGGACTCGTCCGGAATGCGCAGGATCTCCGAGACGCCGTCCACGAGAACACCGATGTTCTGCCCCGACATGTGGACCACGATGATGCGCCGCTCCGTTTCGGAGGCCTCGCTCCGGTCCGCCACCAGGAAACGCTTGCACAGGTCGACGATCGGAACGATCTGCCCGCGAAGGTTCACGATCCCCTCGACGAAATCCATCGACTGGGGGACGCTGGTGATGTTCTGCAGTCGAACAATCTCGCGGACACGCGAGATGTCGATACCGAATTCCTCCTTGCCGAGAGCGAACACGACAAGCTGCTGTTCCGCCATTCTTTTTCCTCCTTCCGCAAATCCGCCGAATTACTGCCTCGGTATAATTTTAACAGACATTTCCGGGAATAGCATCGATCTCCGCAGACAAAGCCCAAGCACTACTTCTTTTCAACGAGACCGGCCCGGCCGTCCGCGATTTTGAAGCGTCCCACCGAACGCTGCATCTCCTCCGAAAGGCGGACCAGTTCTTCCGCCGTCGAGGCGATGAGGCTGTCGGATGCGCCAAGAAGCATGAAAAAACTCCGCATCTTTTTTAGGAAACAGCCGACTCCGTCACGAGGGCGGCCAATTTTTCTCCCCGTCCTGTTTGAGTGCAATCCTCGGAGAGGATCGCATATTCCTTGGAGAATTTCTCACAGGCGCAGCGCCTTTTATTCCCTTTTCAGATCAGGAAGGCGCCGAGCGCCGCCTGAAGTCCGCATAGAGCTCGACAAGCTTGAACTGGTCTTCGGGGGAAGGTGCCTCGAACTCCACTCCCGCTGTAAAAAGCCCGGCCTCCCTTACGTAGACTTTCAGAAAGTGCCCGTCGAGATGGAAAAAATTCGTCCGGAGGGGAAAACGGAAACGGCTGTCCGCCCATTCGAACACATCAGGACGGAGCGTCCTCCCTCTCTGAAAAGGGTTGAAACGGACCTTCATTCCGGCCACGCTGAGGTCGAGCACGTCCGCAGGCAGCCAGAAATCGTGGTTATGCAGCCGGAATTCGGCCCGAAGAACGCATTCCACGCGAAAAAAACGGCGATTCTCGACGCTCGGCGTCCGGATTCGACGTTCCGTACTTTTCTTTATTCTCTCAAATGAAGTCATATTCCATCCCGTTGTTATCGAGAAGCGGCCCTGAAAACCTCTTCGAAATATTTTAGTGGCATCTTTTCCTACTTTAAGATACCATAGGGAAGCCGTCTTGACTACGGAAGAGGTTTCATGTAATCCTGCGCGAAGGATGTTGATGATGAATGAAAGAGCTTCTTGAAAAAACAGAATTTCTTTTGAACGGGGGCGTTCTCCCTCTTCTTTCCGACAGCCTGGCCATGCATGTCTCCCGGGGAGTGATCCTTCGTCCGGAGGGAGAGGACCTGGCTGTCCTCGATGCCTTCGGCGCCGGAGTGGAGAGCCTGTTCCTCAGGGGAAAGGCCGGGGATATCCGGAACGCCTTCCCCTCACCCTTCCTCCGCGACGAATACGACGTCGCGAACGCCAGCCTTTCGGGCGAGTGGGGGTGGGCAATCCGGCTGCGCGGAAGGGATTGGGTCATCTTCATTCTCCTGTCGGAGGAACCTCCGCTCGAACTCCTTGAACAGATGCCGTTCTTCGCCGGGTTGCTCAACCTCTGGCAGAAACACCAGAAGACAAGCGGGGTGGAGGAGCGGCTCTCCAAGCTTGCGTACATGGTGCTGGCCACAAAAAGCACCCTCGCGTCTATCTTCGAGCCCATGGGAATCGATTACTTCGGCGCCTTTCTCTGCGACGTCGTGACGGAGAGCCTCTTTCCCTCGCGCCTCTCCATAGTCCTCGATCGGGACGGCTGCCTGTCGCACCTCGACGGAGAGGAGTTCGCGATTCCTCCGCGCAAGGGGCTGTTCTCGCGGGAGATTCTCTCCCCTGTACCGGTCCGGATCGAGGAATCAAGCAGAGAGTACGTCGGTGATGCAGTTTTCGACGCCCTGGCCGGAGAGTGGTCCGCTATTCTGCCGATCATCGGGGGAGATGTTCGCCTCTTCTGCTTCCTTCGCTGGGATACGCCTCCGGGCGAAGAAACGCTGAATTTCATGGAGCTCCTCTGCAACGTGGCCTCCAAGGCGCTCTCAATCTCCGCGATGAGAGAAGAAAAAGAGAGAGACGTGCGGGAACTCTCCAAGAGAACCTTCCTGCTGAACGTCCTCCACGAAACGGCCCTCAAATTCCTGGAGCAGAACTCGAAGGAAGATCTGCTGATGCAGGTTCTCGACATTTTCTCCGAGATGTCCCAGGCCGGAGAATCGCTCCTGGTCGCCTGGCAGCCGAACGCCGGCGGGTATGTCATCTTCGCCTCCAAAAGAGACGGCATCGTTCAGAGGACAGGACGCCCGGCCGGCTTCCCCATCGGCATCCTGGAGGAAGACCGTCCCGCATCCTTCTCCAGGGAGGAGGGACGGAGACTCTTCGCCTTCATGGAGGTGCCCTTCCTCTCAGCCCTCGAGGAGATGGAGACGATGAAACGAATCTTCCCTCTCTGGGACGGAGACCGGCTTGCGGCCTTCGTCGCGGTCTCGGATCCACTTTCGGGAACAGCCACGATGGACGTGGAAACTCTTGAGATCGTGGCCCGAACCGCCTCCGCCGCCCTGCTGAGCCGGGAGTGGGACGCCTGCCGCCTCGCCTCCGGCAAGTACCTGAACGTCACCGCCCTTGTCAACTGGGAGATTGAGCGCATCCGGCAGGAGATCGCCGCAGACGGAGACGAACCCCTGCTCCTCAAGGGCCCTGCCGGTGCTTCCGTCTCGTCCGAACAGGAGAGGCTCTGCCGCCTCGTCGTCCGTACCGAGGGGGCGACGACCTGCATAGCGGTCGCCCCCGAGGAACCGCTCATGCACTCTTTTCCGGCCTCCAGCGGCTGGAACATTCAAAAATTCCGGCCGGACAATTCCTGAAAAAATTCGCGTAGAAAGGGGCTGCTTCTTCAAAACAACGAAGGAGCAGCTTTTTTCTGGATTCAGCGGCGCCGCTGCGCCATTCTCTAGCGGAGCCCCTTCTTTTTTCACCTTCTTCTTCGGATTCTTAGTTTTTGCAATCCTCTGTTTTTTCCGATGCTCTTGACAAATTTCAGCGGAATGCTAACATACTAACATATCAGTTTTCCATTTTCTCTAGCGCGAATTATGCACCGTCTGAGAATTTTCTTTTAAGATTCCCGTAGAAGCTACCCCTAGGAAAGGAGCTGCGCGATGGTATCATATTTCGACATGAGCGAACTGAAGGACGGCGTCACGCGTCAGGTGTACCTCGCTCTTCGAAGGGACATCCTCAACTGGCGGCTTCTTCCGGGAAGACGGCTGAGCGAGAAGGACATCGCAAGCAGGATGAACATAAGCAAGACTCCCGTCCGCGAGGCCTTCATCAAGCTCCAGGAGGAAGGACTCCTTGAAATCCGCCCCCAGCGCGGCACCTTCGTCTCGCTCATGGACATGGAACAGATAGAGGAAGTCCGCTTTACCAGGTTCTGCGTCGAGAGCACCGTGCTCTCGCTTTTCATCGCTTCCCCCGCCCGGGAATCGCTCGCCGCAATGAAATGCATTCTCAACAACCAGGAAAAAACAATCGCCGAAAGGGATATCGACGCCTTCATCGAATGCGACGACGCATTTCACCGCGAATTATTCCTCGCGTGCGGCAAGGCCCGCACGTGGAGTTTCATAGACCATTTCAGCGCGCAGTACAAACGATTGCGATACCTCAGCCTTCAGAACTATCTCGACTTCGGCAACGTGCTGGCGGAACACAGGGCGATCCTTTCCGCGTGCGAAATGAAAAACGGCGAGGAGGCCAGAGGATGGCTTTCGAAGCACCTGAGCAAAATTCTGGGCGAGTCGGAACATCTGAGGGAGAAGTTTCCGGAGTACATTCTGAAGAACGGAGAAAACAGGCCCGCTCAGGGGGAGGAAATTCCGTCGCGGATTCCTGCCGCGGTCCGGGCATGACGCTGTGAATTACGCGAAACAATCGGATTACCGGCCTTCGGGCTCGTAATAATACACTCTTAGGAGGAATGAAAGAATGAAGAAAGTGGTTGTGTGTGTCCTGTCGCTTCTTATGGTGTTCGTCTTCGGTATTTCCGCGCAGGCCGCCCAGTCGGATTTCGTCGAGGGCGACGGCAAGAGCTACGAATTGATGGTCTCGACCCAGCTGGCCGACTCCAGCCCCTTCTGCCAGGGATTCTATGCGATAGCCGAGAGGGTTAAGGAACGCACCGGCGGCAAGATGACCGTCAAGGTCTTTCCGAGCGCACAGCTCGGCAGCGACGAGGACGTGATCGAGCAGGCGCTCCAGGGAGTCAACGTTGCCGTCGTCACCGACGCCGGCCGCATGGCGAACTACGTCCGCGACATCGGAATCGTCGGTATGGCCTACTTCACCAGCAGCTACGACGAGCTTCTGAAGGTCCAGCAGACGGATTTCTGGAAGGAGTGCGTACGGAGACTCGCGGAGGAGAACGGTATCCGTGTCCTCGCATTCAACTGGTTCGACGGCGCCCGCCACTTCCTCACGAACAAGCCCGTAAAGAGCCCCGAGGACCTCAAGGGCGTCCGGATCCGCACTCCCGGCGCACCTTCATGGTCGCGCTCGATTGCCGCTCTGGGCGCCACTCCCGTCACCATGGGGTGGAACGACGTCTACAACGCGGTGCAGC
>CAYRPJ010000080.1:0-10574 GCA_964426245.1 uncultured Synergistaceae bacterium
TCCCCTGGTACCCGAGCGTGATCATGCCCAGCGAGTCGCCGACGAGGATCATGTCGACGCCCGCTGCCTCCGCAAAGCTCGCCATCGGGAAGTCGTAGGCGGTGACCCACGTCATCTGCTCCCCGCTCTTCTTCATGTTCACGAAATCGAGACGTCCCTTTTTCTTCGCCATTTCTTCATCTCCCCTGAAAAAAGTTTTTCTTCCATCTATCCTTATTGTCCGATACAAAAAGGTATAAGACAAGGAGCATAGTGCTCTTTTACGCGCCGCATTCCGTAGAAGAACTGAAAAGGATTCCTGATTTTTTCATCTTTTCCTGAAACAAAAATTGAGAGCGCATCCTTTCATCCGCCGCCTCATTCGTTCTTTTCACGGGAGAAGGAGTTCCGGAAGAAACGTGATCATTGCCGGAAAACAGGTGAGGATGACAAGGTCCACGATCAGCACCGCGATAAAGGGCAAGGCCGCTCTTGAAATCTTTTCGATGGGAACTCCCGATATGTTCGAAACCACGAAAAGGTTCATTCCGACCGGAGGCGTCACCTGTCCGATGGCGAGGTTCGTTATCATCAGTACCCCGAAGAAGACCGGATCGATGTTCACCGACTGGATCAGCGGATAGAGAATCGGCGTGAACAGCGCTATGGCCGCCACGTTGTCCAGGAAGGCTCCGGCGATGAGCAGCACGATATTGATCAGTATCAGAATGATCACGGGATCTTTTGAAAAAGAGGTCACGAAAAGAACGAACTTCTGCGGTATCTGCTGCGTTACGAGGATCCATGCAAAAATTGAGGCGGCCGCGATGACGAACATGATGACGGCGCTGCTCAGGGCCGATTTGTAGCAGGCGGAGAAAACGTTCCGCATGGGGAGTTCGCGGAAGATGTACCGCCCCACGAAAAAACCGTACAATGCGGCGATGCCTGCAGCCTCGGTGGGCGTAAAGATGCCCGAATAGATGCCGCCCAATATGATGACGGGCGAGAGCAGCGCGAAGACGCTGTCCAGGAGCACTTTTTTCGGATTTTCACTTGCTTTCGCACCGTCGTCCCGGAGTTCTTTTCCGGGCGTTCTCTCCCCGCTTCTTCTCGCTATGCAGTATTCCGTGACCATGAGCGTGGATCCTATGAAGATCCCCGGAATGATCCCGCCCAGAAAAAGGTTCAGAATCGAAACGTCCGTGATCAAAGCGTAAAGAATCATGGTCCCGCAGGGAGGAATGAGGAGTCCCAAAAGTCCTGAGCAGGCGACGACCGCGGCCGAGAAATCCTCCCTGTACCCCGCTTCTTTCATATGCGGAATCATGATCGTTCCTATTGCCGCGGTCGTCGCGGCCGAGGAACCGGAAATCGCGCCGAAGAACATCGCCCCGAGAGTCGCCACCATGGCGAGCCCCCCGGCAACCTTGCCGACGAAAAGGTTCGCGAAGGCTACGAGCCTCTTCGAAACTCCCCCCTCGGTCATGATATTACCGGCAAGAATGAAAAAGACGATCGCGAGAATAGGAAAACCGTTGATGCCTCCCACCATTCGCTGCGCAACGATGAACGTGGGGATCGATGTTCTGAGCCCTATGCCGAGCAGCGCCGCTCCGGCCAGGGAGAGCGCGATCGGGACGGAAAACAGCAGCAGCACGAAAAACGAGGTGAAGAGGAATCCGCTCATGAATGCCCCTCCTTTCCCGATAGTGCGAAGAGATCACGGAAAATGACCAGGGCGTAGTTCAGCGCCATGAGGGAGCATCCCAGCAGGAGGCTGAGATAAAACCATGACATGGGGAGGGGAAAGGAGCCGAAGCTCTGCGAAGCGGTCTTTCCCATCAGGGTGTAAGCTTGCAGCGCCACGAGAGAAACAAGCGCGAGACTGAGTACGTTGGAAAGAGTGTTGAAAGGAGGCTTCATTTTTTCAGGAAGTTTCTCTCGAAGCAGTTCGACCCTGATATGCCCTCCCTCCTTCACTGCCAGGCCGGCGCCGAGAAAGACCATCCAGATGTTCATGTACTGCAGAAGCTCCTGAGACCATGGAAGAGGAAAGAAGACAAGAAAGCGGGAGACGATCTGAAGAAGCAGAATGAACGTCATGACAACCACGATACTTATCAGAATGTACCGGGTGACTCTGTTCAGAAAGTCCGCAATGGAGAAGATACTCATGAAGCCCTCCTTTTTCAACGAAGAAAAAGCGGCCGGGAGGAACGACCACCGGCCGCGCGTTTGTCCGAACACTCAGAAAACCGGCACTACAATTCCTGAATCATCTTCACGATCGTGCCCCATCTCTCGCCGCGCTCCTTCATATACTGATCGTACATGGGGCTCAGGCTTTTCTGGAAGGCGGCCACATCGACCTCGTTGATCAGCATTCCCTTCTGTTCCAGCTGGGCCAGTTCGTCCGCTTCGGTATCAGCTACTGCCTTGCGGTCCACTTTCGCCACCTCCCGCCCTGCGTCGAGAAGCACCTGCTGAAACTCGGGAGGAAGGGATTTGAACTTGGCCAGATTCATGACAAGCGGCTCGAAAACGTGCTGATGGCGGGTCACGGAGAGGTATTTCTGCACCTCGTAGTATCGTGCTGAGAGTATTCTTCCCGTCGGATTCTCCTGCCCGTCGACGGTGCCGAGCTGGAGCGCGGCGAAGAGTTCGCTCATTGCGATGGGAGTGGGATTCGCCTTCAACAGAACGAAGGTGTCTATCGCCATCTTTGATTCGCCGATCCGGAGCTTGAGCCCCGCCATGTCGTCCGGATGCCGTATGGGCCTCTTGTTGTTCGTGATGACCCGGAAACCGTTCTCCCACCAGCCGAGGAGGATCATGCCGTTTTCGAGGAGGAGATCCTCAAGGATTTTCGCCGCCTCGCTCCCCTCGAATCTGCCGACGTGTTCGTAGTCGCGGAAGATGTACGGAAGGTAGAGGGCCTCGAACTCCATAATCGTGTTTCCGATGATGGGATCCGCCGTCAGGACGATGTCCTGCGTTCCGAGCCGGACCGACTCCGTCATGTCCGGCAGGGAGCCGAGCTGTCCCGCCGGAAAGATGACGATGTTCACTTTGCCGCCTGTCTTCTCGGCGACAAGCTTCGCGAAGAGTTCGGACGACGTGTGATAGTGATGGTGTATCGAAGCCGTATGACCAAGGTTGATCTCGTACTCGGCCGACAAGGCCGGGGCGGGAAGGACAGCGGCAACAAAAAGCAGGAACAGGAACACGGTGATTCTCGATCTCATACAAACACCTCCCGAAAATAGTTGCGATTTAAAAGAACTGCTTTTCTCTCTTCCGGATATCGCGGGCCCCTATGAATTCAAAAAATTCATCGAAAGTCACCATATCCGGAAACATGGCCGCTGTCGTTCCGTGCCGGCGAAGCTCGTCCAGGCATCGCTGCACCGCTTTCGTGACGGCATAGGTGAGACTGCACGGGAACACCACCACATCGTACCCCAGCGCCTGGAGCTCCGCCGGTGTCTTGAGGGGCGTCTTTCCTCCCTCTATCATGTTCGCCAGCGTAGGCTTCGGAATCTCCGCATTGGATTTCAGCATCTGCTCTTCCGTGGTGACCGCCTCGACGAAGATAAGGTCGGCGCCGGCATCGGCGTAGGCCTTCGCGCGCGCCAGGGCGTCGTCGAATCCGTTCACGGCGACGGCATCGGTTCTCGCCATGATGACCAGATCATCATCCTCCCTCGCGTAGAGCGCCGCCTTGATCTTCGCCACCATCTCCCCGGGCGGGATCAGAGCCTTCCCCTCCATGTGACCGCATCGCTTCGGGAACAGCTGATCCTCGATGAAAAGGCCGGCTACTCCCGCCTTTTCATACTCTCTGACCGTCCGAACGACGTTGTTCACGTCGCCGTATCCCGTGTCGCCGTCCGCGAATACAGGAATATCGACGGCATTCACCAGGTTCCGATACTGGTTCGCCATCTCCGTCATGGTCAACAATCCCACATCCGGAGAACCAAGCAGGGATGCCGAGAAACTGTATCCTCCGGCAGTAAGGGCCTTGAACCCGGCCTTCTGGATTGCCCGTGCCGAAAGAGCGTCATGAGCGCCGGGCATGACCAGAATTTCCGGATCGTTCACAAGCTTTCTGAAAAGGGTGGTTTTTCTCACCGCGGAGTCACTCCTTTGAAATAAAGCATTGAACTATCATGCAAATAAAGTGCCAAATTTGATCTCTTATACACCAGCGAGAGAATTTTGTCAAAATTTTTTCCCGCCCCGAATCGCCGATGGTCCTTCCTCCGTAAAAAAGCATATCCGGAGCTGAAACAGAGAGCGCTTCCCATTATTGGAAATAAACAAACGAGGTGGTGCCTTCGTCTTTTTTAGAGTATGATTATTTTATGAATACTTCGGAATGCCGATTCGCCGTTTTTTTCAACAGGCGTTCGAAAGCTCCGCAAAATGGAGCGATGAAGCTCCGGCATCCGTTTCAGGTTTTTTTCATTGTCGGGGGAAGCGCAATTCGGCCACATGGTAAGGAGGAATTCATGTATGGAGATACCAGCTGCCCTCTTTGTCGCCCGCATACTCCTTTTTATTGCCGGAAGTGCGTCCGCAGCAGAGCCGACGCCAATCATGCCGGCAAGCAGCTTCCCCGTTTTCTTCCCGGGGCTTGTCGTGCTTCTTTATTAGAGCTATGAAGTCCTTTACTGTTCTCTGCGACGATCTTACCGGCTCGTCCGTCCAGTCAATTCTGCTGAAAGAGCGCGGAGTTCCGGTCCGGCAGATCATCCGCCTCTCCGACATCCCGCCGCCTCCCCCGGAAGACGGGGAAGCCCTGGTGATCAATTGCGATACGCGACGCCGGTCACAAGATGAGACGGGATCCATCTTCAGGGGCATTCTGGATTCCATCCCCGGGCATACGGGGATCGCAAAACGAATCGACACCACGCTCCGAGGGTACCTTCGCTTTGAAACAGAGATAATCCTGAAGGCTCGTCCGAAAGCCGTCGCCCTTGTCGTGCCCGCGTATCCATCCTCCGGCCGAACGACTGTGGGTGGATATCAGCTCCTGAACGGCACGCTGCTCGAGCGGACGGAAGTGGCCAGGGATCCGATCTGGCCGATATCGACCAGCTTTGTTACTTCGTACTTCAACAACTCGTTCCCCGTCTCGACGCTCGGACTGGAGAGCGTAAAGGCGGGCGAAACGGCAGCGGCCCTGGAAATGAAACGCCTGCTGGCGGGAGGAACACGCATCGTCGTGGCGGACGCGATGTCGGAAAACGACATTGAGATTCTCGCTTCGGCGGCCTGCTCCGTCGACGAAGAAATCGTTCCTGTGGACCCGGGACCTTTTACGGCTGCCCTTCTCTCCAGAAAACTCTCGAGGAACGATCCCGGCACGGTGGTCGCGATCATCGGCAGCACATCGGAGAAGACGAGAAAACAGCTCGCGTGGCTCGACGGCAAGATCTCAGGAGACGAGTTCGTTCTCTCTCCCTCCGACTCACCGGAGGAGGCATTCGTCCGGCTCTCCTCGTTTCTTGGTCGGTCGGGATACTTCCCTTTTCTCCTGATCCGCCCCGATTCCCGCGTCGAAAGAGGGCTGGAAGAGAGAACCGCGCGTACTCTGGCAGCCGTCGGAAAGGAGGCTCTGGCTATTCTGGGGAAGCGGATTCGAGGTATACTTCTCTCCGGAGGAGATACCGCCGCCATGTTCTTCCAGGAAGCCGGAGCGACGGTTCTCCTCCCCGAAGCGGAGATACAGCCTCTGATGATGGGGGGGAACATTCTCGACGGCGCGTTCGCAGGCCTGAATGTCGTCACCAAGGGAGGACTCATCGGCGAGGAGGACGGCATCTACAAGGCCGTGCTCTGGTTGAGAAAGGAAAGGGAGTAATTCGAGAATGAAACGTACGGTAATTGCAGTCACCATGGGCGACCCGGCAGGAGTCGGCCCCGAGATAGCGCTTGCGAGCATGGCCGACCCGGAAATCTGGGAGAGGGGAATTCCGCTGCTTGTCGGAGACATCTCCGTTCTTGAGGCGGTACGTGACGCGCTGAACTTGACAATGGAACTCCGAAACATTGAGAACCCGGACGAGATCTCGGGATCACCCGAGAGCCTGCCGGTGCTGGACCTGAAGATGATTCCCGATATTTCGGCCCTTCCTGTAGGCAAAGTCTCGGCATTGTCGGGAAAAGCTTCCGTCGCCTATATCCGGAAATGCGTCGACCTCTGCATGGCGGGACAGGCCGCCGGAATCGCCACGACGCCGATCAACAAGGAGGCCCTGAAGGCCGCCAAGGTCCACTACATCGGGCATACGGAGATGCTCGCCGAGATGTCCGGCGCACCGAGGAGCTATACGATGTTCATCGTGGACAAGCTTCGTATTCTTTTCCACAGCCGGCACCTCTCGTTGAGACGGGCCATCGAGACGCTGAATACGGACGAGGTGGTCCACTCGATAGAGGTTGCCGCCAAGTGCCTCGAATCCATCGGCCTGTCGTCGGGCACGATCGCCCTTGCAGGGCTGAATCCGCATTCGTCGGACGGAGGGCTCTTCGGAGACGAGGAAGCGCGTATCCTGACCCCGGCAGTGGATGAAGCCCGCGCGCGCGGAATCAACGTGGTCGGTCCCGTGCCGGCCGACAGCGTCTTCTACTTCGGCCTCCAGGGAAAGTACGACGTGGTGGTTTCCCTCTACCACGACCAGGGGCACATCGCATCGAAGACATACGACTTCTATCGGACTGTGAGCGTCACCTTCGGGCTTCCGTTCATCCGGACGTCGGTGGACCACGGCACCGCCTTCGACATCGCATGGAAGGGCATCGCCAACCCGGTGAGCATGAAGGAGGCCATGCTGGCCTGTTTCGATATCGCCCCCCGCTATCGCCCCTTTTAACACGGAGAACACGACGTGCTTCCCGATCTTCTTAAGACCATTCTCACGGGGGGAGCCTCAGGCTCCTCCCTTTCTCCTGACGCCCGGATCATCGAGGATTCGGAGGATCTGATCCTTTCCGGACAGTTCGAAATGGCCGCCAGGTCCGTCGAGCGGACGGCCTGCCCCGAATCGTACAGCGTCCGCGCGATGCTTGCCCTCCTCGACGGAAGGCGCAAGGAGGCGCTCGACCTCTACGAAGAGGGTCTGAAAAAACTGCGAAAGACGCGCGGCACCCGGAAGATCTACTACAACTGCCTTTCCGCCCTCTTTCACGCGCCGCTCCTGCTTGCCTCCGGCGACGTCAAGAAGGCGGCGGCGGCAGTCGGGCTTGGCGAGGAAAAAACCGACTACGACAAGATCTACGAACTTTTCGGCCACTTGGTGAACTTCTACTCGGGAAAGGGAAACGACCGTCTCTTCTCAGCCTACCCCCCCGCATCGTGCCAAAGGGAGAACAGTCACCCCAATTTTCTCTTCTTCCTCGCACTCGTCATTTTCTGGTCGGTTCCCGAAAGAATCGCGGAGTACCGTCTCCACCTCGAAAAGGCGCTCTCAAGTCACCGGGAGTCGGGAAAGAAGGGGCTGTTCGCGAACGAACTCGCCGAGATGCTGGCCTTCCCGCCGGAACGCCCCTTCATCGAGCGGAAGTTGACGCTGCACGATATCATCCCGCGCAGAGAAGAGTGGATGGTGACGCTCGGCGCGCTCGCAACGCTCGGAAAAGGAACCGGAGGGGCGCAGAAGAAACGGACGAAGCGCCTCGTCTGGGAGGCCGACTGGGACACCGACGAAAAGGCAAATATCGTTTCCCCGGAATTCATTCCTGTCGAGCAGGTGATGCAGGCTTCGGGGAAGTGGAGCAAGGGACGCCCGGTGGCCCTGAAACGCCTCCAGAGTTCGCTGATCCGTGAACCGTGGATGACGAGTCAGGATGTCGCCGCGGCCGGCGCCGTCGAGGAGGTGGGGGGCTACGACGGATGGTACTACAAGCGATGGTTCCAGTTCGACGGAGTCAAAATCCTGACGGCGCTCGCAGGGCATCCGCACCTTGTCCGGAGCGGCGACAACAGGCCCGTGGAGATCGTGCAGGAGGAGCCCCGTCTCGACCTCTCACGAACGGTCGGAGGATACCGAATCCGCCTCGCACCCCACCCCGCCGAAGGAAAGTATGCCGATGTCTTCGCGGTCGAGGAGTCTCCCTATCGGCTTCGGGTCGTTCCCTTCGATGAGAAGCACCGGCGAATCGCCGAGATTCTGGGGAAGGACGGGCTTCTCGTTCCGGAGAGAGGCCGTGAACGGATTTTGGAGACGCTGGAATCGCTTGCCGAGACAGTTCCCGTCACATCGGAGCTCGAAGGGATGGAGGGAGCCGCTTCGGCAGTCGAACCCGACTCGCGCATCGTCGTCCAACTCGCTCCCGGCGAGGAAGGCTTCTTCGTTTCCCTGGCGGTACGTCCTCTCGGAGCGGGAACCCCGCTCTGCCGCCCCGGCCAGGGAGGGAAAACGATGATGGGGCGAAGCGACGGAAACCGTGTTCAGACCCTTCGGGACCTCGAAAGAGAACGAAAAAACGAGGAGAACCTCCTGGTGCTCTGCCCCGCCTTGACGGAAGGGGAACAGACCGACGAAAACCGGTGGATCCTCGATAATCCGGAGATCTGCCTTGAATTTCTCCTCCAACTCTCCGGGATGGAGGAGACCGTCGTCATCGAGTGGCCCAAGGGGGGCGCGATGAAAATACGTTCCCGTATCGCACCGAGCGCGGTGAAGCTATCAGTCGGCGCCGGGCGCGACTGGTTCGCTCTTTCCGGGGAGATTCGCGTCGACGAACAGACGGTTCTCGGGATCAGGGAGGCCTGCGACATGCTCGCCGAGAGCAAGGGGCGTTTCCTGCCTCTCGGGAACGGGGAGTTCCTCGCGCTCACGACGGAGCTCCGCAAACGGCTCGAGGAGATCGGCTCCTTCGGCGACTGGCGGGGCAAGGAACTCCGCTTCTCTCCGCTCTCCGCACCTTTTTTCCGGAAGCTCGAGAGCGAAACCGAAGGCTTTTCGGGAGACGGCGAGTGGAAGAAAAAGCTCGCGCTCTTCGAGGAGGCAGAGACCCTTGATCCTCTCCTTCCGGCCACGTTTCGGGGAGAGCTTCGCGACTACCAGTCCGAGGGCTTTCAGTGGCTCTGCCGGTTGGCTCACTGCGGAGCGGGAGCATGTCTCGCGGACGACATGGGGCTCGGCAAGACCATCCAGGTTCTCGTCTTGCTGCTTTCCCGCGCTCGTTCCGGTCCTTCGCTCGTGGTCGCTCCCACGTCGGTCTGCCCGAACTGGTTCCAAGAGGCGGCCCGTTTCGCTCCGACGCTGAACCTGAAGGAGTTCCGCTACGGCGACCGGAAGAAGCTCCTCGACGACCTTGGCCCCTTCGACGTGGTGGTGACGAGCTACGGCCTGCTCCAGCACGACGGGGAACTTCTGCATGAAGTCGGGTGGAACACCGTGATCCTCGACGAGGCCCAGGCCATCAAGAACAGCGGTACAAAACGATCGGCCTCGGCGATGAAGCTTAAGGGCGATTTCCGCATCATCACAACCGGCACCCCTATCGAAAATCACCTGGGAGAGCTGTGGAATCTCTTCCGGTTCCTGAATCCGGGACTGCTCGGCTCGCTGGAGAGCTTCAACCGCCGTTTCGCAGTTCCGATCGTGAAGTACGACGACAAGGGAGCCCGCGCCAGGCTGAAGAAGATCCTCCGCCCCTTCCTCCTGCGGCGCACCAAGGATCAGGTGCTCGAAGAGCTGCCGCCGAAGACCGAGATCATTCGAAGAGTGGACATGCACTCCGGGGAGCGGGGGCTCTACGAAGCGCTCCGGCGAAACGCCCTCGAACGCATCGACCAGGGCAGCGGCGAGGATCAGCGGTTCGTCATCCTCGCCGAATTGATGAAACTGCGCCGCGCATGCTGCAACGGCTCCCTCGTCCTTCCCGACAGGGAATTTCCCTCGGCGAAGCTGGATGCCTTCGGCGAAATTCTGGACGATCTGCGCGCGAACGATCACCGCTGCCTTATCTTCAGCCAGTTCGTCGACCATCTCTCCATCCTGCGCGACTCTCTTCTGGAGAAAGGAATTTCCTTCGCATACCTGGACGGCTCCACCCCCTTCGAGGAGCGGAAGAAAGCGGTCGCATCCTTCCAGGCCGGAGAGAAAGAGTGCTTCCTCATCAGCCTCCGCGCCGGAGGGACGGGGCTGAACCTCACCGCGGCGGATTACGTGATCCACATGGATCCCTGGTGGAACCCGGCGGTTGAGGACCAGGCATCGGACAGGGCCCACCGCATCGGGCAGGAGCGGCCCGTCACCGTCTACCGCATCGTGGCGAAGGATACTATCGAGGAGAAGATCGTCGATCTTCACGCAACGAAACGCGACCTCGCGGAGAGCCTTCTGGAGGGAGCGGAACGGGTCGGCCGCTTCTCGATCGACGAGATGGCCGCGCTGATACGGGAGGAGTAACAGAAGCGGGGAGCCATTGAGGCTCCCCGCTTATCTATGCATGACCGGCAGGCGGACTTTCGGGAGGCTGCCCGGGTCGTTCCGGACAGCTGATCATCTTGCCGGGGTTCAGGATGTTGTTCGGGTCGAAGGCGAGCTTCACCCTGTGGATCAGCTCCATCT
>CAYRPJ010000081.1:0-10425 GCA_964426245.1 uncultured Synergistaceae bacterium
TGCAAGGTTTTAGGGGCTGACATACCCTTTTTCCTGCACCATCTTACCGTAAAAAACCGTTTCTTTTCCAGTTCTGATAGGGCTTTACATGTTGTTCAGGATGCCCTAATTTTCAATTAATCTGATATAAATAAATAGAAAATGGTAATTTGTAACCCATACATCTTGCTCATTTTATGCACATAGGTTATATTCAATAAATTTTTTCTTTACAAAAATATATCGATATGATATTATGCACCGAGTTTCTAGGTCATGAATCTTGGTTTTTCTCTCGGAGTGGAGTTCAGGTTCGATCGGCTGTTTTCCATTGAGGCGTATACATCAGCTAGCGCAGTGATTATCCGCGTTCTCTCGATAGCAAAGATGCAAGCATCGGATTGTCAACAGCCCTGGGAGAGCCATCTTCGAGGGCTGTTGTGTTTTCATGGGTGCTTTGAAAAAGGAGGAAGAGTTGGTGGCGGAGCAGCAACTGGTGGTATTCGCGCTTGGGAAAGAGGAGTTCGGCATCGATATTTCGAAGGTCCGCGAGATCGTCCGGATTCAGAACATCACGACGATTCCGCAGTCGATGGACTTCGTGGAGGGCATCGTGAACCTGCGGGGGCAGATCGTCCCCATCGTGGACCTGTGCAAGCGGTTTCTGGTGGTCGAGCGTGACGCCGGAAAAGACGTCGACCGCCGGATCATCGTGGTGAACATGGCGGAGCAGAACATCGGCATCCTGGTGGACGGAGTTTCGGAGATCCTGCGCGTCCCCGACGAGTCGATAGAGCCTACGCCGCCGATGGTGACGAGCGGCATGAGCTCGGAATTCATCCGGGGCGTGGCGAAGGTGAAAGAACGCCTGATCATAGTGCTGGACCTCGACCGCATCTTCTCGAGCGAAGAGAGGGAAATGCTGAGCCAGCCGGCGGTATAGAGACACGAAACCGACGGCGCCTCCTGAGTCCGACACACTCGCCGAGGCGCCGTTCTGCGTGCTTATTTTTCAATTACAGGAGGAGAAGCGAAACATGTTGAAGAGGATGAAAATAGGCGGGAAGCTCTCGCTCGCGTTCGGCGCGCTGCTGCTCATCTTCGCCGGAGTCGGCGCGATGAGCTGGATGAACATGAGCGGGGTGCAGCGGGAAGCTCGTTCGCTGGCGCGGCAGTACGTACCGGAGATGGTCATCGCGGCGGACGTGCAGAAATCGATACAGGACATGATGCTGGAAATTCGTGGATACGGATATTCGTACCAGAAGAGTTTTCTCGACGCCGGGCTCGAAGCGGCCGGCGCGACGCGGCACGCGCTGAAGCGGGCGTCCGACCTCGCTGCGGTATATCCGGATCTCGCCGTGCTCCGGGATGGAGCCGCGAAGGCGACGGTGGCGCTCGATCAGTATGTCTCCTTGATCGAGCGGACTGAGAAGAACATCGGCTCCATCGGCGCCGCCCGTGCGCGGGCGAACGAGAGCGCGCGCCTGTTTATGGAAAACGCGACCGCCTACCTCGACTCCCAGAACGAGGCGATGAGCAGGGAGATCAAGGAGGGGGCCGAACAGGCGCAGCTCGACGAGCGTCTTCGCAAGATCACCCTCTCCAACCGAATCATCGACGCCGGAAACGCAGTCCGGATAGCCAATTTCGCAGGACAGGCGACCCGCGACCTCGCCCGACTCGAAGAGGGCGTGAAGAGTTTCGATGCCATAACGGCCCTTATAAAGGCGATCCGCGCCGTCACCCATCAGCCGGTCAACCTCGCTCAGCTGGACACCACCCAGAAGGCGGCGGACGACTACAAGACGGCCATGGAGAGCATCGTCGCCGTCTGGAAGGAACTGAACGAGCTCGAACAACAGCGGGTGACGGCGGGAACGACCATCCAGCAGCTCGCCGGCCAGGTCTCGCAGGCGGCGGCGAAGCACTCCCTCGAGATCGCCGACAACGCCGTTTCGAACCTCGCCTCCACCATCCTCGTCATCCTCGTCGCCACGGTCGTCGCCGTCCTTCTCGGCGCGGTCGTCGCCTTCCTCATGACGCGCAGCCTCACCGTCCCGCTGAACCGCGTCGCGGTCCTCGCCGCCAGAGCGCGGGACGGTGACTTCACCATCGAGCGGGAGGAGTTCGGCATCGTGAACCGGGACGAACTGGGGACGATGGCCGACGCGCTCGCCGAGATGGTCGCCTCCCAGCGGGAGATGATCCGCGAGCTGAAGGAGAAGGCACTCCACCTCTCCGCCATCTCCGAGGAGACCGCCGCCTCCACAGAGGAGGTCACCAGCACCACCAACGAAGTCGCCGAGAGCAACGCCAAGCTCGCCGAGCAGACCCGGAACGGGCGGGCCAACGCCGTCGAGTCCTCGAAGGTGATGCTCGAGATGAGCAGCCTCATCCAGATCGCGCAGAGCCTCGCCTCGAGCGCGGACAAGAACTCCGTCGTCATGGCAGAGGCGGCCGTGCAGGGGAGCGAGACCGTGGCCAAGACCATCGGGCACATGGAGAGCATCAAGACGTCGGTTCAGGAGACCGAGGAGCGCCTGACGCAGCTCGACGCCTTCTCGCAGCGGATCGGCGTGGTGGGGGACACCATCACCGGCCTCGCCGACCAGACGAACCTGCTGGCGCTGAACGCGGCCATCGAGGCGGCTCGGGCCGGCGAGGCGGGACGCGGCTTCGCGGTCGTCGCCGAAGAGGTGCGGAAACTCGCGGAACAGTCGCAGCAGGGAGCGCGCGAAGTGGCCGATCTCGTCGGAAAGATCCTGGAGGGCACCCGTTCGGCGGTGACGTCGATGCGGACGAGCCGGGAGGGAGTCGAGGAGGGAGTCTCGATCGCGCACGTGGCAGGAAGCGCACTGGACCGCATCCGGAAGGCCATCGACAGCTCGATCGAGGACGTGCGGAAGATCATCTCGACGACGGACGAGGAGGTCGCGAAGTCGGAGAAGGTGATCGCGATGATCGACACGACGGCGAGCGTCATGGAGAACACGGACGACCACGTGCAGAACCTCGCCGCGTCCATGGAGGAGACCGCGGCGGCGATGGAGAACGTCGCGACCGGCTCGCAGGAGGTCAGCGAGACATCGGAGGAGCTGAAGCGGATGACGGAACGGTTCAGAGTCGAAAAAGAGGAGGACGGCTGGAGCAACAAGCCGGCCGTGATCTGACAGAAGCCCGGCGCTCTCTCTTGTTTCGAAGACGCTTTTTTTAAAAACGTGCTGTACTTGAAGACTTGCATACGGGGAGGTACGAGGATTCATGAAAATCGACATCAACAAAAGCGGTCACGGCGCCCGCGTCGCGATCTCGGGCAGCATGTACGTGGAGGACTCCGCATCGGTGAGGGAGAAGCTCATCGCTCTCCTCGAAGACGATACGAGCAATCTTTCGCTGGACTTTTCGGGGCTTGACTACATCGACAGCTCGGGTCTCGGCGTGCTGATCTCCATCCACAAGAGATGCCTTCAGAAGGGCGGCCGGATGACGATCACGGGACTGAGAGGCATGGTCGAGGAGCTGTTCAAGCTCACGCGCCTCGACCTGGTCTTCAATGTGAACGCGTAAGCGTACCGACGAAGGCGGAGGTGAATACGATGCACGAGAACATTTCCCCCCTGCGCACGTTCCGCTCCGTATGCCGCCGCCTTCTGCTCCCGGCGGTGATGCTGCTCCTCGCGGTTCAGGATCCCGCCGGCGCCTCCCATCCGCATCGGGATTTCGGCTGGGAGACGCTTCCGGTGCATACTCTCTTCGAAAATCACGGCGCGCCTATGCTGCTGATCGATCCGGGAACGGGCGAAATTCTCCACGGCAACCGGGCGGCCCGGGAGTTTTACGGCTATCCTGACCTCTCCGGCAGAAACATCGCTCAGATCAACACCCTTCCGCCGGAGGAGATCCACCGGGAGATGGAGTACGCGCGCAGTCTGAAGAAGAACCATTTCCGCTTCCGCCACCGGCTGGCGGACGGCTCCGTGCGCGATGTGGAGGTCTACTCCTACGCCGCTCCGGTGGAGGGGAGGAACCTGCTCTACTCCGTCGTCGTCGACCGGACGGAGGCCGTCGCTGACCGGCTCGCGCTCGACCATCGCAATTACTGGATCGGCGGCTTGCTGGTCGCCGCGCTGCTGGCGCAGTCCATCGTGCTGCTACTGCTGGCGAGAGCCGTCGGACACCGCAGGAGCGCGGAGGCCGCGCTCGAACGGCAGCTCGCTTTCATCCGTTCGCTGATCGACGTCATCCCCAACCCCGTCTTCTACAAAGACTGGAAAGGGCGCTACCTGGGCTGCAACGAGGCCTACAGAAGGATGAAGGGATGTTCTGAGGAAGAGGTGCTTGGGAAGACAGTCTATGATATGGAGCCGAAAGATCTGGCCGACGGATACCGAAAAACGGACGAAGAAGTTCTGGTCTCGCGCCGGGCGCAGAGCTGCGAATGGCAGGCTACGGACAGAAAAGGGGCGCGCAGGGAGATCATTCTCAACAAGGCTCCCTTCTTTGACGAGAAGGGCGGACTTTCCGGGATCGTCGGCGTTCTCACCGACATCACTGATCGGAAGCTCGCCGAGGAAGAACTCCGTACTACGCGGGACTCTCTGGACAAACTGATCCGGTACGCCAACGCACCGATCGTCGTGTGGGATAAGGACTTTCGGATCATCCGCTTCAATCGGGCCTTCGAGCGCATGACGGAATACTCTTCGGAAGAGGTGATCGGTAACCATCTCGACCTCCTTTTTCCGGAAGAGAGCCGCGAACAGTCGCTCGAACGTATCCGCGGGACGCTTGCGGGCGAGTTCTGGGAGATGGTGGAGATACCGGTGCGCCGAAAGAACGGCGAAATCCGCTTTGCGCTGTGGAACTCGGCGAACGTCTTCGCGGACGATGGAGTTTCGCTCATCGCCACCATCGCGCAGGGTATGGACATCACCGAGCGGAAACTGGCGGAGGAGCGGCTTCGCGAGACACTGGCCAACGCCCGCATCCTCCGGAAGGATGCCGAGGCCGCAAACCGCGCCAAATCGGCCTTCCTGGCGAACATGAGTCACGAGATACGCACGCCGCTCAACGGTGTCATCGGCTTTCTCGCGCTGCTCGCCGGCACGCGGCTCGACGAGGAGCAACAAGAATTCGTCAGGAATATCGACACCTCCGCGCGGTTGCTGCTCGACATAATCAGCGACGTGCTCGATCTTTCGAAGATCGAGGCGGAACAGCTCGACCTGAAGCCCGTTCCGTCGGACCTCCGCGGGGCGGTGGATCGTTCCCTCGCTCCCGTCCGCGCCTCGGCCGCCGGAAAAGGAGTCGCTCTCTTGGCGGTCGTGGAGGAGAACGTTCCGGAGACGGCGGTCTTCGACCCCGTCCGCCTGGAGCAGGTGCTCGTCAACCTCCTGAGCAACGCGGTCAAGTTCACGGAGCGGGGAAGCGTCGAACTCTCGGTGCGCTTCTCGCCTCTCTCGGAAAGCGAGGGGGACTTCACCTTTTCCGTGCAAGACACCGGTATCGGCATTTCGCCGGAGGCGAGATCGCGCATCTTCGAGCCGTTCTACCAGGCCGACGACTCTTCCACGCGCCGATACGGCGGAACCGGGCTCGGCCTTCCCATCTGCGAGCGCCTTCTGCGGAAGATGGGGAGCGCGCTTGAGGTGGAGAGCATGCCCGGGGATGGCAGCAGATTCTATTTCACGCTCCGCCTCGAATGCGTCGATGGAACAGGAGAGGTCGATCCGGGAGACCGTGCTAAGGAGCCTCCGGAGCGCTTGGCGCATATCCCGCCCGGAAAGATGAAGGAACATCCGGTTGTCCTGATCGTCGAGGACGAGAAAATGAGCATGAAGATGCTCGTGCTCCTGGTCTCGAAGCTCGCGCCTTCAGCCTCCGTGCTGCGGGCAGAGAACGGCGGACAGGCCGTCGCGCTCTTCCGGGAACGCAGGCCGGACCTGATCTTCATGGACCTCAGCATGCCGGGAAAGGACGGATTCGAGGCGACCGCCGAGATCCGCGCGCAGGAAATGGAGGAAACACCGGAGTGCGGGCGCTGCTGCATCGTCGCGCTGACGGCCGACGCTCTGTCGGAAACCAGAGGGGAGTGTCTCGCCGCCGGTATGGACGACTACCTGTCGAAGCCGGTGCAGCGGAATGAGATTTGGGCGGTCCTCGAACGATGTCTCGGAGGAGAAGGGTGCGGCGGAAGCGCTCCCGGGCGCTCGCCAGCGTAAACAACAGGTTCGACGCGGGAGCGCTTCCGTTCAACCGGAGGACAGGAAAGCGGATCGCATGACGACCGTTCCCTCATTTCCGCGGAGCCTCCCCGTTCGAGAGCGGGAAGCCCCTGCACGGTCGGCAATGCACGACGATCAATCGGCTGCGCCCGATAAATCGGGCCGCATCTTGTTTCACCAAATGGAACATTCGCTGTATAAAGAGATTTCCACATCACAAAAACAGGAGTGATCTTGCACTATGATGAGATTTTTCAGGAAGATGTCGATTCGTTTCCGCCTTTTCGCGCTGACCGCCGTCCTGTGCTTCTTCACCGCCGCGGCCGCTTTCGTAGGATATACCCGCCTTGTCGCGGTCGAAGCCGACATGGAGGATATGTACCGGAGCGGCGTGCTTCCCGTCCAGTGGATGAACGACTCCAGGTCCAACATGAATTTCATCAGATCGAATCTCTTCGAGATGATGCTCACCGACGACGAGGCGGAGAAGCGCGCACTCGTCGCGGAAATAGGACGAAGAAGAAGACTCAACGACGAGAACTTCGCGAACTACCGAAAGATTGAACTGGAGGACTTCGAGATTAAACGCCTGGCGGAGGCGGACGCGCACCTCGCCGCGTTCCGCAGGGCGACCGACGAGGTCGTGGAACTGGCTCTGAAGAACCTGAACCGGGAGGCGTTCATCGCCTTCCGGGAGAAAGCGAACGAGCCGATGAACAACTTCCGGGATGCGCAAAGGGATCTGGCAAATTACTGCATTCAATGGGCCGAGCGCACAAACAAGCAAAACGCGGTCGAGATCGTCGCCGCACAGCGCATGCTGCTCATGCTGGCGGTCGTCTCGCTCGTCTTGGGCGTCTTGTTCGGAGTTCTCATCTCCTCTTCGGTCGCGAAGTCTCTGGACGGGCTTAGACACGGTGTCGA
This sequence comes from uncultured Synergistaceae bacterium, assembly GCA_964426245.1. GTDB lineage: Bacteria > Synergistota > Synergistia > Synergistales > Aminobacteriaceae > JAAYLU01. The sequence continues at coordinate 7,131 of CAYRPJ010000081.1, forward strand.
AAAGTTCTCGGAGGGCGACCTGACGGTGAAGTTCGACCAGAGCGGGAAGGACGAAATCACGCTTGTGGCAGGCGCGCTCGCCGACATGGGGGACAAGCTCAGGAGCGCCATGCGGTCGATCGCCGCTGCTTCCGAAAGACTGGGGAGCAGCGCGGAAGAGTTCTCGGCGCTCGCCGAGGAGTCGAACGCGGGCGTCGAGGAGTCGCGGGCGGGCGTCGACGACGTCTCCTCCCAGATGGAGAACCTCGCGGCGGCGAGCCAGGAGATCAACGCCTCAGTCGAGGAGGTCGCGAGCGGCGCCCAGTCCTCGGCGCAGAAGAGCACCGAGATGGCGACCGAGGTCGAACAGGCCCGCCTCGCCGGAGACGAGGGAAAGAAGGCGGTCGACAAGGTCGTTGTCAGCATCACGAAGGTCGCGGAGGACGCCGGAAGATCGGCGCAGGACGTGAAGAGTCTCGGAGACCGGGCGAGGGAGATCCAGAGCTTCGTCACGCAGATCGGCGGCATCGCCGACCAGACGAACCTGCTGGCGCTGAACGCCGCCATCGAGGCGGCGCGGGCGGGCGAGGCCGGACGCGGTTTCGCCGTGGTCGCCGAAGAGGTCCGGAAGCTGGCCGAGGAGAGCAACGAGGCGGCGAAGGAGATAGCGTCTCTTGCCGCAAGCATCACGAAGGACCTGGACAAGGTCGTGGCCTCGTCGGAGGAAAACGCGAAGGACTCGAAGGTGTCGAGCGGACTTGCGGAGGAGACGCGGAAGACGATCGACCGGATGATGGAGGCGCTGGCGCGCATTTCGTCTGCGACCCAGGACCTTGCGGCGGTCTCGGAGGAACAGGCCGCGTCGAGCGAGGAGATCGCGAGCGCGGTGCAGAACATCGCGTCGCGGGTGAGCGCGGCGGCCACGTCCTCGGACATGGTGCGCGGCCAGATGACCGAAGTCGGAACGTCCGCCGAGCGCGTCGCCCAGGGTTCGGAGGAACTCGCCGGACTGGCGGCGGAACTGAAGAAGCTGGTGAACGCCTTCAGGATCGACGAGGACGGCGGCCGGTCGAAAGGGCTGGTTCCGGTGAAGGAATCGGGTCGACCCGTCGCGAAGAAGCGCTGATTCGCGGAATTCGCTGCCGCGGTCGTTGCGGCGGGACCTGGAAGAACCGATGCGCCGCTTCTTTGTTTCGCCGCGATGCAGGGAGGAAGCGGAGATAAGGAGCAAACCTTCGCTTCCATATAGGGAGTGTTCATACAATACGCTATCTTGGAGGAGTTACGATGAATCTCGAAATACACAAGAAGAGCAGCACCGCCGCAGACGTTTCCCTCGCAGGGAGTTTCTATGCGGCGGATTCCGCTTCGGTACGGGAGCAGCTCGTCGCGCTCGTCGAGGAAGGAGTGTCCGAGCTGACGCTGGAATGCTCCGGACTGGACTATGTCGACAGTGAAGGACTGCGCACGCTCCTCACTATGCACAAACGCTGCCTTCAGCACGGAGGCCGGTTGACCATCACGGGGCTGAGAGGCATGGTCGAGGAGATGTTCAGGATCACGTGCCTCGACCTCATGTTCAATATAGGAGCATGACAGTATCGACGAAGCTTGTCCAATCCTGAAAGAAAGCCGGTGATTCCTATGCAGAACAGAAAATTCCCCCTGCGCGCGTTCCGCTCCGTATGGCGCCGTCTTCTGCTCCTGGCTGCAGCGCTGCTGCTCCTCGCGGCGCCGGAACTCTCCCGCGCATTCGGCGACGCCCATCTGCACGAGGATTTCGCCTGGACGACGCTTCCGGTGCACACCCTCTTCGAAAATCACGGCGCTCCCATGATGCTGATGGATCAGAGGACGGGTGAAATCCTCTATGGCAACCGGGCGGCCAGAGAGTTCTACGGCTATCCTGACCTCTCTGGCAGAAACATCGCTCAGATCAAAACCCTTCCACCGGAGGAGATCCACCGGGAGATGGAGCGCGCGCGCAGCCTGAACGAAAACCGCTTCCGCTTCCGCCACCGGCTGGCGGACGGTTCCGTCCGGGACGTTGACGTCTACTCCTACGCTGTTCCGGTGGAGGGGCGGGACCTGCTCTACTCCGTCGTCGTCGACCGGACGGGCGAGGTCGTCGCGCAATCCGCGGTGGACGCCCGCAACCGGTGGATCGGCGGTCTGCTGCTCGCCGCCGTGCTGGCGCAGTCGGCCGTCCTGCTGCTGCTGGCGAGGGCCGTCGGACAGCGCAGGAGCGCGGAGCGAGCGAACGACCGGCAGCTCGCCTTCATCCGTTCACTGATCGACGTCATCCCCACCCCCGTCTACTTCAAGGACAGCGAGGGGCGGCATCTCGGCTGCAACAAGGCGTACAGGAGGATGAAGGGGAGAACCGAGGAGGAGGTTCTGGGTAAAACATCTCACGAACTGGAGCCGAAGGAACAGGCCGACGAATACAAACGCCTGGACGACGAACTCTTCGCCTCGCGAGAACTGCAGAGCTTCGAATGGCGGATGATGGACAAAGAGAAGGGGGAGCTCAGGGACGTTCTCTTCAACAAGGCCCCCTTCTTCGACGAAAAGGGAGCGCTTGCCGGGCTCGTCGGCGTCATCACCGACATCACCGAGCGCAAGCGGAGCGAGGAGGTGCTGCGCGAGAGCGAGTCACAGCTCCGGACCATCTTCGAGCACTCGCCGCTGGGGATGGTCCGCTACGGCGACGACGGAACGGTGCTCGACTGTAACGATCGAGCCGTGGAGATGATGGGGGCGTCGCGGGAGAAGATGATCGGCTTCAACACGGCGCTTCGAGGCACCCCGGAGATGCGGGAGGTCATCCGGACCGCTCTCGGAGGCGAGCCGTCCGTCTACGAGGGCGAGTACACCTCCCTCACCGGAGGAAGGACGCTCTTTCTCCGCATCTCCTTCAACCCGGTCAACCCCGGTCGAAACCCCACGGCCGTCATCGCCGCCATCGAGGACATCACGCAGCGCAAGCTGGCGGAGGAACAGCTCCGCGCAACGCTCGCCGACGCGCGCTTCCTGCAGCAGGAAGCCGAAGCCGCAAACCGCGTCAAATCCGCTTTCCTTGCGAACATGAGCCACGAGATCCGCACGCCGCTCAACGGCGTCATCGGCTTCCTCGGACTGCTCGCCGACACACCGCTCGACGAGCAGCAGCGGGAGTACGTCGGAAATGTCGACACTTCAGCGCACATGCTGCTGAACATTCTCAGCAACGTGCTCGATCTCTCGAAGATCGAGGCGGAACGGTATAATGGACCCCGAAATTAAGACAAAAAAACGGGGGGAGGTTAAGCTCTAA
>CAYRPJ010000082.1:0-10414 GCA_964426245.1 uncultured Synergistaceae bacterium
AGAACGCCCCGGCGGGGCTTGAAGGTGTCGTACAACAACGAGGCCATCGAGGCGTACCGGAACGACTACGCGGGGTTTTTCGTCCTGCTCGCGACGAAGTTCAATGATCCTCTCGAGGCGCTGCGCGTCTACCGCGAGAAAGACGTCGTGGAGAAGTGCTTCGACGACCTGAAGAACGGGCTGGACATGAAGCGTCTGCGGGTGCATCTTTCCGGGAGAATGAAGAGTCGGATGTTCATCCAGTTCGTCTCGCTGATCCTGACGAGCCGGATACGGAAGACCGTTCAGGAGAAGCTGCCGTCGAGCAAATACACGCCCAAATCCCTGCTGCTCGAACTGGAGTCGCTGACCACCATTCGCTATGCGGGGAAATACAAGAACCGACTCGTCGAAGCGACGAAGTCGCAGAGAGAAATTCTGAAGGCGTTCGGCATCGAATTGGAAACCTCGTTATAAAATGACCGGGAATTTAGGTTGCCAGGACGTCCTTGGGGATTCTGACGATCCGGGCCTCCGCCTTTTTCTTCTTGAGTCCCCGGAACGGATTGAAATCTTTCGGAAGATACCCCTCTTCTCCGCACCATTCGAAGAAGACCTTCAGGTTGGTGTATCGCAGGTTGTATGTTGCGGGTTTTACGGAATCGGAAAGGTACGCCAGTACGGACTGCCGGATGATTGTTCCGGGCTGGAAAGAATTCGGGAATCTTTTAAAGAAGCGCCTGACATGCCCCTGGTAGTCCCGGATGGTTCGCTCGCTTCTTCCTTCCGCGGCCTTGAAGATGAGAAAATAGTGCAAATCCTCTTCCCATCCGCCTTTGGAGCAATTCGCCATTTCTATTTTCCCTAACATTTAGGGACCTCCTTTTTTCGCCGCCCGGACGATAAAAGAAGGCCCCGAAAATCCGCCGCAGTTCCCCCGATTTATACCACGGCGGATTCGCCGTTTTCGAGAGGGGGAAATACAATGCTTTCGCACGTTGAAGCGGGTGTTTTTACCAGTCGTTTCAATAAATGGTGCCGGGGGGGGGACTCGAACCCCCACGTGGTCGCCCACGGCGGATTTTGAGTCCGCTGCGTCTACCATTCCGCCACCCCGGCAAGCACTGGTAATTTTTACCACACTCCCCGTCGCTTGTCCAGAGCGGTTGCACCATTTTCCTTATTGTCAGATAAAGGAAAAAACTCGTTTTTGACCTTGGTGAGTCCGGTGCGCCTGAAAAACATGCATCTTTCCCGATGCGCTCGTCTTCCCGAGTGGGGGGCGAGCTGCCATTTACCGAAGTGCGAGTACTGGCAGAAGAACCAGAACCTAAGCCTCGTCAGTGCCTTCCACGTGCCCTGTAGTCGCTCTCGCGTGGAGTTCCGCGAGGAGACGCTACGCCTCGGAGTCTTCGATGAACCTTTCGATAAATCTAAAATGACCCCGATATCTCACTTGGCACATGTTATAACACGTGTTACAATATATACATCAAGGCAGGGGGTGGAGCCAATCAAGATCTACAGCATCAGAGAAATCATCAAGATGTTGGAGGAAGACGGTTGGTACTTTACGGGAGCTCGAGGCGATCATCACTATTTCCAGCACGACACGAAAAAGGGGAAGATCACAGTTCCCCACCCCGAAAAAGACATCCACCCCAAAACAACAAAAAGCATCCTCAAACAGGCGGGGCTGAAGTAGCTCCGCCTCGACAAAAGGAGGAATACTCATGGCCAATAGAGGAAGCAAGGATATGCGCACATACCCGGCAATATTCTCGAAAGACAAGAACGGAATCGCGGTCGAGTTTCCGGACCTCCCGGGGTGTCTCACATGCGGTAAGTCCGAGGCGGATGCCGTCGCTCGCGCCAAGGAGGCTCTCGAAGGTTTTCTTTACGTCTCCGAGAGTGATGGTGACCATATCCCGGCTCCAACGTCTTTCGACGAAATTCAGTTGAAGAAAGGTGAAGCTGTCGTACTCGTAACCGTTCGCATGGACATCGTCCGCGAGGAGGAAGCCAAGCGCAGCATCACCAAGAGCGTGACGTTGCCCGCATGGCTGAACAAGCTCGGCATGGAGCACAACCTCAACTTCTCCAGCTTGCTCCAGGAAGCGATCAAGGAACGCCTTGACGTGAGGGAACCATTCTCGTTCTGAAATAACGCGCAACGCCCCGAGTCGGGTTGTCCGACCGGGGCGATGTTCTCTCTACAAATCCTGCATCTCTTCGAATGAAAGGTAGTCCACGCCGGCCAGGGATTCCACATGGTGGCGCAGTTCATGCACGATGGTCTCCTCGATCTCCTCGATCCACTCTTCGCGCCCCGCCCCCTCAAGTTCTTCGGCGAAACTTCCGTAGTACAGGAAGACCGTGTTTCCCATGATCGGGTCTTCGACATACTCGCCCATCAGGAGATATTCTCCGTCTTCTTTCTTCTGCCGGACGACATTGACGCCTCCGTTGAGTTTTCCAAAGAGCTTCGGGGGAAGGCGTTCGACTATCCTTTCCGCAACCTGGCAAAAATCGTCAAATTTCATCTCGATCTCTCCTCGTCCTGTTTATTCTTGTCGGAGGCTCCGCTTTGACACGCTCCGAGTGTATAATGAACAGCAAAGCCGATCAAGGAGGTTTTTCAATCATGAACCGTTTGATTATACGACATTTCATTCCCGCTCCCGATTCCGGAGTTCTCTGCCCCCCATGCGACGAGACTTCGGGATATCTTCAGTCGATCATGGAGGGGCTTGCGCCGAAACTCGTCAACCTGAACATTCAGCTTGTCCTTCAGAATGTCGAAATTCATGAAATCACGGAGGCAAACTGCGGCAAGCTCAACTATCTCTCGTTTTTCGGACCCGAACTCGGCATCGTTGCGGAGAGGCCAATCGAGGAGGTCCTCGGCGCCCCGGTGAGCTTCGAACGATGCGAGGGGTGCGCTCTCGCCGACGGAACTCCGTTTGCCGCGAGGACTCTCAAAACTGAAGGGACCTCCTTCAGCGCCCTTCCTCCCGGTGTTCTGACCGACGCTCTGATACGGGTCGTCTTCTCCTCAATGGGCAGCTGCGAAGGCGGCGATTGCGCCTCCTGCACGGGATGCAGCGGGCATTGATCAAGAAAGGGAGGACAGGATCATGACCGATGTCTGGATCACGACGAAAGGCGGCGACAGGGGAGAGACGAGCATCGGCAACGGCGACAGGGTGCCGAAGGATCACCCCCGCGTGGAAACGTACGGCACGCTCGACGAATGCCAGGCGCACATCGGCATGGCGAGGTCGCTGTGTGAATATCCCGATATATGCGAGCATCTCTGCACCCTTGAAAAGGAACTGAGCAAACTCATGGGATACATCGCTCTCTATCCCGGACTGACCTGCCCCGATATCGCGGAGCTGGAATCGATCACGGAGACCGTCGGGCGCGTGACCGGCAAAACAGCCCGCTTCGTCCGTCCCGGAGACTCCACTCCGGGGGCTGCGCTGCACGTCGCCCGCACTGTCGCGAGAAGGGCCGAACGAGCTGCGGTGAAGCTGTTCCGAACGGGAGAACTGCGGGAGGATGCCTATCAGTACGTCAATCGGCTCTCCGACGTTATTTATGCCGTCTCGCTCTGGTACGACCATCTTGAAAGGGAGCGCCGGGGAGAAAACATTTCCTGCGTTTGAAACCGGCTTCCGCCGCAGGGGTTTTGAAAGCACTTACCATGCAGTATAATGAGTACATTATCCTGCATGGGAGGTCGTTATCTGTGGGGAGTAATACATTATCACCGGCAATGAACCAGGGGCTTCGGCAGATCGTCTACGAGAAGCTGAAGGAAGCCATCGTCGACGGCACGATCAAGCCGGGGGCGAAACTCTCCGAGATCGAGCTTGCCGAGCGCATGGCTGTCTCGAGAACGCCCGTTCGGGAGGCTATCCGCCAGCTTGCGCAGACCGGACTTGTGACGCTGACCCCGCGCAGAGGGGCGTATGTCACCCTTCCCAGCCTGAAGGATGCGTCGGATCTCTACGAGCTGCGGACCGAACTGGAGATTCTCGCGGTGGCGAATATCTGCATGAATCCTCCTTCCGCCGAATTGAAGCGTTTCCGCGGCGTCTTCTCCGTCATGACCGACGGGACCAGCGCGGAGGAGTATGTCCGGGAGGACAAAGCCTTCCATTCCATGATCTACGCCTCGGTGACGAACAGGTTCCTCGCTCTTATGCTGCACAACATTTCAGACCTCATCCATCTTTGCAGGCCTTTTTCTGTTGAGAACTCACCCATTACGAACTTTACCTGGGGGCATCTGGCAATCATCGACGCCATTCTCTCCAACGACGTGGAACGCGCGAAGAAGGAGACGCGGAAGCATATCGATACGAGCAAGGAGAGCCTTCTCGACTTCCTTAAAACCAGGGGACCGCTTTCCGATTCCGACTCCGGAGATCCTTCATGACGTGGGCGTATTTCGGATACAAGGCGGCCGGAGCCTTTCTCTCTCTTCCCGGAATTTTCATCGCCGCAACGTTTCTCTACGGCCTTTTTTTGCTCTTCTCCAGGGACTCGAGCGGTAAAAGACGCTCCGGAACCGCGTTCTGCATTCTTTTCACGGGCGTGCTGCTCTATCTCGTTTCCATTCCGCTGAGCGCGAAGATGCTCGCCTCGAACCTGGAAGGCCCGTTTTCCTTCGATCTCCCCTCGCCGCACGGGAAGACGGTTGTACTGGTGCTTTCCGGCGGTATATGGACTACGGACGACACCGAGTTCTCCATGAGCGCGGAGACGCTGCAGCGGTTCGTCGCGGGCGTCCGGGCCGCGGACGCGCTGGGATGCGCGCTTCTTTATACGGGGGGGTATCCCGGCAAGGCGTCCGAAGAGCAGATCCGCGATATGGTCCTCCGCACAGCACGTGATCTGAAGTTCGACGGTCCTCTGCTGGTGGAGGGCAATGCCCGGACGACATGGGAGAATCTGGCTTTTTCCGCGGATATTTTGAAAGGTATGGATGTTTCGGACGTGGTCCTGGTAACCACGGCGTATCACTTGAGGCGTTCCCTGGACGTTGCGGAACGCTTTCTTCCCGGATACCGGGTTCACCCGTATCCGTCCGGACTTCTGGAAGAGTCGGGAGCCGTTACGGCTATGGACTGCCTTCCCTCCCCCTCTTCGTTCCGGAACATCTCGGCCGCAGTGCGTGAAATCGTAGGGTTGCGGGCATACCGCCTCTTCGCGGCCCTGTCCGACTGAAGGAGTCACCCCGAGGACGGCCGGAAACGCCTCCAGAACTTTTTCAGCCGTTCTCCTATTTCCCTTTCACTTCCCAACTCTCCGGGAAAATAAAACCGTCTCTGTTCCGTCATGTACTGCTGGGGCGTCCAGTGCCGCGGGTCGTCATGGGGGTACACATATCCTGAACCGTCCGGCCTGAGGTGGAATGGGACCTCCTGGAGGTCTCCTTTCTCGATGGCTTTCGCCGCATCGGCGACCGCACGGTATGCGCTGTTGCTCTTAGGCGCGGCGGCAAGGTAGAGAACCGCTTCGGCCAGGATGATTCGAGCCTCCGGCATTCCCGTCATGTCCACCGCATGGGCCGCCGCAGAGGCGACGACGAGCGCCTGCGGATCCGCCAGCCCGATGTCCTCCGCTGCCGAGATGAGCAGCCTCCGGCAGAGAAAACGCAGGTCCTCCCCTCCCGCGAGAAGGCGTGCCAGCCAGTAGACCGCGGCATCCGGGTCGGAGCCGCGGATGCTCTTGATGAGGGCGGAGATGACCGCGTAATGGTCGTCTGACGATTTGTCGTAGCGCACCGCGGCGAGCGGGAGCGTCTCTACGGCGGTCTCCTTTGTAAGAATCGATCCTCCGCGGGCCGCTACCGATGAGCAGATGAACTCGAGGCGGGTGAGGGCTTGGCGGGCATCGCCTCCCGCCATCGAGGCGATGAGATGGAGCGCTTCGTCGTCCGGTGCGATTTCGAGCTGCCCCAGCCCCCGTTCCCTGTCGGCGAGGGCTCTGCGGAGAAGTCCGAAAAGTTCCTGTTCCGAAAGAGGGTTCAACTGAAAGACGACCATTCGCGAGAGGAGCGTCTTGTTGATCTCGAACCACGGATTTTCCGTGGTGGTACCGACGAGAATGATATCGCCCTTCTCCACCGAGGGAAGAAGGGCGTTCTGCTGGCTTCGGTTGAAGTGATAGATCTCGTCCACGAAAGCAACGGCGCTCTGGCCTGAACGGAGCGCCTTGAGGTTTTCCGCTTCTTTCACCAGGTCGCGCAGTTCGGAGACTTTCGCGGAAACTGCGTTGATCTCGAGGAGATCGCGCTCCGTCCTTGCGGCCATGAGGCGCACGAGAGTCGTCTTTCCGACGCCCGGAGGGCCGTAGAGGATACAGCTCGGAACGGAGCCGCTCTCGAGTATTTTTCGCAGCGGGGCGTTTTCTCCGAGGAGGTGCGACTGTCCTGCGAACTCGTCGAGAGTTCCGGGACGCATTCTCTCCGCGAGCGGGGCTTCCCAGCGCCGGGTCGAAGTCACCTGGCCCCCCCCGGACAGAGATATTCCGGCACGTTTTCCGGGTTCGCGGGAACAAGCCCGTCCGTGTCATCGGTTAGCCGGGCGAGGGGATACCTCATTTGCAACAGGTGTTCGACGACAATTTTTACCGGCTGATCGAGCCAAATCGGGGAGAGGCCGGGAAGGTTCTGCCATTGAGACCCGGAAAGAGCGTTCTCACCCTCGATTCTGAAATTCAAAATTCCTTTCGCGGCCTGGCCCAGGCATCGCGGAAGGACATGCTCATCGAGCCCCGAGATTGAGAAGAAGTATCCTGCAAGTGCGGCAAGATGTTCATTTCCGGACTTTTCCGCAAGCGCACGATACTCCCAGGGGACCAGAGGTCCGGGAGTGTGCAGAAATTCAACGAAGTCGGAGAGGCTGTCGAATGAGACGTCCGCCCAGTGCTTCCACTCCGCCTCGGGCCGCTGGACGAGAACTGCCCGCATTCCGGCCCGCCTTGCTCCGACGAGGTCGTACACGAAGTCACCCACCATCACGCATCGGGAACGGGGGACGTCAAGGAGTTCCGCCGCATGCCACAGCGCTTGGGGCTCCGGCTTTACAGGAGGGGTATCCCTGCTGAGGACGACAGGGGGGAGGGCCATTCCGATCCGATCCGCGGCGAGCCGGATGGAATCGCAGCAGTTTCTGGAAACGACGCACCACGGGACATCTCCGCGCCGTAACCAATCCAGCAATTCGAAAGCGCCGGGAACGGGTACGGCATTCCGGGCTCCTTTCATCTCTTCTTCGTAGATATCCTGTTTGAGGGCTTCGGCCAAAGGGGGCGGCAACGTTGCGATCGCCTCGAAGAGCGGAGTGAAGCGTCCTTCGAAATATTTCTTGCGGATAGGGGCGAAATTCAATTTCGTCTCTGCAAGAACACCGTCCCAGTCGAGGATAAAAGCTTCGGAAAAAGCGGGATTCCAATAGTGCGAACGATTCGGTGCGAACACGAAAGAACTCCCCCTTTCATAAAAAACAAAGGGGAACGGGTTTCCCCGGCCCCTGTTCTAGAGCTTCCCCGCAATGTCGTGTCATGAACGTCTTGACCCGTTCCTATAGTATTGGGGCCTGCTGAACCTTAGTTTCGTCATCGCACGAAGCAATTCCTCCACCGGCCCAAACTGGCGGCCCCGCAAGGCGCGAGTGTTGGCTCAAGACAAAAATCATGATCACGGGCACCGCAGGGACTACTTTTTCTGTTTCTTTCTTGTCCATATTATATCATAAAAAGGGAAATCGCCCAGATTCAGGCGACTTCCCTCTGCAAAAATGGAGGGAAACGGTTATTGGATATCCGTCAATCCATCCTGGAAGATGAAGTAATAGAAGACCGCCACGAAGAGGATGCCGCCGACCATGTTGCCGAGCGTGACCGGAATGAGGTTGCTCAGATAGCCGCCGAGCGTCACGTTGGAAAGCGCCTGCTCGGAGAGCCCCGACGCGCTCACCGCGGCGGGTGTTCCTCTCAGGAATATTCCGAGGGCCATGAAGTACATGTTGGCGATGGAGTGTTCGAACCCTGCTGCGACGAAGGTCATGATCGGGAAGAAAATCGCCCAGACCTTGTCCACGATCTCGGTCGCGGCCATGGCCATCCAGACGGCGAGCACGACGATCCAGTTGCAGAGAACGCCGCGGAAGAAAGCCTTGCTGAATGAGAGTCCCATCTTGCCGGAGGCGACCTGGAGAGCCTTGCCGCCCACAGCGCCGTCAGAAAGGCCGGAGAAGAAGATCAGGGCGGCGATGAGAACGCTGCCCAGAAGGTTGGCCGTGTAGACCCAGCCCCAGTTGCGGAGAATCTTCTTCAAAGGGGTGCACCCAGCCAGATACCCGAGCGGCATCATGCAGTTGCCAGTGAAGAGTTCGGAGCCGCTGATGACGACCATCATGAGTCCCACACTGAAAACGGCGCCGGAGATCAGCCGGGTGAAGCCGTTTCCGAAATGCTGGGGCATGTCGTGAGAGACAACGGTCATCAGCCACCCGGCGAAGGCGATGTAGGCGCCGGCGAGCGTTCCCATAAGGACCATCTGGCGAACCGAGAGATTTCCTTTTACTTTCGAGACCGTGCATGCCAATTTTGCAAGTTCGGCAGGCGTTTTCATTCTATTCCCTTCTTTCTTGGTTTTTGAGAGAAATACGGGGGCTTTCCGCCGCCCTCCAATTCCGGGAGATGCGGCCCGGAATCAATCCGGGCCGTCATTTCATGAGACGGTTCTTATACCGCTTTCTCCAATTTCACTGCGCTGACCTTGAATCCCGGTGTTTTGGAATAGGGGTCGATCTTGGACGATGTCAGGAGATTCGCCGAAGACTCGCTGAAGTGGAAGGGCAGGAAGATCGTTCCGGCCGGAACGCGGTCGGTGATCTTGGCCGCTCCGCAGACTTCTCCCCTCCGGGAGACCACCTTGACCATCTCGCCGTCCCTCACATCGAGCGCCTCGGCGTCTGCCGGGTTCACCTCGATGTACATCTCCTTGATGAATTCGCCCGGAGCGCTGCGCCTCGTCATGCTTCCCGAGTGGTAGTGGTAGAGCAGTCTTCCGGTCGTGGCGATGAACGGGTACTCCTCGGTCGGCCATTCCTCCGGCTTCTGCCATTCGCACGGCGAGAAGTCCGCCTTGCCCCTGGGGAAACCCGCAGCGTACAAAATCGGCGTTCCCGGATGATCGCACGCCGGGCACGGCCAGGCAAGCGCGCCTCCTTCAAGGCGCCCGTAGGTGATGCCGGCGTATGCGGGAGCTATCCGGCCGATTTCGTTGAAGACGGTCTCGGGAGAGTTCATGTCGTTCCATGGAGCGCCGAATCGTTTGCCCACAGCAAGCAGTATTTCCCAGTCAGGACGGGCTTCTCCGGGGGATTCGACCGCTTTTCGGACCCTTTGGACCGAACGGCAGGTGTTGGTGAATGTGCCGTCTTTCTCCCCCCAACCGGCAGCGGGAAGCACGACGTTCGCGAATTCCGCGGTCTCGGTCAGGAAGATATCCTGCACCACGAGAAACTCGAGGTTTTTCAGGGCGTGGCGGACGTGGTCGGAATCAGGTTCCGTAACCATAGAGTTCTCGCCCATGATGTACATCCCCTTGATTTCTCCTTCTCCCGCGGCCTTCATCATTTCGACGACGGAGAGACCCGGTTTCGCAGGCAGTTCGCACCCCCAGATCTCCTTGACCTTCTGGTGCGTCGCCGGAAGCGCCACCTTCTGGTAGCCGGGAATGACTTCGGGAAGGCAACCGGTATCGCAGGCGCCCTGGACGTTGTTCTGTCCGCGAAGGGGGTTGACTCCCGTTCCCGGCCTGCCCAGCATGCCGCAGAGGAGGGCCAGGTTCGCGACGGAGCGGACGTTGTCCGTTCCGTTCAAATGCTGGGTGATCCCCATGGTGTAGAAGATGGCCGAGTTCGGCCCCTTCGCGTACGCCTTCGCCGCCTTCCCGATGAGTTCGGGGGCGACGCCGGTGATTCCGGAGACGTACTCCGGAGTGTATTTTGCGACGGTCTCTCTGAGCTTCTCGAAGTTGTTCACGTTCTTTTCGATGAACTCCTCCGCGTAGAGTCCGTCCCGGATGATCACGTGCATCAGTCCGTTGAGGAGAGCGACATCGGAACCGCCCTTCTGGCGGATGTAGACGTCGGCGTACTTCGCCATCTCGATCTTCCTGGGATCGCAGACGATGAGCGTGCAGTTTCCCTTTTTCTTGCGTTCCTTGATGAAGGAGCCGATGACGGGGTGGTTCTCCGTCGTGTTCGATCCGATGATGAGGATCGTGTCCGCCGATTTGATCGATTCGAAATCATTGGTCATTGCGCCGCTTCCGAGGGTCTCGCCGAGACCCACCACTGTGGCGCTGTGTCACAGATGGGCACAGTGGTCGACGTTGTTGGTGCCCATC
>CAYRPJ010000083.1:0-10373 GCA_964426245.1 uncultured Synergistaceae bacterium
ACCGAGGAGAAGCAGTTTCTTGCCTGTCAGTTTGCCCATTTTTCCACCTCCTTTCCTGCAGTACAGAGTAGCGTCAAAAGATGATTTCGTCCAGTACGGAAATCACAGGCAGAGGGGGGCGGCCGCCCCGGAAAAAGTCAAAAAGCGGTTAAAAAAGGAAAGCGGCGCGGAACAACGAAAACGGCGTGCAAAGCGAACCATAGGCCGCATCGCACGCCTGGAAGGCAAATACGCTAGGAGAGGTTCGGCTGAGTGTCCAGAAAGAGGCCCGCCCACAGTATTCCCTTGGGCAGAAGGAGCGGAAGGAGGACATCGGGGCGCTTCACCGGCAGCTTTGCGCTCCCGGTGAGCCTCTGCTGGGGCTGCATCTCGAGTTCTATCCCCTCGTCGGAGCGGTTCACCGTGAAGAGTCCGTTGACCAGGTTGAGAAATTCACCCGCTGCGGCCTCCGCCATTTCGTCGAAACCGTCGATTTCAAATTTTGAGAAGCGCCGTGCAAGGTCGGTGAAGACTTCCTCTGTGGCTGCCATGAAGGTGAAGAGGGAGCGGTCTCCCCGCATGCGCTGGATAAAAGCAACCCGGTCCCGATAGTGCTCGGCTGCAAGAGGGTCGATGGCGGCGCCCGGATCCACGAACCGTATGACCCCTTTCATGAAGACGCTCGCCCAGCTTTCCGCCACGGGTCTGCCGCTTCCCGGCTGGCCGGAGAGAACGGAGGAGATCACGCCGTCGATGTCGTTCGCCTTCACAGCCTCGTACCCCTCTTCGGACAGTCCCGCACTCTTCCTGTATTTTTCGAGAGCCATAAGGAAGCCGTCATGCGACAGCAGACCGTCCCGGACGAGAATCTGCCCGAGGAGGACGAGTTCGCTCTTCTGCCCGGAGAGAATCGACTCGAGCTGCTCGACTGTGAGATACCCCTTTTCGATAGCGAGCTGGCCGAACCGTTTGTCCTGTTTTTTCTGCGCCTCGTTTATCTCCTCCACCTGCGCGGGCGTCATGTACCCTTGCGCCAGGGCGAGCATGCCGATCAGGGGGCGCACCTCGTCAAGGCGTCCCAGCGCACTCGAAAGAGTGTTCGCGGTGACGTACCCCTCATGGAGAAGAAATTGTCCGAAAAGCCTCGAAAACACTACTCCCACTCCCCTTCAAGCAGTCGTCTGAGCAGCTTCAGCACGGACTCCTTCTCGAAAGGCTTCTGGATGAAATCGACAGCCCCCGAATCGATGGCTTCCTTCAGATTTTTTCTGGTACCGGTGGAAGAGGCCATGATCACTCGTGCCGACTGGTCATGCGCACGTATCTCGGCAAGGGCTTCGAGCCCCGTCTTGCCGGGCATGACAATGTCCATGAAGACGACATCCGGTCGATGTTCGCGGTAGATCGCGACCGCCTCGCAACCATCCCTCGCCTCGAAAACATTCCCGACGCCGCCTTCTTCCAGAATGTGCCGCAACATCTTGCGGACCACAGCGGAATCGTCGCTTACCAATATAGAGTATTTTTTTAGCACGGAAGAAAGCCTCCCCGACAAATGGAATCCATTCGTTCATAAATCCTTTTTCCAGATTATAACACGACGAAAGATATACATGAGAATACTCGTGCGTTCTTGAATATTCTCCCGAACAGGGGCATATTCACCTGATTTCCCCTGTATTCTCCGCTGTGGGAGCATGCGGATGGAGATACGCCTCCAAAATCGGCACAGAAGGATGGCAGGATCAGCATCGGGCATGGTTATTGAAGCAAAATGCGCTCCGCTCGAAAAACTGGTGCTACAATAACCGGTATGGTCATCGGACACGACTTTTGAGCACTGGAGGAGATGGAGTGAAAAACCGCGTGTTCCTCGGTCCTTCCGGCGGAGGAAAGTCGGAGATCGCGATCAACCTGGCGATCTCCGCCGCCGGGGAAGGAGGAGAACGGGTCCATTTTTTCGACATGGACCGGACAAAGCCCCTCTTTTGTTCCCGCACCTGCCGCGAAACGCTGGAGCAAAACGGTGTCGTCTTCCATTCGGGAGTCGAATTTCTCGATTCTCCCGTGATCCCCGACGGCGTCGCCGATTTCCTTCGCGACCCGGAGTGCAGCTGTTTCCTCGACATGGGAGGCAATCTCGCCGGAGCGAGGCCGCTGGGACAGTTCGCGGCGCTGCACGACGGAAATACCGCGGCATTCTACGTGATCAACGTCTACCGCCCATTTTCGGACGAACATTTTCTCCGCGAGGACATGGAGCGGATTATGGCCTCGTCGCGCCTCCCCTCTCCCCGGATTGTCAGCAATCCGAACCTCGGGGGAGAGACCTCGCTTGCCGAGGTCCTGGAGGGACATCGCAGACTGGAAGGGATGATGATGCATGCCGCCTCGCCTCTCGACAGTCTGTGTGTCCGGCTTCCTCTGCTGGAACAGGTCCGCACGAGAGTGGACTGCCCGGTGACGGGAATTTCGCTGCATCTCCAACAAGGGGAGGTGAAATCACGGTGAAAGTCGCCATCACGATCAACGGAGAGTTCTGCAAGTCCTGCGGGCTGTGCGTGGACGTCTGCAAACGGGATGTCCTGGAAGTGAGCACTGGGACCAACTCCAAGGGGTACAGGCCTGTAGAGGCAAAACACCCGGAGAAGTGCGTCGCGTGCGGCATGTGCGCTGTAATGTGCCCGGAAGGGGCAATTACACTTAAAAAATAAGGGATGAAACCTGCGCGAATCCTCTTACGCGAAAGGATTGAGAAGATGAAAAAACTATTTCTGAAGGGAAACGAAGCCGTCGCGGAAGCCGCCGTTCTGGCCGGCTGCCGCTTTTTCGCGGGATACCCCATCACTCCGCAGAATGAAATTCCCGAATACATGTCGCGGCGGATGCCCCGGGCCGGCGGCGTCTTTATTCAAGGGGAGAGCGAAACCGCCTCCGTCTGCATGGTTTACGGTGCGGCGGCGATGGGGAAACTGGCCATGACATCATCTTCGGGACCGGGAATCAGCCTGAAGGCCGAAGGCATCTCAACCCTCGCGGGCGCCCAGCTTCCCGCCGTCATCGTCAACGTGATGCGCGGCGGCCCGGGGCTGGGGACCATCCAGGCGGCCCAGTCGGACTATCTCCACGCCACGAAGGCGATGGGACACGGCGGGTTCCGCGTGATCGTCCTCGCACCGAGCACGGTGCAGGAAGCGGTCGATCTTACCTATCAAGCGTTCGGCCTCGCCGTAAAGTACCAGAACCCTGTGGTCGTCCTCATGGACGGCTGGATCGGCTCGATGATGGAGCCGGTGACGCTCCCCGAAGCGAAAGAACCCGTGAAGAACGTCTATACAGGCCGGGGAACGCGATGTTTCAACCCCGGCGGAACCGGGGTGAACGTTGTTGTATCCTGTCTCCTTGAGCCGGTAAACCAGGAACAGCTCAATATTCAAATGGGAGCGATGTACGAAAAGTGGCGGCAGGAAGAGGTCCTCGTTGAAGAGTATCTGACCGCGGACGCCGAGTATGTCGTCGTCGCCTACGGCACGGCGGCGCGCGCGGCGCGCACCGCCGTCGGCGATCTTCGGGAGCGCGGCGTGAAGGCCGGCATGATCCGTCCGGTGTCGCTCTATCCCTTCCCGTACGACGCTTTGAAGCGGCTGGACCGCGAACAGGTCCGCTTCATCCTCGACACGGAGATGACGCTGCCCGTCCAGATGATGGACGACATCCGGCTCGGAGTGGCGGATGCCGTTCCGGTGCGATCCTGCGGCCGTTCGGGAGGGGTCGTCCTGACCAACGAGGATATCGCGGACACCCTGCTGCAGTTCATCGAAGAGGAGGGAAAATAAGATGGAGACGATCTACGCACGGCCGAAATCGCTGATCGACAGGGCCACCGGCTACTGCCCGGGCTGTCTGCACGGCGTCGCCACCCGCCTGATCGCCGAACTCGTCGACGAAATGGATGTCCGTTCCGAGACGGTGGCGGTGTTGCCGGTGGGATGCGGCACCCTCGGCATGATGCACTTCAACATGGACGTGGTAGTCTCCCCTCACGGCCGCACTCCGGCAGTCGCGACCGGTGTGAAGCGCTCCGCGCCGGAAAAGCTCGTCTTCTCATACCAGGGGGACGGGGACCTCGCCGCAATCGGCCTCGCGGAGATCATGCACGCCGCGAACCGGGGGGAGAACTTCACCGTCGTCTTCATCAACAACGGCACCTACGGCATGACGGGCGGCCAGCTCGCGCCGACCACGCTGGTCGGGCAGAAGTCCACCACGACGCCGGAGGGGCGGAACCCGGCCGAGACAGGCTACCCGATGATGATGTGCGAAATCCTGTCGCAGCTCCGCGCGCCGCGCTACATCGCGCGCTTCTCGCTCGACTGTCCGGCGAACGTCATCCAGGCGAAGAAGGGGCTCAGGAAGGCTTTCGAACTGCAGCGGGCCGGCAAGGGATTCGCCTTCGTCGAACTGCTCTCGAACTGTCCGACGAACTGGGGGCTTTCGGCGCTCGAGTGCCTGGACTGGATGCGGGAGAACACCATGAAGGCCTTCCCGCTCGGCGTCTTCCGGGACAAGGAGGAATAAAAGATGGAGAAGAAGATCACGATCGCGGGCTTCGGCGGCCAGGGAGTGATGGCCATCGGCCAGATGCTCGGGTACGCCTCCTGTAAAGCCGGAGGAAACGCGCTCTTCCTCCCCAAGTACGGCCCGGAACAGCGCGGCGGTACCGCGAACTGCACGGTGACCCTCGCCGACAAGGAGATCGGCGCCCCGGAATCGCGCTATGTCGACGCGCTGATAGCGCTGAACCAGCCCTCCCTGGAGCGCTTTCTTTCCTCCGTCCGTCCCGGCGGGCTCATCCTGATCAACAGCTCCCTCTGCCGCTGGAAGGGAGGGCGCGACGACGTGAAGCTCGCGGAAGTTCCGGCGGACGACATCGCGCTGGAGATCGGCTCGCCGAAGGTATCCAATATCGTCGTCATCGGCGCCTACATCGCGCTGAGCGGGCTCCTCACCGGGCGGCAGATGCTCGACGCGATCGAGGAGAAGCTGGGGAAACACCCGGAACTGCTCGAGATGAACCGGCTCGCGCTGAAGAGGGGAATGGAGGCAGCGACCCCGACGACATAAGTCTTCGCTTTCACCGGCCGCTTCATCCTCAGGCGGAGAAGCGTATCCGTTGTTCTCCGGGACCGTCCGGATCGTGCAGGCACAGGGCCTCTTATGCGCTATACTGTTATATTGCGGTTACGTTGCCTTGACGCTTCCGTTACCGGTCAGCCGTATACTGGAATGCGTTCTCGCGCAGTCGCGGAAGAACGCTCGAGAACATAGTACCGCGGAACGCGGAATTCCACGAAGGAGGAGAATCGAATGAACCTGAGAAGAATCGCAGTATGCGCGCTTGTAACGATGTTTCTCATATCGGCGTTCACAGCCGGAGCGGCGGAGGCCGACCCGCTGAAGGGGAGGATCACCCTCTACACCTCCCAGCCCGACCGGGACGTGACGCAGCTGATCGCGGCCTTCAACGAAAAGCATCCCGGGATCGGCGTGGACGTCTTCCGCTCCGGTACCGAGGAGGTTGTCAGCAAGATCAGGGCGGAGCACAGGGTGCGCTCGGTGCTGGCGGACGTGCTCCTGGTGGCGGACAGCGTCTCCTTCGAAAACCTGAAGGAGGAGGGGATGCTTCTCGCCTACGAATCCCCCGAAGTCAAGGGCATTCCGGAGGAGTACCTGGACAAGGACCGCACCTATGCGGGCACCAAACTGATCACCACGGGCATCATCTACAACACGACGAA
Source organism: uncultured Synergistaceae bacterium (assembly GCA_964426245.1). Lineage (GTDB taxonomy): Bacteria > Synergistota > Synergistia > Synergistales > Aminobacteriaceae > JAAYLU01. Next base: position 5,778 of record CAYRPJ010000083.1, read on the forward strand.
GGTGGCGGAACCCCCGGAGGCCTTTGCCGACCTTGCGAAAGAAGCGTTCAAGAACAATCTCATCATGCCCAGCCCGCTCTACTCGGGCGCCGCGGCCTACAACCTCGGCGTGATGACGCGAACCGAGGGTCTCGGCTGGGAGTTTTTCGAGAAGCTGAAGGAAAACAACACCCGGGTTGAAAGAGGCAACGGCGCCATCCTGACGGCCGTCGCGGCCGGAGAGAGGTCCTGCGGCATCATCGTGGACTTCATGGCGGTCCGTGCCAGAGAGAGCGGATCCCCGGTCGAATTCGTCTATCCCGCCGAGGGGTCTCCCGCAATCACCGAACCGATCGGTATCCTGCAGACGACCCGCGTACCCGGACTCGCGAAGGCGTTCGTCGACTTCGTCCTCTCGGAGGAAGGGCAGAAGCTCGCAGCCGAGATGGGGTACACTCCCGTCAAGGACGGCGTGGAGGCGCCGAAGGGACTGAAGTCGGTCGGCGAGATCAAGAGCATGGTCTACGACATCGAAGTGCTGAAAGCCGCCAGAGAGGCCGAGAAGGCGCGGTTCAGCGCAATGTTCCAGTAAGAAGCGGGGAGCACGGTGCACGACAGCAGATTCATACGATATTACGGAAACCGCATTCTGCAGGCGTTCTTCTGTTTCGCGGTCTTCCTTGTATTTCTGGCCCCGCTGCTGCGGCTCCTGCTCATGAGCGTCACCGAGGATGCCGGGTACGGTTTTTCGCACTATGCCCGGCTCCTCGGCGAGGAGAGGACGCGCCTCGCCGTGCGCAACACGCTGATCGTGGGGGCGAGTTCCACTGCGTTCTCGATGCTCTTCGGCGCGACGTTCGCCTTCCTCGTCGCCTACGCCAACCTGAAGAGGCGGCGGCTCGCCGAACTGCTGATCCTGCTGCCGTTCATCATTCCGTCGTACATCATCACGCTCTCATGGACCGGCATATTCTCGGAGAACGGCGCGGTGAACGGTTGGCTTTCTTCCGCCGGTCTCGCTCCCGTCAACCTCTACTCTCTTGGGGGCATCATCTTCGTCCACGGAATGTGCACGATTCCGATCGTCTACATGATCGTCAAGGCGATGCTGCGGCGGATTCCCGTCGACCTCGAGGAGGCCTCCATGGCGGCGGGCTATTCAAGGCGCCAGACCATGCTGCGGATCAACCTCGCGCTGGCGGCTCCGGCCGTGGCGAGCGGGGGCATCCTCTCCTTCCTCGCGACGATCGACAACTTTTCGATTCCGGCGTTCCTCGGCATCTCGTCCGGCATCCCGGTCCTGAGCACGTACATCTACGAGAAGGCGATAGGATTCGGCCCCTCCTCCTTCTCGGACGCCGCGGTCCTCTCGGTGCTGCTCTCTCTCCTCGCCGTCGGCGGCACACTCCTCGAAGGATTTTTCGTCCGGCGGAGCCCCGGACTTGAGAGCACCGGCGAGGACGCGTCGATCCGGATCGAGCTGCCCCGAAGGACGCGTGCCTGGGTGGAATGGACGATGCTGGGAGGACTCATGACCTTCAATATCGTTCCCCTGCTCTTCATGTTCCTGAGCGCGATGCAGAAGCGCTACGGACTGGGGTACGCCGCGGACAACCTCACCGTCGCGAACTTCCGCGACCTCCTGGCGAACGCGGGAGTACTCCGCGCCGTTCGGACGAGCATTCTGCTTGCCGGCGCCGCGTGCGCGGTCTGCATCGTCGTCGGAACCGCAGCGGCCTACCTGAAGATCCGAAAAAACAACAAGGCGGCAAAGATTCTCGAGAAGAGCGCCGCGCTTGCCTACGCCATTCCAGGCATCGTGCTGGCGCTCGCCATGATCTTTCACTGGGTCGAGCCGCTGCCCGGCGTGCGCCCCGGGATTTACGGGACGATGACCATCCTGGCCGTGGCCTACGTGACGCGATACCTCGTCCTGCAGATCAAGGGGAGCGTCAACGCCATGCTCACCGTCGAACCGGCGCTCGAGGAAGCGGCCGTCGCGGGAGGAAGCGGAAAAATTGCCGTCTGGGTGAAAATTCTGCTTCCATTGCTGGCAAAACCCGTTCTCGCAAGCGCCTTCCTGGTCTTCATTCCGGCCATGACCGAGCTGACGCTCTCGTCCATCCTCTCAGCGGCGGGAACGAAAACCATCGGGCTGACCGTGTTCAGCTTCCAGCAGGCGGGCGACTACAGCCTCGCGGCGGCGATGTCGGCCGTCGTCGTGCTGCTCGTGCTGGGCGCCTACGGCACGGCGCTTCTGTGCAAAAAATTTTTCGAGCGACAAAAGGAGAAGAAGAATGACAGGACTGAAGCTGGAGCACATATCCCACTGGTTCGGCCTGACGCAGGCGCTCGATGACGTCGGCGTACACATCGAAGAATCGGAGTTCGTCGCAATCCTCGGCCCCAGCGGCTGCGGAAAGACCACCCTCCTCCGTGTGATCGGCGGTTTCCTTCGCCCGTCGAAGGGAGTCGTCGGCTTCGGCGACAGGATATGGTCCTCGCCCCTTGTCCACGTTCCCGTCGAGCGCCGCGACCTCGGCATGGTCTTCCAGTCGTTCGCGCTCTGGCCGCACATGTCGGTGCGCGCCCACGTCGAGTTCCCGTTGAAAAGCGCCAGGCACAGGAACCTCGGCCCAAAGGAGCGGAAGGAACGGATCGACCGGACTCTCGAAGCGACCGGGCTCGAATCGCTGCAGCATCGTCTGCCGGGCGAACTTTCCGGCGGGCAGAGGCAGAGAGTCTCTCTCGCCCGGGCAATCGTCTCCAAGCCGTCCGTCCTCCTTATGGACGAGCCGTTGAGCGCGCTGGACCAGGAGCTGCGGGTGGAGATGCGGCGGGAGATCCAGGACATTCACAGGCTCACGGGAGCCACCGTCGTCTACGTCACCCACGACCAGGGCGAGGCCCTCGCCATGGCCGACCGGCTCATCATCATGAAGGACGGTCGGATCGAACAAGCGGGAACCCCAAGGGCCGTCTACCTCCGCCCGGAGACTCCGTTCGCGGCGAGCTTCGTCAGCAAGTGCAACTTCGTCAAGGGAACCTGGCAGGGTAAAAATTTCGTCGTCCCCGGCAATCCTCCGCTGATATTCGACGGCGCCGGAATCGCGGAGGTCTTCCGCGGCATGAACATCTACCCCGTCCGCCCGGAGCAGTTCCGCATCTCAAAAGGAGACTACGGACTGGAGGGAAGAATCGCCAACAAGCTGTACAGCGGCAGGGAGATTCACTACTCCGTGCGCTGCCAGGGCGAGATGTTCACGGTCTACACCGACAGCTTCCAGGATTACCGTCCCGGCGAGTCCGTCCGCCTCCTTTTCGAAGGCCCGGACGAAGATCGGGAAAGGAACGGGCTGGACAAGGACGGGAGCATGGTGTACAACAGGACGGCGTAAAGGACCTGCCCCCCCATCCGGGAGAGAAGGAAGGGGTTCCGTTGTTTTGCGCGTATCATATATATCAAGGAGCAGCCAGTCTATGAAACCTCTTTTCGATCTGCACACGCACACCATCTCCGGCGGGCACGCATACAGCACCCTGAAGGAGAATATCGAGGGAGCGAAGGAACGCGGCCTCGCCGTTATGGGTTTCTCCGACCACGCGCCCTTCATGGAGGACGCCCCTCACCCCTTTTACTTCGCCAACTTCAAGGTGATCCGCGAATACCTACTGGGCGTCAGAATCCTCAAAGGGATCGAGGCCAACATCCTGGACTTCGAAGGAAGCACCGATGTGGACGACGCGATGGGGAAAAAACTGGACTACGTCATCGCCAGCCTGCACCCGCCCTGCATCGTGCCGGGAACGGCGGAGGAAAATACGCGCGCGCTCGTCGGCGCGATGCGGAACCCCTTCGTGAAGATTATCGGGCACCCGGACGACGACCGATATCCTCTCGATTACGAGGAACTCGTCGCGGCCGCAAAACGCGAGGAAGTCGCCCTCGAACTGAACAACTCCAGCTTCCGTCCAGGTTGCGGCAGGCAGAACGGACGCAAGAACGCCCGCATTCTGCTGAATCTCTGCCGTATCCACAATACTCCCGTCATTATGGGCAGCGACGCGCACATCTGGTACGACGTCGGCGAGCTGAGCCTGTGCGAAGAGCTGCTCGACGAAACGGACTTCCCCCGCGAACTGGTGCTGAACTACCGGATGGAGGGCCTGGAATTCGTGCTCAAGGAGGGCGTCCCGCTCCCCGACTGCGAAAAGCTCCTCTGCGCGTCGGAGAAATAAACCTCGGCATTCGCTGCAAGCGGGTACGACTCATCTCGGGCCGGGGAGTCAGGCGCCGTTTCAAGAATCGAAGAAAGCCGCCGTTTTCGTTCTTGAAAAAACAGCGGCTTTCACTTTTTTCTGGTTTGAGACAACGCAGCGCTCGATGAAGTTCGAGCGGTCAGTGAGGCGAGGACTGCGCGGCGAGCTGGCGGACGCGTTCCTCCGAAAGTTCGGCAAGCTTGGCGATGAGCGCCACATCCATTCCGTGCTCCAGCATGCGGAGCGCCGTACGCTCGCGCCCTCTCTCTTCGCCCCTCTTTTCGCCTCTCTCTTCGCCTTCCTTGATCCACCCGTCGGCCCAGTTGCGCGTTCCTTCGGCTATCATTCTCTCCACCT
>CAYRPJ010000084.1:0-10000 GCA_964426245.1 uncultured Synergistaceae bacterium
TTTTACAGCCTTGTCAACTCTCTTCGACGACATTTGCCTGTTCAGAATTTACAGTCTTACGATTCATCCTCCGCGGTTAGAATTTCCTCCAGGCGAAACATGAGATCCTCTCTCTCTTCGGCGTTGACAAAAAGTTTCACCGAGTCTCCCCTGGAGACGCCGAGCGACATGATTCCAAGGATACTTTTCGCGTTGGCGGTTTTTCCGTTTTTCTCAATTGTGACTTCCTCCTGAACGGAAGAAGCCGCCCTGACGAATTTCGCGGCGGGTCGGGCATGCAGTCCGTGCGGATTGCGGACAACGATCACTTTCTCCATGGCTGTCTCATCCTTTCATCGCTCCGGGACATCACGAGTTCCCGGTCTCCAGCTTGCGAAAGAAAGCCGCCTGCTCAGCAACTTCCTTTACTTTGGAGAGCGGCGAACCGATCGACGCTTCCACAGACGAGAAAAGCGCTCCTTCCAATAGAGGCGCATCGGCTATGGCGATCTTCTCTCTTTCAGAGTCCGAAAGCGTTTCGAGGACACTTTCCGCCGTCAGGACAGCACTTCCAAGGTCCAGGAGAATTAAAACGCCGTCAGGACTATAGACGGCTTGAATTCCGGCGCGTATTCGCTCCTCGTCGGTTCCGAGCCCCCCCTCGAACCCTCCGCAGGATACGATCGGGACGGCGCCGCCCGTCATCTGGTCGGCCATCTCCTTGACTCCTTCCGCGATTTTGGCGCTATGGGAAATGATGACAAGCGAAACCATCACGCGTGCTCCCGCAGAAAATCGACGGCCGCTTCTATGATAAGACAGGCGGAGGCGGCTCCGGGATCGATGTGCCCGATGCTTCTCTCCTTTAAAAAACTTGCCCGCCCCTTGAGAGCCAGAAGCGGTTTCGTGGATTCCATCCCTTCGCGTGCCGCTTTGGCGATCGCCGCTCCTGCATCCGCTTCCCCGCCGTAGAGGAGAGAGGAAAGGGCGTCGCGAACAGGCAGAATGGTATCAAGCATTGTCTTGTCGCCGGCGGAGGCTTTCCCCCGCTTGATGATCCCGGCAATCGCGGCCTCGGCCAGCGGAAGGAGATCCTCCGAGGCAATACGCTCCTTTCCGTCGATCGCCTGGCCCATGGAGAGAAAAGCGGTCCCGTAGAGAGGGCCGGATGCCCCGCCGACCGTGGAGACGAGTGTGCTTCCGACTCCCTTCAGGATCTGTGAGGGCGTCTGTGTGCTCCAGCCTCCAAACCTTGCTTTCACGGCCTGAAATCCGCGGTCCATGTTCAGTCCATGGTCGGCGTCGCCTATTGCAAGATCCAGTTCGGTAAGATATTCCTTGTTCTCCTCGATCCTGTCGGCGATTTTTTCCAGCAGGTGCAAGAGTTCGGTCGAACCTACCACCATATGCTCCTCCTCACTGTATGAAGGCGGGAGTTCGCGCCGGCTCCGCCAGGAGCGATTTCAGATCGTCGTCGAGGCGGAGCAGCGAGAGGGATGCGCCCGCCATTTCGATGGAAGTCATGAAATTGCCGGTATACACCTTTTGGATCCGCAGTTTCTTCGCGGCGCAGATTTCAAGAGCGTTCCCCGCGAGGACGTAGAGCTCCATGAGCGGCGTTCCTCCGAGCCCGTTGACAAGAAGAGCCGCCTCTTCCCCCTCTTCGATGCAGAGATCTTCGATAATGGAACCCAGCAGCTCCGACGCGATCTCTCCGGCGGACATAATTGGAACGCGCCGGACTCCGGGCTCTCCGTGGATTCCGAGGCCGAGTTCCATCTCGCTCTCTCCGATCGAGAAACCGGGTTTTCCTACAGCAGGCACCGTGCAGGGGGTCAAGGCAACTCCTTTGGAGCGTACGCGCGCTATCGTCTTTTCGGCGACGGCTTTGACTTCCTCGAGAGAAGCCCCTTGTTCAGCCAGCGCGCCGGCGATCTTGTGCACGAAGACCGTTCCGGCGATTCCGCGCCTGCCGGTGGTGTACGTGCTGTTTTCCACGGCGACATCGTCGTTCACTACGACCATCGCGGTTTTGATTCCTTCCGCCTCGGCCATCTCGGCAGCCATCTCGAAGTTCATCACGTCGCCGGAGTAGTTTTTCACGACGAGCAACACGCCCGCGTCTGTTTGCACCGCTTTTACCGCGGCAAGGATAGGGTCCGGTGTCGGAGAGGTGAACACTTCGCCGCTGACGGCGGCGTCGAGCATTCCCTGTCCGACATATCCGCCGTGGGATGGCTCGTGCCCGCTGCCCCCTCCGCTGACCAAGGCGACCTTCCCCTCTTTCTTTTTTTTCCGCAGGAGCACGGAATGCCCCTCCAGGCGAACGACAATATCCGGATGACAAAGGGTCATTCCCTGCAGCATTTCATCAACAACGCTCCCCGGAGCGTTCAGAATCTTTTTCATGCAGCGTCCCCCTTCCGTAAAACAACAGAATCGGGCAGGGAAGGCGACATGGCCTTCCCTGCCCGTCCTCTTCTACTTCTTCTTGGTGATGATGATGCGGCAGACCTTGTCTCCCTTGGCGATGGTATCCTGAAGCTCGAAGTCGAAAGCAGGGAATGTCTCGACGATTCCGCGGTCTCCGTCCATCGCGATGTCGCAAAGGTGCTCGATCTCTTCGTCGCTCGCGTTCTGCTTCTTCCATCCGGAGACGAGCGGACAGTAGTGGAATTCCACTACGAAGCGGTCTTCCGTCAGTTCGACAACATCCATTTCAAAGATCTTCTTCACGAGTTCGTTGGCGAACTCCTTGCCGAAAGCCTTCAGATCGTCGGTCTTGGTGAACTTGCCGTCGCCGTGGAACCGGCCGCAGCGAAACACGGCCTTGCGTGCGAAGTCATCCCATGCCAAGCCGCCCTTCCGGGCTTCGTCCATAAGGAGATACATCCACGTGGCTCGGTGCTCTATTGCGGCCCGCATGTCGCTCACATGCGGTTCGGAGATGGTTGCTTCATTCGTGATGGTCATTCTTTTCTTCCTCCTCTAGAAATTCTGTGCTGTTGTTCGCAACAACGATCAAACGCCGAGATACGCGCGTATGACTTCCGGATTGGATGAAAGCTCTTCCGCCGAACCCGAGAGAGTGATTCTTCCGGTTTCAAGGACATACCCCCTGTCGGCGATCTGAAGGGCCATGCTCGCATTCTGCTCTATAAGCAGGATGGTCTTGCCCATCTCCCGAATCCTCAGGAGAAGTTCGAAAATCTGCTCGACAATGATGGGAGCCAAACCCAGAGAGGGTTCGTCGAGCATCACGAGCTTGGGATCGAGCATGAGCCCCCTGGCGATGGCGAGCATCTGCTGCTCTCCTCCGGAGAGCGTTCCGCCGTTCTGTTTCTTTCGCTCCTTCAGGCGCGGAAAGAGCGAATAGGCCGTTTCCATGTTCTTTTCACATCGCTTGGGGTCGGGATCGGTGTTTCCGTAATCGCCCATGAGGAGGTTCTCCTCAACGGTCAGGTAGGGGAAAATACGCCTTCCCTCCGGAACGTGACAGATGCCTCTTTTAGCGATCTCGCTGGGATCGAGGCTCGTGATATCGGCGCCGAGAAAACGGGCGGTTCCCGCGCTCTTTTTTGCAAGGTTGGAAATAGCCATGAGAGTGCTGCTTTTTCCGGCGCCGTTGGATCCGATGAGCGTGACGATCTCCCGTTCCTTTACATCGAAGGAAATGCCCTTGATAGCCTCGACATTTCCGTACCGCACTTTCAGATCCCTGACTTCAAGCATCGCCCTCTCCTCCTTTCCTCTTTGAAGAAAGGCCGATGCGGCCCTTGCCGAGATAGGCTTCGATCACATTCTGATCGCACCGCACCGCGTTGGGAGGTCCTTCGCATATCTTGATGCCGTGATCGATGACGGTTATGGCGTGACAGAGGTTCATGATGAGCTTCATATCGTGTTCTATCACGACGATCGTATATCCGTCGACGTTCAATTTCCGGATGAACGCGATGAGATCCTCCGTCTCGACAGGGTTCATTCCTGCAGCTGGTTCGTCGAGGAGAAGAATCTCGGGGCTGGTGGCAAGCGCTCTGGCGATCTCAAGCCGCCTTTGCGTACCGTAGGCCAGGTTCGCGGCCAGGTTGTCCGCGAGATGGGCCATGTCCACGCGCCCCAGGAGCTCCATCCCCTTCTCCCTGGCAAATTCCTCGTCCCTGCGGTACCTTGAGGTATGGAGAAACGCGTCGAGGAAATTCGTTCCCGTACGGGAGTGAAAGCCTATTTTCACATTATCGAGGACGGTCATCTGTTTGAAGAGCTTGATGTTCTGGAATGTCCTTCCCATGCCGAGACGGCAAACCTTTTCGGGAGGAAGGTTCGTCACTTTTTTCCCCAGAAAGAAGACATCTCCGGAGGTCGCCGGATACGTTCCCGTCAGTACGTTGAAGAGGGTCGTCTTTCCGGCGCCGTTCGGGCCGATGATGCCGTGGATGATTCCTTTCTCCACGGAGAACGAGACCTTTTCCACCGCCTTGAGGCCGCCGAAGTACTTGCAGACTTCCCTGACGTCGAGTATCGCGCTCATCGCGAATCACCGCCCTTTGCCGAAGGAGGGAGATGCCGCTCCCGTTTGCTCCATGATCCTCCGAATCCGCTGCCGGCGATGCCCTGCGGGCGCAGGTGCATCGTCAGAAGGATCGCTGCGCCGAAGATCACCAGGCGGTACTCGGCCATGGTCCGGACCAGCTCCGGCAACACTGTCAGGAAGAAAGCGCCGATAAGCGGCCCTATCATGCTGCCCTGCCCTCCCACGAGAACCATGGCGAGGATGGCGAAGCCCTCGTCGAGCGTAAAGCTGTCGGCGCTGATGTAACTCGAGAAAAAGGCGTAGAAGCATCCTGCGACACCGGCCCAGAAGGTTCCGTAGATCAGGTTGAAAAGCTTGAACTTGAACGTCTCGATCCCCATCGCCCTGGCTGCGGCTTCATCCTCCCGGATCGCGATCCAGGCCCTGCCGATGCGGGAATTGAGGATACGGTAGGTAAGGAACAGCATCAACAGCAGAATGGCGAGGATAACGTAGTAGAACTCGGTGTTCGTCTTCAACGGCGTGCCGAAGAAGACGGGAAAGGGAATTCCGGGAATTCCCATGGGACCTCTCGTAAGACTTTCCCAGTTGAGCACCGTGAGGCGGATGATCTCTGAAAAACCGAGCGTCGTCATCGCGAGGAAGATCCCCTTGAGTCTGAGGGTCGGCACTCCGAGCATGCAGCTGAAGAGCGAGGCCATGACGCCGCTCAGCGGAAGAAGCGCCCAGAAGCTGATTCCGTAACGGGTGGAGAGAATTCCCGCGGTATAGGCGCCAACGCAGTAAAAACCCGCCTGGCCGATGTTGAACTGTCCCGAATAGCCGTTGATGATATTGACGCTCCCGGCGAGGACCATGTAAAGAACCACCATCACCGCGATCCGCATGACGTAGTCGTTGTCCACGAAGCCGGGAAATACTGTCGCGGCGAGGACTGCAAACGCTATCAGAAAAAGTTGGAGTTTTCCCTGCACTTTTTCCATGCCGCTACACCTCCACGCCCTTCGTTCCGAAAAGACCCGAGGGTTTGATGAGCAGCATGGTGATGAGCACCACGAACGCGATGATATCACGATACCCGGCTGAGAAGATCGCGACCCCGAGGTTCTCGAATATCCCGAGAAGAAGGCCGCCTATCGCAGCTCCGGGAACGCTGGTCAGACCGCCGAAGACCGTCGCCGTGAAGGCCTTCATCGCGACGGCTCCTCCCATGACGGGATGGATGGCATTGTAATAACAGCCGAGCAGAACGCCTCCAACGCCTCCCAGGGCGCAGCCGATACTGTTCCCGATGAGAATCGTCCTGTTGACGTTCACTCCGAGGAGCGCCGCCGCATCCTTGTCCATTGAGACCGCACGGAGCGAGATGCCCAGTCTCGAACGGGAAAAAAGCAGGTGGAGCCCGATGGAAAGAAGGATGACCACCACCACGATGAGAATCTGGATGTACGTGATCCGCACATCGCCGAACGTGAGGAATTTATTCTCGAAGATAGAGGGCATGAGCCTCTGTTCAGTGCCGAAGACAACCTGCGCGCCGCTCCGGAGAAAGATCGACATGCCGATGGTGCAGATGAGGGGTATCTGCCGGGGCGCTTTGCGGAACGGCCGGTAGCACACGCGGTCCACGGCGATCCCGAGAACAAACGAGGCACTAAATCCCGCGAGCAGCGCCACGACAATGTTGGTTCCCAAAAACGAGAGTGCGTAAAAACCGGCGAAGGCGCCCACCATGATGACCTCGCCGTGAGTGAAGGTGACCAGTCCGACGACTCCCATGACAACAGCGTAGCCGATCGCCATGAGGGCGTAGATGGACCCTTGCGCAACACCATTTACAATTTGCTGGACAAGAAACACATGCCCCACATCCCCTCAATACGACTGATCAGAAAGCCCGGAGCCCCTTGTGCGGAAGACTCCGGGCTTTGAGAAACTCCTGATCCTTGGCTTTACAGATCGATAGAAACGCTACTTTCCGACATACCCCTTCTTGACGATCCACTTTCCGCCTTCGACGGCCATGATCATGTAATCGCGGACGATATCCCCCGCCGGGGTGAACGTGAGTGTTCCGGTGACGCCCTCGTAGTCCTTCGTCTCGGCAAGAACATCCCGGATGGCCTTTCTGTCGAACCCTGCCTTCTCGATCGCCGCGGCAAGGATCATCATCGAATCGTAGGCGCATGCGGCATGGAGGTTGGGATCGCGTCCGGCCCGCGCATTGAACTCCTTGATGAAGTCCTGGACGACCGGGTTCGGATCTTCAAGAGCGAAGAACGTGTTGGTAAGAAGTCCTTCGACAGCTTCTCCTCCCAGCTCGAGAAGCTTTGCGGAGAAGACGGAGCTCGGGGCGAGCATCTTCACGTCCCAGCCCATGTTCTTTATCTGCCGGGCAATGAGGGACGCCTCGTTGTACATGGCGGCGATGTAGAGCCCTTCCGGCCTTCCCTGGCGAAGGTTGGTCAGCGTCGCGTTGTAGTCGCGCTCGCCCTCGAAGAAGGGCTGTTCTCCAGTCACTTCAAGCCCCATCTTCTTCGCCGCGGATACGAAGCGGTCCTTGGTCACCTTTCCCCAGTCGTTGTTGATGTAGATGACCGCGACGGACTTGAGCCCCATGAAATCCTGCGCAATGTGCTTAACGTTGAAAGGCCCTTCCGCATCCTGGGTTCCGACAACGCCGAACATGTACTTGCCGGAGGGTGCGAAATCGGGGTGCGATGCGGTGGGAGAGAGCTGGACCATCTCGTTGCGCTCGTAGATCGGAGCGGCCGCGAGGCTGCTGGTGCTGGTGAAGTCGCCGATCGCCGCGAGCATGTCCCTGTCCTGGACGAATCTCTGGGCGATGATGGCCGCCTCCTTGGGATCGCCCTTGCTGTCGAGAGCGATCACTTCGATTTTCTTTCCCCTGATGCCTCCCTCGGCATTGAGTTTGTCGGCCGCCATCTGGACTGCATAGCGGAAGTTCTCTCCGAATTCGGCGTAGTTGCCCGTAATGGGGGCGGAAAGTCCTATTTTTACCGTTTCAGCGGCAAAAGCCGCTCCGGAAAGGGATACCGCTACAAGCACAGCAAGAGAAACGAGCATGATTTTCTTCAATTTTGTCTCCTCCTTTTTTCGCATCCTGCTCCTCCGGGATCGAAAACCCCCGAAGAGCACCGAAATAATTATCCGCATGTCGCTTCCAATGCGCCGGTTATTGCCTTCAACAGATGAAAACAGGACGTGGCCCCGGGATCCTGGTGTCCTCGTCCGCGTTCTCCGGCATGAAAACCTCTCCCCTTTTTCCCTACCATGTCCGCTGTCGCTTTCATCCCCCCTTCGGCCGCGGCGCAGGCCGCTTCGAAACCATCCCTGATACCGCCGCCGGAGGCGGCTTTCTCCCGGAAGGCCAGAACAGCCGGCTCGAGAGCGTCGACCATCGTCTTGCCTCCCGGTTCGGCCCCGCCCTTCTCTTTCACCGCGGCGAGCGCGGCTTCGAGAGCGGAAGCGACGGCATCCGGAGTATCCATTCCCTTTTCGATGAAGACATCTCCTGCGGCACGGATGGCGAGTCCGTAAAAGATTGGGCCCGAACCGCATCCGGCTCCGGCGAGGGTTGTTCCCATACGCTTGACGAATTTGGCCGGGTCGAGCGAGGAGAAGGAATCCATCTTCTCCATGAGGATAGTGAACCCTCTCTTGAGATTCAATCCGTGCTCCGCATCCCCGATCATGCTGTCGAGCTCGTTGAGCATCTGTTCGTTCACTACCGCCGCGTTATGCATCGCCCGGAATATCGCTTTCACTTGCTCCACGGAACAGCCCAAGTCCGCCCCTCCCTTAACAGCCCTGTCTCCACGCGGGAGTGTGGCAGGGGGAATCGAAGAGTTCCAGGAGTTCTCCGTCGGCCTTCAGAAGGGAGATCGAAAAGCCCGCCATCTCCAGCGAGGTCATGTACTCGCCCACCATGGACCGGACGATTGAAATCCCCTTTTCCGCGAGGTACTTTCCCACTTCGCCGAACACCACGTACAGCTCCATGAGCGGCGTGGCCCCCATACCGTTCACCATGACGACCACCTCGTCTCCGGAAACATAGGGCAGATCGTTCACTATCCTGTCCATGATCTCCGACACGATTTCGGCTGCGGGTTTGACCGGCTCCCTGCGGACTCCCGGCTCGCCGTGTATTCCGATGCCGATCTCCATGTCTCCTTCGCCGAGCTCGAAATTCGGCTTGTCGCGCCCCGGAACCAGGCACGGCGTGAGCGCCATTCCCATGCTGCGCGTATTCGATACGACCTTTTGGGCCACCCGGAAGACTTCGTCGAGAGGAAGCCCCTTGTCCGCGGCAGCCCCCGCTATCTTGTGGACAAAGACCGTTCCCGCGACTCCTCTCCTGCCGGTAGTGCCTTCGCGCACATCGACGGCCACATCGTCCGCGACGACGATCTTGCGCACGGGAATACCTCTCTCCTCCGCCTCCTCCTCGGCCATGTCGAAGAGAAGGATATCCCCCGTATAGTTCTTAATGACGAACAGAGCGCCCGCCCCGCCGTCGATTCGTTCGAGAGCGGCCACGGCGTCATCGAGGGGAGGAGAACAGAAGACGGCTCCGGCCAGCGCTCCGTCGAGCATCCCCTTTCCGACGAACCCTCCGTGAGCAGGTTCGTGTCCGCTCCCTCCTCCGGTAAGAAGGGCCACTTTTCCCTTGACAGGAGCATCGGCCCGCACCACCGCCTGTGTCCCGGGAAGGACGGAGATCAGCTTGGGATGAGCCTTCTCCATGCCGGAGAGCATCTGCGGTACCGCCATATCATGAGAATTCAACACTTTTTTCATCTTTCTTCCCCCTTTAAGTAAGCACTTGCCTGCGGAATTGCCTTTCCCTGAATGTCACGGAGGTTCTCCCGGAAGTTCACACCGGGGAACCCGATCAGCAATGCTTCGGAAGGGACGTCTTCAAGGTTATGAAGCACGTGGCGTATGGACGAGTTATAGACTATCGAGTCCCCCTCCCGGCAGACCATCGGTTCATACCCTTCGATACAGAATTCTACCGATCCGCGGATCACGTAACCGAATTCCGTCCCCTGGTGCGTGGTCGGTTCATGTTTTTTGTTGCCGGGAAGGAGCGTGACGAATACCGGCTCGAGAGCCAGAGCTCCCCTGGGAAGAAGAAAGCGTAGCGAGCGGTCTCCCGGAGAGTCCACTTCAATATGCTTCTCCTTCGGAAACAGAAAAACATCTTCGAGTTCATCTTCCTCGGAGAAGAGGGTGGAAATATGAATGGAGAAAAAGGTGCAGATCTTGTCGAGCACCTTCAGGGAGGGCGCGGTTTTGCCGTTCTCGAGAAGGCTGAGATAGGAAGGGGACAGACCGGTGGCGCCGGCGAGTTCATTCAGGCTTAAATCGTATTTAAGCCGTTCAGCCTTGATTCGCTTGCCTACATAGGGCTTCATGAACAAGTCATGAGCCTTGCTTCATCAAAGCCGAAGTGGACAA
>CAYRPJ010000085.1:0-9666 GCA_964426245.1 uncultured Synergistaceae bacterium
GGCGGCCGAGGGCGCCGAAGAGGATATCGACACCGTCCTGCGCAGCGTTGCGAGGTCCGCGCATCGCACGATGCTGCTGTTCGATACGTTGATGCTGATGCAGCGGAAGGGGAATTTTACAAAGGAAGAGAAAGAGGTCTGGACCTTCTTCGCGGTCGCCTTCAAAATACCCGTTGAGAAGTGTGCGCGAATGATGGAGAAGATCGAAGCCGCGGCAGCATCCGGGGGCGTCGGAAAGAGCGGCGCGTGGCCGGTAGGCTTCTACGGCGACTTCAACCTGCCGGAGATCACGCTGGAGAAGGATGGCAGCGTGTTCGTTCTCGTCCCCGAAGGGGAGTTCGAGATGGGGGATGGAGAAGACGAGAGTTGGCCGAAGCATCGTGTCTGGCTGGATGCGTACTACATCGGGAAGTATTGCGTGACGAACGAGCAGTACGCGAGGTTCGCCGAGGTGACCGGGTACCGGTCGCCGGGCAACACGGAATGGAGAATCCCGGAAAAGGCGAACCACCCCGTTACCCATGTCTCGTGGGACGACGCCGTGGCATACGCCGAATGGGCGGGGTGCGAGCTGCCGACGGAGGCGCAGTGGGAGAAGGCGGCGCGCGGCCCGAACGGATATACCTATCCGTGGGGGAACGGCTGGGACGACTCGAGGTGCCGAAACAGCGTAGGAGAAAATGATGCGGACGGAACCGCGCCGGTGGACGCGTACCCGGGAGGCGTGAGCGGCTACGGTACGTATCAGCAGGCGGGGAACGTGTGGGAATGGTGTTCCGACCGGTACGGGGATGACTACTACAAGGCTCAGGAAGCGTCGCGAAATCCGGGGGGGCCGTCGGAAGGATCGTCCCGGGTGGGCCGGGGCGGCAGTTGGGAGGACGGCATCGAGTCGTACTTCCGTGGTGCGATCCGCACCGGGTTCGTCCCTTCCATCCGCTACGTCCTCATGGGTTTTCGTCTCGCGAGGAGAGCGTAGTTCTTGCCTCGTGCGCATTGTTCCTTCCGCGGCCGCGCCGGGTTTCTGATTGAATTGTTTGTTACGGTTGTTGCGCTTCGCTCCGCGTGCCGGTAGGCTGGCGCGGAACCGGCGAGCGGAGCGAAGCGCGACGACACTGAAAATAGTCGCGAGTCTCTCCGGTACGGAATATAGGTAAAGGGGGAGTAATATGTTTCTTGTCCACGATACGCTCGAAGAGAGGCAGGAGAAAATCTCTTCTTACGACGATCCCTTTATTGCCGTTCTCCTGGCGGCAGCGGATTTCGAATGGACCGTCAGGCGTGCGATTCTTGCCTTGGGGATCAGCGCTACGAAAGAGATCAAGGAGGATGTACTGAGTCGGTGCTCCGGTCTTGATAAATACAAAGATGCTTGGAAGAAGGAAGTTGAACCGTTGACCGGGAAAGGGCTTTCGGAAATCATACCGGACTGGCGGTATGTCAAAGAAAAGGCCTATCCGCTACGGAACCGCCTCGTCCATGGGATCGATGGCGTCGTTACTTCTCAATATGCGCAGGAAAGGGTAAAGGCGATCCTTTCGGCAAGCAAGGCGGTCGCGGAGTTCGCCGATTCCTTCGGTGAACCTCTTTATGGCCGCAGAATTGTCAGATTAAAACGCCGCGCGAAGTTGCGGGGTTCCTCTTCTGCGAAAAAGAAGCAAGAGAGCCGCTCCTGAACGACAACGGTTCTCTGCGCCGTTCCCTGCAAACGGACGCTTTGCCGGCGAACTTCCCGGATCCCGAATCAAGCCGAGGAGATGATGCTTTGAAACGCCGCAACGGAACGCTGTGCTTTTCCGCAGGAGATTTGTGCGTTTTCGCCGAAAGCCCCTTCGCCGCATGGATGGACCGCTGGTACGAAGAGACGGCCGGACGCGCTCCCTCGACGCTTCTTTTCGCCGGAGAGTCTTTCGAGCAGTGCGCTCCGGATGCACCGGACGCCGAGATGCGTCTTCTGGCGGGCAAGGGCGCCGAGCACGAACGCGCCTTCCTCGAAAAGCTGCGGAACGAAGGGAGAAGCGTCGTCGATCTCGCGGGGGAGCGCGATCCCGAGGCGACCCGGCGAGCCCTGCTCTCCGGCGTCGACGTGCTCTACCAGCCGTACCTCGAAGCGCCTCCCTTCTTCGGATACGCCGACTTTCTGCTCCGTTGCGGCGACGGACCTCACTACGAAGTCTGCGACGCCAAGCTGGCCCGTTCGATCAAACCGGTCTTCCCCCTTCAGCTCTGCCTCTACTCCGAGATGCTCGCTCCCCTCCAGGGGGAGATTCCCGAAAGGTTTCATATCGCCCTCGGTTCCGGCGAGACGAGAAGCTTCCGGATCGAGCGCTTTCTCCACCTCTACCGCGCTCTTCGCGAGCGCTTTCTGGCATTTCAGGAGATGTTCGATCCGTCGGCGCCGCCGCATCCGGGAGACTCCCCGGCGCACGGCGGATGGAGCGGGACGGCGGGGCGCATTCTCGAGCGGCTCGACTCGCTCGCCCGCGTCGCCAACATCGCCGGATCGCAGCGGAAGAAGCTGGAGAGGAGCGGAATCGTGCGAATGAAGGAGCTGGCCGAAACCCGGGAAGAGCGCGTCCCCGGTCTCTCCCCCGACGTCTTTGCCCGCCTCCGCGAGCAGGCTTCCTTGCAGATCGCCTCCGAAGGGAAGGAGCGGCCGGAGTATCGCATTGTTCCGAGCGCCGACGGGGAGGAGCTTCTTCCTCCCGCCTCCCCCGGCGACGTCTATTTCGACATCGAAGGCTACCCGCACGCCGAAGGCGGGCTCGAATACCTCTGGGGCGCCGTCGGCACGGACACGTCGGCGCCTTCGGGGGAGGGTGCGGTCGTGTTCTACGACTGGTGGGCGCACGACGCCGCCGGAGAGAAGGCCGCCTTCGAACAGTTCATCGACTGGGTCCGCGCGCGCAGGACGCTCCACCCCGGAATGCACGTCTACCACTACGCCCCGTACGAGACCACGGCGGCCAAGCGACTCGCCGCGAAGTACGCCACCCGGGAGGACGAAGTCGACGACCTCCTCCGCGAAGGCGTGTTCGTCGATCTCTACCGCGTCGTCCGGAGAGCGCTGCTGGTGGGAACTCCGGGCTACTCCCTGAAGGATGTGGAGCACCTCTACCGGGAGAAGCGCTCCGGAGATGTGGCGACGGGCGGCGCTTCCGTGGTCGTCTACCACGAGTGGACTGTAAGCGGCGAGTCCGGAGACTGGAGGAAATCCCCGCTGCTTCGGCACATTCGCGACTACAACGAGGAGGACTGCCGCTCCACGATGGATCTCGGGCTCTGGCTCCGCGAGCATTTGAAGGAGGAGCGCTCCGCTCCGCGGGACTCCCCCGGGGAGAGCGCCGTTCCTTCGGAGAGGGAGAAGACTGCGCGGAACGAGAAGAACGAACGACGGAAGCAACTTCGCGGGAGTCTTCCCGGGGTCCTCCTTGAAAACGTCCGCAGCCACGCCGCCCGCCCGGCCGCGGAACTCCTCGCCGGACTCGTCGGCTACCACTGGCGCGAGGCAAAGCCCGTCTTCTGGCGAATGTACGACAGGCTGGCGCGCACCGGCGCCGAACTGGCGGACGATCCCGACTGCCTCGGTATGCTCCGCATCGCCGGGGAGCCCCGACCGGACAATAAGAGATCTCTGATATACCCCTACACATTCCCGCCCGACCAGGAGACGAAGATAGAGCAGGGCAAGCGCTGCTTCGCGAACACCACCCCTCCGCTGAGCGTCGAAGTTCACTCGCTCGACACCGAACGAGGCTTCGTCGAACTGCGGCTGGGAGCGCGGAACGAACCGCTCCCCCCTCTCCTCGACCTCGTGCCGGACGAATACGTCGGCGCCGAAACGATAGAGGACTCGCTCCACGGAATCGCGCAGCGATGGACGGAGGGGACGCCGCCCTGCGGAGCGCTTCGCGACCTTCTCGACGCCGCGCCTCCAAAACTCTCCGATGGACGCCCCTTTCTCTACCGTCCGGAGGACGGGGTGGAGGGGGTGCTCCGCCTCGCACGCGATCTCGGCGATTCCGTCCTCGCGCTACAGGGTCCTCCGGGTTCCGGCAAAACCTTCACGGCGAGCAGAATCATAGCCGACCTCGCCGCCTCCGGACAACGAATCGGCCTGACCGCCAACAGCCACAAGGCGATCATGAACCTTCTCGCGGCCGTCGTGAAAGCGCTGGACGAGCAGGGGATCACGGCCCAAGTCGTCAAGGCGGGAGCCGGCGCGGACGAGCCCCTCGTGGCAAACGGGCGAATTCTCCCGTGCAAAAACGGCGATCTCGCGGAGCATATCCCGGAAGGGGCTCCCGTCGTCCTCGGAGCGACGGCGTGGGGCTTCTGCCGCCCCGAGATGGAGGGGATGCTCGACTGCCTTTTCATCGACGAGGCCGGACAGTTCTCGCTGGCCAACGCCGTCGCCTGCGCACCCTCGGCGTCGAAGCTCTTCCTTCTGGGCGACCAGATGCAGCTCGCCCAGCCGGTGCAGGGGACGCACCCCGGAAAGAGCGGCCTCTCCTGCCTGGAGCACATTCTCGGGGAGCACTCCGTTGTTCCACCGGACCGGGGCGTCTTTCTGGAGAAGAGTTGGAGAATGCACCCCGAACTCTGCGCCTTCGTCTCCGACGCCTTTTACGAAGGCAGACTCCGGCCGCTGGAGGGGCTTGAGCGTCAGGAGATACGCCCGATCCCGGGCGGACATTCGATTCCGTGGCTTGTTCGCGGCTCCGGCCTACTCTTCGTCCCCGTGGCGCACAGCGGAAACGGCCGATCCAGCGACGAGGAGGTCGAAAGAATCGCCTCTCTGACCAACGACCTCCTTCGCTGCGTCTATATCGACGCGCAGGGGGAGGAGCATGCGATGAAGATGAAGGATATCCTCTTCGTGGCCCCCTACAACCTTCAGGTCGCGAAGCTCCGGCGGAGGCTCGGTCATGAGGCTTCCGTCGGCAGCGTGGACCGCTTTCAGGGGAGAGAGGCTCCCGTCGCGATCCTCTCCATGTGCTCCTCGTCGCGGGAGGAGTCGCCGAGAGGAATGGAGTTCCTCTGCAGCCCCGACCGGCTCAACGTGGCCGTCTCGCGCGCCCGAGCGCTCGCAATCGTCGTCGGATCGCCGGATCTTCTCTCCGGAAACTTCTCCTCCATCCGCGAAATGGAGCTGGCGAACCTGTACGCATGGATCATGGAGAAAGGCGATGGCGCCTCTACTTCGTAGAACGTGGGAAACGGAGCTGATCACGATGAAATTCCGCGATCATTTCAACCGATCTTCACCCTCCTGCAAAGAGAAATCTTAGCAGTGGCAAGGAGCGAGGCGATTTTGAGGGCATCCGAAGGCGAAGAAGGAGACTGCGTTGAAGCACTTCCTCGCGAGGAGAGAGAAGCTGACGTATTCGTGGTGATGTTGGCGTACATTATTCACCGGGAGTTCGAAAGAGCGTGGAGGAATCTGAATGTGAATGTCAAAGAGGGACTCGTACACCTGAAGACGTTGTGCGTTCTGAATCTGAAGCTGCCCGGAGGAAGAGCAGTGCGCCGTCTTCCGGAGCCGACCGCAATATGTTCGAAGCTGCTGGATGCGCTGGGTGTGACGTTGCCGGACACTGTTGCCACGAGTTCTGCGCATGTGCGCACGTACAAGAATCTGAAGAAAAAGGTCAGACCCACTCGGGGCAATGTCCCGGATATGTCTTGATAGCCTGAAAAGGTGAAGATTCCTTGTAAAGTGGGGCTGATTGTAGCGGCTCCACCTCTATGTCCGCTTCCGACTCTCTTTCGATGTCCGCGAAGCTGACTTGCTATTTTGTCTGCCGATGGGCGGACGTATCCGCCCATCGGTTCAGCTCTCGAATTCGTTCACCAGAACACTCTTCACAATATGGTCGTCCACATGAGCCTCGCTCTTCGCCGCAGCCGTCAGCAAGCACGTCGAGGCAACCTTGTTCACCTTCCGCGGAATACCTCCGGAATATTCGTGAATCATTCCCACGGCCGACGAAGTGAATATCTCCCTCGGCGCCTTCACCGCCTTCATGTGCCGCTCGACGTACAAGGCCGTCTCCCGCTTGTCCATCGCTCCCAGATGAAAGCGGATGTCCACTCTTCCCGCTATCGCCTGATTCACCTGAAGTCTCAACGCGTCTCTCAGCTCGCTCTGCCCCACCAGCAGCAGCGCCGGAACGCTCTCGGAGTCCATTCCGGTATTGAGAAGAAAGCGGATCTCTTCGAGCATCTCCCGGGAGAGCAGATGCGCCTCGTCGATTACGAGCACGGGGCTTTTGCGCTCCTCCTTCGCCTCCTGAAGCGCCTTCCGGAACTGTCGCCTCGCGTCCCCCCGACTGAAACGCGGAGCGATGCCGAGCCGGTGCAACACCTCCCGGTAGAAGTTGCGCACGCTCAGGCAGGAGTCGCAGACGTACAGCATCCGGTGGCGGTTGGCGTCCAGATCGGCGGCGAAGCGCCGGAGAGCCGTCGTCTTTCCCCTTCTTATGTGCAGCTCTACATAAGAAGTGATTATGGAGAGCGAATCGGGGGTCGTACCGCTTCTTTTAAGGCTTCCGAGGTGAAGCTCCGCATAATCGACGACTCTCCATAACCCTTCGCGGCATTGTCCTACTCCGGCGGTTATCAACCTTGTCTTCAAGTGCGCGCAGGCGAGCTTCATCCACGTCGAGATGAAGATCCTCCCGTTGTCCACGTAGAGTCGCTTCGGAGAGCCGTTTCTCAGCACGGCCTTCCTCATGGTGTCCTCAAGCGCGGGAAGCTTCTGGTCCGCACGCGAAGCTCTGCACCGGGCAAGCAGATAAGGGGCATTCTGTCTGATCCATTATCCTGTGGACCGCTCCCCGGAAGGACGAGATTCTCTATTTGCGCGGTGAAATGGTCAAGCTGGAGGCGTTGTTGGAAACGGCGATGAAAACAATGCGCCTTGAAAGATTGCTACACTTCGGAGAGGTTGTTTCGGAGGATGCAATCAGTTAAACTGTTCCCAAACACACAAAGGAGGTAGTCGGAAATGAACCGAAACTTTTGGGAAAAAATGTTGTTGGTAGTTGCGTTGGTGCTGGTGCTGCCGTCGTTGGCGGGGGGGAATATGAGCGATTGGGAATTTAGTGATCTCTGTAGGCACGGTTCTCTTGCTCAAATTCAAGCGGCGTTAACGGCTGGAGTCGATGTGAATGCGCGGCCTTTTGATGGAGGCATGACACCGTTGCATATTGCCGCACGATATAATACTAAACCTCAAACAATAGAAGCACTCCTGAAAGCTGGAGCCGATGTGAATGCGCGGATTGATGGAGGCATGACACCGTTGCATATTGCCGCAGAATCTAATACTAACCCTGAAGCAATAGAAGCACTCCTGAAAGCTGGAGCCGATGTGAATGCGCGGACTAATGGAGGCAAGACAGCATTGTTTTTTGCCGCAGGAAATACTAACTCTGAAGTAATAGAAGCACTCCTGAAAGCTGGAGCCGATGTGAATGTGTGGATTGAAGGAGACTGGACAGCGTTGAATAGTGCCATAAGTTATAATACTAACCCTGAAGTAATAGAAGCACTCCTGAAAGCTGGAGCCGATGTGAATGCGCGGACTGATGGAGGCTGGACACCCTTGCATTATGCCGCACGTAATAATACTAACCCTGAAGCAATAGAAACACTCCTGAAGGCTGGGGCCGATGTGAATGCAAAAAACAGAGCAGGCGCCACGCCGTTGCATATGGCCGCAGAATTTACAAAAAATCCTGAGGTTGTCGAAGTGCTTCTGAGAGGCGGGGCTGATGCAATGGCTAGGAACAAAGATGGTTTTCGTCCTCTTGCTCTTGCAAGAAAAAACAGAGAACTGATGATAAGTAGGGAATATCAGATGCTGGAAGCTGCAACTAACTGAGAATAGTACATTTGCTTATATAGTACTGCTATTATTTTTTTAAAACAAGTAACCAAGCCCTCACCTTTAGTGGGGGCTTGTTTTTTTAACTGCTCATATCGGTCTGAAGGAATCACTGAAAAAGTCTCCGGCAAATAGGCTTTCGGTATTATATGATTATTACGTTCCGATAGAGCCGCGGTTATACGCTTGTAGAGCCACTCCTTTATCGTCTTTTAAGCCTTTCCTAATATTACACATTCGTATTCGAGAGTTCCTTTTTCTATTTCGTTGCTTCGATCTTACGCGCTTTCTTCGGCTGACTATCAATCAGCAAGAAAAAAATACTTCTGGTCGTTCCGTCCGAAAACCATAAAAGTGTCTATTTGCAAGCCTTCGAGTATATTTCTTCCACTGCTGCCTTTTCTCTCTCACCGTCTTTTCGGGAAAAGGTCAGCAAAAAGAAATCAGATTCGCATATCGTTTGCTTTTCGAATCGCCTCGAGCCCCATCCCGCATACCATTTCCGGAGACGGATTCACATATCGTGCCGTCATGACGGGCGAAGTATGCCCGGCGATCGCCTGCACTGCGGGAGCGCCGCCGTGAAATGCGATCTGTGTGAGGGCGAAGTGCCGAAGATCGTGGGGGGGAACGTCGAGCCCGCACTTTCGCATCGTCGGCTTGATCGCCTGCCACAGGGCGGTGGAGGAGAGCGGAGTGCCCGCCTGAGAACAGAAAAACGGTGTTGCGGGATCCGGATACTCCTGCTCGTGGGCGCGGTAATACGCCTCCAAGAGTTCCTGAAAGCGCGTTTTTACTCCCTTTCTAGCCCGTTTCATCCAGAGCGAGGGTTCGACGAAGGGAAGAGGAACATGGCGGGAAGTTTTCGTCTTCGTGATCCCCGCGGGGAGAAAGACCATGCACGTTTTCGGGTCGATATGCTCGCGTGCGAAAGATCCGGTTTCCGTGCCTCGCGTTCCGACGGCGGAGATGAAAACGAACTCGAGGAAATTTCGAAGGTTGGTCATTTTCGGCGTCTCCAAATAAATCCGATACAGTTCCTCTTCGACAGCCTTCACAGAGTCCTTTCCGAAAGTGATTCTGCGATGTTCTTCTTTTCTCTTCGGGATCCCTTTCAGCGGATCCTCAGCGATAATTTCGTGTTCTTCTTTCAACCACCGGAAAAAAGCCCGAAGATATGCGCGCTTTCTATTAAATGTTCCGTTGGATATGGTCTTTACTTCGTGAAGGCCGCCTTCGAGCGGTTTTTCCAACCACCCGAGAGCAACTTTCCGTTCTCGTCCTTTCCCGATCTCCTCTTCGCCGCCGAGTTCATCAATAAAGGAAGAGAGATAACGCCGGTATTCTCGTTCGGTGTTAGGAGTAATGTTTTTCGTGATCTTTCGAAAGCGGATAAACTCTTCGATGTACTCCTTCGGTTCGGGTTCGACTTCAACTCGTATGACAGGATTTTTTCCCATGATGAAACCTCCGTTTTTTTTTAAGCTGATTCCGAATATGCAAGGCTCCATCTCGGCGTACAAAAGCACAAAATAAATCTACCGGAAAAGGGCTTTACAAAGCCAAAACCCCATGATAGAATACTTACTCGTTGAGAGGCCGCGAGATGAGTATCCATGCAGATTTACGCTATTTTTTGTTCGCTTCGCGGGATTTAGGTCAGCAAAAGAAATGAAAGAAAAAAACTCTGACCAACGTTGAAAAACGGGTTTTACCAAGGGCCGGTGTAGCTCAGTTGGTAGAGCAGCTGACTTGTAATCAGCAGGTCCCCGGTT
>CAYRPJ010000086.1:0-8839 GCA_964426245.1 uncultured Synergistaceae bacterium
AGAGCAGGTCGCCGCCGGAAATCCTTTCATACAGAAACCGAAGGCCGTCCGTTATTACGGACGGCCTTCGGCGTTTTTGCATATACTTGAAATCCGCATGACGGCAAATTGTACCTTTTCTACGCAGCAGCGCGGCCAAAATTCATCTGCGGAACATGAAAAAGTCGCCATTTGGAAAAAGATCGTGTAAAATCGATTTGTAGCGCAGTCTCTTCCCAAAGCTGCGACGATATACTTTCCTGCAATACCGGCGATCGCCATGTGGGAACCTTACTTTTTGCGTAGACGCTTCGTCTCTGATATGAGTCTGCCGCAGGGCATTTTTCACAGCAGAAAGGAGCTGGTGATTGTGTCGACTCATCAAAAAGCATGCATTCCTCCGCAGGTGTCGCAGACGGCGGCACAGGACTATGCGCGAAACACGTCGGCGATGCTGTCGGACGTCGACGAGGCAATGAAACAACAGGCCGGCCTCGTGTCGGACCAGGTCGAGATGATGCTTCAGAATCATCGCCATCATGTCGAGTTCATGTACACCCTCTTCCGGCTGAATATGCCGGAGCTCCTCACCGAGACCGTCGTCTGGGTGTACATCGCCTATCGGGCGCACGGTTTCTCTCCCGACTACTTCCCGGCGGCACTCCGCTGCTGGCTGGATGCTGTCCGCAAGCATCTGCCGTCCTCCAGCGCCCGCGAGATCGGCGCCGTCTATTCCTGGATGATCGACCACCACGAATTCTTTCTGGAAACGGCCCTTTCCCGGGAAGCCCATGAAGAAAACAAGGATCCGTTTCCCCATCTTTCTCCCCTCAAAGAGCAGTTCCTGCGCGGTCTTCTCGAGGGAAACCTTTCGTTGTGCCACAACTGTGCTACAGGCTACGTTACCGGAAAAGAGAAACTTCAGGAGTTCTACCTCGGCGTCGTCCAGCCGGCGATGGTCGAAGTCGGAGCACTGTGGCAGAAAGGCAAGCTCTCCGTCGCCCGGGAACACCTCGCTACGGCTATTGTCACGCGCATTCTCGCTTCGCAGCACATGCAATTCATCAGCCTGGACAAACCAAAGGGAAAAGCGATCATCTCCGCTTCCGCCAACGAATATCACGAACTGGGAGCCCGCATGGTCGCCGATGTGCTCGATCTGGACGGGTGGGATACGCTCTACGTCGGCAGCAATGTTCCCGCCGGGGAAGCGCTGGCTCTCATATCCAACGAAAAACCCTTTCTCGTCGGTATTTCGGTGACAATGCCTTTCAACCTCGGAAAGGCCGCCGATCTGATCGCGTCCATACGCGCGGACGAGGCGCTTTCCGGGACGAAAATTCTCGTTGGAGGACGGGCTTTCTCGTTTTCTCCGAACTTATGGCGCACCATCGGGGCCGACGCCTCTCCGAAAGACGCTCTGGAGGCGCTCTATACGGCGAACTCGCTCTGGGAGGAATCCATTCGAAAGTGAACAGCGCTCCCGATCCTATGAAAAGCAGATCGATATTCAATGATTTTTTCGGTCATTGCAGCTTTCTTTTCGCTCTGCTGCTCGACCGTGACGGTGTGATCCTGGAGGGCAACGACCGGGCTAAACGCTTTCTTCAAGAGAGCGGGCATGATACGTTATGTTTTTTGGGAGATGTTCTCCGGGAAGGACAGGAGGACTTCCTGCCGCAGCTCCGCCATGCCGGAACTGAGAGGAGGAATGTTCCGCTTGTCTTTCAGTTCGCGGAGGGTTCGGTTCTTGCGCTTGACTGCATGGCCGCGTGCCTCGGCGAGGAGCTGGTCCTGTACGCTGCCTGCACGGATACGGAGGATCAGGAGATCGTCTCCAGGCTGTCGGTTCTGAACCTCGAAATGGCGAACATGGGTCGCGAGCTGGTCAAGAAGAATTTGCAGCTGTCGGCGTCTCAAAAAGCTCTGGAGACCGCGAACACGATGAAAAACACTTTTCTGTCCATCATCGCTCATGATCTCCGCGGATCCGTGGGCGGGATCTCGCAGCTTCTGGAAATGCTCCGGGACGACTACGACACGCTTGAGGAGGAGGAGTTCAAGCAACTTGTCTCGCTGGCTTCGCATGATGCGAGCAGGACATTTCAACTTCTGGAGGACCTGTTGACATGGTCAAGATCGCAGCGCGGGGTGATCGAATTCAATCCCGTCCGGTACAGCATCCGCGAGCTTGTCGGGCAGGCCGCCGGACTGCTGCAGTCCAGAGCTCTCGAGAAGCGCATCTCGATTACGCACGATATTCCGGATTCTCTTACGGCCCGCCTGGACCCTGCGATGATCGGCACCGTGCTGCGCAACCTTCTGAGCAACGCGCTGAAGTTCACTCCCTCGGGAGGCAGTATCGCCGTAACTGCCCGCCAAAGCGGGGAGAGTGCCGAAGTGGTCGTGCGCGACAACGGGCTCGGCATTTCCGGGGAGGCTCTGGAAAAGCTGTTTCAAGTCGGCGTCAACCATGGCAGCAGCAGAGGCACGGAAGGGGAAAGCGGTACGGGGCTCGGCCTGGTTCTCTGCAGGGAATTCGTCGAGAAACACGGAGGAAGAATTTGGGCCGAAAGTACACCGGGCGAGGGGAGCACCTTTTTCTTTTCTCTGCCGTCGGCCTGATTGCCGGCAACCGTATTCCTCTCCACGAACAATCCCCGCATATTTGACAATCTCTCTTTCGAGCAATAAAATTACTCTAAATCCATCAGGAAAAGGACAACTTATGCTCGAATCCCTTGTGACCTCAAAGACCCGCGCCAGGCTGCTCCTGAAGTTCTTTTTGAATCCGAACACCAGCGCATACCTCCGCGGACTCGCCGACGAGTTCGGCGAATCCACAAACGGTGTCCGCGTCGAGCTCAACAGGCTCTCCGAGGCGGGGCTTCTTGAATGCTCCGACGAAGGCAGGACGAAAGTCTACCGCGCCAACACCAGCCACCCCCTGTTCCCGGAGCTCCAGCGCATCGCCGCCAAGACGCTCGGCATCGACCAGGTCGTGGAGCATGTCGTTTCGCGACTCGGAAATGTCGATCTTGCCCTGGTGACGGGCGATTACGCGAAGGGAATCGACTCGGGGCTCATCGATCTCGTTCTGGTGGGGAAAATCGATCGCACGTACTTTGAAAGCCTCGCGGAGAAGATCGAAGGGATCACGAAGCGGAAGATCCGCCCCCTCTTCCTCACCAGGGAGGAGTTTGTTCGGCTCAAGGAGCGCATCGTATCCGAGAATGCCCTTCTGCTCTGGGGTGATGAAAGTGAAGTCGGTGCGAAGTGATCTTTTCAAATCGAGGGGAGGCGCTTTTCAAGAAGCGCCTCCCCTCGATCTTTGTTTGGAGCGCGGTTCTTTTAGAAACCGAGTTCCTCGCCGACAAGCAGAACGTGGAAGTTCGTTCCCCGGGGGCGTTTCCGGATGATCGTCGTGATGTTGCAGATTCTCGTCGGTCCCTGGCAGTCCATGCAGACTCCGGTCTGGGTGCAGGGGTTGGGCGTTCCGAGACGCTTGTTGTTGATGGGAGCCGCCTTGGTCATGATCCGCTCTTCTGCGGCGTCGATATCTTTGACGATCTTGTTGGCGCCGAGAACGACGATGACCTTGCCCGGGCCGAAAATCATGGCCGCCACGCGGTTGCCGAACCCATCCACGTTGACGAGTTTCCCGTCCATCGTGACGGCGTTCGTGCCGGAGAGAAAGACGTCGCAGGTCAGCTGCTGCCTGCGGATCGACAGCTTCTCGTCGTTGGTGAGTCCGGGCGCGCCGTGGTCGAGAATTGTGTTGCCGCGTGCCGCCAGTTTCTCCGCGATGCCGATCGCCTTGAGGGTCCAGGATCCTCCGAATCCCACGGACGCATTGTCGGGGACGAGTTCGAGGATTTTCTCCGCCGCCTCCGCTCCGGTCGCGAAGAATTCGGCCTCGAATCCGTTCTTCTTCAGCGCCTCGACGACCTTTCGGCCGAGCGTCTCGTTGTGCCAGGGTGTGAATTCGCTCATGATATCTCCTCCTCGTGTGTGAGTAGAACAGGAAAAAGGAAGCCTCTAAGCCGTCCGGACCTCCTCTCCGTCTTGATTATCGTTCCTGAACGCCCGTGAGATACCGCAGGATGCCTCCGCCGGGGCGAAGGAGTATCGGGGTTCCCGGAAGGACATCACGGTAGAAGTCCATCGTCTTGATGAAGAGATAGAGCTCCTTCGCGTCGCTGATGGCGTTCGCCAGCGTGTTCTGCGCGATGTTGTCCCCCTGCCCCTTGATCTCCTCGGCCTTTCTTCGGGCTTCGGCGATCATCTCGACTTCTCTCCTGTCGGCGAGCGATCTTCGCGTGATCGCCTCGGCCTGTCCTTCGGCCCGGAGCTGCCCCGCGACGCGGTTCCGCTCGGCCTGCATCGAACGGTAGACCGCCTGTTCGTTGTCCTGAGGCAGGAAGACGCGCTTGTAGGCCACGGAAAGGATCTGCACGCCGTACTCTTTCGCCTGCGCCTCGGCGATCGCCAGGGACTGCTGCAGGGCTTCCTGTCGCCTGTCCTTCACCAGTTCGTCCAGCGTCAGGCGGCCGGAGACGACGCGGACCGCGGAATAGATCGCGTCGTCAAGACGCTGCTGCACTGACGCTACCGTCCGGACGCGCCGGTAGAAGGTCTCGGGATCCGAAATACGGAAGATGGCGAATGTGTCGAAGACCAGGTTTTTCTTGTCGCTCGTGACCACGGCCACCGGGTCGGCGTCGTATTCGATGAGCTTCTTCGTGTACATTGTGAGCTGATCGAGGAAGGGGACCTTGAAGTACAGCCCCGGCTCGATCCTCGAAGCGACCACCTTTCCCAGGCGAAGCACCACGGCCTGCTCGTCCACCCGGATGATATAGAACGAGCCCGTGAACAGCAGGAAGACGAACAGAATTCCGATCCCCAGCATATATTTTTTCATGACTCCATCCTCCTATCGTCCGGCTCCCGCCGCATTGAAAAACTGTTCCAGCGGAAGGAGCTGTATGGCGCTCTCCCCGCCTTCGACAATGAAGACCTTCAGCTTCGGCCAGACCTGTTCCATTGTCTCGAGCCAGAGGTTGTTCAGCACCAGGTCGGGATTCTGCCGGTAGGCGTTGTTCAGCGAGCGGATTCTGGCAGCCTCGCCCTCGGCGATCGAGGTTCGGCGGAACTTGTAGGCCTCGGCCTCGTTCAAAATGCGTTCCGCCTCTCCCTGGGCCTTCGAGAGGATTTCGTTGGCGTACTTGTCGGCCTCCATAATGAGCGCCTCCCGTTCTGCGCGGGCCGAGTTGATCTCGCTGAACGCGGCCTGAACGGCCTTCGGGGGATTCACATCCTGGAACTGGACCGCCACGATGAAGACGCCGGTGTTGAGGAAGTCCAGTTTTTGTTGGATGAGCATCTTCGCCTCGGTCTGGGAGGCCTCCTTCTCGGTGGTGAGAACGTCGTCGAGCGTCCGGGAGGCGATGACCTCGCGAAGCGTCGACTCGGCGATATCGCGGATCATCCTCTCGCGGGCCCACGGATCCGCCGGAAGGTGCACCACGTAATTCTCCGGCACTCCCGCCTGGTACTGGAGCACCCAGTCGATTTCGATGATCCTGTTGTCGCCGGTGAGCATTTTCGACTCCTCCGGGCGGTCCGAATACGTCGGGGGAGGCCCCGGGTTCACCGTCCGGTAGCCGTACTCGAAGCGCTGGATCTGCTCGGTGTTGACGATTGTCACCTGGTCGATCAGGGGCAGCTTGAAGTTCATTCCCTGGTCGGCGACATTCACGACCTTTCCGAGGCGGAAGACGACTCCGCGCGACCCGGCCGGCACGATGTAGAATCCCTGCCAGGCTATGATTGCGATCACCAGAACCGGCAGCAGGATCTTGAGAAATCCGAAGTTGAAGGACATCCTTCGTCTCGGTTTGTCACCGCCCCCGCTTCCGTAGTCCTCGCCGTCGAAAGTCTTCTCCTTCCGGCGCGTTCGTTCGTACAGATCTTCGATTTCATCGAATATGTTTCTCATCTTTTCCCTCCGCTCTCTTTGTATTCGTGATGCGTTTTTTCCGCCCTGCACTCGGCGGCTTCAACTATGGCCGCCATTGTATCCGCCAACCCCTCTTTCAGCGGTTCTTCCCCGCGCCTCCAATGGTATCCCTAATCGCCGATCTCCGTCGGACAGCGAGATGTGGATTGCTTTCACACCTTTCAGCTCCTCACGGGCGAATTGTAAGGCCGAGCTCCCGGCAGAAATCCACGATCGAAGTCCATCGCTCCGCGGCGACGGCATGGAGCACGGAGATGTCCAGTTCCCGGTATTCGTGGATTGCTATGTTGCGGAAACCCGTCATGGCGACCATCGCACGGGCCGTATCTTCCGAGAGAAATCCGGCTCGATGGAGCAGCCGGAATGCGTCCGCGCTGTTGCGGGGCAGGCCGAGATGCTCGCGCGCCGTAAGATGCATCGCCGCGTCGATGGCGGCCTGACAGGCACGCTCTATGTTCAGCGTCATGGCGTCGATATGGGTGAAACTTTTCAGCCCGGGGTCGGCCGCATACACCTCCTTCATACGCCGCAGCGTCCGTTCGATGATTGAGGCCTTGCCCCGGATCACGTCATCCGCCGTAGGCATCGACTACCTCCTTCCGGTCTTCGCTGAAGCGAAGGTACAGAGCCAGAAGCACCGCAGCCCTCAGTCCGGCTTCGTTTCCCGGGCGCACATAAATCGGGCGCCCGTCCAGCGCTTCCTTCGCGTAGACGAGATCGCGGGAGTCCACGATCCCCGCGTCGACGGGCCGTCCCGTTTCAAAGGCGAGTCCGGCGGCGATATCGGCGAGTTCGAGGGAGGAGATCTGTACGCCCGGCGCCGGAAGAACACCGATGTCGATGTCGCTGTCGGGGCGCATTGCGCCTCTAGCACCGCTGCCGAACAGGTAGACCGCAAGAACCCTGTCGTCGCGGGCGAAGCGGTCCGCGATCATCTGGACCGTCATGTCCGGAAGAATCTGCGGTTCGGATTCGCCGGTCGGGGCAGGGGTTTTTGAACAGTGCGCCATGGAACGCCTCCTTTTTCGTCTGGTTGCATTCTATTGTACCCTATTCTCTCCCGGCGGAGGAGAGACTTCAAAAAAACTAAAATGTATCGTGCAAAATCGTTGACGAATTTCTCCGGAGGAACTATAAATCTTCAGGAAGACGAACGTCTATTGTTTCGTCCATAAGGAGGTCGTTGGAGTGAAAGCGGATCTTGTGATTCGAAACGGGAGAGTATGCCAGGAAGGCGAGTTCTTCGAGGGCGGCATTGCAGTGAAGGACGGCAAGACGATTGCCGTTTGCCGCGATGAGATTCTTCCCGAGGCTGTGGCCGTCCTGGACGCCGGAGGCAATCCGATTTTGCCCGGAGTAGTGGATCCTCACGTTCATGTTCGGGAACCGGGGCATTCGGAGCGAGGCACGTTCGCGACTGAAACCAGGGCCGCGGCTGCAGGAGGCGTGACCTGCTTCCTGGAGCACCCGATCTCCTCGCCTCCGCCGTACTCCCCGGAAGTTCTTAAAAACCGCATCCGGGTGGCGGAGCCTCAACTCTTTGTCGATTGCGCCTTTTTCGGCGCGGCGGGCGCCGAGTTTCCCGAGGAGGTCGCCAGAATGGGCGAGGAGGGGATCGTCGCGTTCAAGACCTTTCTCCATCAGGCGCCCGAAGGGAGGGACGGGGAGTTCCGGGGGCTCACGATGGGGAACGACGGGGAGATATGGGACGGCTTCCGGTCCGTTGCGAAAACAGGGCTCATTCTCACCGTGCATGCCGAGAACAACGACATGATCCAGCGCCTGATCCGGCAGTTCCGGGCGGAGGGCAAAACCGGCTTCGAGTACCATTACAAGTCCCGTCCTCCGATCACGGAGATCGAGACCGTGGCAAAACTGCTTCTCTTCGCGAAGGAAACAGGAACACGGGTGAGCTTCGCGCATATTTCAACCCCTGAGGCCGCAGATCTGGTCAAAAAGGCAAAGAGCGACGGAATGGACGTCTATCTCGAGACCTGCCCGCACTATCTGTTCCTCGACGAAGAGACCGTGAACCGGTACGGACCGTACGCCAAGGGAAATCCGCCTCTTCGAAGCAGGGATTCGATGGAGAAGCTCTGGCAGTACGTGAACGACGGATCGGTCGATTTCATCGGCAGTGATCACGGCCCGTTCCTCGCCTCCGAAAAAGAGAAGGGGATGAAAGATATTTTCACCGCCGCAGCGGGTTCCGCCTTCATCGAACTGACGCTCCCTCTCATGCTGACCGCGGTCCGGGACGGCAGGCTCACCATGCAGCGCATGACGGAGCTTCTCTGCGAGAATCCCGCGAAGATCTTCGGCCTCTGGCCCCGCAAAGGAGCGATTCGCACGGGCGGGGACGCCGATTTCGTGATTGTCGATATGGAGAACGAGTTCACCGTCGACAACAGGAAGTTCGTCACGAAGTCATGGGAGACGTCTCCCATGTACAACGGCTTCCGGCTTATCGGAAAACCGGTGCATACCGTCGTTCGGGGCAGGATCGTCATGCGGGACGGGAAGGTCGACAACTCGGCGGAAGGGTGGGGGGAAGTGCTCTTTCCAGAGTGGAAAAAGTAGGTTTCGAAAGGAAACGGCACGGTTGCAGCGTCCCTTGCCGCCCGGATGGGCGAACAGGAGAGATGCTGCCGCGTTTTCGGCCGTGTATTTGTTCTGACGGACGCATTGTGAAGAACATGCGTCTTCCGGGGCTTCCCGTAAATGGTCTTTTGAAGTACCATATAGGAAATATCATGCATTTAAAAAAGGAGAGAGCAAATATCATGAATACGGTACGAGGAATATTCGCCCCCATAGCGACGGCGTTCGATGCATCCG
>CAYRPJ010000087.1:0-8673 GCA_964426245.1 uncultured Synergistaceae bacterium
GCTCCGCGTACTCTGAAGCCGGAAAGAGCAACATCTTGTCACCGCCTTGTGGAGGTTTTCGTTTTTATGTCGTTTGTCGACAATAAAACGATACCTCTTTGACAGAATTTTGTCAAGACGGAAAAGCGGCCCCAGCGAGCACCGGTGACGCTCCCTCTGCCTGCGGATTTGGGGCGGCGTATCGGTTTTTTTGTGTGAAAATTCCTGCGAAGCACGAGGGAACGCGTTCCGGCAGATGCCGGACTCCGTTCCCTCGTTGTTGTAGATCTGTTCGAATGCCCTTTGGAAGAATCTTCCTTTTTTCTGCGCAGCCTTCGATTGCCCCTTAGTTCCAGAGAGTCTCCAGGGAGAGCAGCGCCCACGTTTTCTTTCCGCCGAACGTGTGCGGCTTTACGACGGCACGGAGGAGCGCCGGAATATCCTGCTTGTCCTCGCTGTTGTACAGATGTCCCTTCACCTGCAGGAGACCGCCCTCTTCAAAGAAGCTCTGCACCTGCACGTAGTAGACTATGCCTCCCTCAGCCTCGCGGAAGTGGTACAGCTTGCCGTCATAGTACATCATGCTGTCCGGATCGTCCTGACCGGTGATGTCCTTGAAGTCTATATCGAAATACTTCTTCAGCGACTCCTTCACCCACTTTTCTTCGATGACGAAGGGGCCGTGCTCGCAGTTCTTCACCGGGCATTTCTTGATTCTGCTCTTGAAGTTGTTGATGTAGTTATGCTGGATGCCGAAAAAAACCAGTTCATCCCGCGTCAGGGAGTTCACATCGGTTATTTCGAAAAATGTCGCCTCGGTAAAGTTGCTCAGAAACGTGCTCATTCTCTTTATATCCTCGGCGTCCGGTTTATCCCGGGCGGATGCGGATATGCAGAACACCGGAAAGAGAAGCAGGAAAAAACAGGCGAACACCGCAGCGGACTTCTTCATGACGCACCTCCCCTTGTATTGTGGAGCGTTTTTCGTGCTTCTCGTCTTTTTTCCCGCCCCGAAGAGCGGCTGAACACGCAGAAAACCCCCTTAATCTCCGGGAGAACGCGGTTCCGACTTTTTACGAGAAGCCTTTAAACGGAATTCTACACGAAGGGTTCCCAACTGTCAAAATATTGTCCCGAAAAGCAGAATTCACATCGGGAAGAACACTGTCGTTGCCGCGGGGTTTCCGGTGCGGGAATACGAAAAGGGAGGAACATTTCGGCCCCTCCCGTCTTTTTCCGTTTACCAGGGCGTTACTCGAACGTGCCCTTGACGATCACGTCTCCGCCGTCCATCAGGACCCTCCCCTTCGCGACGACGGTGCGGAGGCG
Source organism: uncultured Synergistaceae bacterium (assembly GCA_964426245.1). Lineage (GTDB taxonomy): Bacteria > Synergistota > Synergistia > Synergistales > Aminobacteriaceae > JAAYLU01. Next base: position 1,309 of record CAYRPJ010000087.1, read on the forward strand.
GTAGTCTCCGCCGAGCACGAGGAGATCGCCGTCGCAGCCGGGGCGGATGCGCCCCTTGCGGGGGAGCTTCAGATGGTCCGCGGGGTTCGCCGTCACAAAGGAAAGAATCTGTTCGCGGGAAAGTTCTCCGTCGTGCAGCATCTCGGCCACCGACTCGAACACCGAGTCGAGAGGACCTACGCGCAATCCCGTCATCTCCCCTTTCTCGTTGAAGGAGGGCATGGAACCGTTTCCGTCCGAACTGAGAGTGATGTTCTTCGGGTCGACGCCGCTTGAGAGCAGCCGGTCGACCGCGACGGAGGTTCCCATGCCGAAGAGCGGCATCTTTCCCGGAGCGGCGGTGACGTCCAGATATCCGCCGCGGCGTCCGAAATCAGCGGCGTCTGCCAGCAGCGTCTCGTTGCGCGAGACGTGCGTCGGGGCGAACTGGGTGATCGGGATGTCCGTCCCCTCGATGGCCCTCAGCAGCGGAGCGAGTCCTTCGGGTTCGCTCCCCATATGGACGCACAGAAATCCCGCCTTGCCGGAGAGAATACCCCCGGTGCGGACCTCGGAGACGGAACGGCGGATCTCCTCGACGGAGGGGTGCGAACTTCGATGGTCTGCGAGAGCGAGCTTGAGCCCGATTACCTTGTCGATCAGGCAGAGGTCCCGCTGGACGGTCCCCGTGAGCGTCGGCGACGGGAGACCGTAGCTTCCGGTGAGGATCCAGGTTGAGATCCCCTCCTCTTCAAGCCCCTTCGCCTTCATGAGCAGTTCCGGAAGGGCGCGGCAGGTTCCGTCGGTCCCGAGCAGGCCGACCACGGAGGTGACGCCCGCCTTCACGAAGGAGGAGAGCTGGAGCGGAGGCGTCCGGTAGGAGGGGCCGCCTTCGCCGCCGGCGCCGTTGAAGTGGACGTGCCGGTCGATAATGCCGGGCATTGTGAGCGCTCCTTCGGCGTCGATCATCCGGAAAGTCTCATCGAGAGAGGAAAGGTGCGGGGGATCGATCTCTCCGGCCGGACGAACGGCCAGGATCCGCCCGGCCGCGATCAGGACGTCGCGGCTTCCGAGCGGTTCGGGAGCGTAAAGGTCGGCGTTTCGTATCAAGAGCATTCGAAAAGATCTCCTTTCCCGCGTCCGGCCGGAGGTCGGGCGCGGTATATAGGGAAGAGCATATTATGGAAAGGGAGACTCTTTCGCCCGTTCGGCGAAGAGCCTCCCTTGACGAAGGGTGTTCGTTACGCTTCGCTCTTCCTGTCGGAAGGCCAGATCGCGATTCCGGTAAAGCCGTAGAACCAGGCGGTCAGGAAACCCAGCCAGCAGAGGAAAGCCCAGGGGACGTACTCCAGGACCGGGACGCCGAGCACGGACGACATGTAGATACCGGCGGCGGACCAGGGAATGAGGGGAACGACCACGGTTCCGGAGTCCTCGAGCGTTCTCGAGAGGACTCGCCGCGAGATGTTCATGTCGTCGGCGAGATCCTTGTACATCGTGCCGGGAACGATCTCGCTGAGGTAGGAGTTGCCGGTGCCGAGTCCGGTGAGAATACCGGAGATCGAGGCGGACATGACGAAGCGTCCTTTGCTGTTGCCGATGAAGCCCTCTTTCAGCGAGGTGCAGATGCGCCGGAAGGTGCCGGTGTACTCGAGCTGTCCGGCGAAGATGTAGGCGAAGAAAACGACGACGACCGAGCCGGACATGAAGGCGAGTCCGCCTCTGCTGAGGAGCCTGTCGAGCGCGGCGATCTCGGTGACGATCTTCGGTCCGGAGGCCATGGCTCTCATGATGTCCTTCAGGTCGTACCCCTGCATCATGGCAAGGGGAACGGCGAGAACGATCGCTATCCAGAGCACGGGAAGCGTCGGATAGCGCCTATAGGCCAGGACGAGCAGAGCCAGGGGCGGAATCAGGACGAGCGGCGTCATGTTGAAGGTCTTCGATATGGCGCCGACGATTTCATTCACCGAGCTGTAGTCAATCTCTCCGGAGGCCTGAGAACCGATGTAGCCGTAGATCCCGAGGCTGATCACGAAGGCCGGGAGGGTCGTCCAGAGCATGGAGCGGATGTGGTCCACCACGTCGACCTCGGCAACTGCGGCGGCGAGGACCGTGGTGTCGGAAACGGGGCTTATCTTGTCGCCGAAATATGCTCCCGCGACGACCGCGCCCGCGGCCGCTGGAAGCGGTACGCCGAGCCCCTGGGCGATGCCCATGAAGGCGACGCCGAAGGTGGCCGCCGTTCCCCAGGACGTTCCCGTCATGGTGGACGAGAGGGCGCAGATGACGAAGGCCGCCATCAGGAAGGTGCCGGGGTTGAGGATCTGAAGTCCGGTATAGATCAGGTAGGGGATCGTTCCCGCCAGCATCCACGCCGCGATGAGCGGGCCGACGGTGAGCAGGATCATGATCGCTCCGGAGGCCCTGGCGATCATCGGGACGACGCCTTTATCGAAGAGATCCTGCCATGTGAACTTGTAGTGGAATACGTAGACCGCGGTGGTGAACATGCCGATGAACATCAGAAGCAGCGCCACGTCGAACCCCATGATGAGCCTTCCGACGACGATGATCGCCAATATGGAGCCGAAAATCAGAATTGCCCCCTGAAGGGATATTTCACGTGTTTTCCGTTCTTCCATTGACCGTTTTCCTCCTTCATCCTTTTGAAAATCCAGAGAACATCCGGAGACGCTCTCTGCTGGAGCAGCAGAATGGCCGGACACTTATCCCCTCGCGCTCGTCGTCCACCTCCTCGAATTCAGGATTCATTTATGGATACGTTTTTGTATATGATTGCGCGCGATGTCTCTTCTGTCAAGAGGGAGATTCAGGTATACAGTCCACAAAAGTCTTCTTGAATGCTGAAACATGCATCCGGGGGAAATATCTGATACACTTGCTATCGTTCCTTCTTCGGTGGAACGATAGAAAATGCTTGCGAGGTGCCTCATGGAAAAGGAGACTTTCAACGTAAACGCCAATGCGACCGAAAGGGCGGGAAGGGAGATCGTCCGGCTGATCGCGTCGCACCGGTTCAAACCGGGAGACCGCCTGCTGGAGACATCGCTGGCCAAAATGCTCGGAATGAGCAGAACTCCCGTCCGGGAGGCGCTGGGGCGGTTGGCGTCGACCGGTTTCCTGGTGAAAACGGAGATGTCGAGGGGGTACCAGATCCCCTTCCTGACGCCGAAGGATATCGAGGACGTCTTTTTCATGCGGGGAACCCTGGAGAGCAAGGCGGCCATGCTGTGCGCCCGTGCCATGCCGGAGAGCGTGCTGCGTGAGCTCCGCCGCATCAACGAGCGCGAGGAGGAAACCTTCAAGGCTAACCTGAAGGGGGAGTACGCGGAGCTGAACGAGGATTTTCACATGCATATCGCCACGTCGTCGGGCAATCCCTACATGGAGATGTATATCCGGCAGCTCTACTGGCGTTCGAATCTCTACGTCCTGTTTTTCATGAGCTTCTACTGCCTTGAGTCGAACTACGATACGGAACGGCTGAGCTACCTGGAGCACAGAAAGATCGTCGAGGCGTTGGAGGCGCGCAACGCCGAGGATGCCGAAATCGCGATGAGAGAGCACATTTCGAGCAGCTACAACCACCTTCTCTGCCCCAAGAACGCGCTCGAGAGAATGTCGTAGCCTCGGCTCCGGAAAAACGGCCTCTTTTATCCGCTTTTCAGCACAACCCGGTTGCGTCCGGCAGCCTTGGCTTCGTACAACCCCCTGTCGGCCCGCCCGACGAGCGAGCCGGGAGTGTCGCCGGGGATCATCCCGGCAACTCCCGCGCTGATGGTGACGGCGCGGTCGATCGGGAACGGCTCATTCGCGACAGCTTCCCTGACGCGCTCGCCGAACCGGTAGGCCTGGAAGAGATCCATACCGGGGAGAACGGCGAGGAACTCTTCGCCCCCCCATCGGCCGACGAAGCCATCCTCGGCGAGGCTCTTCAGAATCTCTCCGCTGCGCCGCAGCACCCTGTCGCCGGACTGGTGGCCGAAATCGTCGTTCACCCGCTTGAAATGATCAAGGTCGAAAATGAGCACCGAAAGAGGTTCCCCGCTCTCCTGCGCCGAGATCATCTCGTTCTGCAATACGCTGTCGAGATGCAGCCGGTTGCTGATCCGGGTGAGCGGGTCGGTCCGCGAGGTCCATTCGAGGAGACTGATCGTCTCCTGCACGCGCTCCATCAGCTTCGAGAGAGCATCGGCGATGACGGAGACCTCGTGGTTCGCGTCACGGTACGCTCCGGCGAGCTTACGGCGAAGAGCGTCGAAATCGCCGCTGCCTCCCGTGAGCAGCGTCAGGTCGTCAACCAGCAGGGAAAACGGGCGGAGATAGCGGCGGAGCAGGAGGAAAAGAGCGAAAGGGAGCAGGAACGAGACGGCAAGCATCGTCCGGAGAAGATTCTTCTGAAACGTCGCCAGATCGTATCCGAGTTCGTCCTTCGTAAAAAAAGCGACTGCGCGCTTCACCCGAAGCCCCTCTTCAGAAAGCGCCGGCAGCTGCAGGACAATGCTTCTGGCCCCTTCAAAGGAACCTGTCGTGACAGGAGGAAAACCTTCTATCTCGATCTCCACGCCCATTCCTGCTCCCTCGGAAAGCGCGGCGAGAAGTGCGCTCGACAGCGGAGTCCCGACAGTCACCGCTCCGACAGGAATTTCTCCGTAGAGCTTCACCGGGGTTATCTTCAGAATCAGCAACTCCCTCTCGAGTTCGAAGATTCCGTTCACCTCCTCTCCGGCGACCGCGAGCCGGAATGCCGGATGATCGGCGAAATCATCGCCGAAACGGTAGGGATCGTGAGCCCGTGCGATCACAATTCCATCCATGTCGGTGAAGAAGATCCTCGAGGAGCGGAGCGGATCGAGAAAGAGTTCGCTCCAAGATACAAGGAAACTTGTGTCTCCCGCCTGGAGCGCCCGCGCGGCTTCTTTCGACCCTGCGAGGATCCGGGCCGACCGTTCGCGCTCCTGCCTGAAGCTCCTGAAGTGTGAACGGAGGAGCTCCACTTTTAAATCGTCCGCCGCCGTCCGGCTCGACTGCTGGAAATCCAGGATGTACTCCAGCCTGAAAAATCCGAGCAGGAGCGTCAGCAGCAATGGGATGATGGAGATGATGATGATTTTCCAGTAGAGTTTCATCCGTCAGTTCTTCTCCTCCGGTGCTTCCGACTCCATGGCCCGTCGAAGGGGTTCGTAGAACTCGTCGCCGAGGACAACGAAACCCGCGGCGGGCCACCCCGTATGCTCCCTGATATTCCGGACGACGGGGGAATCCGGAGTGAGGGAGACGAGGATATTCCGCAGAATTTCGACATGCTCCGGAGGTACGCATGGCGACGCCACAACCGCATCCAGCGGAATGGGGTCGGAGAGGGCGAGCACTTCGAAAATTCCTCCGTAGCGGGCGACGGCGTTGTTCAGCGTTCCGTCCGAGACCGCACCGCCCTGGACGGATCCGGCCCGAAGGGCCTCGATGACCGAGTCGTGCCTTCCGAGAAAGAAAATTTTCCGGAAATAATGCTCAGGCTCGATCCCCTTTTCGCGCATCATGAGAAGAGGAATTCGGTACCCCGACGTGGATTGCCTGTCCGTGAAAGCGAAGGCGGTTCCCTTCAGGTCGTCGAGATCTGCGATGGACTCGCTCTTCAGCGCAATGATCGCGGAATGATAGTACGGCAGGAGCCTTCCCTTCCCGTCCTGTTCTGCGTAGGTGGCGACGTATGTCAGCCCCTCGATGAAAGGGCCGAACGCGACATAACTCGCCGAACTGTAGAAGGCGATATGGACGGAACCATCTGCCAGGCGTTCCGTCATCTCCTCGTAGTTCCTCGTAACGGCCGCCCGCATCGTCCACCCGGTCTCCGAGGCGATGAAGCGGACAAGCGGGTCGAAGGCCCTGTACATTTTTTCCGGATCTCCGACGGGGTAGGTCGCAAAAGTATAGCTGACGCCGGCGTACAGCGGAAGAGCGGGAAAAAAAAGGAAAAACAGAAGGAAAAAAAGAAGAAAAGCGGTTCTGGAATATCCGCCCGGTGTCTCGATCCTCAACAATAATCCTTTCACCATAGCCCCCCCTGATTCTCAAGTTCTTACGCCGTGTAGATAAAAATACTTTCAAGAAACATAACATTTCTTGAGACTGCGGTCAAGCAGGAGAAGAATCGGTGTGACGGGGCTCCTCAAGAGAAAGGGCACGGCCGGAAGCCGATTCCGCGCTGTGCCCTCCGATTGCCGGTTTCTGTTTTTTGCCTCGCCCTCCCCGGCTCTCCCGCAGTGGAATAGCCAGCATGTGATACTTTCTATTTATAAGGTTCTTATGCTTACAGTCACCGCCCCCCATCAAAGATGGGATCGATGACTAATCTTTTCCCTCCTTGAACGAGCGGCGCCTTCGTGGCATACTTTTGGCACTTTGACGGCGCGCGGAGGAATCGAAAAAACGGTATGCGGCAGAACGCGGCGAGGCCCCGCGAGAGGCCCACGGACACACATACAAGGAGCTGCAAATGATAGACTACAGCATGCTTATAAAATCTTTGAAGCACCTCGAAGCGCAGTACAACAATTTTTTAACGATTAGCTTCAGAACGGATTTGGGCACATTAGAAAAAGAGGCGATAAAGGAATCTGTGATTCAACGTTTTGAAACCTGTTATGACACGCTGTGGAAAACCTTGAAAAGGTACCTTAACGAAGAACTCGGCATTCCGGAAATTCCCAATAGCCCCAAACCAATTTTCAGGATCGCAGCAGAAAATAAGCTGCTGCAATCAAATGTGGAACAATGGCTTCAATACGCCGACGCCAGAATTTACACATCGCATAATTATTCTGAAGAAAAGGCGGAAGAAGCAGTCCTGCTTATGAACTTCTTCATTCCGGATGCAATCAATCTCCTTAAAAAAATGACAGGATCAACATGGGAGTAGCTGTTTATATTCAACTTTCGCCACAACACCTCGCCATGATCAGGGACTTATTGCATAACTACATTCCCAATACCCTTGTTTGGGCATTCGGCTCCCGGGTGAAATGCACCGCAAAGCCATGGAGCGATTTGGACGTGGTTGCTTTTATAGGCGACGATCAAAAAACGCGCTTTTCATTGCTGAAAGAAGCGTTGGAGGAATCCAACGTGCCTTTCCGTGTGGATCTGCACATATGGGACGAGCTGCCCGACAGTTTTCAGCGCATAATCAAGCAAGAGTACGCCGTGCTGCAGGATGCGGATAATGAGGTTTCACCGGATCTGCGGACAGTATAATCATTCTCGTAATTTCAATTTCAAGAGTGAGGAAATCGACCATCCGGATACCGTGTAGCGGCTCGGCCTCCATGTCCGTCCTTGACTCTTTTTCGATGTCCGCGAAGT
>CAYRPJ010000088.1:0-8242 GCA_964426245.1 uncultured Synergistaceae bacterium
TCACCTCTCCCGGATCAGCAGGGGCGACAGGCACGTACGTACCGGCCGCCACCCAGTATTCTCCGCCTGCGATGTTTTTCAAAGCAATCCTGAAATCAACCTCGCTGAGTGCGTTTTCCCAAGAATCGCCCGTTCCGGCACCGGCTCCGGATTGAGTAACTCGATAGACGGTTGAGACAGGGCGAGGGGTGTACGTGGCGACAGCCGGCGAGGTCACGTTCTTTTCCACCGTTATCTGCAAATTTGGCGGTATCCAGCCTGCGATATCTTTGAAAGATACCGTCCGAACCCCTGAGGGGGCGACTGACACCGCACCGGAATAGCGCCAATCTCCTCCTTCGATTTTCCACATAGCCCCTAAGTTTCGCGCTTCGGCAGGTTCTATGGTTATCTTTACAATGCCGTACTCGGCATCCTGATACGCCCCGATATCCACCGCTCCGATACGTGGTACGCCCCTCTGGTCATGCGAGGGAGCGCCCGAGGAAGTTCCCGCAGCGCGGGCGGAGCTGTCGGCCAACAGGGCGTGGGTTGCCGTCGGGCCTCCGTTGTCGAGGAGCTCCCCCAGCTTCGGGTTTTCCTGCGTGTTGCCCGTGGCCGATATGTACTCCCCCGATATATTGGTGACGGAGTGCATGAATGTGCCCTCGTAGGCCCGCACCTGTCCCTCTGTTGTACCATCTCCCCAGAATATGCAGTTATTTACCGTCGGGGTACTTGAATCATCACAGAACATCCCGCCGCCATCGGTCGCACTGTTATCGGAGAAGGTGCAGTTCGTCAACACCGAACTGTCCCAATCATAATTGAACAGCCCACCGCCTTTGGCTGCGCTGTTACCTGAGAAGGTGCAGTTCGTCAACATCGAACGGGTGGTAGAGTTGTACATACCGCCGCCATCGGTCGCACTGTTATTTAAGAAGGTGCAGTTCGTCACATTCGGGCTGCTGTGTACGTTCGACATACCGCCGCCATGGTTCGTCGCGCTGTTATCCGAGAAGGTGCAGTTGCTCACCGTAGGGCTGGCACCGTTATCGTTTAACATACCTCCCCCGTACCCCGACAAGCCTCCTCCGGTACCGTCCGCGTTCCCTCCGGTGATGATGAAGCCGTCGAGGACGGCGGTGTTGTTTACATTATCCGCCTTCACCACGTGGTAGCTCCTTTGTCCGCTGCCGATATGCCCGGAAAGAACGGTTTCGTTCGCCGCGATGTTCCGCTGCTCCCGCGCCGTCTCCCATCCGGCGAAGCCGCCGTAGAGGGCAACATCGTTTTTCAGGGTAAAGGATACATTTCTATTAGTTCCATCGGTAGGCTTGTACGTCCCAGCCGCTACCCATATTTCCCAGTTTCCTGTGCCGTCGCCCGCGGCACCCAGCGCATCCTGAAGATCGTTGTAGGCGGTGCCCCAGGATTGACCTTTGCCTCCCGGCTCGGCATCCGCATTCACATAAATTCTCGTCTCCCCCTCCGCCGACGGCGGATTCAGCAGAACGACGATGAACAGAAGGAGCAGCAGGTACAGGGAATGTTTGGCGCAAAATCCTTTCGCGTTCATAGCATTCTCTCCTTTCGGCGGATGCAAGCCTCAGGCGGCAAGGCGGGGCGGATCGCTTTCGCCTGCCCTTCCTTCTATGAAAAGCCGCGGCAGGGAAAAGCGTACACGCTTTTCCCTGTTGCGCACCAGTAGATTAAGTATAATAAAAAAAATTGGAGGAAGAAACTGAGAAATTCGGGCTATTTTCTCAGGTTTTATTGTTGTTGTTTTGACACCACGAAACGAACCGCACAATATCGCGGCTTTTTTTCACGCCGAGCTTCTCCCGGATTACCTGCAGAGAGTAGTTGATACCGGCAAGCGTAGTGTTCATTCTGTCGGCGATTTCCTTGTAGCTTCTGCCGTCGACGAGGAAGAGGGCGATTTGATACTCCCTGGCGGTCAGCAGCTTCGTGGTTTCGGTATCGAGGATTCGGTTATGTATCTCCGTCCATCCGCTGAAGACCTCTTTCCACCCTTTCAGAATCTGCTTGTGCGCTTCCGGGAAGCGCTTGCGCGCGACCTCCTCCAGCAGCCCCCGCATCGTGGCGAGATGCTCGGAGAAAGGCGAGAACAGGCCGTACGGTACCGCTTCTTCAAGCGCTTGAACAAGCTGCTCCCGTGCCTGATCTCTTTTATCGAGCGTCATTAACGCGTTGACGCGCATAATCCGAAGATAGAGCTCCGCGACGGTGAATCCGGGGCTCGGGGTCTGCGCCAGCGCGGCCTCAGTCACTCCGAGCATCCGCTGAGGCTGAGCGGCGCTGTTCAAATACAACGTGTAAAGGTAGAGGGCAAAGGGTTTGGCGTCTGCGGGAAGCCCCGAGAAATCGCCCCTTTGCAGCCACTCCGGGCAGTGATAGGGCGCGTAGATACTCGCGTACACCACCGCATTCGCCAGTTCGATGCAGGAAAGCGCGGCGGGGAATTCCCTGTACTCTATCCGCAATTCGTTCAACGCATCCATGCTGCGGCACAGCGCATCGTACCGCCCCCTCCGGATAGCGGCGATATTTCTTCCATGCAGCACCGTCATGCGGAAGCGGCTGTTCTGCGGCATCCGGGCGGAAAGCTCAATGCTCGCTCTTGTTTTCCCCTGAAGAAAAGCGAATTCCCAGAAAAACTCACGCCGGCACTCGTCGTCCGGCAGCTCCGCGGCAATCTCCTCCGGACTTCGCCCGTCCAGGCGCAGATTTTCCATAAGAAACAAGCCCGGATAGAGCGGCGGAGGCGCATCCCCGGCCTTCTTCCGATTATCGGGAGGCCTTTCGGCGCCGTCGGGAACCATCCACGCGCGCCCGTATTTTTTCGCTCCTCGTATCTTCCCCGCCGCGCAGTACCGCTGCACGGCGCGGGGATCGACACCCCAACGCTCCGCTGCGTCGCCGACCGAAACATACTTCATGCGCCCCCTCCTCCGCCTCGGACGTATCTGTCGTTCATACGACAAAACAAATCCGTCGGCCGTCCCCACCTGATTATTTCGTCGGGACAAGGCCGGATCCCTTGAAGACCTCCTCAAGAAGAAGGTAACGGCATTCCGAGGGGTTTGTCAAGGTCGTCGGCATCGTGATGTCGGCATCGTGATGTCGGCATCGTGATCATCTCCTCGCCGATGACAACCCTTCGCGCATATTCCGCCCGTTGCATATCATAAAACGCAAATATCCCGGAAAACCGGAAATCACTCTTTCCATTTCACCTTTCCCAAACGCCGGAAGAAAAGGCCCCGCCCAGGCGGAACCTGTTCCTCTCGAAGTCGATCAGCCCCTCTTCCTTCATGCGGCTCAGCTCTCGCGACAGGGCGCTGCGGTCGACATACAGGTAATCCGCCATATCGCGGCGCGAGAAGGGGATGCGGAACTCCGGCGAGCCGTTCAACTCGGCCTGGCGGGAAAGATAGACCCGTATTCGGTCGCGCAAGGACCTCCGGGAGACGATATCCAGCTTCTCCCCGAGTTCGAGGTTCTTTTCTGCGATCCATTTCAACAGGTTCTCCACCAGCCGGCTCCGGAAACGGCAAGGGGGCACGGTCGGCTGCAGTATCCGGTCCATGCGAAGAAATAAAACCTCGCAGACCGACGCGGCGGTGACGCGGAAAGGACTTTTCCGGATGCCCGCGCACAACGCCGTCTCGCCGAACATATCCCCTGCGCGCAGCTCCATGACCAGGTTTCTGCTTTCCGCTCCGTCGTCTTTGTGAATATGTGCCTCTCCTTCGAAAAGAATCCCCACCGCAAAAAGTTCGTCTCCGACGTCGAGAATGCAGACTCCTTTTTCATACCGGCGCCGGAAAGCATCCAGGCAGCGAAGAACGGGAGGAATCTCCGACGGTAATAAACCTTCAAACAGAGGGGACTTCTCCCACAGACTCATGCACATCTTCGCATCGTCGACCGACCCTTTGCCGGCAATCATCATCACGCCTCCCCGTCTCCGCCGCAACGCCCGTTCCGCGGAGGAATTCCGCTCATCATAAGGCAAAAGAAAAATGAAGTCCATCGTTGCCCAGGCAACCACCAGTCATTATTTTCAATGCTATACTTCCCATTAGATCAATCGAACATTTTTCAAGATAGAGCAAGAGAGGAGGAAAAGCCTTGCATACACTGAAACACGTGCCGTTCGCACAGACTATGATCCTGAAGGACCTGGTCGAATACCGGGAACACAGGATCGTCAGCCTCGCCTTGTCCGCCGAGGAGTCGACAAGCCTCGTTCTATTCGCTTTGGACCGCGGAGAGAGCATCAGCGCCGAATTTTCTACCGGGCTCGAGATGATCGCCGTCCTGGAAGGTTCCCTGGAAGTTTCGATCGGAGAGGACGCCTTTCTCCTGAAAGAGGGCGATATAGTGGCCGTTCCGCCGAATGCCCCCCATGCGGTGAAGGCCGAGGAACGCTGTAAATTCATCCAGATCGGAGTGGAGTGAGCGAACGGCTCGAAGACTTCGTTTGAATCGTCCGCCGCTCCTCATCCCCTCTCCCGGACAACGGGAGCGACGATCGGAAGAGGACGAACAATGCGCCGCCGGCAGAGGCGGCGGAACAATGAGGAGGCAGTGCAATGAATAACGAGATGTATCTGAAGAATATCCCGCATGCGACAGTGCTTGCGCTCGACAGGCTTGTCGGGTACGAGCCCGGAAAAATCGTCAGCCTGACGCTGGTCCAGCGAAAAGAGCTGGGAATCACCCTTTTCGCCATCGACAAGGGAGAAAAAATCGGCGGACACGCGGCAAACGGAGACGCCATGGTCACCGTCCTGGACGGGACGGCCGAAATCACCATCGGCGAAACGCCGTACACCGTCTCTGCCGGAGAGAGCATCGTCATGCCCGCCAACATCCGGCACGCGCTCTCGGCGGTCGAAGCGTTCAAGATGCTCCTGGTGGTGGTCAAGCCCGTCTGATGCGCGCACCTTGAGATAGACCAGAGAAAAACGAGAGTCTGTTTCAAGAACGATGTTTCATGCCGACGAACACGGGAGAAATCTTTCCGGAGTCTTCAGACAGACCTGGGAAGGGACCGATGATCAAGGTAATAGCGTAACTCTGGAATTGATTTGCAATGCAATGCAAGAGCAGCTCTGCCGGTTGACCGCCTTCCGATTGAGATGCATAATGCAGAAGAAGGAATACAAACGCCCACGTCCGCGTCGACGAAGAGGCAAAAAACTACGGCAAACAGCGGGGGATTGAAAATGTGGAAAGGAAAACTGCAGGACCAGTATCTATCGACGGGACAGGAGGGGTACGCCACTGCCGAACAGATATCGTACCCCGAAGGCATTGAACTCATCGACTGCGGGCTGGGGACGAATCCCCTGGGAACGCCCCCCTGCGTAAAAGAGTTTCTGGAACGGACGGAGGACCTCTCCATATGCGGTTATCCCGAGCCGGAACCGGAGAGCCTGAAGAGAGCGATCGCTTCAAAATATCCGGCATGGAACGTGAAACCCGAGAATCTTCTGATCGGCAGCGGTTCCATGGGAACACTCATCACCCTTCTACGGCTCGTTCTCGGGCCGGGCTCCTCCATATCGGGGCTTTCCCCCCAGTTCACCGACTCCATCCTCCAGGCTCTGTACACGGGAGCAACTTATCACCCCCTTCGCCTGAAGGCGCCGAAGTTCGCCATCGACTCCGACATCCTGCGGCGCCTGGCCCAGGACGCGCACTCCCTGATCTACATAGACAACCCCAACAACCCCACCGGACAGGCGATTCCTCTCGACAGAATCGAACAGATCGCCTTGGAGGCGCTGAAAAAGGGGACCTGGGTGATCGTCGACGAAGCCTACGGCGATTTCCTCTCCGATGAAGAATCCGCGGCATCCATCGACCTGCCCAATCTTGTAACCTGCCGCTCCTTCTCAAAGGGACGGGGGGCGGCGGGAATCCGGGTCGGCTTTGCCGTGACTCGAAGTCCCGAGATGGCTTTGGCATTCCGCAAACTCCAGCCTCTCTTCATCATCGGCACCCTGGATTCTCTGCTCGCCGGAATGATCCTTCAGGACGACGCCTTCCTCGAGAAAACGCGGCAGTACGTCCGGACAGCCAAGGAAAAGATGACGGACGCCCTGAAAGGAAAGAACGGGCTGACCGTGGCGGCCACGGACCTCCGCGTCCCCATCGCCCTCCTCACCCGGGAGTCGGGGAACCTCGCCGCCTTGCTCGGCGCGCTCGGCATCTCCTGCGAGCCGGGACAGGGCTTTTTCGACCTCGACAGCAGATCCGTCAGGCTCCGCGTTCCTTCCCCGGCCCATCTGGACGAATTCCTCCGGCGAATCGAGACTCTGTGACGCAGAAGGCGGCCCTTCCGGAAGAACCTGAAGGGCCGCCTTTTTTGCTGGAATGGGAAAACGGTTTATTTCCCCTGTTGCGCGATCTTGTAAATACCGATGGTGAACAGCCCCACGCCCTGGAAAATGAAGAAGACCCAGCTTATCGTTCCGTACCCCTGCGCGATGAGACCGATCAGGCCGAAATTGGATATGAACAGTCCCATAATGGCAAGGAATGCGCCGACGGCTCCCCTGGCGAGATTGCTCATGCCCTTGCCCCTTTTCTCGATCAGGGTGGAGTTGATACGCTCGTTGATGGAGTGGAAGAAGCCGACCCCCGTCTCGATCATGGTGCCGAAAAGGATGATCAGCCAGACCGGCAGAAGGAATCTGACTCCCAGTTGCGCGATGATCCCGTTCGATGGGATCTCCATGGTCAGCACGTCGGGATAGAAGCCTGTCATGACCACGTAGAAGAAGACTGCGGGAATGATGCAGATAAGGGCAGCCATGACCCCCGACAAAATCGCCTCCCGGCGGCTCTCGAGATAGTTCAGGGAAAAGAGCACCGTCGAAGTGACCGCGATGTTGTAGAAAGCGTACTGGAATCCGCCCATCTGCCATCCCGGTTTCACCGTATTCGCCGCGAAGTTGGCGGTGATCGCCTCGCCGAAATGGGAAAACCCGAGGATCAGGAAGACGATAAAAACCGCGTACAGCAAATACGACCACAGAGAGAGAGCCACCTCTATGGTTTTGCTGCCCCTGTAGGTGAGGTACGCCACGCACACGAGGAAAATGCCGGATCCCACCATGGGGGGCAGGCCGAAAGAATCCCGAAGAATGCTGCCGGACGCCGCACCGACGACGCCCATGATGAGGCAGAGCAGAACGATGAAGGCAATTTCGTAGACGATCCATCCCTTGCCGATGAGCCGCTCAAAGAAGGTCCGGTAGTCATAGGCCTTGAAGACCCTTGCGAATTCGAAGGTAAGGGCGAAAAGCGCCGCCCACAGCACAAAGGTCAGCCCCATGCCCATGAGTCCGCCCGTAGGGCCGTACTGTCCGAAGTATTCGACCAGCTCCCGCCCGGTGCCGTATCCTCCCGCGATCAGCACCGACTGGGCAATGAAACCCGGAAGCAGGTATTTCTTGTACCAGCTGTAATTCATGAAAAAACTCAGCGGACCGCCTTTTTTCTCATTCTCCTCCATATGAAACCCCTCCTTGCATGGTTTGAAGATGCTCCTCCCTTTTCAGAAAAAACGTACTACAATACTTCCGGATACGGAAGTTCATTCCAGAAAGCGGAAAGAAACCCGTTGTTCGGACATAAAGTTGCGGATTATCTTAGAATGGAGAGAGTATCCTGTCAAGCGCAACAAATACATATGAAAGGAAGCAGCGTATCCGTAGAGAGGAAGCTACCGTACCGACAGGGAGGCAATTACGGTAGAAGGAACAAAGCAACCTCTTGATTCGCATGCAAATAACATGTAGAATGCATGAATGGGAGGTGGGAATCGTGCCGACGCTTCAGGTTCGGGATTTACCCGAAGAGCTGTATCAAAAAATGCTCTACCTCGCGGAGAAGGAGCACCGAAGCCTTACGCAAACGACGATCGTTCTGCTGAAGGAGGGGCTCGAACGACGCCTTGCCGACACGGAGCGCCGCCGCGATCTGCTCAGGAATTTTTCAGGAATCGGCGTTGAAACCACCGGGTTGCCGGATGCGGAAACCCTTCTCCGCGAGGACAGGAAGCTCGCCGAACTCGCATCTCAAAGCGGCATCTTCGTCGTTTCGTAAAAGCCGCTTCCGCGAGGAAGCCGGCCTCAGCGGGACGCCGAGTCCGCCAGCCTGCGCGTTTCCTCCTGAAACGTCTCGTAGAAACGCCCCACATGAAGCCCGTCGATGAAGATAT
>CAYRPJ010000089.1:0-8230 GCA_964426245.1 uncultured Synergistaceae bacterium
CACCCAGTAGACGCAGTCATAGTGCATGGAGTTCATGAACGCCGTCATGGCCTATGACTGCGTCTACTGGGTGAAGGACGCCATCGAGCGTGCCGGAAGCGACGATCCGGTGAAGATCCGCGACGCCCTTGCCGCGACAAAGGATCTGAAACTCATGCACGCCACGCTGACCATGGACGAGTTCCACAACCCCAAGGACAAGGACGGTATCATCCTGAAGTCCGACATCGCGACCAAGCAGGCTGTCTTCTTCGTGAAGGTGAAGCCGTAGCTTCAAACGAAACGCAAAAAGAAAGAGGCCGGGATCCCGGCCTCTTTCTTTTTGCGGAATATGCGGATCATCGATATCGGCTTATACGTCCGGGCCGCCGAGCTCCATTGCGATGTCCTCTGCGAGGAAGCCGGCGGCCTCGATCAGCCCCTCCTCGCCCTGGTGAGTGACGGCTTGGAATCCCGAGTGGACGACGCCCGTCTCAACATCGACGAGCCTGGCGGTGAGGGTGAAGACCGATCCCGTCGCGTTCACCGCGCCGACGATGAGATATTGCGCCCCCAAGACCTTTCCGACCGTGATCGCCTTTTTTTCGTCGACCAGCCCCGACATCGAGAGCTTGTGCTCGGAGGCGATCCTGTTCATCTGGGAGAATTCCAGCAGCGTCCACGGTCCCCTGTCCGTCAGGTTCCCCCGGACGCGTTCCGCGACGGCGGCGCCGAGATACGGCATGCATCCCGTGGCCTGGAAATCGGGAACCGCGATCAGCATCTCTCCGGAAGACGGAAGAGGTGCAAGGAGGGCGAATACTCCCAGAAGGATGAACAGCAACGCTCTCTTTACGTTTCCGGTCATCCCGGAATTCCCCCCTTCCATGGATATTTCACCCGGCGATCACGCTGCCTTCAGCAGCGAGAGAAAGTGTCTCGCCAACCCTTCCACCTGGCGCTGCAGCTTGGCGACGGCATCGCGGAGCCCGACAACTTCGCCGTCCACGAAGACCTTCCCGGAGGCGAACTGGAGCTCTTTCAGCGTTTCCTTGGCCTCCTTCGGCATCTTTGCCGTATTGTAGGCGCGCGCTTTGTGGAATCTGAGGATATCGCTCATGCGCGTCCTTCCCTGGAGAATGCCTTTCGCGTCGCGCACCAGGAGCCTGTCCGTCAGCAGATCCTTCTCCAGTTTTCCCTCGACGGCGAGGACTGTCCCGTAGTCCCCCGCTCCGCCCGCGTGAAGGGAGACCTCTCCCGCGACGATTGTCCGCAGCCGTTCCGGCTCGTCCCAGAATTGTACCGTGACGCCGTAGCATGAATCGAAGACGGGAAGCATCAAATCCCGCCCCTGCTCGTATTCGCCGCTCCGCATCAGGCTTGCGCCTGCAACGTATGCCGCGATGCACTCGCCTTCGGTTGTCACGGAAGCTGCAAGCCGAATGGCATCCTGAAGATTTTTCCCGGAGAGCATTCCTTCACTGAGGAAAACTTTCACCACGCGATCCAGTTCCCTGTTTGAAATGGGCGACGGACCGTCACCACCTCCGCCCCCGCTTCATCCGAAGCCCGCGACAGGGGCCAACAGAAGCGCACTTCCAAGCGTGAAGACACTCAGAAGCAGAAAGAATTTCTTTTTCATTTCCGCCACATCCTTTCCGTTCTCGATCACTGTTTGGAAATCATATCCTCCAGTTTCTTCGCAAGCGCCGTATCTATTCCCTTCAGGGCGGCGAGCTGCTCTTTCGCTCCCTGAAGATTTCCCCGCAGAATCTGGGCGGTGCCCAGGAGAAAGCGGAGGTTGCCGCTGTTCGGCTGGTGCTGAAGGGCTGAAAGCAGAATCCCCGCGGCCTCGTCCGCCGCTCCGTGTTCAAGCAGAAGCTGCCCCAGTGCAAGGTAGGCCGGAATGTACGCCGGATCAGTCTGAATGGCCTCAAGGAAGTAGTCGGCGGCTTCTTCGATCCGCTTCCTGTTCTTGAAGGCGGACCCCTTGAGAAAGAGCGCCTCGGTGAGACGGGGGTCGAGTTCGAGCGCCTTGTCCAGCGGCGGCGTGGCCTTGTGGTTGTCTCCGAGAAGGAAGTACGCCTTGCCGACAAGGAGGTGCGCCTCGGCGAAGGAGGGCTCCCAGGTGACCGCCTGCTGAGCCGCGATGAGCGCGTCGGAATACCGTTTCGTCTCGAAGTGAAGCCCGGCCACGATGAAGCGCAGAAGGCCGTTGCGCGGGCTGAGCTGCGTCATCTTTTCCCAGAAGGGAAGCGACTTGCGGTACTCTCCCAGGTTGTAATATCCCAGCGCCTCGTAGAGATAGTACTTGTAGTCGTTTGTCGGATCTCCCGGCGCAGGGGAGTCGCCGCTGAGAAACGCCAGCAGCTCCGATGCCAGGTTTCGCGCGACAAGGAGAATTTCATCCTCTCCCTGTTTCGACGTCTGCTCGAAGCTCGCCAGGATTCTTCCGCTCTCCACGTCGACAAGGCGGGCCGTGGCCACGAGCAGCGCGCCGAAGCGGCTGACCGCGCCGAGGACGAAGTATCGGGCGCCGACGAGTTTTCCCGCCTTCACAGCGGTTCCGGTCTCCACGACTCCCGACAGAGCGAGATGCTGCTGCCGTGCCACCTCCGCCAGCCGCGTCCTTTCTACAAGCACGATGTCGCGGTTCCCCGCGAGGGATGTGGCGACGATGTCGCCGACTGCCGAGCCGAGGTGGAAGCTCGCGCCCTGTGCAAGAAAGGAATGTACGGCGACACTCATCCTCGCCGCACGGGCCGGAGCAGCGCAGATGAACAGCAACAGGAACAGGGCGATCGCGACTGTTCCGGCGGAGTGTTTTCGGAGTGTCATGTCCGGCCTCCTTCCCATGTGTTTTTTCATCGGTCCTTCTCGCTCCATCTGTGGCTGACCGCATCGTACGTGTACACTTTGTCCGCGGTGAAGATCGAAGCCTTGTACTGATCGATGATGCAGGCCTGAGGCGAGATGTCCTCGCGGATAACCCACTGGTGGATCGTCATGTCATAGAGCGTCAGAGTGTCATCGGACCATGCCGCCGAGAGGATATCTCCCGCCTGGGCCTTTTTGAGAGTTCCATATGGAAAGAGGTGAGAGTGCCGCCATTCTTTCAGGACCGGGTCGTAGACAGTGAAACCCTCATCGCCCGTCAGGACGCCCATCCCGCGGGAGAGCGCCGCTCCGGTTATCCTCCATGGAACGTAGTCGGTCCTCGTCCATGCCTGGTTTTTTGCGTCGAAGACCGCAGCTTCGTCCTCGTTCCAGACGAGGGCGAATTCATCCGAGAGAACTCCGAGCAGCGTCCGGAAGTTCTCTTGCGAGAGCCACTGCTGCGTGCGCACGTCGTAGATCCAGGCCGCATCCTCGCTCCAGACCAGTGCGAGGTGATTGTGGATCCGGTGGCCGCTTGCCCGGAAGTCGTTGAGAATGGACTGCCTTTTCAAAACCGGGTCGTGAACGCGTACCGTGTGCGCGTCGATGAACACCTGTACCTCCGCGGAGAGCGGAAGAACCGGTACCGCCAGAAAAACGCAGGCGACCGCAATTACAACTGAAACTGTCCGTCCCCACTTTCTCATGGATACCATTTCCTTTCTTGTCCGCAGAACACTTATAGTATAGTTCTGTCGAAACCCGAAGTCGCGCTACTCTTTGGCAAGGCGGAGCGTGCTCCCCTCGACGCTCTCCTCCCGCAGGTCCTTTCTCAAGCCGAGAAGTCTCGTGAGAAAACTCCTCGCCGGACCGCCGTACTCGACGTCGATCTCGGCGTTTCCCGCCGAAAAACGGGCGACGGAGGCGTTGTTCGCCCCCGCTTCCCTGCAGCTTGCCGCAAGAGCGTGGGCTTCGGCGAACGATCGTACAGGAAAGACGATCAGGCGAAATCTCATCCCCGGGCTCTCCTGTTCCTGTCCGGAAGCGCTTCCCAGGAGAGGAGGCACGACCGCCCGAACAGCGGATTCAGCCGCTTTCTGCGCGGCTTCCGCCGCCGTGTAGCCTATCTCCTTGGCCGATGCGGTTCCTGCGGCGATCTGCCTCGCGTTGGAGGCGGTGCAGGCAGTCGCCGATACCGTGGCGGTGGCGGTGAAAAGCCCGAATTCGTTTCGTACCGGCTGCGGTACGCTGACATGTCCGGAGAGAAGGACGGAGAAGCCGAAGGTCTTTCCAAGCTGCAATATGGCGTCGACATCTCCTTCAAGTGCCAGCGAGGCGGCCTTGTTCTGCCGTATCCGTTCGAGCTGCTGCTCGTCCACGGCCCGGTACCCCTCGTCGAGAAGTGCGCGGACGAGGATCGAGCGTGCGGCCGCGGCATGGGCGGGCGCTCCCTTCACCAGGACGGCGATGCTCGGTCCCTTCGGCAGGGAGGCGGAGGCTGCTCCCGAATCGCCGAAGAGGATCGGAACGACTGCAAGAAGCAGTGCTGTAAATAGAAGCGGAAGTTTTTTCATGGATTCACCTCACTCTGCTGCGGAGAATTTTCGTCTCCGAGAAGAACCGCTCCAGGGATGTCGTCAATTCGACTGTGAACAAGCCGTCCGCGACGCCCTGAAAATCGACGTGACCGTCGACAACTTCCCCCTCCACTTCGATCGAGGTGTAGTTTTCGGGAAGACCGTACCGAATTTCATAGAGCAGGCAGAGAAGATTTCTCCGCGCGTCCGAGAGCGCCGCCCTCTTCGCCAGCATCTGGTCCGAAGGTGAAGAGGAGAGAAGAGGGGCCTTCCCTTTCGTTGTCACGGAGGCACCCTTCCAGTCCACCACGCCGTACCGGAAAACCTGGATGTCCTGGAGGCCGCCGCTCTCTTTCCAGAGAGACTGGAACTGCTCCGCCATCAATGCAAGCTGCTCGTCCGAAGCCTGGATCGTTTCATCCCCGGCAACTGAAGATCCTTCCGGCGGAGAAGCGAACGCCGCGGAAAACGCGAGGATGAAAGATGCGACGAGAGCGGCTGTTTTTCTCATGTTCATTGCCCCTTTCGTCCCTCCAGTGTTCCCGCCGTGAAGGAAGTTATCTCGATTCCGAGGGACTCGATCACAAGTGCGATCTCTTCCAGCGACGTTTCCGCCGCGACATCCATCTCCAGGGTCCGGTTGGCGTAGGAGCGCTGATAGACGCCGACAACACCCCCTGCACTTTCCAGGCTGCCGCGGAGGGATCTTGCCTCGCCGAAAGAAAGATTGCCGATCGTCACCTTGAACATCCTGCCGGAGACACCGCCTGCAGAACCGCTTGCCAGCGCGTAGGCAACCGTATGGACAAGTTTCTCGGCCATTCGCGGCGCAAGTGCCTGGAAGCCCTTTATCGCGCCGTCTCCCGGCGATGTGCCCTTCTCGCGCTGTTCCTCCGTCTCTGTGCCGAGAATGCGGGCTGTCTGCGTGATAACAGCCTTGAGCTGCAACTGGGAGCGGACTCCGTAGATATCGACTCCCGCAATTTTCTGCTTCGTGAACGATGTCCCCTGCGCTTTGCCGTGGATCAGCACATCCGACTGAAAGCTCCGGGCGAGCGCCTGCAGCGCTCCGGTATCACCCGAAATCCGGGCTGCATCCATCTCGCCCTTCCTTATGCTCTCGACCTGTTCGGGAAGGAGCATCAGGTAGCCCGCCTTCTGAAAAATCCTGGAGACTTCGGCCTCCGCAGTCGAGAGAAACTGCCTTTCTCCCTCGACGACCTCGTCGATCAGCACCAGAACCCTCGGATTGCCGAGAGCGTGAATCACCGCCGGGCCGAGAACGCCGTCGAGCGTCTTCGTCGAGACGGTGCAGCTTGCGGTGAGGCGGAGCATTCCGTCCGGCGTCCGCTCTTCTTTCAGATTCTCCGTGGCGGTGACGAGCCCCTCGGAACGGGAGAACACCTCGTCGCGCACCACGGCGAAGTCCTTCATCTCCGTGATGCCCTGAACATATGTGCCGATCCCCTTTTCGAGGGCGTCGCGATAAAGCTGGCGCTTGGCCTCTTCCTTGGCCCGGGGAATGTCCCCGCCGACGATCAGGGCCATGCCTTCAGCTTCGACCGTGACGCTGTCCGCTCCTCCCGAGGAAGAGGGGAACAGAAGAAGGAGCAGAAGCAAAAATGCGAAGAATCCTGAAACGCGTCCCGGCTTCATGGTCTCACCGTTTCACCACGGTCACACGGCAGGGAATGCGGAAATCGTAGGAGCTCCCGCGGATTTTTGCGGCATCGGCGTTGCTGATCACGATGTCGACATTCTGCGGAGAGACCGTCCGCACGGCTTGAGCGACTATTGGAGAGGCCGCGACTCTCGGGGCATCCTGTGCGTACCCGAGATTCGTATGGTAGTCGCACAGGCCGGAGGTCAGGAAGCGCTCCGCATCCACGAAGTCCATGCCGTAGACCTCTTTGCCGTCCTCGTCGAGAATGCGGAAGACGAGGGCGGGAATGAGCGGAACGTTCCGCGCGTCGACCAGAAGTCCGGACGCCGCCGTTTTGCTTCCCTGCGGTATCGGTCCCGGCTGAGGAGGAACCGGCTTCGATTCCGGTTTCTTGGGAAGGGCGGGGAGTACCGCTCCGCGAACATGTTCAAGACGGATTCTCCCCTGCACTGTATAGATTTCACCGTCCCATGAAGCGTCGAATACCTCCACTCCCTTGATGAGTCCCTGTACCTGCGTCCGGACGACGTCGGTCGCCATGAAGTCCGTCATCGTCGTCTGGCCGTCGACCTGGACGCCCTGAATCGCCTCCAGGAGGTTTCTCTGAAGGTCCACTGTCGCGCCTCTTCTGGCCAGCAGCTTTCCCTGGGCTGTTCCCTCTTTTCCGGCGGGGGCGACGGCCTGTCCTGTGGCCTCGACGAAATCCGCCGTCCAGTTGACGCGAGCGAATTCGGTACCGACAACGACCGGCGGCGTAGCAGGAAGTTGAGCGATGAGCGGACTTGCAGCAGGCGGTAGAGAAGGACCGGTCGCCGATGTCGTTATCGTTCCTGCGACCTCCGGCGGTTCATCGATGGGGGGGAGCGTAATCACTTCGGCATATGCCGGAAGGAGCAGGAGGAGCAGGGCCAGGAGAGAACATGCGCATTTTCTGTGAAACATTCCGAATCACTCCTTTCATGAGGACATAAAAAGGAAGAATTAAAAATGCTTACTATTCTTTTAGTAGAAATGTCCGATGCAAAGAGGAAAGAATGACATTCCTTTCGTCCTCCATATCAATGATACTCTGTATTCGCCAAATTTTCAAGCGATGCGCTCCTTTACCGCGGTACAGCTTCGTATAAAAAAAGATGGTCGCGATTCAGCGCGACCATCACCAATGGTTCGAATGGGAAGGCTACTTTTCGACCGATAGAAAGTGCAGCCCCTCGGGGAGGAAGTGGATTTCGGCCTCCGAGCCCGGAGCGAGCGGCCGACTCTCGAACGGGTTCGGAATATGCACCGTGACCGGTTCGGTCCCGGGCAGTTCCACCTCGTACTCCATCACGCTTCCCAAGTAGGTGGCGCGGAGCACTGTTCCGGAGAGCGCGCTGTTTCCGGAGTTTTCTACAGGGGAGAGGCGAACGGCCTCGGGGCGGATCATCGCCTCGTAGCTGCCGGCCGCGAGTTCTTCCCCGGCTTCGGGGCGCCATGGCTTTCCCAGAAGCGTCCACGAGCCCGCAGCGTCTTTTTCGGCAGGAAGAAAGGCCGCCTTGCCGATGAAGGAAGCGACGAAGCGGTTGACGGGCCGGGCGTAGAGCTCCCGCGGACTCCCCGTCTGCTCGATGCGCCCCCGGTTCATCACGACGACGCGGTCGGAGATGCTCATGGCCTCGATCTGGTCGTGGGTCACGTAGATGCTCGTGATGCCGAGGCGCTGCTGGAGCTTCCTGATGTCGATGCGCATCTGCTCGCGAAGCTTCGCGTCGAGGTTCGAGAGGGGTTCGTCGAAGAGAAGGACGGACGGCTCCATCACGACGGCGCGAGCCAGCGCCACCCGCTGCTGCTGCCCGCCGGAGAGCTGGCTCGGCTGGCGTTCCTCCAGACCCTCCAGCCCGACGAGCTCCACGACGCGTTCGGTTCGCTCGCGGATCTCCTTCTTGTTCAAATCCTTGAGTTTCAGTCCGAAGGAGATGTTGTCGCGCACGTTGAGGTGCGGAAAGATGGCGTACGACTGGAAGACCATCGCCGCGTTCCGCTTGTTCGGGGCGACGTCGTTCATCCGTCGCTCCCCGAAGAAGAGGTTTCCCGAGGTGGGGTCCTCGAAGCCCGCGAGCATCCGGAGCAGCGTCGTCTTGCCGCATCCCGACGG
>CAYRPJ010000090.1:0-8201 GCA_964426245.1 uncultured Synergistaceae bacterium
CGAACGGACATCTATGTAAAGCTCTCCCAGGTCAGGAAAACCAAGCGGAAACAATTGAATTCCGCGCGTCAATATCCGTCCTCCCGGTAGTTCTCCGTGCCGTCGGGGTTCGTCGGCGGAATTTGCGTCGTTATGTCGATCTGGGCGTAGGGATCGCCTGCCCCCGTTTCGTCGTGGTACTTCGGCGTCAACAGCCCGTCGGGTACGCGGACGGGCGGGGTGAAGCTGAACCTCGACACGTCGGCGCGGCGCTGCTCTATCCGATCGGGGAAGACGCGAATCACCATCAGGTCGAAGGACCATACGATGTCGCGCCCCATCTGCACGTCCGGGCAATGTGCCTGAACACTGGTCAAGGCGCTTTCGACGGTGTCATCGGCCACCGGGAAGTGGGTGGCGACCGTGAGCCTGGGCCTGGGCTCGATCTGGCCGAGGATGTAGCCGAACGCCCCCTGCGAAGTATGCGAACTGTTCTGGACCGTCGTCAGGGCCTTGACGGTCCTCTGAAAATCGGCGTAGTTCGGGTCGCCTCGCGACGGCGGCGCATTGAGACCCATGTTCTTGTATGCCCACACCACGGGCGGAACGACCATCTCGTGGATGAACACGTCCACGCCGTCGCCGTTGTTCTTCGCCTGTTGGATGCTGTTGGTCTCGGGTTTCGTGTCGCTGGTGTAGATCATGTTCAGCTCGGCGCCGGACGGTGTCCTCCACTCAAGCTTGTAGCCCATCGACCCCTGCCGTGCGTGGATCACCGGGAAATGCGTGATCTTCACGCCCGTGGACCTGTTGTTGTATGCCACGCCTCCGGCCTTTGTCCAATCCAGCTCGATCGGCACGAGCGCGTAGGCGTCGTTCGGACTGTCGTCGCCTACCGGTACCGGCTCATGCGGCAGCCCCCAACTCTCCTTGGTAGGCGGGACGTATCCGGAGTATGCGGTTGTCTGGAAGCTGAAGCTCTCCGTGTGCCATCGCAGGGCCTCTCGAATGTGCTTGCAAAAAGCGATGATCCCGTCGTCGTAGTAGGTGTCGCCGGAGGCGTTGGAGCTTATGACCTCGCAGCCTCCGACCGCTGAATTAAAGGAAGACGGATTTTTCACGCCCGACGGCTTCGAGCCCCAGACATAGAGGGGGGATTTGCGGTCGCTCGCCGGGCCGAAACAGTAGGTATGGATCAGGTCGTTCATATGATCTGCGTGCAGGTGGTTGATGAAGATCTTGTCCATTCTGCGATACCCGACCTTCGCGGCCGCGTAGTTCGCCGACACTCCCGCGCCCATATCGAAGACGAACTGATCCGCCGGTCTGCCGCGGTAGTACGGATCCCTCGGATTGTCGATCCATCCCACCTCGACGAAGACGCTCATCTCCGCCTGCGCCAGGCGCACGGGCAGGGGTATCATCGAGCCCATGAACGTGATCCGCATCTCGTTGCTCTCGAGCGGGGTGAGCGGGTCGAACGGCTGCAGATTTTCGAAATACGTGTAGCGATCCGTGGCCGGCGCCGCGAACGAGGCACTCACGAATCCTGCCTGCACCAACAATACAACAGCCGCCGCAATCAGCGCCGCCGCCAATCCGGCTCCGATGCTCCTTTTCATTCGTCCTTCCTCCCTTCGGTTGCTGGTCAAACACCCGTATTGAGCCGCGCATGCGCGGCAACCGGTCCTCCGGTGATCCGGGGGCTCTCGAATCGCATGATCCTGCGGATGCCCTTATCGGACGCATTCTCACCTCCCGACGGAAATAGCCGCAACCGGGTGTTGTTCAGGGGCGCTGTCGCATCGCTCTTCCTGGCTCGCAACCAAACACTTCCTTCTGTTCCTACAATCAGTCTGCGGGAAGTGTTGAGAGAAATTAAAAAACCGTTTGTTCAACAGGCTTATAGGTTTTCCAGTATTGTACATCAAGGCAGGTTGAAAAGTGGGAATATGCTAAAAAAAGATTCTCGCATTGATTGCCGCGGAATTTTCTTCTCAAACGGGAGATCAGCTTAACAGCCTTTTTAAGTCAACGATGCAATCGGTAAAGGCAAGGACGACAGAATCGGGCTCAAGCAGAGCCGGATTACCGACGGACACGGAATTCCGCTTTTGCACGAATGGAGAAGTTTGTGATTATCGGGGAGAGTCTTCCAAGAGATGTGAGATTGCTGGTGCCTTTCCGTATTTGATGTCGATTTTCCCCTCGTTTTTTGACAGAATAGAGATCCCTCTGGTGAAGGTTTGTGTCCTTGGAAACACTACCTTGCTACTCTCTTTCCAAGAGTCCGGAGGGGTCTATATTTGTAGTATGTCGATTAGAGTGGGATCGTTCCGCCGAGTCCATTGCATCGGAACAACAAATCCATTTGCTCCGTTGTATTCGCCGGAGAATTTTTTACAAGGCTCTTTCTCATTCGAATATATTTTCGGTTGATTTTTTAGCTCTTTTCAGAGATCCAGTACACAAAAACGATGCGATGGGTTCAAATCCCGACAACAGCACGGGCAGTGACGTAACGGTCAAGAACGTCGTCAAGGATGTCCACTCCAAGACCGGGTGCTGTGGGGGGATATACTCTCCCGTCTCGAATCAGCTCGCTGTACGTTGAAATATCGGCGTCCAGTCGCAGCGGAGAGAAATAGGCATGACCGTAAGGGAATAGGTTCGAGGTCGTGAGGGCTATATTGAGAGAAGCAGCCTGCGTGATTCCCTCCTCCAGCATTGAGTTGAACAGTATGTCGATTCCATGATTGCGGGCCAGCTCGATTATTCTCATGGATTCTCTGATGCCGCCGTTCTTGCAGACTTTGATGCTGAATACATCGGCGGCATCCAGGCGGATGGCCTCCTGAGCGTGTCGGAATGATGTGAGCCCCTCGTCCAGAGAAATGGGAACATCGCAACTTCTTCGGAGAGCAGCCATCCCTTCAATATTCTCGGCGACGAGCGGCTGCTCGAAAAGCGCGGGGTTGGCTTCCGCAGCTATAGAAATGAATTTCTTCGCCGATGGAAGATCCCACCCCTGGTTCGCATCGAGAATCAAGGGGTAGTCGGGACCCACGGCATCACGGACGGCCAGGACGCGATGCGCATCATGGACTGGATCGCGACCGACCTTGACCATGAGAGAGTGATAGCCTTTCGCCATTGTTTCCAGAGCGGCTGCGGCTGCTTCCTCGCACGACTCGCCTCCTATGGCCCCCATTATTGGGAGCGACTCATGGAGATTTCCGCCGAGCAGGCGGTAGACGGGCATTTCCGCTGCTTTCCCCAGAAGGTCGTAACATGCCATATCGATGGTTCCTTTGGCCATATGGTTCTCGCGCACGCGAAAGTCCATGGTTTCGTGGATTTTGAGAATGTTCGCCGCCTCTTCGCCGAGGATGGCTGGAGCAATGTAATTTTTCAAGACAGCGGCTATGCCTTCCGGGCTCTCGGAGGTAAACGCCAGCCAAGCATCGGCTTCGCCGTATCCTACTGCACCATCGTCGGTGTTTACCTTGACGACGGTGGGATGAGTAAAGGCTACGTCGCCGTATCTCTTTGAAAGCCTGTAAGGATGCTGCAACGGTACTTTTGTTTCGATGATTTCAACTGAAACGATACGCATATTTTTTCATCCTTTCGAAAGGTCTCGGTGTCTTTCACATTCCTCGTCATCGAATCAAACCCGCGAGCCGGGGAATATAGAGCGCGAACGGTTCCCAGAATGTTGTCAGCAGGGCAACCGGAATGTAACAGGTCAGAATAAAAATCATAACGTGCTTAATCATTTTATCAACGGTGACCTTGCCCGTTTTCGCCCCCATGTAGAGAATTCCCGCCATGGGTGGAGTGAGCATTCCCATTCCCAAGTTGACACCGATGATGGCCGCGAAGTGGATGGGGTGCACGCCAAGCTGCAGGATGACAGGATACAGCAACGGTGTCACCAGCAGAATGCCGCTCAAAGCGTCGACTATCATACCGACTAAAATCAAAAAAATATTGATTATCAAGAGAAGCATGTATTTGTTGTCCGTGAGGCTTAGAAGCAGGCTGGAAATCATTTGCGGAACCTGTTCCATGGCGTAAATTCTGCTCAGGATGGCGGCGAAGAATGTCATGAGCATCATTGTTCCCGTCGCAGTGACGGAGGAACGCAAAAAGAGCAGCGCTTTGCCCAGCGGGATTTCACGATACACAGCAAGGCTTAGAATCAGGGAGTACACCACGGCGACGGCTGCCGCTTCCGTGGGTGTCATGACGCCTCCGTATATCCCGCCGAGGATAATGACAGGCAGAATAAGTCCGCCGAAGGCCGTTTTCGATTTTTCCCTTATTAAAGCGATTTTCTCTCCGAAGGGAATCTGGGGTAGAACCTGTACAGAAGGCATTCTCGTCTTGACAAGATAGACGTTGACAGCGCTGAACATAACGGTTAGCGTTATTCCCGGCACAAGCGTCGATAAAAAACAGGCGGCGACTGACTGCCCTGTGACAAAAGCATATATTATCATTGTAATGCTCGGAGGAATCAGAGTGCTTAGAACGGCCGATGAACTGATAAGCGCCGCCGAATACCCCCTGGGATAGCCGTGTTTTTCCATTTCGGGAATCATGATGGTGCCGATGGCGATGACCGACGAGGCGGCTGCGCCGGAAATCGCTCCGAAAACCGCCGAAGTCACGCACGCGACTATTCCGAGACCGCCCGGAATGCGCCCCGTGATGGCGTTCGCAAGATCAAGCAACCTGCGTGCGACGCTTCCGCCTGTCACCATATATCCCAGCGCTATGAAGAACGGCAGGCTGAGGAGAGTGACTGAATTAAGGCTCGCGAACCCTACCGGCAACAGGAATGAAGTGTCAATTCCTTTGGTGATTGTGAGAAAAATTATAGAAATGAGAAATCCGAAGGGAATCGGCACCCCGGAGAAGATCATGTAGGCGAAAAGGATCAGGGAGCCAAATATTATCCAATCCATGAATCGATCTCCTCTCTGGCGGCGAGCAAATCGTCCGGGACTTTCCGATCGACGAAAGCCGCTCTGAACCACTGGCAGGACTCGACAGAGAAGTAAAAACACATAAGCGCAAGACCTATCAGCACGCTTGCCTGAAAATAAACCACGGGAAAACTGCTCCCGAGAAATGTGGAACGGGACTGTTCGTTCATGTCGAAACTCCATTTGACGTAGTCGTAGGCCCACGGAAGAATATACAGAATGGAAAGCGCAGAAATGAGGCTCGTTACAAAGTGGGACTTGGCATAGCTAAGTTTGCTCTTGAACAGCAGCTGAGAAAGGTCGGCGGAGATATGGCTCCGCTCGTACGCCCCGTAGGATCCTCCGATAAAGTAGAGCCAGAACGCGATGTACGCGGCCAACTCTTCTATGCCGACCAGCGGAGCTTGAAAGAAGTAGCGCATGATGACTTCAAGAAAAACCGCCGCGGTCGTAATACAAATAGTAAGCAGCATCACGACACGCTGGACACGCAGCAAAGAATTCCACAAAAACGATCGGATCATCTTCGCTCCCCTCCTTTCTTCAAAGATCTGTCCCGAGAGTTTGACTCCCTCGGGACAGACAGGCGTCGAACTGCGGATTATTTATTGAAGAGCCGCAAGTTCCGTGAGAACCTTGCTCATTATCTCCTTGCCGATGATACTTTCCATGATCGGCCACGTATTCTTTCGGACCTTAGCAGCGATTTTTGCGAGTTGTTCATCGGTCGGCATGATGATTTTTATGCCGGCTTCCTCCATTTTCTTCATATAGCTCGCGTCTTCGCTTTCCGCGAGGGTAAAGCTCGTATCGGCGAATTTTTTTGTCGCATCCAGTACAATTTTCTGAAGTTCGGGAGATAATGCATCCCAGGATTTCTTGTTCATATACACAAAGGAGTGCTGGAAGTGGGTATTGAACTGAACCCACACCTTAGTGATGTCCAGGAAGGAAGAATAGGTGTTGAATGGCTGTCCGCCTATCTGGCAGTCGACCATTCCGGTCTGAAGAGCGATATAGAGTTCTCCCCAAGGCACGGATGCCGGTATGAAGCCAAGTTGCGTAGCAAGTGATTCGAAGGCCTGGTTTCCGGCTGGAACGCGAATTTTTAAACCGCGTTTGTCCGCGTCGGGGTCGACGATATCGAAGTCGGGAGAACCGGCGAAACCTGCGCCGCCGAAGCCTTCGGCAACGACTGCCAGAGCCTTGAGTCCTATCTTCTCCATCCCTTCCGCCATAATGTCGAAAATGAAGGGATTGTCGCCCGAGAATGCCTGTTTTGCTTCGTTCCAGTTCATGACGCTGTAAGGGAGAACCCGGATCTGAAGAGACTGGTTATAGACAGGGGATACAGGGAGAATGCCGATTTGTACAGCGCCCCGCATCATCTGTTCTGACATTTCCATCCAGTCCCCAAGCTGTCCCGCCGGGAAGAGGGAACATTTGATTTGTCCGCCGCTCTTTTCCTCAATTTCCGCGATCATACTCTTTGAAAGCTTGTCCACCATGGAATCCACAGGCTGATAATGGACCCATTTCCAACTGACAGCAGCCGCCGACGAACTAGACATTACACCCAACAGACACAATATCATAACCGCAACCGCTAATTTTTTCTTCATAGCGCTCTTCACTCCTGTCTTTCCGGTTTTTTGTCGCACACGATGATTCCAGGATAACAAGGACGCCCTCGATGTTTTCGTTCTTAATACCGACAAATTTCAAGTGTTCAAGATATGCCCTCCTTTCTGTTGAGCAAGGTGAAAGCTTCACATAAAAAGAAACATCAAAATAAGATTGAAAAGTAACATTCTATCTTTTTTAAGAGATAAAGTATCATTAAACGATACTCGCGTCAAGCGGCAATAGACTTGATATCGCAATACGATATTATGTGAATTTATTATTTTTTCAACCCTAACTCTTTGAGTTCTTCAGGAGGTGAAAGGTTTCCGAAACATCGTTTTGCCCTGCGGAAAAAGTCCTTGACGAAAGGAAGAGGTATTGTCTATGCTTAAGAAAATCGCAACTTTCGAAAGGAGACATGATTCTTCATGGACAACATACTGCAGCGTATAGGGGAGCTTGGAATCGTTCCCGTGGTGAAACTCGACAAGGCCGAAGACGCGCTCCCTCTCGGCAAGGCGCTTCTTGAAGGAGATCTTCCGATCGCCGAGGTGACCTTCAGGACCGACGCGGCCGAGGAGTCCATCAAGGCGCTTACGAAGGGCCTTCCGGAACTCCTCGTCGGTGCGGGAACCGTCCTCACCCGCGACCAGGTGAAAAAAGCCGTGGACGCGGGGGCGAAGTTCATCGTGACGCCGGGGTTCAACCCCTCCGTGGTGGACTACTGTGTCGGGAACAACATTCCGATCACGCCGGGCATCAACAACCCCTCGCAGATCGAGATGGCCCTTGAGCGGGGGTTGAGCGTCGTGAAATTCTTCCCCGCCGAGCAGTCGGGAGGGCTCCCGATGCTCAAGGCGATGAGCGCGCCGTACGGCTCCGTGCGCTTTATCCCCACCGGCGGCATCGACGCGAAGAACATGGTCGCGTACCTTGCTTTCGACAAGATCCTCGCCGTCGGGGGGAGCTGGATGGTGAAACCGGAGCTGGTGGCGGCAGGGCAGTTCGACGAGATCGCCCGCATGACGCGCGAGGCGGTCTATGCGATGCACGGTTTCGAACTGATTCACCTGGGGATCAACTGCAGCGACGAGAAGGAGGCGCTCGGCGAGGCGGGGCGGGTCGCCGAGCTTTTCGGCATGCCGGTGAAGGACGGCAACAGCTCCGCGTTCGTCGGCAAGGGGTTCGAGTTCATGAAGAGCATGTACCTTGGTGAGAAGGGGCACGTCGCCATTGGCTGCAACGACGTGGTCCGGGCTGCTGCTTTCATGAAGCGGAAGGGGATCGGCTCTCTCCCCGAGACCGAGAGGAAGAAGGACGGGCGCACCGCGGCGCTCTACCTGGATCTCCACATCGGCGGATTCATTTTCCACCTGCTGCAGAAGTAGTTTTCCTCGCCGCGAAAAGGGGCCTCCTGAAACTTCGGAGGCCCCTGTGCCGTCGGGAAATCGGCAGGTAGCGGCTTTTCTTTCCGCGGGAGTCCGCTTTTTAATGCGGAGCGCCGTTCCTTGCAGCGCGAGTGGCGGGAGATTCTACCGCTGCACCCGTCCCGAGGCGTCGCCGCCCATCAGGGTGAGGACGTCCTCCTTGGAGACGCGGTTG
>CAYRPJ010000091.1:0-8120 GCA_964426245.1 uncultured Synergistaceae bacterium
GCCACCGCCCCGAGGTCATCCTCAGCGGACGCCGCATCAACGACTCCATGGGCGCCCACGTTGCCAACCGCATCGTCAAGCTCCTGATCAAAAAACGACGCCTCGTCGACGGGGCCCGCGTCCTCGTCCTCGGCGTCACTTTCAAGGAAAACTGTCCGGACATCCGCAACAGCAGGGTTGTCGACATCGTCAAAGAGCTGGAAGATTTCGGCTGCCGCGTCTCCGTCCACGACCCTTGGGCCGATCCCGGTGAGGTTCGGCACGAATACGGAATCGACCTGCTCCCCGAACTTACCGCTGTACCCGACAAGCCGTACGACGCCCTCGTTGCCGCAGTCGATCACGACGCATTCCGGAGACTCGATCCGCGAGACCTAGTCGCTCCCGACGGCATCGTCTTCGACGTCAAGGGCGTCTTCCCCAAAGAAACAACCGACGGGAGGCTCTAACCGTGAAAGTCCTCGTCACCGGTAGCGCCGGATTCATCGGCTACCACACCGTGCTCCGCCTCCTCGAACGCGGAGACGAAGTTGTCGGCATCGACAACATTAACGACTACTACGACGTCCGCCTCAAATACGGACGCCTGAATGAATGCGGCATTGACCCCGAAAAGGCGGTTCTCTGGAACAAGGAAGTCCAAAGCAGTAACTATTCGAAATACCGTTTCCTCCGGCTCGATCTCGCAGACCGGGAAGGAACCGCCAACCTCTTCGCACGCGAGAAATTCCAGCGCGTCGTCCATTTGGGCGCGCAGGCCGGTGTTAGGTACAGCCTGGTCAATCCTCATGCCTACATCGACTCCAACATCACCGGCACGCTCAACATCCTCGAAGGGTGCAGGCACACTGAGGCCGAGCACCTCGTCTATGCTTCGAGCTCATCCGTCTACGGCCTCAACGAGACCATGCCCTTCAGCACGAACGACAGCGTGGACCACCCGGTGAGCCTCTACGCCGCCACCAAGAAGAGCAACGAACTCATGGCGCACAGCTACAGCAAACTCTTCAACCTCGCCACCACCGGCCTCCGGTTTTTCACCGTCTACGGCCCCTGGGGACGGCCTGACATGGCCCTCTTCCTCTTCACCAAGGCCATCCTCGAAGGCAAACCCATTGACGTCTTCAACAACGGAGAGATGAGTCGCGACTTCACCTACGTCGACGACATCGTCGAAGGCGTCCTGCGCGTCCTCGATCACCCGGCTCAGACCGACCAGCTTTGGAGCGGCGCACACCCGAACCCCTCGACCTCCCCTGCGCCGTACAAAATCTACAACATCGGCAACTCATCCCCTGTCCGTTTGATGGACTTCATTGAGGCTATCGAGGATGTGCTGGGGAAGAAGGCGGAGAAGAACTACCTCCCCCTGCAGAAGGGCGATGTCCCTACAACGTGGGCGGACACCTCGGATCTTGAGAAGACCTTCGGTTACAAGCCTGCTACACCGGTCAGGGAGGGAATTTGCCGGTTCGTCCAGTGGTACCGAAACTTCTACGGAGTGGATTAAGCAAAATGCCCACTTTACCTGTTTTTTTACGAAACAGCACATTCATCAAACTTTTCTTCAATGCGTCATGGCTTTTATCGGAAAGATTCCTTACTCTTATTCTTGGTTTTTTCGTCGGAATATATGTAGCCCGTTACCTTGGCCCTTCTCAATACGGCCTTTTATCTTTCGTCACATCTCTTGTAAGCCTTTTTGCCGTTGCTACGCACATGGGGCTTTCGGGCATCGTAGTCCGTGATCTGGTCAAAAAACCCGCTGAATGCGGAGAAATAATGGGCTCTACTATTGCTCTTAAATTTTTGGGTGGCACAATCGGGTTTCTCCTTTTTTGCGTTTACGCTTTTACTACAGAACGTACTGCGAATATAGAGTTCTCCATTATTCTCATCATATCCGCTACCATGTTCCTCAAGCCATTCGAAGTTTTTGACTTCTGGTTTGAATCACAGGTTCAGGGACGCTTTTCCGCGCTTTCAAAAAGCACTGCTTTGATCCTGACATCAGTCTTCAAAATCCTTCTCGTCATTTCAGGAGCAGGTCTTTTTTACTTTGCGTTCGCCTATTTTTTACAGATTCTTCTCATGTCCTTTTTTTCTCTGTACTTTTACAGAAAGACGACAAGTTTAGCTTGGCGTAATTGGAAGATCAACGCTAAAAGAGCAAAAGTTTTTCTACAAATGGGCTGGATGGTTATGTTAGGTTCTTTCTTCGCAACAGTCTATCTCCGTATTGACAAGGTCATGTTGAAAACAATGGTCGGCGATCACGCGGTCGGAATCTACGCCGTGGCCTCCCAACTCTCCGAAGTCTGGTATTTCATCCCGACGGCAATCGTCGCTTCTCTCTTCCCAAAACTAATCTCTCTACGAGAGCGAAGTATTGAAGAATTCAATAAGCGCCTTCAGCAATTGTTCGATTTCCTTTTCATTCTTGCGCTCGCACTAGCCATACCTGTCGCTATTTTTGCCGAACCGCTTGTTCTCAAACTGTATGGCCCCGCATACCAGCATTCTGGTACTGTATTATCAATCCATATCTGGGCTGGCCTTTTCATCTTTATGCGGGCTGCCTTCAGTAAGTGGATACTTATCGAAAACGCCTTGCAGTTTTCGATGATTACCCAGGGTCTAGGAGCGCTACTGAATGTCTTCCTCAACCTTCTCTTGATCCCCCGGTACGCGGAGGTCGGTGCGGCTCTCGCCACCCTACTCTCGTACGCTATGGCGTCATATATATCTCTTGCCGTGTATCCGAAAAGCCGCCCGGTATTCTGGATGATGACGCGCTCTCTAGTCTCGCCGATCCGCATACCCTTTGATTTGCTCGCAAGGAGGTTCTCAAGATGACTCTCAACACTACAGTCGCTTCCATAGTCGAGAACAATCTGTGTAACTCCTGCGGCGCCTGTTTCGCGGCATGTCCTGCGGGAGCAATCGGATATCGAGAAACAATCGGCGGACACCTCTTCCCCAAGATCGACGAAACAAAGTGCATCTCCTGCGGACGCTGCCTCTCCGTATGTTCAGGTAATGGCTTTCACAAAACAACTATGGAGAAACTCCCGCAAGATCCTTTTACGGGTGAAATCACAAGCGCTTTCGTCGGACGCGCGGAGGATGACCTCATTTACAAGAACTCACAGAGCGGCGGTATCGTCACAGCACTACTCGCCCATCTCTTCGACAGTGGCGAAATAACCGGCGCAGTTGTCGCTGTCATGAAACGAGGGAATCCTCCCTCCGGGGAACCGCTGATCATCCGCTCACCCCAAGAGCTTCCGGAGACGCAAAAATCGAAGTACATCCCGATCCCTCTCTTGAAGGTGGTACCGGGCATCCTGCAAGAAGAGGACCGCTTCGCGCTGGTCGGATTACCCTGCCATATACACGGGCTACACAACCTCTATTCCCTCTACCCCGCACTTGAACAAAAGATAGCCGTTACAATCGGGCTTGTCTGCGACAGGGTACTCTCGCTGGCAGTTCTTGACTATTTTGCACGACGAGTCTCGTGTTCCTCTTTAGCTTCTCTTGTTTTTCGAGACAAGCAGCGTCCCTGCTACCCCGGAAACGTCGTCGTCGAATCGCAGGATGGCCCCGTCTCCGTCCTGGACTCATCGGAGAGAATATCCGCCAAGGACTTTTTCACTCCCGCCCGCTGCCGCCTCTGCTTCGATAAGCTGAACGTCCTTACCGATATCGTCGTCGGCGATCCTCACGGGATCTCCGGAATCAACCGAACCGAAGGAGAGAGCCTTGTGCTCTTGCGTACCCCGAAAGGGAAAGAAATTTTAAGCCAAGCACAGCGGAAGCGCGTCGTTTCCGTTCGAGAAATTCGCTCGGAGGACGCCATCGCAGGTCAAGGCATAGAAAAAAAGCGGCAGGAGTGGAACGCCTATACAGCACTCTGGAAGAAAAAGGGCCTTCCGCTGCCGAATTACACCGTTCTCGTCATGCCGGATTCTCATACTGCACCGCAACAGACCGAACGGCAGAGCAAAGGCAATCTTCAACTTGCCTTTGCTCTGGACAGTTACAGTTCACGAGCTGAAGTCGTGGACGCGGCCCTATCCTGGCTGCGGAAAAAGAAACTGAAAGGATACATTGCGCTACCGTACCGTCTCTTCCGGCGTGCTGCAGGAGGATTTGCAAGAAAAATCAAAAACACATTTCGAGGGTGATGAAGATGCTCATAGAAATCCGAAAGGTCGCATTTATAAACAAGGGGGCGGAATTGATGCTGAATGCTGCTCTGCAGAAAATGAGAAGCGTTTACCCCGACGCACGGTACGCGATGGCTCCGAATTTAGGAAGCGCTCCTTATCATAAAAGAGCGGAGCTTGGGCTCTATCAAAAAGCATGGCTCCAGCGGTACAAAGTTCAATGGGGGTATCTCGCGACACTCGCACCTCGTAAAATGCGGGAGTTTTTCGGCATCGTTCTGGACAAAGAAATCGATGTCGTGTTGGATGCAGCAGGCTTTTCATACAGCGACCAATGGGGACCGGGCGCAACGTTCGAACTTGCCAAATCCTGTATGCGCTGGAAAAAGCACGGCACGAAAGTCATCCTGTTGCCCCAGGCATTCGGCCCCTTCTCCACTCCTTGTATACAGGATGCAGTTAAAAAAGCGGTTGATAATATCGATCTGCTTTTCGCACGAGAGAAGGTCTCGTACCAGTACCTTGTCGATGTCGTCGGAGAACGGCCAAACATCAAAACTGCCCCCGACTTCACTAACTTGATCGAGGGAATCGTACCCGATTCTTTCGACCGAAACACGAACAAATTCTGCATCGTTCCTAACTATCGCATGATCGACAAGACATCGAAAGAACAGAGCGAAGCGTATCTCCCCTTTCTTATCAACTGCGTTCAATACCTTAAGGATAGAGAGCAATCCCCCTTCCTGTTGATTCACGAAGGAGCCAACGACTTGATGCTTGCAAAGAAAATTGCGGATGCGGTCAAGGGAGAAGTTCCCATCGTCAAAGAAGACCACCCGCTTAAAATAAAGGGAATTATAGGCTCTTGCGAAGGCGTCATCAGCAGCCGCTTTCACGGACTGGTCAGCGCGTTGAGCCAAGGAGTGCCTTCTCTTGCAACAGGATGGAGCCATAAGTACCAGATGCTCTTCGAGGACTACGGTTTCAGCGACGGTTTGATGGATGTTACCATGGACAGTGAAGAAGCTCATGCGAAAATCGATAGCATCATCACCCCCCAATCAAAAGAACGCGTACGAGTAACACTTTGCGAAAGATCGCGAGCACTGAAGCAAGAGTCCGAGGCAATGTGGGCCGAGGTACTCAAATGTATTGACCGTTAGGACAGGTGGACTTCTACGTAATTACTTGCCGGGCTTGATACCGTAGTTCATCGTAAACGATACACTGCCTTCAGCACCTACAGAACTCCAATCGAAAGGACGCACGGCATGAAACGAAGTGAGCTTCTGCAAAAATTCGAGTTGTACATCATATCGTTCTGCCTTCTCTTCCTCCTGATCATCGTCATCACAGTCGATCCAAGGCTGTATGTTGACACGTCCGTCCCGTATATTCGTAGGCTTGGGGACGTTGCTCCGGAGGACAGCACGTCGATTGCCGCGCTGCTATTTACGTTTCAAGTACAGAGTATCGGGCAGCGCGTGGATTCCCTCAAGAATCTCGTCCGTCAGCTCCATCGATCGACTATGAACACCTGACCTTTCTGACGATGTACATCATTCCGCTCGTCTGCCTCGATCTCTCGCGCGCCAGATATACGGCCGTTCTTATAATGCAAAATACATTCAGACGGACAAGTACTACGGTAATCCCAGTCTCGCGCTCCTCGGCTTCAAACTCTACTCGGTGGTTATCACAAAAAGAAACGGCGAGGACGCGGAAGCTGTTATAATTTCACTGGATCGCTCGAGCGACGGAAGCAGCATCAACTACATCCGGCTCGATCAAGGCGTCTATTTCGCCAGGGAGGCAAGATGAACATCGAAACCCTGCGGACGAAGGTGTCTGCCGTTATCGATTCCGAAAACCGCGGCGCGGAGTTCTATTTTCTGCTGGGAATCGGCGACACGTTTACGCCCCGGCGAGCAGATCTGACATCCGAGGCTCAAACAGGTTTGACGGACTCTTTCGTCGAAACATTGCGGAGTACGATGAATGCGTCGTCGATCATCGGTATTTCGGCCGCTGAACGGACGGACTGCATATATTGTTAAGCGAAGCAAGATTCATGATTTGTTTATGAAGCCCTAGTTAAATTTTCATGGTTCAGGAAAACTGGGGACATGTTTTGAACTCTGTCCCAAACAGCTCCGTAAAACTTTGTAAATTCAGAGTACTATTACCGATTTTGGTTTATTTTGGACAAGAGTGGTCTTTAATCATTCTTATCAAAGAGGAGCGTTTGCATTGAAAATATGCATTGTATCTCCTAATTTTTCTGGTGGAGGAGCAGAGAGAGTTGCTGTTAATTTAGCAAATTACTACTCTGAGAAAGGTGCCGATGTTACCATTGCTGTTTTTCGAGCTATTGGGCCTTATAAAAATTCTGTTTCAACGAAGATTAAAATTTTTGAAGCAAAGGTTACAAAAACATGGTATTGGCCATTTGACCTGGTGCCTTTTTTTAAGGCAAATAGATTTGATCTAATTCTATCTGTAATCCGAAGTTCTAATATTTACGTGGGATTGGCCAGCCTTTTTTCCCCAAAATCCTACCTGATTTTTCGAGAAGCCAGTACGATGCATGGATTAAGCTTTTTCTCAACGGGTTTTTTTAAGAGCTTGGTATTTAAACTTTTAATTTTTTGCACCTATCCATTAGCAGATAAAATAATAGCCAATTCTTCCGATACGCAAAAAGATCTGATTAGAAAGTGTTTTTTAAGAAAAAAAAATATGGTTGTTATTGGTAATCCCATTTTGTCGACGAAATTTCAGGCTCTTGCCGAAGAAGAAATTGGTCACCCTTGGTTATCTAAGAAGAAGACGATCTTGGCAGTTGGGCGATTACATCATCTTAAAAACCACGAAATGTTAATTTCTGCTTTTTTTCTAACTAAACAAAAACTCAAAGATATTAAACTTTTAATTTTAGGTGAAGGCGAAGAAAAGGCAAAACTTTTGGATTTAGTAATTTCGAAAGGTATTGAAGATTCGGTTGATTTTGTTGAATTTCAAAGTAATCCTTATCCCTTTTATCGAAAGGCTGACCTTTTTGTTCATACTGCCCGCTGGGAAGGATTTGGCAACGTATTGGTCGAAGCAATGGCATGTGGGGTACCTGTTATTTCGACGAACTGTCCTGGAGGCCCCAAGGAAATATTAGAAAATGGAAAATATGGAGATTTGGTTGAGATTGACGATATTGAGACTCTCAGTTACTTAATGTTGAAAAATCTGCTATATCCGAATAATTCAAAAATAAAAGCGGCCAAAGAAAAAGCTTTCGATTTTCGTATTGATAGAATAGCCAAAATGTATATTGAACCTTATGTTATTGACAAGAGTAGAGAGAAAGCGCACATCGTTTAACTGTTTAAACTCAAGCACTTCAATAAAAGGTATTCACTGGGTACACCGGAGTAAATTGAGCCACCCGCGCGGAGTGTTAGAGCTACTGGCGCGCCGGCCGGCACGGAACCGGTCACGGCGAACTCCTGTAAGATCGAATTACCGCCGGAAGCCGGAATTTATCTCAGAAGGTCACTGCTGTCCAAAATAAATCGAAATCTGAAATAGCACCCTGAATTTCCAGGGCTTTCGGAGCTGTTTGAGACAGATTTGAAAACAGGTCCCCTGTTTTCCTGAACCTCGAAAATTAAAGCGGCTGTCCAACTTATGATAACCTCAAAGATAACTGGCCAGTATCCGGCACAATGGGCTGCATAACGCGTTTTTCTAGAGCCACCTGCGCGCAGATATGGGAGCCACTCGCGCACTGTTACAGAGCCACCCTGCGCACTCTTGGAGAGCCCTTGTACCTGACCTTCGAA
The DNA here is from genome assembly GCA_964426245.1 of uncultured Synergistaceae bacterium. GTDB lineage: Bacteria > Synergistota > Synergistia > Synergistales > Aminobacteriaceae > JAAYLU01. Next base: position 8,012 of record CAYRPJ010000091.1, read on the forward strand.
AAGCCGAAAATCCTTTTCGCGACGAGGAAGATGTGCTCTCCCCGGCTTCTCGTCTTCGAGAGCAGGCGGTTCGTTTCTTTCTCTTCTTCGGTGAGTTTCCTGTTTTTCG
>CAYRPJ010000092.1:0-8118 GCA_964426245.1 uncultured Synergistaceae bacterium
GCTGCGTGGCCGTGGAGATCGTTCAGAAAGACTGGTACTGCACCAACAGGCCGAATATCAATGTGAAGTTCCAGCTCCCGGACTGGCTCAAGAAACTCGACCTGCCCAAGCCGGGGACAAAAGAGTACGACGAGATGGTGAAGAAGCTTCTGCAGCACCTTCGGGACCGCGGTATCGACACCGCGGCGTTCGAGCGTTTCCAGGAGGCCCTGATTCGGAGAGCCGGTCTGCTGGAGCACCCCGACGAGCTGCCGACGTTCCTGCAGTCGCTGGGGCTCGCGTCGATTCCAAAGCCGTCGCCGGAAGACGTCGAGGCGACGAAACGCTGGCGTGAAGCAATGGAGAACGGAGCCCGGGCTTGGTACCTCCGCCTGCTCGCCTCGGGGGATCCGCAGATGATCTACGAGGGGCTGAAGGCCCGGGGGGACGCGTTCGGAAAGTTCGACGAGGCGCTGGGGCTTTCCGCAGACGCCATGATGACGGCGATCAAGGCGAATCAGCAGCTGGCCGAGCAGATACTCTGGTCGCTCCCCTACGTCGGTCCGGCGATGGACATTCTCTCCATCGTGACCGGGGAGACGCTCTCCGGGGAGGCGATGACCCCGGAGCGGGCCGCGATGATGCTCGGTCTGCGCGGCGCGATCCACGGGCTTGTGAGGTACGGTCCAAAGGGCGTAGCTTACCTGATGAACACCGAGACGGGCAAAACCATGCTCGCCAAGTTCGCCCAGCGGACGGCCTGGATGGGACCGGCGGCGATGAACCGCCTTTCCCGGCTCACCGGGATGGAGGAGCGGCAGATTCGCGACCTCGCCTCCTGGACGTGGAAGGAGCTGACGAAGGAGCGACACCTCTGGGGGAATCGCGCCGCTGCGCAGGCCGGAGCAGCAGGCGGCAACTTCGCCGGATCGCAGGCCGGGCAGGCCGCGAAGCGGAACCTGGAGAAGCGGATAGCGGACGGCAAGAAGCTCATCGATAAATTGCAGTCCGCAACGAACCGTCATGAATTCCGCAGGCTCGCGCTCCAGGCGCAGCAGAGCAAGACGGCCATCGCGCTTCTCAACGACCCGAGCGTGCCGGCCGCGCTCAGGATGAAGCTGAACAAGACGCTGCAGGCTATGAACAGGCTGACGGACAAACGGACGGCGCAGGGTATTCTCGCCTCGGCGGAGGGGAGCAAGGCTATCGACAGTCTCCTGAGGAAAAATCCCGGACTGAAGAAGGGGGATATCGTCGTCCGTTCCAGGACGGTATCCGGCGTCGATCCGACGAAGACGGGGCGGGACCGGGACGTCTGGTTCCAGTTTGTTACGAAGGACGGCAAGGTGCTCGGCGACGTTCATCACAACATCTCCTCCCCGATCTACGGAAGAGAGCTGCAGGCAGTTACCGGCCTGACGGCGAAGCAGCTCGACCACACGGTCACCAGCGTGTGGCATCCGGATTCCTACAATCCGGGGAGGATGACATCCGACGCGGCGAGAGAGAAGATGGTTGACGACATCGTGAGGGGGAGGGCGGCGGGGAAGCTGGCCCGTCCTCAGGACATCCGCGATACCGTTGCGGGGAAGGCCAAAGAGTGGTTCGACGACGCCAGGCGGCTCGAAGCGGCCGGCAACCCGAGCGCGGCCGCCGAGGCCTATGCCGAGGGAATGCGCCAGTTGGGCAAGGATTTCAACCGCCACGTCGAACCTTTCCTCAAGAGCAGGGGGATTGATCCTGCAGCGGCGCTCCCCCCCAGGCTGAAGGCCGCGCTCGACATCTTCAAGAAGGTGGAGCAGGGGGCCACGTCGGGAGGATACACACCGGAGCAGGGGCTCCGCGCTCTCCGGTCCCTGTCGTGCAGGACGCCCGGAGGGGGCAACATCCCGATGTCGCCGGACAAGGCGGCGGACGATCTGGGCCTGTTCATCGAGATGATGAACAAGTGGATGATCCAGGGACGGTGAGCAGAATCCGCTGAAAAGATACACGATCATAGGAAGGGGGAAGGAACGGGCGGAAAACCTGCGCCTTCCCCCTCTTTGCACGGTACGGCAATACGGAAAGGAGGCGCGGATATGAAGATTCGCTACAAGAGTGCCGTGGGAGGATTTCAGCTTTTTGTCGGGGTACTGATCTTCGCGGCCGAAAGAGGCTTTTCGTTCGTCGGTTCGGTCTTCATCTTGGCGGGGGTGCTGATGCTGACCAGGCCGTACGCCGAGTTCGACGAAAACCGGAGCACGCTGACGTTCACGGCCCTCCTCGGGCCGCACAGGACGGAGAACGAGGCGTTTCTGGAGGACGGTTGGATCATGCTGCTTCGCAAGGGGAAGAAGAGCAGGCTGCCGAAGGCGTTCAGGTGGTTCGCCAACGCAAAGGACTTCGAGGAGATGCGAGGGAAGGTTCGAATGAAGCCCCTTCCCGAGTCGGAGTGACGGTTGGTCTCACATTGCTTTCCCGGAAATGACCGGAAGCTTCTCCAGGTCCTCGAGACGCGTTCCCGAATGCCTTTCCTTGCGGGGGCGCCACTCCTTCTCACCCAGCAGCACCGCGGGCATCAGCAGCCTGCGGCCGGCCTCGTCGTTCAACCGATCCGCCGCCCGGGAGAGGGCCGATCCCCTGTCGTCCATCTTTCCGAAAAGGCGGAGCTGCACCGTCGCCGCGGAGGAGAGGCTGCCCAGGCAGACCTCCGCCTTTTCATAGTCGCGCTCCTCTTTGTAGATAGATGAAAGGACTCCCGTTGCGGCCTTGATGAGGGTGATATCGCTGTCTGTGGGCGTTTCCAGAATCACCTCCGCCCTGGCGCCGTAGAAGGGAGCCCGGAAGCGGCTGGTGGAAATGCTCACCGAGAGGCTTCCCGCCAAGGAGCCCTGCGAGCGGAGGCGCCGCCCCGCTGCGAGAGCGAACTCCGTCACCGCCTCGGCAAGGGCTTCGCGGCTCCGGACGGGGGAAGAGAAGGAGCGGGAGGACTGGATGGACTTCTGGGGTTTTTCACGCTCCTCTATGGCAAAACACCGTATCCCCCGGAGCTCCCAAGCCGTGCGCAGTCCCCTGATTCCGAGATGCTTCTCCAGCCAGTCGTCGGATGCGTCCCGCAGGCGAAGGGCCGTCAAAACACCGCGTCTGCGGAGGAAGTCGCTCCAGCGGCGGCCGATCCCCCACACGTCCTCCACGGGAATCTCCCCGAGAACATCATCCCAGAACTCTCCCGGCAGAAGGGCGAAGGCCCCTCCCGTCTCCGGGCGTTTCTTTGCCCGCTCGGCGGCCAGTTTCGCCGCCGTCTTCGCGGGAGCGACGCCTACCGAGACCGGAATACCGGTCTCTTTCAGGACGGCGGCCCGGACGTCGCGGGCCCACTCCACGGGACACCCTTTCCCTGCGGGCGGGACCTCCAGAAAGGCCTCGTCCACGGAATAGATCTCGATGGAAGGAACACTCCGCCGGAGAACCTCCATGACCCTGGCCGATATCTCCTCGTAGAGCTGAAAATTGCTGGAGAACACCGCGCCTCCGCGTCGCTCCAGGAAAGAGCGGACTCGAAAGTAGGGTTCTCCCATTTTGATTCCGAGGGCCTTCGCCTCGTTGGATCGGGAGATGATCACCCCGTCGTTGCTGGAGAGCACCACGACGGGACGTCCCTCCAAATCGGGACGGAAGAGCCGTTCGCAGGAGACGAAGAAGTTGTTGCAGTCGCAGAGGGCGAGCAGCTCCTCGCACGGTTTCAGGAAGGCTCCCGGATGACCCACGTCACCACCCCCCACACTCTGGATGAATCGAAGCCGGAGCCCAGTGTGGCCAGCTTGAGGCCTCTCTCCGTGCAGAGAACGGCCTTCCTTCCTTCCGAGGGAGGAAGGGAGCGGTCCACCACGAGAATGGATCCGGGCGTGCCGGCGCACCGCAGAAGAAAGGTGGAGGACGGCCGGGGAAGCAGCATGTCCAGCAGGCGGCCGGCGGCGTTTCCTTGAATCTCGTTGCTTCGCGTCATATGGACGGCCATGAAATACACTCTCCTTCAGGATGTTTTCAAGCTTTATATTTACAATAAGTATTTGCAGGTCAGTATAGTGACATACGAACAGAAAGTCAATACCTTTAAAGGCTCTCAAAAAGTATTTATTTTATCAAAGCGCAATGCCGGAAAAGAGTGTTGCGGCATTGCGCTTTCAGAAGAAGCCGGATCGGTTCCGGGCGGGGCAGCCGCAAAGCGGCCCGCGAATATAACTCCTGATAAAGAGATTTTTTTCGTTGACAAGTTTGCAAAGTATGAATATAATCAGTCTGCAATCCCTGATTACCATGGTATACCAAAATCGCACCCGGATTTTTTCGTTTTCCGAATAGATTTTTCCATGACAGGAGAGTGAGAAATATGACCTACAGGATGCGTCCGCCGCGGGACGTGGTTTCAGGAAAGGGAAGTCTGGAGCAGATGGGGGAGATTGTCTCGTCCTACTCCCCGAACTCCGTTGCCTTTCTCGTGGATGGAAACGTACGGAAAAACGGCGGCGCCGACAGGCTCATGGACCAGCTTTCCGTTTCCGGGGCGAAGCTGCATGTCTTCAGCGACATCCCCGTGGAACCCGAAACGGGACAGGTAAAGGAGCTCTTCGCAAAGATCCGGGGGCTGAACGTGGATCTCATTGTTGCCATGGGAGGAGGAAGCGTCCTCGACAGCGCCAAGATGATCGCCGTCCTGCTCCGCAACCCGGCCTATCTCGACAATCTGCTGGACGCCGGGTTCATTCGGGAGAGAGGCGTTCCGCTGATTGCCGTTCCCACTTCCGCGGGAACCGGCTCCGAGGCGACACCGAATTCCATCGTGGTCGTTCCGGAACAGAAACTGAAGGTGGGCGTCGTGCACCCGTATTTCATCCCCGACTGCGTCGTCCTCGACCCGGCCGCGACCCTGAGCCTCCCTCCGAACGTCACCGCCGCCACCGGCCTTGACGCTTTCTGCCACGCCATCGAGTGCTTCATCTCCAAGAAGCGGAATCCCTTTTCAGACCTCTATGCCCTCGAAGCCATCCGCCTTGTAAGCCGCAGCCTGCTCAAGGCCTACAAGGACGGCGCCGACATCCAGGCGAGGGAGGACCTTCTTCTCGCGGCATTCTACGGAGGCATGTGCATCGCGTCCTCCAGCACGGTGGCCGTCCACGCCCTCTCCTATCCTCTCGGAGGATGGTACCGGATTCCCCACGGCCTCTCAAACGCCATCCTTCTTCCATGGGTCATGGAGTTCAACCGGGACGCCGTCGCGGGCAGGTTCGCGGAGGTCGCCGCCGCCATGGGCATCCCTCCGGGGGCCGACGACGACGAAACTTCAAAAAGGACCGTGGACGGCATCTTCTCCCTGGTCCGCTCTCTCGGTATTCCCGCCGACCTCCGGGAACTGGGGGTCCGGAAAGAAGACCTGGACGAGATCGTGGCCGCGGCCATGAAGGTGACCCGCCTTCTCGACAACAACCCCAAGCCCGTTTCTCCCGGGGACGCCCGGAACATCTACCTGAAACTGCTGCCGTGACCGGATGCCGCGGTTTTCCGCGGACCTTCCGGCTCTGCACGAGATTATATGAATGGAGAGAAGCCCATGATTGAAATTCACGGAGTCATCCCGGCACTGGTCACTCCCATGAACCCGGATGAGAGCATCAATGAGAAAGAGCTCCGGAACCAGGTCCGCCGCCAGATAGCGGCAGGGGTTCATGGACTGTTCGTCTTCGGGACGAACGGTGAGTTTTATGCCCTGAGCGAGTCTGAAAAGCTGAGGGTGCTGGAAATCACGGTGGAGGAGAACAACGGCAGGCTTCCCGTCTACGCCGGAACCGGCTCACCGGGAACGGAGGATACCGTCCGCCTTTCCAGGGAGTGCGAAAGAATCGGCGCCGACGCTCTTTCCGTCATCACCCCCTATTTCGCCGCGCTCTCCCAGAAGGAACTCATCACCCACTTCGAAACCCTCGCAGGTTCCGTCAATATCCCCGTGATCCTCTACAATATACCGGCCCGTACGAATGTCTCCATGACGCCGGACACGGTGGAAAAGCTCTCGAAAGTACCCGGAATCGCCGGTGTCAAGGATTCCAGCGGCAATTTCGACACGATTCTCCAGTTTCTCGAGCGCACCTCCGGCAGCGATTTCGCCGTCCTGTCGGGAAACGACTCGCTGCTGCTCTGGACGCTCCAGGCAGGAGGCAAGGGCGGCGTCTGCGGCATCGCCAACCTCTTCCCCCGGACCCTGGTATCGGTGTACGAACTCTGGAAACAAGGAGATTTCGAAGGGGCCAAAAAAGCCCAGGATTCCATCCGCGCCATACGGAACTGTTTCCGGCTCGGCAATCCCAACTCCATCGTCAAAATGGCGGCCAACCTTCTCGGCCATCCGGTAGGGCCGTGCCGGAAACCTTTCTGGAGCGAAGATCCCGCGGTGGCGGAAGAGATCGGCAGAGTGCTGAAAGAGCACTACGCCGGTGCGGAGTGAGAAAAGGGAGGTGAGGCGCCCGGACAGAGCGTAACAGGTACGCTTCGGCGGTAGAAAGCGTTCCGGAAAGGGGATTTGCCGGGCCAAATTGCTGGAGGATGCAGGAAGATCCTTCGGACGGCAAAGAATACTGATGCTTATACGACCACCGGATCGTCCCCTTGCCGGTATGCAGGCTTTCGCGGCAGAAAGCCAGAAACAGGAAAAACATCATTCCAGGAGGGAAAAATATGAAAATCTCGAAAAAAATGATCGCGTTCCTGATGGTTTCCGCTCTTCTCCTTGCCTTCGCCGGTGGAGCAACCGCACTCGACCAGCCGGTGAAGCTGACATTCGCGACCCAAAGCGTCGGATCGGCCATGTACATGTACGCCTCGGCCATTGTCAACGTCTGGAGCCCGGCTCTCCCCGAGGGATCCCTGGTCGACGTGACGACCACCTCCCCCGGCGGCGTGGGCGCCCCGGTCATTCTTGAAAAAGGCGCCTGCGACATCGTCCTCGGAAACTCCGCTCCCGCGAAGTGGGCCTACGAGAGAGGTATTCTGGGCAGCGAACCCACCAGGAGCGTGCGGGCGATGGCAGGCGGTCTGGGCAAGGACTTCGTCAACGTCATGTTCACCAAGGAGTTCGTGGAAAGAACCGGCATCACCACCGTGGAAGAAGTCGTCGCGAAGAAATTCCCCGTCCGCATCGCCATCAAGGCCAACGGTTCCTTCGGCGAACTGGCATGCAACAAAGTGCTCGAGGTCCTCGGCGTCGATTACGATACCGTCAGGTCCTGGGGCGGAAGCGTGACCCAGACCGGAACCGCCGCCATCGTCAGCCTGCTCAAGGACGAGAAGGCCGACATGACCATCGACCACGTCGGTGCCGGACAGTCGGCAACGACTGAACTCTGCCTGACCTCGGAGATGTTCTTCCCCGAGCTCTCCGCCGACACCCGGGCCAAGATGAACGAGCAGGGCTTCGACAACATCGCGATCCCCGCCGGCACCTGGAACGGACAGGCGAAGGAGATCCAGTCCGTGGGCTCCCCTCAGGTCGTGCTCGTTTCGGCGTCCGTTCCCGACGATGTGGTGTACGTCCTCACGAAGGCCCTCTGCGAAGGCAAGGAGAAGCTGGTCGAGGCCAACGCCACCCTCGCATCCTTCGACCCCGCGACGGCCCACGACATCCTGAAGACCGGCGCTCCGCTCCATCCCGGCGCGGAGAAGTACTACAAGGAAATGAAATATATGCAGTAAACAGGATTCGCATTCGAGGAGCCGCGGATGGATGCTGCGGCTCCTTCTTTTCCAGGGCGGAATACCGGCCCGATAGCAACCGAAAAGCGGTACGAACGACAGGGGGATATGAAAATGCTCGAGCACGCTCCGGCAAGAATGACGCTGAAGCAGGGGATCATCGTCGCAACGAGTTTCATCTGGATTGCGTTTCAGTTCTATCTTGCCATTGTCAGCCCGCTTCACCCGATGATTCAAAGCCCGGTACACCTGATCCTTGCTCTGCTCATCGTGTTTCTCTATCGCCGGGCGGAGTCGGTCGGAGTCCTCGGAAAGAGCGCCGACATGCTCTTTTTTGCCGGAATCATTTTTCTCTTCTACTACTTCATCTCCGAATCGACCCGGCTGACGACACGAATCGCCTTCATCTCGGAC
>CAYRPJ010000093.1:0-7706 GCA_964426245.1 uncultured Synergistaceae bacterium
CGCTCCCTGCGCTATCTCTATGTCACTCGGTACGTGCATGTTATCTCAGTCCTCCGCATTTTTCCCGTAAAAATTTTTTCCGAAATCATTGCAGACCGCGTTTGCCGGTTTTCCTACTCATCCTCTTCATCCAAGGCGAGGATACTGTTTTCAAGGATCTGGTTCTCCTTGAAATCGACAATTCTCAGGAAGTAGGAAGCGCAGTCGATCAGGTCGCTCTGGTGCAGCGTTCCGCAGATCTGGGTCCCCACTATGGTCAGGCCGAACCGCTTTGCCTCGTTCTCGATCAGCTGAAATGATCGATAGATGGGCGTATTGGCGGTGTCGAACATGTTCATGGAGACAGCAGCATAGTCGTAGCCGTCCGGTTTGAAGGCGACAGCACGTATCGTGCTGAATCCGCCGCTTGGTCCGCGCACCATCTTTGCAATCGCCTTCGCGATTTCAAGATCCTGCGTGTTCAGAATCATGTTTACCGCGACCAGGTTGGCCTTCCCCGCGCTTACGATGGTCGCCCCGGCGGTCGGATGGAGCTTGGCCGGTCCCAGATCGGGCGCTCTCTCGGGAAGGTGCGCGACCTCTTTCAGTCCCTCGTACTGCCCCTTGCGGATGAAGGAGAGTTCTTTGCGCTCCGGAGTGCGCGCGTTCTCTCCACTGAAGTAGACGGGAACTTTGTATCGTTCCCAGACCTCCGCACCGATCTCTTCGGCGAGCGCGGCGCACTCTTCAAGGGAGATGTTGCGCAGCGGGAAGACCGGAATTGTGTCCTGCGCGCCGATACGGGGGTGTTTCCCCTGCTGCTTCTCCATGTCGATGAGTTCGTAGGACTTGTCCGCCATCGCAAGAAGCGCCGCCTTCAACGGCTGCGGCTCTCCGAGGCACTCGATGACGGTGCGGTTGAAATCCGCGTCGGGGAAGTAGTCGATGAGTTTGACCCCCGCCGCCTTGCGGATCTGATCGACGACGGCCTCGAAAATCTCGGGGTCCTTCCCATTGCTGAAATTGGGGACTGCGTGCACATACTGTTTCTTTGCCATGATGCGTTCCTCCTGTCGGCGTATCCCTTCATTTGTAGAGATTCATGAAAAAGGGGGCCGAAGCCCCCCTGTTTTTCGCTTTCAGCCGCTACTGTCCTCTTTTACTCTCCATTTCGGCCATCTCGGCGCGGAAGGTCTCAAGAAGCTGCTTTGCGAACTCCGAATTCCTCGAAAGCTCGAAGTACTTCGCATCGGCCTTCTTCGCAATCTCCTTGAACGCCTCCCGCTCCTCGTGCGTCAGGTCGTAGTACTCCTGTCCCGGCTTGAAGTCGTCGATCATCATCTGCAGGCGGGTCTTGTTCAGCTCCTCCTGGACGTCGTGGATGTAGGGACGCACCTCGTCCACCGAGTCGAGGACGATTTTGCGCACGTCCTCAGGAAGCGAGTCGAGGAAGGCGACGTTGACAAGGTGCTGCATGACGTACATGTTGTGCCGCGAACCGATGAGGTACTTCTGCACGTCCATGAACTTCATCTCCTGGATGGTAGCGGGCGCGTTCTCCTGTCCTTCGACGATGTTGAGCTGCAAACCGCTGTACAGCTCGGTGAAGGAGAGCGGCGTCGGATTTGCGCCGTAGGCGCGGTACGTCTCCACAAGCAGCTCGGAGGGCATGACGCGGATCTTGACGCCCTTGAAGTCGTCGGGAGTGCGGATGGGCTTGTTCGCGGTCCAGAACATGGCGCCCTCGGTGAAGTAGGAAAGGACATGGAGTCCCTTCTGACGGTAGATGTCGTTGAGCATGACGTTGAGAGCCTTGCTCTGCGCAAAAAAGTCCCGGTTCACGATGGGATCGTCCGAGAAAAGGAACTGAAGCCCCATGATCTGATTTTCCGGAACGATGGAGCTGGACTGGCTCGGCCCGGTGAGACAGAACTCGACGGCTCCGTTGAGAGTGAGTTCGAACATCTCGGTCGGCGTGCCGAGTGTGCCGGAATGGAAGATGTCAAGCTGAATTGCGCCGTTCGACTTTTCCTTCAATAGGCGCGCGAATTCCTGCGCATAGAGGTCGGCGATGCTCCCGGCTATGGTTTCGCAGGCAAGGCGCCATTCATACTTCGGAGCGGCCGCGGCTCCTCCGCTGAAGACAAAAAGAAACACCATCACAAGGGTAAGACTCACGAAACGGAATACTCTTTTCTTCATAATTCTCTTCCTCCTGTTCTTTTCGAGTTGCGTGATTGAAAAACACCGACCGGCAATCGTTTCTGCCGGAAAGCACCGATACGCCTATGAATTCTCCACCTCCTTCTAGCATAAGCTGCTCCGGTGCAGAAAATCCGCCGCTGCTCTAATGCACCATCATGTCCCGAAGAAAGAGAGCGATCTGGGGGAAGATGATCAGCAGAATCGATACGAGCACCATCATGGCGATGAACGGGAAAACTCCCCGCACCACGTCGATGTACCGCTGTTTGAATATGGCGATGGCCGTAAAGATGTTGCAGCCGAACGGAGGCGTCGTCGAGCCGATGGCGGCCTGAAGGGTCACGATGGTCCCGACGAGCACGTTATCGAGCCCTGACGCGACGATGGCGGGTTTAAAGATCGGCGTCAGAATCATGATGACGACGATAGGATCAACAAACATGCACCCCAGGAAGTAGGCGAGACTGAGCACGGCCAGAATACGGAATGTCGAAGGTGCGTCACCCAGCAGAGGGGGCAGGATCAGGTTCGGAATTCGTGCGAAGGAGACCGTCCATGAAAAGGCCTGCCCCATCGCGATAAGGATGAATACTATCGCCGTGACAACCCCTGTCCTGAGTGCAATTTTAGGAATATCGGAGAGAGTGATCGATTTGTAGACGAAGTACTCCAGGATGAAAGCGTAGAGAACGGAAACCGCTGCGGCTTCTGTCGGGCTGAAGACGCCAGAATAAATACCGCCGAATATTATCACGGGGAAGGTGAAGCTGAGAAGGGCTCTTTTCAGCGAAGAAAGCCGCTCGCTCAGCGACGCCTTTTCCGTCTGCAGATCCCTGTCCGAAATAAACCAGGAATAAATGCAGAAAAAGAGCCATATGAGAAGTCCGGGTCCGACTCCCGCAATGAAGAGTTCACCGACGGAGCAGGCGCCCACAACGCCGTAGACTATCATATAAACGCTCGGAGGGATGAGGAGAGCGATAACGGCGGCGTTTATGATCAAGGCCGTGGAAAAGGAACTGGAATACCCCGCCTTGAGAAGGAGCGGGCGAAGCGGGCCGCCTATGGCGACCACCGTTGCCTGGGTGGATCCGGAAACCGCGCCGAAGAGCGTGCAAGCCGTGGTCGTGGCGATGGGAAGTCCTCCCCGCTTATGCCCTACGAATTTGACGACAAAATTGAGCAGTCGTTCCGCGATCTGTCCCGAGGTCATGATATCGGCGGCGAAGATGAACATCGGCACCGCGATCAGGGAAACGGGCTGCACTCCGCCGATGATCTGCTGGACCAGCATCATCGGATTTACACCTTTAAAATAGGTCATTACTGTAGCAAAGGCCCCCACGGCAAGAGGCACCATCATGGGAAAACCAAGCAGAAGAAGAATGATCATGGATCCCATAAGCATCAGAAGCATCGCCGCACCTCCTAAATTTCGAACTGTCTCGAAGGATCTTCTTCGAGACCGTCAACGAGTGTCGGTGAGATATAGATCTCTTTCTTCAGCAGGTTCAGCATACCCGTCTGGAGATATTGAATTCCGGTAAGGACAAAACCCAGCGGTACCCACATCATGATCCAGTAAAGCGGTATCTGGAGTCCGAGTGTATGTCGCTTTATCGTATACAAGTTCAACGCATATTTGTAGCCGTGCCAGGCAAGAAAGAACATAAGCCCCGACGTACAGAGAGTGATCACGATCATGAGTATTTTTTTGAGGGAGGGAGCAAGGACGTCGAATACCGCCGTCATCCGGATATGAACTCCCAGCCGGGCCGCATAACTCGCACCGATGAAAGTAACCCAGACTATGGCAAACTGGGTGACCTCCTCGGCCCATGTAAAACTGTAGCTGAAAAGATTACGTCCGATGACGTTGGCGATGGCAACCGCCGCCATGAGGATGATGCTCCAGGAGATCATGAACTTCTCGAACTTCTCCACGAGGGAGTTCAAACGGGAGAAAAAAACCATAACGATCACTCCTTCATCATTTCTTGCGTTTCGCGGTAAAGTCGAAGAGCACTCCCGCCATTCTCTCCACCGCGTCCAGTTCCACATACTCATCGGGTTGATGGAAAAAATTCTCGTCACCCGGTCCTAGAATTGCGAATGGAACTCCAAGAGCGGGCACGAGGATGGATGCGTCGGTAAAGTAGTTCATTCCAGTCATTTTCCAGTTTAACGAGCGTTCGGCGAATAGAGCCTTGAGGTCATTTAAAAGGGGGGAATGAGAGTGCATTCCGACGGACGGGCGATTGTTCAATATGTCGACGGAACAGTCGCGGAAACTCCCGGATCGTTTGAGCCGCGCAACGAGAGAATGAACATTCGCGAGAAATTCTTCGTGATCGACGTGCGGCAGAGTGCGAATATCCATGATTCCCTCCACGAATTCCGGAACCACATTCGGCATGTCCATTCCGCTGATCGATGTGAGCGTGCAACTTGAATATCCGAGGAGTTCATGTTTTTTTTCTCCGTTGAAAATGTGGCGGATCTTTTCATGAAGAGCGAAAAAGGAAGAGATAGTGTCGCTTCCTTGTTCCGGCATGGCGGCATGAGAACTCTTTCCCTCCATCCGGAAGCGAAGCCAGAGAGCGCCTTTCTCAGCAAGCCCTATCTTCTCACCTGTCGGTTTGACGAGGAGAAGTTCTTCGACGCCCCGGAGAAATCCTCTTCCCAAAAGAGATTTGGCCCCCGTACCTCCGACCTCCTCATCGGCTGTAAAGCAATAGAGGATATCGACGGGCGGGCGTACATCGCCGCACATCCACCCCCGAGCCGAGAGAATCATCGATGTGAGCCCGCCCTTCATGTCTGCGGCGCCTCGACCATAAACCCGCTTTCCATCGATTTCGGCTCCGAACGGTGAACGTGTCCAGCAAGAACGCTCTCCGACCGTTATCGTATCCAGATGACCGACAATGGCGATCTTCCGCGAACGATCTTCGCCTGGCACGACAAGTACAAGCGATGCGCGGTTGCTGCCGTGATCGACTACGAATTTTTCTGTATGTTCCTCGGGAAAGAGAGAGAGAATATATCCCACGGCGTCTTTTTCATCGCCGTAGGGCTGAATCGTTCTTATACGGATAAGCTGGGAAAGAATTTCCAAAGCACGCGATGTATCCAGAGGAACAGCCATTCGACCCCCTCCTTTTTCTGTATGCTAAGGATAGGGGGAAGGCAATCTTTTTACATTGGTCGATTCGACCAAATCAGATAAATTTTTTTTGGTAAATAGTAACAAATTTCTCTTTGTTGAAAAACGGGGCAAGGCGGAGGGCAAGAGCCATGTCGAAACGCTGCGCCGAATTGGAATAGTCGAAACCTATCCTTTCCCTGAGGATACCAAGACGGTATTTAACAGTGTTGTAATGAAAACGCAGCGACTCTGAGGCAGCCTTGACGTTCCAGTTGCATCCATCCATGGCGAGAAGCGTCTCCAGAAGTTCGTTCGAAGAAGCGTCTTTTCCTTCCATAAGCTCCCCCAGAACACGAGTACAAAATCTTCTCGCCTCGTCGGTCCTGGAGAGAATCGCAACAAGCTGAAGCCCTCCGAGCATATTCCAGAGGTTGACAGCCTGTTCATTCCGACGGACGGTCGAAACAGCAAGGGTCAGCAGGGCTTCTTCATAACTCTCCGAAACGCCGTCCAAGCCGTTCTTGATTCCTCCCGCAGCGAAGAGAAAGGTCCGGTCGCTTTCTGCAGGGAGTTCTTCTTTCAGGGACGTATGGATATTCTCCAGGGTATCTTTTAGAACCTCGGCTGCATTGCTCCCCCCGGATGGCAGAGGAAGAAGAAAAACAAGCATGTTTGTAAAGAATACACAAAAGGCCTTTGGGAAAAAAAGAAGTATTTTGCTGCGCGCAAGGGGAAAGAAGACATGCCGCTCTCTCTCGGAAAACGGACTCCCACCATCATCACTGCCTTGCAGCTGCAGAAGAAGCACCATCAAATCCTGCTCTTTTTTCCACCCCCACTGCCTGAAGATCTCATCGAGTTCGCGAAAATCACGGATTCTTCCCGATAAAAGTTCTTTCAGCACCTCTTCTCTCTTTTCATCGCCGAATACAGAACGGCTGAAAGAGCGTTCCAGACAGAGAGATGCGGCTATAACGGCATTCTCGAAAAACACTTCGTTTTCTTTGGATAGCGCTCCCGCAGCCTCCGCTTCCGCGGGGAGATCAAGAAAAAGAATGCCTGAATGGACACTTCCCACTTGAACGTCCTTTGAATAATAAATCCTGGACAACTCAAGCATCGGAAATGTCTTCGCGCTTTCACGGAAAGATTCCGAAGAAGAGACAATTTCGAGGCGTCCCGTGTACGCTTCCCGAAAAGCAGCGCCCATTCCCAGGTTTTGCGCGACGATTTCAAGGACGGTACGGATATCCTGTCGTCCGGCTACGGCTTTTACAAAAGGGGCAAACGAGATTCTTCCTGTGGAATGGTACATGCGATCTCACTTCCCGTCCATGTTCGAAAGAAGATGCAAAGAAATGAACGAAACAGCCTTCGACATTCTTTCAAAATATGAAGACCCCCCTGCCCGAACGGAAGGGGGGTCTCGGAAAACGATTCAGCAGTCGCAGCACCCTGCCTTATCTCCGGAACACGCTTTTTTTGCCTGCTCCAGCGTGTTTTCGAGGAGCATGGCGATTGTCATGGGCCCCACTCCTCCGGGGACAGGGGTGATCCAGGAGGCTTTCTCGGAGACAGGACCGTAGTCGACGTCGCCGACAAGCCCCTCTTCCAGGCGGTTGATGCCCACATCGATGACAACTGCTCCTTCCTTCACCATATCGGCGGTGACGAAGCGCGGTTTGCCGATGGCAGCCACCAGAATATCCGCCCTCCTGGCGTGCTCCGCGAGATCCGCTGTCTTGCTGTGACAGATGGTCACGGTCGCGCTCTCAGCGAGCAGCATCAGGGACACGGGTTTGCCGACGATGTTGCTGCGTCCGATAATCACCGCTTCCTTGCCCGCCAGCGGAATGCCGGTGCTCTTCAGAAGCCGCAGAATTCCTTTCGGCGTACAGGGCTCACATGCAGGAAGCCCTGCCACAAGGCGCCCGATGTTGACGGGATGGAAGCCGTCGACATCTTTCTCCGGACGGATGGCCGCGAGGACGGTATCGGGATCGATCTGCCGGGGCAGGGGGAGCTGCACTAAAATTCCGTGGACCCCCTTGTCGGCATTGAGTTTGTCGATAAGAGCAAGCAGATCCTGCTGAGAAGCGCTTCCCGGCAGCCGATGAAGGAAAGAGGCAAATCCCGCCTCAAGGCATCCTTTCTCCTTTTGCCCGACGTAAACCTTCGAGGCCGGGTTGTCGCCGACGAGAACGACCGCAAGGCCCGGAACAACCCCTTTCTTCCTGAGCTGCAGGACCTGCTCCTTTATGTTCTCCCTGATCTCCGCGGCCGTCTTCTTTCCGTCGAGTATCTTTGCGGTCATGATGTCACCTAGAAGAGCCCCGTGATGCGGCCCTTTTCATCGATGTCTATGGAGAGCGCC
>CAYRPJ010000094.1:0-7471 GCA_964426245.1 uncultured Synergistaceae bacterium
AAACCGCTCCTTTTCCAGTTCTGATAAGGCTTTAGGTGTTGTTCAGGATGCCCTACATAGAGATATCTTTCATTCAGCATTCGCTTCACACCCCCGGAATGGTTCCGGTACTGCCGTGAGGACAGCCGTTCAACGCCTGAGAAAACGCAGCATTAGAAAGAATATTGCAATCTATGGTGAGTATATGTAAAGATTTTACCGCTTATTTTGCCACGCATCGATTTTATTTCTCCTTACAAAAATTGTCAAGGAGAAATTTTACAAATTCAAAATTACCCCCGGCAAAACCGGGGCGACACTTCTCTTCAAGAAAGGGTGCGACCCCTTTCCCGGCAAGGAAGAAGAGATCACGCATCCTCCACGATCACCGGATATTTCCTGAGGATATCTTCCCGCTCTTTTTGAATTTCCAGCGCCAGGTCTTCTTCCAGCGGAAGATACGCCCTGTACTGCTTCTCATCCCCTTTTTCAGAGAACATATACTTCATCCGTCCGCCCGCTCTGGAAACGGAGAGGAGAATCGCCGCAGGAGGATTCTCCTCCGTATTTTCCCCATCGTCCATCATCTGCCCGAGAAAATGAGAAACGCGCTCTTCGTCGTCGGTCGTAAACTCTCCGTAGACGAGTTCCGCAAGCAGGAACGCACGGAGCGGACGCGAATAGAACACAAGGTCCACATAGGCTTTTTTCCCCTTGAACTCAAATTCCTTCTGCCGGTCCACAAGGAAGAGCTCTTTTCCCTGTTCAAGAAGAAATTTCTGAAGATGATCGATGAGCAGCCTTTCAAGAATGCTCTCGGCAAGCCTCTGCCGTTCGGGGATACCCAAAAAAGCCTGTACATGCGGATCTTTTGCGAAGTCCTCCGCGGCAGGGGTCGCCTCTTCTTCGACGCGGAACTGATCCGAGCCCCTTGGCAATGATCCTGCAGCCGACAGGTTCCGTTCAAGTTCGGCGACGGACCAGCCTCCCCGCGAAGCGCGCCGTTCGGCTTCATACCGCGCGTTCCGGCCGGGAAGCTTCATGATGATGCGGTAGTGGCTCCAGCTCAGCCTTGGATTGAGAGGGCGCATGCCCGATTCTGCAAGCTCGTTCTTTTCCTTGAATCGAATGAGAGGAAGGCGGTGTTCGTACTCCCGGTAAAACTCCCGGATGGCCGCGAGCTTTCTGGGCGTGAAGGCTTTGCCGAACTCTGATACGAGGCTCGTAGCAATTGTTTCCAGCGATTCAGGAGAAAGACCGTGTTCCCGTTCCCATTCGGCCAGTATTTTTCCCATCTCCCAGTATGCCCGAAGCATCTCCGCGTTCACAGCCGTCATGGCTGTGCGCCGCGATTCGAGGAGCAGGTTATGCAGCGTATCGATCAGTTCGTGACGATCTTGTTCACCGGACATTGTTCATCCTCCTCAGATAAAGTTTCGTTGACGGATTCATTTCAGGGGATCAGCGCCTCGAGAACGGCGCTTCGATAGAGTTCGGGGGAGAGAGCCGCGGATCCGACGGAGAGGAACTGATCCCGTGCTTCAGGGACAAGATAGAGGAGCGCAAAGAAGACAGTCGTCGCACCAAGTCCGAGCATGAGCCGGCTCGATTGGAAACTGCCGGAAAGAGCGTTTTTTTTAAAAGACTCCTCGATCTGCTGCGAACCGAAGAGCTGAAAGAGCACCGGCACATAGTAGGCGCAAGAAAGAGCGGTTCCGGCGCCGACGGCCAAGGCGGCAGCCCAGTACCCTTTCTCCATGGCGGCGAGAATAATCATCCACTTGCTCCAAAATCCCGAGAGAGGCGGAAGCCCGATGAGCGACCCCGCCAAAAGAGCGAACGCTGCGCTCTCTCCGGGGAATCGCCGGCCAAGCCCCTGGAAGGAGCGCCACTCCCCGGCGCCGGCAAGAGCGGAAAAACTGCCTGCTCCGAGGAAGAGGCCGATCTTTGCCGCAGCATGATTGAGAGCATGGAACAGCGCCCCGGCAATACCCAGCGGCGATGCGCATCCAATTCCCACCAGGAGATACCCCATATGCGCCACGGTCGACCAGGCAAGCATTCTCTTCACATCGGCCTGTCTTTGCGCCGGCAGATGTCCTGCAAAAAGCGAGAGAACGCCGAGAACCAGGAGTACGTTCAGAACGGAGACTCCCTCGCGGACATCCGGGAAAAAGAGGATGGTCACGCGAAGCAGCGCATAAAACGACGCTTTTACCACGACACCCGACAGGATCATGCTCACCTCCGTGGATGCCGTGGAATGAGCGTCGGGAAGCCAGAAATGGAAGGGGAACATCCCCATCTTCAACCCGAGTCCGACTACAATGCAGGATCCGGCGGCGGCGCGGGCCCCCCTTGGGATCGAATCCATGACCGAAGAAAGCAGCGCAAAGTTGAGGACACCTCCTCCCATATACAGCAGCGCTATACCCAGGAGAAGGAAAAGAGCGCCCACCGTTCCGAGGACAAGGTATTTCAACCCGGCTTCCAGCGACTCCCTCGTCATCGCCGCTCCTACGAGAACGTAGGTGGAAACTGCGAGAATCTCGAAAAAGACAAAGAGGTTGAACAGATCGCCGGTCACAAGTATTCCGTTGATCGCTGCCCAGAGGATGAAAAAAAGGCCGCAGAATCGCCAGCGTTCCTTTCCGGCGGACGTTTCCGGAAGAGCGCAAAAAGCCCTCCAGGCCGCAGCGGCTCCTCCGAAGGCCGAGATCAAAAGAAAAACAGCCGAGAGTCTGTCGGTCACGAGAAGGATTCCAAGGGCAGCGCTCCATCCGCCGATATGCAGTACCTCCGGTTTCCCGCACCCCGTTGCCGCGGCGGCAAGGGTCGCCGCGGCCGTGGCGGCGGCGGAGAACAGGAGCCACTTCCTGGTCCGGCCGGGGGCGAAGTGATGCATCAGCTGCAGAACAAACGCGGCGGTCATGGGAAAGAGGATGGACCAAAGCATCCAGTAACCGGAAAAGATCATAACAGTTCCCCCTCGCGTTCCCGTCTCAAGAGAACAGGTGCATCAGGATCAGCGCTGTCAAAGCCGCCGTCAGAAGATATCCCCTGAGGAAGCCTCCCTGGAGCCGCTGCACTATTCTCGCTCCGTTTCCGATCATGTTCGGAAATCGCTCCGACATGACGTCGATGTCCCGCACTCTCGTTGCGGATGCCCTCAGTCTCTTCTTTAGGAAGAGAAAAAGGAATACACCGCAGACAGCGGCCAACAGACTCTCGCCGCATTTCGGAACAGTATAAAATGAATGCCCCGTCGATCCTAGGAAAGCGGGCAGTATACCCGGAAAAAAACCGGAAAACAAAAGAAGCGGGGCAAGAACTGCCGTTCCGGCGTTCATGAAGCGAAAGCACTCCGGAGAATGAAGATATCGGCTCTTCTGGACACCACCGAACGCAAACGCACTCATCTTGCAGAACACCATCGCCGTCCCGATATTCGCAACGAGCAGGCATGCGGAAACCAGGGGAAAATCGATCAGAGAGGCCTTGAGCAGCGCCTTGCTCGCAAAACCCGCCGTTCCGGGAAGCCCGATCATCGACGCAGCGGCGATAAAAAAAAGGATACACGTTCCCGGAAGCCGCTCCGCGGCGCCTCCAAGCCTGCTGAAATCTTTTGTACCGTATGCCTTTTCAAGAATCCCCGCACAGAAGAAGAGCATTCCTTTGCTCAGTCCGTGGGTCACCGCATGGTACAGGACCGCAGGCACACTCAGAACGCCGCCGGCTCCGAGAGCGGCCACGATGTAGCCGAGCTGGCTGATCGTGCTGTACGCGAGAAGGCGTTTCACATCCCGCTGCAGGAGCGCCTGAAAGGCGCCCCAGAGGGCCATCGCCGCTCCTGCTGCCGACAGCGACGGAACATATGCGCCTCCCGTCAGCAAAAGCAGACCGAACACTCCCGTTTTGACCGCGATTCCGGAGAGAAGGGCGCTTACAGGAGCTGGAGATTTCCCGTGCGCCTCAGGCAGCCAGAAGTGGAGTCCCAGAAGAGCCGATTTGACGCCAAGCCCTGCAAGAAGCAGCGGAAAGAAGGGGGGTTGGACAGGCCCAAAAAGAACTGGCCCCTTAATGCCGGCCCCTGCGATTCCGGCAAGGAGAAAGGCGGCGCCGGCAAGCTGCACGGCGAGATAACGGAAGGCCACATTGCGCTCCTTCATTGCGATCAGAATAAAAAGCGCTACCGTGGACAATTCGATAAATATGAGGAACCCGAGCCACAAAGCGGAGAAGACCGCTCCGAGGACTGTCAGGAGAAAAAGAAACAGAAATCCGGAAAAGAAGCGCCGCTCTCCGGTTTTCTTGAAATACCCCTGTCCGTACACTGCCGCTGCAAGAACAAGAATACCGGCGAGCAGAGCGAGCACCCTCCTGTCCGCGGTGAAGATAAAATAACGCTGAACCATCAGCCCTTCAGCCTCCGAAAACTGTCTACATCCACAGTTTTTTCAAAGCCGTTCAGCTTCATTATGAAGGCAAAAGCAAGTGCGAGGTCGCATGCGCCGATGACAATAGCGGTGAGCGTCAAGGCATGAGGCAGAGGGTCGACGCCGCTCCCCTTCAAAGGAAGAATAGGCGCCCAGCCTTCCGGTATATATGCCCAGGAAATGAACAGCAGTAAAACCGCCGATTCCATCAGCGTAAGACCGATCACCGTCTTGAAAGCATTCCGCTGTACCAGGATGGTGAACAACCCCAGGGAAAAAAGAATCGCCACCGTAGCGAAGCTCATGATGATCATTGTTCCCCCTCCTGTTCGAGAATTTTGATCATGACGTAAAATATTGAGGAAAGGCCGGCTCCGACTTTTAGTCCAACGGCTAGATTGAGAAAGAGCATATTGCCGCCGCTGAAGAGACTTCCAGGCGTCCCCGGAAAAAAGGGCCCCTTGAGGTTCGCAAGAAAACCGCCTCCCCATGCCGCCCCGAGCAGGCCGATGAAAACGAAGAGAAGCGCTCCTCCCACCTCGAGCGTCTCCTTGCTTTTCGAGGAGACGCGCGACGCATCGAAGCCCGTTCCGTAGACTACGCATATCAGGATAGCGACAGTCGCGAAGACGCTTCCCCCCTGAAATCCTCCGCCGGGGGTGAGATGTCCGAGGAAGAGAATACTCGCCGCATACAGAAGAAGAAACGGAGTCAGAAGCGCCATCCCCCGTTTGACGATGAAGGAGAGTCCCTGCCTTGAACGGACATGCTTTCCGCCGGAGAGGAGGAGAGAGATCCCCGCAACCGCCGCGAATATAACCGTTGTCTCCCCGAGGGTATCGAACGCGCGGTAGTCCAGCAGAATGGCTGCGACGACATTCAACGCGCCCGTCTCGCGAAGAGTCTCGGCGAGGAAGTGCGTGGACGCCGTTTCCAGTGCTCGCTCTCCCGCAAGAGAATACATCCCGCGAAAAAGAAGCACTGCAAGCAGGAAGCAGATCAGGGCGGCAAGAGGCCAGCGGAGCCAGGAGGGACACGCGGTGCACGGCCCGGAAGGAAGAGGTGTCCTCCGTGTATGGCTGTACGCAACGAGGAGCAGGGAGGTGATCAGTCCCGAGTTGATGATGGCTTGTGTCAAGGCGACATCCGGCGCTCTCAAAAGGGCGAAAACGGTCGCCATGAGAACCCCCGTCACAGAGAGAGATATGAACGAACTCAGGAGGTCGTCAAGGAAAACAGCGACAAAAGCTGTCAGCAGAATAAAAAAATAAAGGAAGGCGAGCAGAGGCTCACTCACGCATGCTCTCCCCTTCAATTGGAGTTTCGGAGGAGAAATGTGAAAAATTCTTGAAAAGAGTCCTTCTATGGCACGCTCGCGCAATTGCATGCGAGGCCATAGGATTGGATATGAGGAAGAAAACCGCGATGAGAAGGAGTTTCAACGCACCGAGAGAACTGCCTGCATAAGGCATTGATCCCAGCAGAATGAGAAGAGCTCCTCCCGAAAGCGCCTTGGTTCCTCCGTGAAGCCTCGTGTACACGTCGGGGAAGCGCAGGATCGCCACCACAGCGGCGAAACTGAAAAAAACGCCGGCGAGGATACAGACGGAGCCCAGGAAGCGGAGGAGCGGCATCATTTGTACAGCTCCCCGTGCTCGAAATACTTTGCCATCAGCAGCATGTCGGCAAAGGAAAGCATCGCGAAGGCGAGCGCGACATCGAGGAGGAAGGGAGTTTCGATATAGAGGCTCAGAAGAACGAGCAGCATTGTGAATATCACGGAGAGCGCATCCGCTGCCACGAGACGGTCTGCAGCCGAAGGCCCCGTCACCACTCTCACGAAACCGATCATGCCTGAGATCACCATCCCCCAGAGCGCGAACAGAATCATTGGGTGAACCTCTCTATCCCTTCTTCCAGTTTCCGGATGTCATCCCGGAGCGGGATCTCACCGTATTCAGTGGAAAGGGCGTGGACGAGCAGTTCGTTCCTGTTCCGGGAAATGTCTACCGTGAGAGTCCCCGGCGTGAGCGTCACGGCGTTCGCCAGGGTCACGACAGCCCCTTTCGAAGCGAGCGAAGACGTGTAGACAAATGTTCCCGGAGTTATTGACAGTTCGGGACGAAAAGCCTGAAGGGCAACATCCCACGATGCCCTCACCATGGAGAAAAGAAAAAATGGGATGAAGGCCAAAAGGGCCCATCCGCGACGAAGAAAGATTGCGGGGGAAAAAAAGATGTGCCGGCCGAAGAACGGTTTCCAGGTGATGCGGGCAATCAGCAAAGAAAGCGCTGCTCCTGCGAACGGAAAACTCCAGAAAGAAAATCCGCAGAGCGCCGTCCATACAGAAAAAAGGGCGGCAAAAAGCAAAAAAATACCGGGGGAAAAAGACATTGAACTCCTCCTTCCTCGGCGTCCGTTTCTCTTATGATATCACAACCGCTTTAAATAATGGGGAAAGCGCCGTGTCCAAGGGCCCTTTTCCCCGGTTCGCAGCGAGTATTTCTGAATTTTTCGGATCAATAAACGCCTTTCAGCCCGCTCTCCCGGAGTACCGAATCAAGGCAGCCGACATGGTACATGGTATGTCCGCAAAGGGATGCGAAGACTACGGCATTGCTCATCTCCGCCTTCTTTCGTGCGGACATTCCCTCGTGTCTCTGTCCGAGAGCGGCATCGTCGAGGGAAGCAATCCAGGTATCGGCTTTTGCCTTCATGTCCTTGCCGAACGCGCGGAGCTCATCCTTCGAAAGCGGCGTGTCCGCTTCCTCGCTGAACATCGCGACAGCCCGTCCGTACGGTTTTTCCGGCATCTCCCCGTCCGGGGGAAGTAAAAAATAGTCGACGCAGTAAAAAGCATGATACAACTGCTGCCAGACAAAAAAACCGCCTTTTCTTTCTCCCCAGAGCGCATCCGGGCACTCGTCGATAAGTTTGAAGAGAAAACCCATGCCTCGTTCGTAATACGTCTCCATAGACGTCACGGCAGTCCTCATCACATATCCTCCTAGAATAAAGTAGTTGCAACTGGGAGCAGCAAATAGCCCGTAGAGTTG
>CAYRPJ010000095.1:0-7426 GCA_964426245.1 uncultured Synergistaceae bacterium
ACGTAATCGCCTTTATTGAAAAACTGATAGTGCCCTCCGGTAAAGGGGCGGGCAAAACGTTTAAACTCACGAAGTTTGAGAAGCAGTTTATACAGGCGGTGTATGGCCCTGTTGATAATAAACTCACGCGTATAGTACGCAGGGCGATTCTGTCAATGGCCAGGAAAAATGGGAAGGGGCTCGCCCTCGATACCCCCATCCCGACCCCGGGCGGATGGAAAACGATGGGGGACATTCAGCCCGGGGATTATGTCTATGGAGCCGACGGCAATCCGACGCGGGTGTCATATGTATCCGAAATTCACACGGGGCTGAAATGCTGGCGGCTCACGTTTAGTGACGGATCTTCTGTTATCGCGGACGAGCAGCATCAATGGTTTACCAGGCATCGTTTCCGCCCGTGGGATGATTACAAGAAGAAAAGGAACGGGAATGGCGGACGGTGGACGGAGGGAATCGTTATTACTCCGCAAATAGCGGAAAGCGTGAAGGTGCATCGCCCAGACGGAGGAAACGAAAACAACCACAAAATAGGCTGTGCGCCCGCATTGAAAAGCGAAGACATAGAGCTGCCCGTCCCGCCATATCTCCTTGGCCTGTGGCTGGGGGATGGGTCGTCCAGGGGGGCGAGGATAACGTGCGGCGATGTTGACCTGGAGGAAACCTACAATGCAATCCGAGGGGAGGTCACGCACGAAATATCCATTTCAAGGCAAGACGGGAAATCGGCAACCATCAACATATCGGACGGCATCAAGGACAGAACAAAAAAATGCCTACAAAAAACCCTCAAGGAGCTTGGCCTGCTTCAAAACAAGCACATACCGGAAATATATTTTAATTCTGGCACCGAACAGCGATGGGCGCTTTTACAAGGTTTGATGGACACAGATGGAACGGTGACGAAGTGTGCAGGCAGAACGACTCCACGATGTTCATTCACGTCGACAAAAGAACCTCTCGCTTTCGGCATGTGGCGTCTCGCAAGATCATTGGGATTAAAAGCCACAATTAGCAGGCGAAAGGCTACATTAAACGGCCTTGAAATCGGCGACAAGTGGGATGTTGCATTTCCGGCAAGCATGGCAACTAGAATATTCAGGCTTGAACGAAAACAATCACTTTTACCGGAATCACTGGGAAAGAGAAGCGGGACGGTTGCGATAGTGTCATGCGAACCGGTGGAGTCCGTTCCCACAAAGTGTATTCAGGTAGAATCAAGAGATAGCTTATTTTTATGTGGCTACGGATGTATCCCTACGCATAACACTGCGTTCATTGCCTGCCTCACATTAACCCATCTTGTCGGACCTGAAGCCGTCAGAAACGGGGAAATCTACTCAGCGGCAACAGAACGGGAACAGGCAGCACTGATATTCAAATATGCCGCGCAGATCGTCCGGGCTGATCCTGAACTTGAGTCGTATCTAAAGATTGTTGACAGCACAAAAACTATGGTCTGTTACAGCAACGGTTCAGTGTACCGGGCTATTAGCTCAGAGGCAGGGTCAAAGATGGGGTATAATCCAACTGTGGTTATCTATGACGAACTTGCACAGGCTAAGAACAGGGAACTGTATGACGCACTTGATACGTCGATGGGTGCCAGGATGGGGGAAGGGGAGGAGCCTCTATTCATCGTAATCAGCACTCAGGCGAAAGACCCACAACACATACTCTCGCAACTCATTGACGATGGATTGAGGGGGAATGACCCATCTACCGTCTGTCACCTGTACGAGATCCCGGACAAACTTGACGTCTTCGACCCAAAGAACTGGAAGAAGGCCAACCCAGCCCTCGGAGACTTCCGGTCACGATCCGAGATGAAAACAGCCGCGAAACGGGCGCAGCGTATGCCGACCTTTGAGGCAGCATTCAGGAATTTGTATTGTAACCAGAGAGTTGAAGCGCAATCGCCGCTGATTCCCCGCGCAGAATGGGAAGGGTGCACAGGCGATGCGACGATCGAACCCGGCTCAGATGTGTATATGGGGCTGGACCTGTCCGGGAAGACAGACTTGACGGCTCTGGTTGCCGTGTCCGATGGCGAAAGCGACAAGGTCCGCCCGTGGTTCTGGAAGCCAAAGGAGACCTTGCTTGAACATGAAAAACGGGACAGGGTGCCGTATAGCGTGTGGGAGAAGCAGGGAGTGATTGAGACAACACCGGGCCGGGCGATTCAGTATGACTGGGTGGCGGAGCGAATCGGCAAGATCGCGGCAGAGTATAACATCCTTGGCATTGCCTTCGACCGATGGCGAATTGACGACCTCCTGAACGCTATGGGCAAGATCGGACTGGAGGCCTACGTTGACGGCAAAGACGACGCAAGGTCCGGGGCAATCAGGATGGTTCCATGGGGGCAGGGGTATGCTTCCATGACACAGGCAGTTGAGGCGATGGAAGTTTCAATACTGGAACGGAAGCTAATCCACGACTCCAACGCCTGTATGACGTGGAATATCTCAAATGCAATGGCACTTAGTGACGCCGCTGGGAACCGGAAACTGGACAAATCAGCTTCCCGGTTTAGAATCGACGGGGCGGTAGCTCTGGCCATGTGTCTCGGACTGAAGAGCCGGGACCGGATGGAGCAGCCGGAGCCGTCAGCATATGAAGGCATGACGAAAGAGGAAATACTTAAATCAATGCAGTTCTAGGAGGGATTATGACCGACCTACCGCAGAAGCAATATCTCACCCCGCAAGAGGTAGCAGCATTTTACCAAATCAAGATCAGGACCCTTTATGACTGGATTGAGAAGGGGAAGGTCGAGGCCGAGAGGGTAGGTCCGCATAAAATTTTGAGGATCAGGCGCGATGTTGCGCAGAAAATAACACAGCCGGTAGGGCCATAAATAAAAAATATACTGCATAGAGTGCATTTAGCGCAATCGGTTCATGGACTAAATCCCTACAACCTGTCAAAATCTCACCACGAGCACAACCATAAAACAGAGGTTGGGGCTATGCGGTGGGAATAATTAGAAGAATAGGAACCTTTTTTTCGTCTCTGTTCAAAGGGCTGTGGAATGCCTTTGATATTCGAGATATTTTCGTTTTTGGCGGACTCGGGATGATAGGCTGGGGGCTGTATCTCTTCGAGCCGTGGATTGCATATGTCGTGACGGGTGTCTTGCTTATGCTTCTTGGCCTTGGCTGGTTATTTAGGAGACCTGCTAAATGAGCATTATCGGCGCTCTCGAAAAGAGAATGGCGCTCGGGCCGCTGGACGATAGCTCATACTATCCTGGCGGGTTCTTGTATGGCGGGACTGGCCCTGTTACAAAGTCCGGCTCCCATATATCCGAGACAAGCGCCATGCAGCTTGCTGTTGTGTGGTGTTGTATCAAGGTTCTCTCGGAGGACTCCTCGTCTCTCCCGTTGCATCTCTACCGGAGGGAGGGGCAGGGCCGGGAGAAAGCAGTTGAAAACAGCCTTTACGCTCTTTTACATGACAGCCCAAACCCCGAAATGACTGCTATGTCATTCCGAGAGACGTATATGTCTCATCTTCTTTCGTGGGGGAACGCCTACGCGGAGAAAGAGTACGGGAAAGGACTACTTGGCAAGGGTGTTGTGATAGCCCTGTGGCCGATACCACCCCACCGGGTAGAGGTCAAGCGAAACGAGCGCAAGCAGATTGTTTACAAGATCGGCATGGCCGGAACGGGCGAGCCTGACGTTATCCTTCCAAAAGAAAAAGTACTTCACACTCCGGGGCTCTCCTTCGACGGCATCAAGGGCTATTCACCTATCGCGCACCACCGGGAAGCAATAGGGCTCGGCAAGTCCCTCGAAGAGTTCGGGGCTCTGTACTTCGGGCAGGGAACACACCCCGGCGTGATTGTATCGCACCCCGGAAAGCTCTCTCCTGAAGGGCATCAAAATCTAAAAACATCTCTCACTGAAGCGCACTCGGGGCTGGGAAAGACTCACCGTTTAATGCTCCTGCAAGAGGCAATGAAGATCGAAAAGATCGGGATTCCAAACGATGAGGCGCAATTCTTGGAAAGTCGAAGTTACCAGAACATAGACATTGGTTCCCGGATATATCGCCTCCCCCCGCAGATGTACGGTGAATATGACAAGGCTTCCACGTATGCCAGCGCGGAGCAATTCAACATCGATTACGTTGTCAAAACCCTTCGATCCTGGCTGGTGAGGCTGGAGCAGTCGTTTAATATGTCCCTGATCCCGGACCGGGACCGGGCAACCCTGTTCTATGAGCATTCGATAGAAGGGCTTTTGCGGGGCGATTCGGCGGCGAGGGCCGCGTTCTACCGTGAATTATTTCAGGTGGGCGGCATAACCCCTAACCAGATTGCAGAACTGGAGAACTGGAACCCCATCGGGCCGGAAGGTGACAAGCGATTTGTGCCGTTGAACATGGTGCCGCTGGATCAAGCTGGTGCAAGCCTCCCGGAACCGCAGGCAAGCGATCAAAACCGCACTAAATACCGGAAAAGGCTTGAATCGGCATACCAAAGACTCCTTGACGGCGCGATTGAGAAGATCACGAAGCAGGAAGAGCAGCGGGTGAACTGGTTGAAGAAAAATAACGGAGATATTGCTGATTTTTACCGGAAATTCCCTGAATATATCGAAAAGTACGCCAATCCGGTGTTTTTGAGCTTCGCGGAGGCCATAACGGGCATGGAATCAGAGTTAAACGGCCTCGAATATGACGATTTGAAGCCCGAAATAGAGCAATTTACCCGCACTTTCGGGGGCAATTTCGCCTCTCGGTTCGCTTCCGGGAACCGTGATGGTGACACTCTCCACGAACTGGCGGGCGGAGTGATTGCGTTTTTGAACGAGAAAACCGGAGAAAAACTGCATGAATAACCAGTACGAACGGGCGATTATGCCGAAATACGACACAAGAAAGCCCAAAAAAAAGGAAAAGGGGAAGGAAAATGCAGGAAAAACCAAAAAACGACGTTGAACGCCGGAACTTTCCCGTAACCGAGTTGCGGGCGATCACCGATGAGCAGGGATTGAGGCACATCACCGGATATGCGGCTGTATTCAATTCCCTGTCCGAAGATTTGGGCGGGTTCAGGGAAAAGATTGATCCCGGTGCATTCAAAAAAACGATCGGAAGCGATGATGTGCGCGCGCTATGGAACCACAACGACGATTATGTCCTGGGCCGGAATAAATCTGGCACGCTCTCGCTCTCCGAGGACGCGCACGGCCTCAAGATTGATATTCTTCCGCCTGACGTACAGTGGGCGCGTGACCTGATGGTATCCATCGAACGAGGAGACGTGGACAAGATGTCATTCGGGTTTCGAACCGTGTCGGATCGGTGGGAACGGCAAAATGATGACGAGATCAGGACGCTCGAAGAGGTCAAGTTGTTCGACGTTTCGCCGGTGACGTTTCCGGCATACCCCGATACAGCAGTAGCGCTTCGGTCATTGGACGAATTTAAAAACGCCTCCCCGACGGGCGGCGATGAAGAAAGCGGAGAACTCCTGACGGACTTCAACGCCATAGCAGAAGAAGATGAATTATATCGGAAAATAAACAGTATTCCCAAGGAGGAAAAATAGCATGAATGAATATCAAAAGAGAATGAAGGCCGCCTTCGACAAGATGGAGGCGATCCGCAAAAAGGCAGAGGCCGAGAAACGGTCCATGACCGCCGAAGAGATTGAAGAGCGGAACGGTCTCAAGGCCGAAATCGAGGCAGCCGAAGCCGAAATGAAGTCAGTTGAAGCCGAAGAAGAGCTTCGCAAGAAATTGTACACCGATGACGGCGCAGGCGATAGTAGCGGCGCACAAACACGCGGCATTTCGACTGTTGAGGTACCCGATCAGCCGATTTATAAGGGTTCACCCGCTTCGCAGCTCGGACAGCAGCTTCTTGATGTTCGTGCACTTTGCCTCCCCGGTGGACAGGTGGGATCGAAGGAAGTTTCTGAAGCTCGTTCCCGGCTGGAGCAGACCGAAAAAAGGAACGCCGCAAAGCTGGCGGAGCAGGCGAAGAAGGAGGGCCGTACGGCGGCTACTGGCGGATTCACCATCAATACCCCTTCTGACGGCGGGTATTTCTTGCAGGGCGAGACGGCCATCGACCTGATGACCAACGGGTTCAACAACAGCGTCGTACTTCCCCGGACGCAGTCCCGGACACTTGGCCCCGGCACGCAGTATGTTGAGGTAACTTACATCGACGAATCGAGCCGGGCGACGGGTTCCCGCGGCGGCGGTGTGCGGGTGTACACGACTGCTGAACTGGATTCCATGACGGCATCCAAAACAAAATTCAGGAAAGTCAGGATTGAACCGAAAAAGCTGACTGGTCTGTACTACGCCTCCGGTGAAATGGTGCGGAACGTGACGTTCCTGGGACAGGAAATGCGTCAGTTGTTCGGTGCTGAGTTTGCCTTTAAGGCCCAGGACCTTGTGATAAACGGGTCCGGCGCGGGTGAACCCCTTGGCATCCTGAACGCTGGATGTCTGGTGTCGGTGACAAAGGAAACCAATCAGGCTGCAGGTACCATAGTTGCAGAAAATATCCTGAAAATGGAATCCCGTCTACTGAACGAGAATCCCGGTGTCTGCTATCTCGTCAACCGTGAGACGAAGCCGCAGCTTGGCGCGCTTTCGATTGCGGTTGGTACTGGTGGGCAGTTGGCCCCGATGTATAAACAAGAGTTTTATCAGGGCACCATGCAGGCATCTCTGAACGGGTTTCCCTGTTTCACGATTGAGCAGGCGGCGGCTCTCGGTGATGCCGGTGATGTTATTCTGGCCGACTTCTCGAAGTACATCACGGCAAACAAGGGTGACATCAACGAAGCAATGAGTATCCACGTCAACTTCATATATGACCAGGATACCTTCCGTTTCATCTATTACTTCGACGGACAGCCGGTGTTGTCGAGTGCGATTACCCCCTACAAGGGTTCCGCTACCGTTGGACCGTTCGTCGTGATCGGCGCGAGATAAGGAAAGGAGACAACAATGAAATTAGCTGAAGAAAAGAAGATTGTGCCGGTGCTCAATTATGGCGACATGGACACCGGGAGTGCTCTGGATGGCGATTCGATCAACATGAAGAATTACCACAGGGCAACGTTTATCGTGAACCTTCACGATATCGGAACGGCAAGCCCGACGATGTATATATATTCCGGTTCGTCTGATGGGTCTAAGGATTCCGCGCTTACCTTCCACTATGCCTTCGGTAGTGCGGCACAGGGGTCGGAAGATTGTGACGTACTGGCTGCTGATTCCACCAGTGCGGCCCTCGAGCTGACGCATGGGACGTATGACAATTATATGCTCATCGCGGAGGTTGAGGCCGACAAGATGGACGTTGCCAATTCAGAGGAATGGTTGACCATATCGTTTGCCGATCCCGGAACTGCGACGGGCCATGTGACGGTGACGGCGATTCTGGAGCCTCG
>CAYRPJ010000096.1:0-7265 GCA_964426245.1 uncultured Synergistaceae bacterium
TCGGGTACACAGCGGCGGGACCGCGCCGGAATTTTACCGGGCTTCCCCTTGAAGAAGAGAGTATATGCATTGAATCTATCCTGTCGTCTCCATCCTAATCTTCGCTCGTCCGCCTGTCAATCATATTTTCCGGATTTCGAAGATGGTGTATCCGGTCGAACATGTCTTAAGGTATAATATGCACAATATATTGTGCCTCTTTCACGAGTTTTTATTTTCGACACTTGGAGGTTCCCATGTCGCTGAAAGAAAAATACAAGACGAAATCTGGTTTTGTGTACGAACTGCTGCGCGATAGAATCGTCTCCGGAGAATGGCCCCAGGGGACCGGCATTGTTGTCGCGACTGTCGCCAGGGAGCTGGGGGTCTCAGCGATTCCGGTCAGGGAGGCCATGAAACAGCTTCAGGCGGAGGGGCTTGTGGTGCTCGAACCTCATCGCGGGGCCCGTGTCACCGTCTTCGATCCGAAAAAGATCGTCGAGGTCATGTCCATCCGGGGAGCGCTCGAAGGATATGCTGCCAGAATCGCCCTTCCTTTCATCGATGAAACGCTTCTTTCCGAGCTGCGCCGCAAGGTGGAGGAGATGGGAAAACTGGCCGAAGAAATGGACGACGAACGCCTGATCGCGGCGAACAAGGAATTTCACCGGAGGATTTACTGCATGGGGCCCTTCCCTCTGTTAAACGACATGATCTTCAAACTCTGGGACGGAGGCGCGTACTCTCATGTCGTCTTTGCCTTCCGCCCCGAACGGATACGGACAGTGCATGAAGATCATATCGCCATTCTGGACGCCATCGAGAGACGCGACGGGGACGAGGTGGAACGATTGATTCGAGCGCACAAGATGAGCCTCGCCGAGGTGCTGTGCGAGATCACGGCGAAGAGCCGGCCCGCTCCCTGAACCGGGAGAATGCCCGGTGCAGGAAGTCGGAATATACGATTCCGGGAAAGGAAGTGAGCGTTATGAGATCCGTTCGTTGTTCCCTATGCGGCGCGCTTGTTCTCGTCGCTTTCCTTTTTGCCTCAGGTAATGTCGCGGCAGAGGCTGCAGAGATGCTCCTTGTGAAAATTTCGGGAACGAATGTCAATATCAGGGCGGAGCCCTTCCGAAACGGAAGAGTGCTCGGCAGGTTCGCCGGAGGGGAGCATGCCGTTGTCCTCGAGGAGAGACCGGGACCGGATGCGTATCCGTGGTCGCTGCTGATCGGAAGGACTCCGCTGCCCGACGGACCGCTGGTGGAGGGGTGGGTGTACGGACAGTTCGTCGAGCCTCTGCCGCAGCAAGAATGGAACCAGCTTTCCGGAGAGCTGCAGGGCGGGATTTTCTCCGCTTTCTTCGAGAAGACCATCGACCGTTTCGGCGGAACTCCCGAAGAGACCGTCTCGAAATTCGGCGCCCCCTCCTTCCGTAAGGACACCCGTGTTCCCGGGCGGCACGATCCCGACTACAAGGTCGATTTTTCAGAGCTGCACTATCCCGGTCTCGAACTCCTTTTCTTCCGCACTGCAGACAGTGACGGCCTGATCGGCGTCAAGCTCTCGCAGGGAGATGCGCTGCTGGGTGAAGGGCTCGGTCTGGGAGCTCCCGCGCTTCAGGTATTTCGTGAGCTCGGCGTTCCCCAATATCAGCAGGGATCGGTTTTTGGATGGTCCGACGATTCGGGGTACGCGAACCTCTTCGTGACGTTCTCGGGAGGACGTGTCATCCTCGTCGATTTCAGCGTGGATCTCGATTAGAAAAGGATGGTTCGGCGCGGAGAGCCGATGGAGGTGGCTTTTTCATGCAAAAATGGTTTCCATTTTCTGTAGGCATACTGATCGTGCTTGCGTGTATCGGGTTATTATCCCGTTGTTCTTCCTCAGCGGCGGAACAACAGCCTCCGGTCGTTTCGGGAGACGTCGTTCCAGGCGCTGTCGGAAGCATCCTTTCGGGGCTTTCAGGAAGCGCCTTTCTCAGCTCTCCGGACGAGGATTCCGAGGCCAGGAAGCATGCTGTCGAAATCTGGGAACAGGCCGCTCTCCTCCAGCAGGAGAAACGGTATGAAGAGGCGCTTGAGAAGTACCGGGAGGGGCTCGAGATCTTCGAAGATCCCGTTGTCCGGGATCACGTGACGAAGATGGAGGATTTTATCGCCCGGCTCCGGAGAAGAGAGGAGCGGAACGAGGCGAGAGATCGGGCCGTGGCCGTGTGGAAGCATGCCGCCGAGCTGCAGATTGCCGGAAAGTACGAGGAGGCGCTGGAGAAGTATCGTGAAGGGCTTGCCATCTCTCCCGACGCGGTTGTTCAGGAGCATGTCGGAAAACTCGAGGAGTTCATCGCCCGGAGAGAGGCGCACAAAAACCAAAAGGAGCCGTCTCCGTAGGGCCCCGGCTCGGAGGTTCGCGGACGATATCCAAGAGAGGAGAAGAGCATGGCGCGGCTTTTTCTCCTCTCTTTTCTTTCTGCTTACTGTGTCTCCTCAACCTTCCGGTAGCGCATGTATTTTATACGGTCTATCTCGTAGAGCCTTCTCTGCGCGTATGGCAGATCCTGTGCCGCCGCCTGCTCCAGAAGCCCGATCCCTTTTTTCTCGTCCTTCGGAACCCCTCTTGCCTGGTAGTATGCCTCGCCAAGGTACGCCATACCGAGCGCCGAACCCTTCTCAGCGGCCTGTCCGTACCAGTGGAGCGCTTTGTCCCGGCTGAAGACCGCGCCGTCTCCCTTTTCATAAAGAACGCCGAGGTTCACCATCGCGTCGATATATCCGTTCCTTGCAGCCCGGTCGAACCAGTAGAAGGCTCTTATGGCATCCTTGGGACGTCCGAGTCCCTTGTAGCTGATCAGACCGAGCCGGAATTCCGAAAAGGCCAGGTTGCTTCGTGATGCCTGTTCGTACCATTTTACGGCCGCGGCGTAGTCCGGCTGGCCGAGAAAGTCTCCGAAATAGAGGTGTCCCAGCTGTTCCGCGGCGTTCGCGTTTCCTTTTCCCGCGGCCTGGGAAAAGTACTCGACGGCTTTTTTATAATTTCGCTCGGTTCCTTCGCCGTTCAGGTACATGCTGCCGAGGTTGTACTGGGCAGTCGAATGACCTGCCGCCGCAGCTCGGGTCCACCATTTCAGCGCTTCCCGGAAGTCTTGTGCCGCACCGTTTTCACCCTTGTAGGCGTCCATTCCCATCCGAAAGAGCTGATCCGCGGAATAGGAAGGTTCTTTCGGTTTTTGGACCGGCCGGGGTTTCGGCTTGGGCTGAGGCTTGGGTGCCTCCGGCTTCGGCTGGATTGCAGGCTTCGTTTCGGCAGTCGGCTCCGGTTTTTCGGTTTTCACACTTTCGTCGTCGAATACCGGCGGAGGCGGCGGTTCGATTTCTTCTTCATCCCCGGGGAGGGGAGGCGGAACGAATGCGAGGGAAGAAATGGGTGCAAGCGCTCCTCCCGCGATAAAAAAAGCCAGAAGAAAAGCCGAAAAAACTCTTGCCTTTCTGTTTGTGTGCACGATATCGACCTCCTTCGTGGATGGAGCATACAGTCCCGGGCTATTGAGAACTCTGCGTTGAAAGTGACGGTCGGCTGCGCTCCGCGATCTTCCTCACTCCACTTCATGATATCAGATTTCGTGGATAATTTGCGGGGTATTCGGATTTTTTTTCTGACAAGGCAAAACGCTGCAGTGACTGTCAAGAGAAGTTCCCGAGTGGATAGACGCTCCTGCGAAATCCGGTAGCGCATTTTTCGTCCGCGGCTCCCGGTTGCGGAACGTCTTTTTTCTTTTGTCCGGTTTGTGTATAATGAGGTTGTCCATGGACAACCGTCATGGGAAATCAATCGCACCGTTCAGAAATACCTCTGGCCGGAATGCGGAAAAACGGGCGTGAAGGAAGGATGGCAATGAACGAATCACGGAGGATTCTCGTGGAGAAAATATACGCGGCCATCAAGGACGGTTCCATCGTCACGGACGGCAAACTTCCCACGGAGCGGGAAATGGCTTCCTTCATGCAGACCAGCAGAACGTCGATGAGGGAGGCGCTGATCGTCCTGGAAACGCTTGGAATCATAGAAGTCAGGGGGAAGCAGGGACTTTTCGTCAAGGGAACCGAAATCGGAAGGCTCAATCAGAGTCTCGACCTGTATGCGACCTGGCCCGCGGATATTCTTCCGCAGGTCTTCCAGGTGCGCATTATGATGGAAAGCCCTGCGGCCGGACTTGCCGCGCTCAACCGGACCGGCGCCGATCTCGCGAAGATGGACGAATGCCTTGCGCAGTTCGCAAGGATTTTCCGCGAG
This sequence comes from uncultured Synergistaceae bacterium, assembly GCA_964426245.1. GTDB lineage: Bacteria > Synergistota > Synergistia > Synergistales > Aminobacteriaceae > JAAYLU01. Next base: position 4,268 of record CAYRPJ010000096.1, read on the forward strand.
AACGCCGACGACGCGGGGAGCGAGGGGGCCAGGTGGAACGATATTTTCCACAGGATCGTCGTCGCCGCATCCCACAACGAAGTGCTCATCCGGATGCACGAAGGGCTCTCGTCCATCATCGAACGCGCCATGGAATCGCTGAACCGGAATCTCCTGACCACTCCCCGCTCCCAATGGCCGGAGAGAATTTTGGGAGAGCACGAGAAGATCGTCTCGATGATCCGCTCAAGGGACGAGACGGGCGCGCGCGAGACCATGCGGAAGCATCTCGAGATTTCCGCCGAGAACCTGGCCAAGCTCTGCCGGGACAAGGAGGCCGCCTTGCTGGGTTTTTCCGGTTCATCCCGCGACCCGTCGGATCCGGGGTATTCAGCGGGAGGGCAAACGTGTATAATAAAATAAAGCATGGTTGTCCTTGGTCAACCCGACATTCAAATCCGGTGTCCTCCCGAAAAGGCGCCGTACAAAGAGGGAGAGTCCATGGCACAGTATGAGTCTTTCAGCTTCAATACGCTGGACGAGCTTCGCCGGAAGGTCGATTCGCTCGGCCTGCCCATTTCCTTCAGCGACAACCTCGGCATACTTGCCGGTTCGGCGCAAGTAGGGCGGCGAATCGCACCCAACCGCTTCTCCACGCTCCCGATGGAGGGGAGAGACTCCCTCCCTGACGGGACGCCGGGCGATCTTACCTTCCGCCGCTACCGCCGCTACGGGGCGGGCGGATGGGGACTGATCCAGTTTGAAGCGTGCGCTGTATGGCAGGGGGGGCGAAGCAGCGACCGCCAGATGTGCATCGGCGCCTCAACCGAGAAAGCGATCGCATCTCTTCTCGAAGAGACGAGAAAGGCGGCGATGGCGGCTTTCGGTTCCTCCCATGCGCCTCTTTGCCTGCTCCAGCTTCAGGATGCCGGACGATACCGCCACGCGACGGGAACGACTCCCGGCCTGACGGTCCGATATCCTCTTCTCGACAGGAGGGCAAAGGTCCCGGAGGATGTGGAACCACTTTCGGATGCCGATATCGAGGCGGTACAGGATCGCATGGTCGAGGCGGCGGTTCGTGCGGAGAAAATCGGCTTCGACGGCATCGACATCAAAAGCTGCCACCGCTATCTCGGATCAGAGCTGCTGGCGGCGCATCTGCGGTCCGGCAGGTTCGGAGGGGATTTCGAGGGCAGAACCCGTTTCCTGCGCGATTTGACCGGTCGTATCCGCTCCGCGGTCTCCAATCCGGAGTTTCTTGTGACCAGCCGGATGAATCTCTTCGACGGATTTCCCTATCCTTACGGCTGGGGGTGCGACCGCTCCGATCCTCCTCTTCCCGACATGAGCGAACCGCTCAAGCTCCTCGGCATCCTGAAAGAGCTCGGACTGGAGCTGCTCACCACATCCACGGGAACGCCCTATTACAATCCGTGGCTTGTCCGGCCCTTCGACCGTCTCATACCGGGGAACATCGAGGCGCCGGAGCATCCGCTGGAAGGTGTCGCCCGCCTCTTTTCGCTGACGGAAACGGTACAGACGGCCTTTCCCGACCTTCCGGTCACCGGTTCCGGCTACACGTGGCTCCGCCATTTCGGGGTTTTCGCCGCCGCGTCCAATGTGGCGCGGAAGGCTGTGACGTTTGCTGGTTTTGGACGGACGGGGTTTGCTTATCCCGATCTTCCGAGGGATGTGCTTGAGAAGGGGGCGGTTGATCCGAAGAAAACATGCGTTTCGTGCAGTCTCTGCAGTGAAGTGATGTCCCAGGGCGGTCCCACCGGATGCTATGCGAAAGACCGGGAGGTGTACGGCCCCTTGCTGAAGGAGCACAGGGCCTCCCGGAAAGCGTACTAAAGACACTTCAATATTGGAGGGAACAAAGACATGAGGATCGGTATGAGAAAGTGGTTGTTCTGCGCGGTACTCGTAATATTCGTAGCGGCGCTCTCCGGTACGGCTCTTGCAAAGGAGCTCCTGATCGGAAACATGCAGGATATCAGCGGTCCCACCTCCGTGTGGGGCAACGCGGTGACACGGGGTGCGGAGATCGCGATCGAGAAGATCAATGCGGCAGGCGGCATCGACGGCACTATGCTGAAGCTTGTCACCATGGATACGAAGGCCAATGTTCAGGAGGCCATCAAGGGGTATAACAGTCTCGTAAGCTCCGGGGCCGTCGCCGTTGTCGGACCTCCCGTCAGCAACATCGGCCTCGCGCTCGCACCGATCGCCAACAGGGCGGGAGTGCCGGTCATAGGCAGCTTCATCGACCCCCGCGTAACCGTGGGCGAGGACGGCAAGCCGCAGGCGGCGATGTTCCTGATGCAGCCCTCGAGCATCCAGTACTCCGAGATCATGGCCAGCTACACGATCGACGTCCTCGGCCTCAAGAAGGTCGGCGTGCTGTACGATCAGTCCAACGCCTTCGCGGTCTCGCTGATGAAACCGTATGTTGAATACATCAAGGCCGCGGGCGGCGAGATCGTCACCGAGCAGGTTTACACGAAGGGCGACAAGGACTTCAAGACGCAGCTCGCCAGGATCAAGGATGCGGGAGCCGACTGCATCTACTTCCCCAACTACATTCAGGAGGCCGTGCTGGTGACGAACCAGCGGAAGCAGGTTGGCCTCGATATTCCCATCATCGGCGGGCTCGACTTCGCCCCCCCCTTCGCCGCGCTCGTGAACGACCCTGAAGCGGCCAACGACATCTACCTGGCCAACAACTTCTCCGAGAAGGAGCCCCAGCTGAAGGAAGTCTGGGACATCTACAAGGGGAAGTACGGCGAAAATCCCGTGAACAAGGTCTTCCTCGGCTACGACAAGATTCTGCTGATCCAGGAAGCGGCAAGGCTCGGCGGAGGAGCTTCCGCCGAGCATATCATGGCGGGCATGCCGCAGGTCAAGGATCTCCAGGCGACGACCGGCGTCCTGACCATCTCTCCGGAGACACATCAGCCGGTCGGGCTGTCAATGGTGATGTACAAGATCGAAAAGGGAGAATACGTCGAGCTGG
>CAYRPJ010000097.1:0-6987 GCA_964426245.1 uncultured Synergistaceae bacterium
TTCAATGACTTTCGGGAGGCGGATACATCAACTCAGCGTGCAGTCGCCTCCCGGATTACGACAACCTCCGGCGCGACCCTCTTCAACAACATATGTCACCACTCCTTGCGAATTCAAAAATATACCGCCGCCTGATGATAGCACGAAAGGGCGGGATTTCAAGACGGCGGGCGCTCTTTGTTCGACAACGCAGTTTCGATGCATGAGTTTCGGGAGGGGAGAGAATAAAAAAGCTCCGGGAAGATTTTTCTTCTCTCTCCCCGGAGCCTTTTTTCAGAAGGGCTTTATTCGATTCGAAATATGCGGAAAGCGGAAAACGAGGCTCATGCACGATGGAGCAGGCTGCTCAACCGGTGCGGATCCCTTGGAACGCGGGCGGATCAGGCAGGGAAATTCCGTATCCGCAACGGACCGATACCATTGATTTCCTCCGGTCCGGAGGTTACTTCGTCCGTGCCGCGCCCTCCGAATGAAAGGCGAAATCGAAAGAACTCCCGATACCCGCCTCTTCCGCGCGTTTCAGCACGACGGCGGCAACGGCGACATCCATTGCGCCCGTCCCGATCGGAATACAGAGAACACGGGACGAGGGAGACGCCCTGACTTTTTTCTTTCCGGCGGCCAGCTCGCCCAAAGTGGCGTCGATGTTTGATTCGGATATCTTCCCGGCCTCCGCGAGATCCTTCAGAGCACCCCGGTGAAGGCACTGGGCAACATGGTCGACGACGATGAAATCCGCCGAGAGAAGCGTTTCATCCTCGCACTCCTTGTACGAGCCCATCGGGAAGAGCACCGTGCCGGGAGCGAACCACTCTTTCTTAAAGAAACCGTCCTTCGCGTGCGTCACCGTGATGACCGCGTCTCCCGAAGCGGCTTCCTCCGGAGACGCGCAGAGAACGATCTTGCCCGAGACGGCCGCCTCCATATCGCGCGCGAACTGCGAAGCCGCCTCCGGCAGAACGTCGTAGACCTTCAACTCGTCGATATCGAAAATCTCGGCGATCGCCGCGGTCTGCGTTCTTCCCTGGACTCCCGCTCCGAAAAGCCCCACGGAAAGCGACTTCCTCTCCGGAAAGAGATATTTCAGAGCGACCGCGGTCTGGGCGCCCGTTCTCAGGTTGGTGATCAGGGTGCCGTCCATGACGCCGGTGAAAATGCCGTTTCGCGGATTCACGAGAATGATAAGAGCGCTCACATAGGGAAGCCCCTGTGCCGGATTGTCCATCCAGCCTCCCGCCCACTTGATGCCCGCCGTGTCCACCCAACCCACGTACGCCGGCATGGAGTTGATGTCGGCATGGTAGGGAGGAAAGGGACCGCTCTCTCCGAGGTCGAGAGTCCCCTTCGGGGGATTGACCACGGTTCCCTCGCCCATTCCAAGGTAGGTCTTGTCGAGGATATCCACAACGTCCTTCATGGATATCAGTTTTTCCACGTCGGCCTGACACAGCAGACGAGCCATCGGCGTCACATCCTTTTTCCTGTATTCTCCGGATCAGTCCATATCATACTTCTTTTTCAGAGCGTCGAATTCCCCGTCTTGTTTCATCGCCTCGATCGCCGTGTTCACGGCATCCAGAAAAGCCTGGTCGCCCTTGGGCAGAGCCAGCGCGATACCCTCTCCCTCTTTGTGGATGAAGTTGCGGAATCCGATCTTGAGCTTTTCTCCGAAAGTCTTGTTGTTTCTGAGAAACGCGTTGGCAACAGTAAGATTCAGAACGGAAAAATCTCCCCTGCCGAGCTGGACTTCCCTGAGCGTGTCGTCGTTTTTCTGGAATCTCCGTATCTGGGCGGGAAGCCCGCTCTTCGTTATGAACGTATCCTGTGCCGTTCCGATCTGCACGGTCGCAATCTTCCCCGCCAGATCCTCGAGCGCGTTGATCGAGGCGTCATCCATCCGCACGACGAAGGCGTTCTCGATGTTGTAGTACACCGTTGAGAAGTCCACTCTCTTTCTTCTCTCCTCGGTATTCGTCATTCCGGCGGCGACAAGGTCGATCTTCCCCGTCATCAGGGCGGGAATAAGACCGTCGAACGACATGTCCACCACTTCGAGCTTCTTGTTCAGATGTCTCGCAATGGCCTCGACGACGTCGATATCGAATCCCACGATTTCATTCCGTTCGTTGCGGTACTCGAACGGCGGGTAGGTCGCCTCGGTACCGACACGTATCACATCGCTGTCCATCACGCTCGCGGCCTCTCCCGCCCCGGTAATCAAAAAGAACGAAACACACACCAAAAACAGTGAAAAGAAAAATCGCTTCATCCGCACACACCTCCGTCAATGATATGATGATCCAGAATCAAAAGTACCGTAAGATTGTAATTCATAATCTTTGCAGAGTCCACAATGCATTGTGCCGCATGCAGGAAATGGAGGATGAGGACATGGAAAAAATCACGGTTATCGGAGGCGGCAACGGCGGGCAGGGGCTCGCCGGGCACCTCGCATCGAAAGGGTTCCGGGTCGCCCTTTTCGAGCATCCGGAATTCGGAGAGAAGATAGCGCATTTGAAAGAGACACGGACCATAACTCTGACGGGAGCCGTTTCGGCACGCGGCGTCCTGGCGTCCGTAACGACCGATCCGGCGGAGGCGCTTGAAGAGGCCGAGATTCTCTACTTCGTCGCTCCGACGTTCGCACAGAAAAGCATGTTCGAAATTTTGTCCCCGCACTTCCAAAAAAAACACCATCTTTTCCTCATGCCCGGCAATTTCGGATCTCTCGTGCTGAGAGGAATGCTCGAAGAAAATAAAGTCCAGGAGATGCCGATGATCGCGGAAGGCGACACCATGCCCTACGCATGCCGGATTGAGCGGCCCGGCGTCGTCAATGTCTGGGGAATCAAGAGTTTCATGTCCGCCGCAGCGCTTCCTGCAAGCGCGACGGCCGCTTTCATTCAAAAGGTCGAAAAAGCGTTTCCGATCCTCCTGAAACAGGCGCCCGGCGTCCTCGCCATAGGGCTGTACAACACGAACATGATTCTTCACTGCCCTACCATGATCATGAACGCGGGCCGGATAGAATCAGAAAAAGGGGATTTTCGATTCTACGCCGACGGAATGACCGAATCCGTCTGCAGGGTCATGGAGAGCATGGATGCGGAGAGAATAGCCATTGGAAAAGCGCTGGGAGTGGATCTTGTTTCAACCATGGACGATTTGAAGGAGCTTTACAACCTCGAGGGAGATACATTGCGGGAGAGCATTCTCAATAACGCCGCATACTGCGGACATGGAGCGGATGCGCCGTCGTCGGCAGAGCACCGCTATCTCACCGAGGACGTTCCTTTTCTGCTGGTTCCGGTGGCGGAGATAGGAAAAGCGCTCGGCGTGCCGACTCCTACGATGGACTGCATCATCCATCTTGCAGGCGTCGTCAACGAGGAAGATTATCGAAAAACGGGAAGAAGCCTGAAGGAAATCGGCTGTTCTGGCTCCGTGGAAGAGATCTCGGCCTTATGTGGTGGGACGATATAAGCGACGGCTGATATGGGGGGATTTTTTTGACACAATTAAGGCCGGGTATTCAGGTCGTCAAAAAAGGCGAGCTCCGCTATCTTTTGGACAACCGAAATCGAAGAGTGCGATTCAAGCCGTGGCTGGGAGACAGTTTTTCATTTTTATACGACTTCATTATGAGCAAATCCATCTTCCCGGGGAAATTCGCCGGGGATATGCAGGAGCACTATCGCATACTCTCCCGGTCATTGACGGACATTCGGAAGAATCGGGTTCTTGAATTGGGAACCGGAAGCGGAAGCGTGGTGCATTTTCTCCATAAGGACAACCTCTACACAGGGGTGGACGTAAGTTCGGGACTGTTGAAAATGGCAGCCAGAAGGTTGAACGAGGCCGGTTTTTTGCGTCCTGAATTCTATGTAGCAAGTGCGGAAAACCTGCCCTTTGAAAACGGTGTTTTCGACGTGTGCCTGTGCGTTCTCTCCCTGAACTTTTTTGGAAATATAGAGAATGTTCTGCAGGAGGTCAACCGGGTATTGCTTCCTCACGGCAGGTTTTTCTGCTGCGTTCCTGTTCCTGAAAAAAATAGACAGGATCGCACGATCAGAGGAATCCTGCTTCCGGAAACAGAACTCGCAAGACTCTGCAGGCAAACCGGCTTCGACTATGAACCCATTCCTTGCGAAAACGGAGTTCTTCTCTATTTCAAGGCGATCAAGCAGAGTTGATCACTCTTGCCGGCGCCGGTTTCGTTCAACATGGTGTGAACGTTGTCGGCATCTTCCATTCGGGAGAAGGGAGAGCGGCATCTCAATCTGCCCCTCTAGGCCGTGGACACGATCGGAAAACGCGCAGGGAAAGAGGAATGAATATGAATGGATACAGCTGTGCAGTGCATCTGAGGCAGTACAAAATCGCGCCGGCCGCTGATTTGGATAAATGCCTCAACTGCTTCCGCATCCTGTTCGCATACCACTCCATGTACACCTTGTCCGAATAGATTGCTTGTGATAAAAGAATACGTGGACATCATTCCCTGATGATCTGCGTGAAAGTCTTTGGTGTTTTTTTTCGTTCAACAGCCGCGAGAGGAGCATTCCATGAAGACCGTCCCCGAAATTTCAAACGATCACCCCGGCGATCCTGTCCATAACAAGGCCGGCTCCTTCTGTGAGCCGCGTTCCGACGAGCGGAATACGATTTTCTCAAGAATGGAGCTTGTTGAAAATTCAGATGCCTATAATGAGTATTATTCGATGCATCCCGAGAGAAAGGAAATCGACGACTTCTTTAGAGAGGCAAGAGAACAGAGAGAAGATGATATTCATATAAGGCGCCAGGTCGATTCAACATTTGATTTGCTGAAAGACATGAGGCAATTCGCCAGAGGAGAAGCGGCGGAACAACAGATAACCATATCCCCTTCTGAAGCAACAGCATATCTTCAACAGCTTGCGCAAAGCTATGGCGCGGTTGTTTTTGGAACGGCGCTGCTTGGAGAGTCGTGTTTTTATAAAATTCGCGGTCGAGGAAACGAATATGGAAAAGGAGTCAATATTGATAAAAGACAGGGAATTGTTTTCGGGGTTCATATGAATCTTCAGCAAATCAGGCAAGCGCCAAAACCGGAAGCGAGCGCCGAAGTAGTGAATGGTTATGCCAGAGTGGCTCTGGCCGGACTGGCCTTATCCTACTGCATCAGAAGCTGGGGGTGGAAAGCCGACTGTACAATGGATGGGCGGGCGGATGTCATTCTGCCGATTGCGGCCCGGTATGCGGGGCTTGGTTCAATAGGCAGATCGGGTCTGCTCCTGACGAAAGAGTACGGACCATGCATTCGTCTTGGCGCTGTATTGACGGACCTCCCTTTGGAGCGCACAAAGCGGAATGAATGCAATGAATCCCGCGTATGTGCGGCATGCAGAAAATGTGCGGAAGCATGTCCTGGAAAAGCGCTCGATATGAACTATCATGAGAACGGGCAATTTCATCCTGTAAATGATAATGAATGCTTTAAAAAATGGCTGGAGTTCGGGACAGACTGTGGATTATGCATTGCTCAGTGTCCATTGTCGAGATAATTGATAATTGACGTTGTACCGGAATATACGATCATCAGGGAGTAACGGAGGAACATCATGTTGACGTATTTTTCCTCAGCTAAGCGCCCTATTCCTGGCGCGAAACAAGGAGGTGAGTAGCTATGGAGAGTCTTACCCCTCGCTTCTGGGAGATTTTTTTCGAAGTGTTCGAAGACCTGCCGCGACAGGGGCCCGGCAGCAAAACGTGCGCCGTCGAAGCCCTCGCCCTGTGCCGGGGGCTGCCGGAATCCCCCTCGATCCTCGACCTGGGGTGCGGCGTCGGCGGGCAGACGCTGTACCTCGCGGAACTCACCTCCGGCGCCATCACGGCGATCGACAGCCACGCGCCGAGCATCGACCGGCTGCGGTCAACTGTTGCGGAGCGCGGACTCTCGCATCGCATCGCCGCCATCGTCGGCGAAATGGCCGCGCTGGAACTGTCCCCCGGAAGTTTCGACCTCGTCTGGTCCGAGGGCGCGCTCTACAGCATCGGCCTCCGGAACGCGCTGCGCGTCTGTCGCGATGCGCTCAAACCCGGCGGCCACCTTGCCTTCACCGATGCGATCTGGCGCAGAGAGAATCCGCCCGCCGAAGTGAAGGCCGCATTCGACCTCGACTACCCGACGATGGGACGGCTTGAAGACGACCTGGCCGCGCTGCGCGACTGCGGATTCGAGCCGGTCGGACACTTCCCCCTCCCCGACGAAGCGTGGTGGGACGACTTCTACACGCCGATGGAAGCGCGCATCGCCGAACTGCGAATAAAATACGCAGACGATCAGGAAGCCTCCGCCCTCCTCGACCAAATCGCCGAAGAGCCAGAGATGCACCGCCGCCACTCCGGCTATTACGCCTACGAATTTTTCGTCGCCCGCCGCCCCGAGTAGGGCCTCGCGAAGAAAACCGAGGAGGTTCGCGCGTGAACGAACGAATGGAAACGCTTGAAGAGAAGAGAGCTCCCGTAGTGGAATAGCCCTTTCGTCGCTTCGATTTTCACCGTAAAATATGTGTTATACGCCCGCGTATTCGTCGTAAAATATGTGTGTCGGGTGTATAATCGCAATCGCGAGGTGATGGCTATGTACCGTGCCGCGATCGAAAAGCTGAAACGATGGAAGATGAAAGAAGCGCCGAAGCCGCTCATCATCAGGGGAGCGCGTCAGGTCGGCAAAACCTGGCTGATGAAGGAGTTCGGAAGGAGCGCCTACGAAAACACAGTCTACATCGGATTCGAAAACAACCGCCAGATGAAGGAACTCTTCTCGGGCGATATGGCAATCGACCGTATCGTCACTGGGCTGGAGCTGTACGCCGGACGAAAGATCGACCCGGAGAATACGCTGCTCGTCTTCGACGAGATTCAGGAAGTACCCGCAGCCCTGACCGCCCTCAAATACTTCAACGAAAACGCCCCGCAGTACAGAATCGTCTGCGCGGGCTC
>CAYRPJ010000098.1:0-6872 GCA_964426245.1 uncultured Synergistaceae bacterium
CGTCTCCGTACAGGGAGCGGCTCACCCTCACAGGAATGGTCGGCTCGCGCTCCTCCTTCCGGGAGGTCGTCTGGTTTTTCTTCGTTTTTGTGGTCGCAGGCATATTTTTAAGCCTCCTCTCTGTTGCTACAATTGTAGCAACAGAGAGGAGGCTTTGCAATCTAACAGCCCGAATGATTCGCAGGTATCCTCTTCCGATTTCATGGAGCAGCGTCGTTCGCGAAGAGTGTCACGGGAAACGTTCCGGCACGTGCAGGCGCCGGAGACTCCATCCAGTGTCCTGTTCGCTTGATGACCTAAAAAACGGCTCCCCGGAATTTCGCAGGGAGCCTTTCACCGTCGGTGTTTCAGGCCAAGGACGTTCAAGAAGGTGTTCCGTTCCTCCTGCGAATCTCCTCTACCGTATACGGACGGATTCGAGATCTCTCGGAAAGAGGTTAAGCGCCTCGCCCGTTCCGTCGGGGCGAACGGCCACGATGTTCTCGATCCTGACCCCGAACTTTCCCGGCAGATAGATGCCGGGCTCCACGCTGAAGACGTTCCCCGGCTCGAGCGGCTTGTCGTTCCCCTCGATGATGTAGGGGGATTCGTGCACCGCGAGGCCGATTCCGTGCCCCACTCGGTTGAAGAAGAAGTCTCCGTACCCCGCGTCGACGATGATTTTGCGCGCCGCACGATCGACTTCCTGTCCCGTGACGCCGGGCTGCACGGCCGCTTCCCCCGCAGCCTGCGCCAGCCGGACGATTTCGTACACTTTTTTCTGCTCTTCGGTCGGTTCGCCGACGAAGAAGGTTCGTGTCGTGTCCGAGCAGTAGCTCTTGTAACGCCCTCCGAGGTCGAGGATGATCACGTCGTTCTCCTCGATCACCCGCTGGTCGCCCCCGTAGTGCGGCATCGAGCCGTTGGGGCCGCTCGCCACGATCGGGCCGAAGGAGACGGCGTTGCAACCTGCTTCCTCGAAGAACTCCGGAATCTTCTTCGCGATCTGCCGCTCGGTCATTCCCGGTCGGATGAAGGCAAGGAGCTTCCGCACGACCTCGTCGACCATGCGGGAGGCCTCTCTCATGACCTCAAGCTCCTCTTCGTCCTTGCGCGAACGGAGCGGATCGAGCACCTTGCCTCCGTTGCACATCTGCATGTCCATCGCGTCCCTGATCGAGAGCATGTCAACGGCGCGCACGCCGTCGTTGAACGCGATTTTTCCCCCGACGATTCCGAGGTGTTCGCACCCGCGGCGGAACGCCCCGGTGAACCCCTCGTGATCGTTCCACTCCGCGTAGAAGGGAACGTCGCCGAACGCCTTCACCATCTCCTCCTTATAGAGCAGGGGAGTCATCGCGAAGCAGCGGGCTTCTTTGGAGACCATCAGCCCCCGAACTCGCTCGTCGGGGTGGGTATCCAGGCCGCCGATATACTCCAGGTCCGTCGAAGGGCCGAGGTAGATTGCGTCAAGTCCGAGAGTTTTCAGCTCTTCCGCGAGTTTTTTCAATCTTTTCTGATCAATCATGAGAATCCCTCCGAAAAGTGGTGCGATACTATCTGCGTTTCCATTCTACAGCTTGATACGACTCTTGTCCAAAGCAGCTTTTTCTGAACGGAAAGTTCTTCACATTGCCGGAATGAACTGGTTGCTGTTCAAAGTTTTGGAGAGGGTATCTATAATTATTTGGTTCGAACGGCCTGCCGGAACAACTTTATTTCAAGGAAAAGTTGGTGCTTGACAACCTGAAGTCCTCGCAGTATCTTTCCTTCGGAATCGTTGTGCACTTTCAATCGAACAGGAGGGAAATGAATGAAGAAGGCGCTTGGTATTATTTTGGTTTTTGTCATGATGGTCAGTCTGATTTCTTTGGTTGCTCCGGCTTTTGCGGGCCCCGGCAAGGTCGCGATAGTGACGAACACCGTTTCACAAAACGAGGAGGAGTACCGTTCAGCGCAGCAGATGGTCGCGAAGTACGGCGACAGGATCGTTCACGTCACGTGGCCGGACAACTTCATGGCGGAGCAGGAGCAGATGGTCAGCGTTGTGACTAAGCTCGCATACGACCCGGACGTCAAGGCGCTGATAATCAACCAGGCCGTTCCCGGAACGAACGCCGCGGTCGATAAGCTCCTCGAGACGAGAGACGACATCTTCATCGTGTACAGCACTCCGCAGGAGAATCCTCCCGATGTGGCGTCCCGAGCGCAGCTCATCCTGATGCCCGACGAACTGGCAATGGGCAACACGATCCCCGTTCAGGCAAAAAAACTCGGCGCGAAGGTCTTCGTCCACTATTCGTTCCCCCGCCACATGTCGCAGGTTCTTCTCTCCTCCCGAAGAGAGCTCATGAAGAAGAAGTGCGCGGAGCTGGGGCTTGAGTTCGTCGACGCGACGGCTCCGGACCCGACCGGCGACTCCGGGCTTCCCGGCGCGCAGCAGTTTATCCTCGAGGACGTGCCCAAGATGGTCGCGAGGTACGGCAAGGACACCGCGTTCTTCTCCACGAACTGCTCCATGCAGATTCCGCTGATCAAGTCCGTTGTGGACACGGGCGCCATCTATCCGCAGCCCTGCTGCCCGTCGCCGTACCACGGCTTTCCGACGGCTCTCGGCATCGAATCCGATCTCTCCAAGCAGGGTGACCTTCAGCATGTCATCGACGAGACCCGCAGGATCCTCAAGGAGAAGGGGATGTCCGGAAGGCTCTCCACCTGGCCGGTACCGGTCGCCATGATGTACACCGTCGCCGGGACCGAGTACGCGTTCAAGGTCATGGCGGGCGAGGTTCCGTTCGATACGCTCGATATCAAAGTTCTGGAGCAGTGCATGGCCGACTACGCGCATGTCGCGGTCAATACGAATCCGTATGTCGACGAAGCCGGAAAGAAATTCGACAATTTCCTGTTCGTCCTTATGGACTTCCTGACCTATTAAGCGAAGGGTTGTCCAAAAAAGAAGCTGTAACAGACGTAATGTCAGGGGGGCGAATGGATCCTTCACCGAAGCGAACCGCTGGTGTCGGATCCGTTTGTCCCTCTTTTGTTACGGCTTTGTCAATTTATTGAGATACAGGGGGTAAATGCGTTGAGCGACAGCCTTCTCCAGTTCAGGAACGTATCGAAGAGCTACTCCGGAAACAGCGTGTTGAGCGGCATCAACTTCGATGTCAAAGAGGGCGAGATACACGCGCTTATAGGAGAGAACGGCGCCGGGAAATCCACCTTGATGAATATCCTCTTCGGGATGCCTGTGATCACAAGTACCGGCGGCTACGAGGGCGATGTGCTGATAGAGGGAAAAAAGATAGATTTCAAATCGCCGCACGAGGCGATGTACGCAGGTATCGGCATGGTCCATCAGGAGTTCATGCTGATTCCCGGGTTTTCAATTACGGAGAACATCAAAATCAACAGGGAAATAACAACCCCGAACGTAGTCTCCAGAGTTCTCGGCAAGCGCCTTGAGACGCTCGATATGGTCAGGATGAACGCAGATGCCCGCAAGGCCCTCGACACGCTCGATATGGGAATCGACGAGTTTATATTGGTCGCGGGGCTTCCCGTGGGACACATGCAGTTCGTCGAGATAGCCCGCGAGATCGACAAGACGGGCATTAAAATTCTCGTCTTCGACGAGCCGACGGCGGTGCTGACCGAGAGCGAGGCGCAGAATCTGCTCGCGGCCGTGAGACGACTTGCCTCGAAGGGCATCGGAATTGTTTTCATAAGCCACAGGCTCGACGAGATCGTCGGCATTGCCGACAGAGTGACGGTCCTTCGCGACGGAGAGCTGGTGGCTACGAAAGAAATCAAGGATACGGACGCCGTCGAGATAGCCGCACTGATGATCGGACGCAAGGTGGCGATCAGCAGAGTGCAGTTCGAAGGGCGTGCGATATCGGACGAAGTCTTTATGAGCATACGGGATTTGCACGTCGGGATGCCGGGCGAGATGGTCAAGGGTATCGATCTCGAGATCAGGAAGGGCGAAATCGTAGGGATAGGCGGCCTTGCAGGCCAGGGAAAGCTGGGTATCGCCAACGGCGTTCTGGGAACCTATCCGTCCAGGGGCGAGGTCGTGTTCAACGGTAAACGGTTGGACCTCAACGACCCGCACGACACCATAGCCTCAGGTATCGGCTTTGTCAGCGAGGACCGAAAGGGAGTCGGACTGCTGCTCAACGAATCCATAGAACTGAACATAGCCTTTACCGCAATGCAGGTTGGAAACAGATTCCTGAAAAAAACCGGTCCGTTCGGCTTTCAGGACGACGCGGAAATGCGACGACATGCAGTGAAGATGATAAAGGCTCTTGACATCCGCTGCGAATCCCCGTTGCAGCACGCCGGCAATTTGAGCGGCGGCAATCAGCAGAAGGTTTGCGTAGCGCGGGCATTGACGCAGGATCCGATATTCTTGTTTGTCTCCGAGCCTACGAGAGGGATCGACATCGGGGCGAAGAAGCTGATTCTCGATCTGCTTCTGAAGCTGAACAAGGAGAACGGAATGACAATTGTCATGACCTCGTCTGAGCTGGCGGAGCTGCGCAGTATCTGCGATAGAATTGTTATCGTATGTGAGGGCAAGGTTGAGGGCGTGTTGTCTCCGGATGCGTCCGACGCGGATTTCGGCCTGATGATGTCCGGCAGCAGGATCAAAAAAACGGAAGATTCATCGGAAGGGAGATCTGTCCATGTCTGAGATGAATGGAAACGCCAACGGCAATAATCGCATTCGCAGCGCCGGCCGACTGCTGGGCAGTGTAGGTCTTCCGACCGCAATAATCGGTGTATTCTGGCTTTTTACACTGGTCGCCGGGCATTTCGTCGGGATATCGATGTCGACGCTCGTAAGCGACACGATAAAACGCGCGGGAATGAACGGTATTCTCGTCCTGGCGATGGTGCCCGCGATACAGTCCGGCACGGGGCCGAACTTCGCGTTGCCGATAGGCATCGTATGCGGCCTCTTCGGACTTGTATGCTCAATCGAGCTGAACTTGATGGGGCCGGCGTGGCTATTGGTGTCGTTCGCCATTTCGATTCCGCTTGCGGCAGCGGTCGGCTATGCATACGGAAGGTTGATGAACGCCGTCAAGGGCTCGGAAATGACGATCGCCACCTATACCGGATTTTCAATCGTCGCGCTGATGTGCCTGGCGTGGCTGATGATACCGTTCCAAAACCCAAAAATGGGCTGGTTCATAGGCAACGGGCTTCGGGAGACGATCCAGCTCGACGCCGTAGGCGGCGCGCAGTTACTCAATAATTTCCTGATGTTCACCATAGGGGACGTGATCATACCGACCGGGTTGCTTCTGACGTTCGCATTTTTTACGGCGCTTGTTTGGCTCTTCTTCCGCTCGAAGTCCGGAATAGCGATTTCCGCCGGAGGCATCAATCCGAAGTTCGCACGGGCAACGGGACTCGACATCGATAAAAACAGGATCATTGCAAACATTATTTCCACCATCTTGGGCGCGATCGGCATCATTGTCTACTCCCAGAGCTACGGGTACGCGCAGCTGTACACGGCGCCCCTGATGATGGCCTTCCCGGCGGTTGCAGCAATCCTTATCGGAGGGGCCACCGCGTCGCGCGCAAAGGTATCCCATGTCATTATCGGCGTCGTGTTCTTCCAGGGGTTGCTCACAACGGCGCTTCCGGTGGCGAACGAGGTCTTCGCGGGCACCGACCTTTCGGAGATAATGAGAATGATCATTCAGAACGGGATAATCCTCTATGCCCTGACCCAGGTGAAGAGAGGTGTACAGTGATGGAAAACCTCCACAGCAGCTCGAAAAACGCGGGTTCGTGGATTCTCGAGAACATCGTTACGATAATATTTGTCGCGTTCACGATCTTCGGCTTTATGGTGTCGAGCGGCGTATCCGTCGGGTACTTCTTCTCGGAGCTTTCAAGCAGGATTTTCAGAAACTCGTTCCTGGTCCTCTCCCTGATCATTCCGGTACTTGCAGGACTCGGACTGAATTTCGGCATCGTCATCGGCGCGATGTCGGGGCAGGTGGCAATCGCCATAGCGCGCTACTTCGAGATGGGCGGCTTGTCGGGGCTTTCCTTCTGTTTCGTGGTCGCGGCGCTTGTTGCCGCGCTCTGCGGATACTTCACGGGGAAGCTCTACAACAAGACCCGCGGGCAGGAGATGATAGCCAGCCTTATCGTCGGCTTCTTCGCGAACGGCATCTACCAGTTTCTGTTCCTCTTCGTCGTCGGCGTGGTGATCGCTGTTCCCGCGACGCATCCGATGATCAAGCCGGACGGCGTAGGCATCCGCATGACTGTCGACCTTGTCCCGGTCAAACAGGGCGGGTTGAAGTACGCACTTGAAAACATCTACCAGATCCCGTTCGTTCACGCGCTCCTGATACTTGCGTTGGGGCTCCTTGCGCTGCTGCTCATCCGCTACTACTGGAACAAGAGACGGGGGTACGGATACAGGAACAGCATGTCGTCTCTCCTCGTCAACGCGGCCTTCTGCCTCGCGCTCGCTGGAGTTGCGGTCCACGCCATGGTGACGAAATCGCAGCTTCTGATGGTGCGCAAAGTCCCGGTTGTGACGGGGCTGCTTATCATCGGCCTCTGCGTCTTTACTGTGCTCATCATGAAGACGAAGCTGGGCCAGGATTTCCGCTCAGTGGGGCAGAGCC
Organism: uncultured Synergistaceae bacterium; assembly: GCA_964426245.1. Classification (GTDB taxonomy): domain Bacteria; phylum Synergistota; class Synergistia; order Synergistales; family Aminobacteriaceae; genus JAAYLU01. The sequence goes on from CAYRPJ010000098.1 coordinate 6,651, forward strand.
AGCATACGGCGGAGGTCTCCGGAATCAACGTCGACCGGACGAGGATCATCGCCACGATGATCTCCACCGTGCTCGCGTCCTGGGGGCAGATCATCTACCTCCAGAACATGGGAACGCTGAACACCTACAACGCGCACACCCAGATCGGCATGTTCTCTGTCGCGGCTCTTCTCGTGGGCGGCGCGTCCACCTCGAAGGCGAGCATCACCCATGCCATCTTCG
>CAYRPJ010000099.1:0-3509 GCA_964426245.1 uncultured Synergistaceae bacterium
CGCGATCCAGGTGGAGATGTGGCCGACCGTTCCCTCGACGCTCGCCTTGTCCTTTGGATGCCGGACTCTGGCCGGAACGATCGCCGTTCCGTAGTGCTCTGCCATTTCGTGGTATGTTCTGTTGACGACCGGAGAATACCAGTCCGCCTTCTCCACGCCGGTCTTGAGGTTGTCCGGCACCACCATGCGGGGAACTCCGCCGAAGTGTGCGAAGGCGTTCGTGTGCCCGCGAATCCAGCTCTCCATACCCATGTCCGGGAAGGCTTCCACGTAGGCGTACTGGCTCGCCGGAAGCACCGCGACGAAGAGATGCATCCCTCTTTCTTCGCCTGTGACGGAGTCGCGAATCTTCATTCCTTTCCCCGCCCAGTCCACCTCCATGCGTTCTCCCGGCTTCCTCTCGATATGCATGGTCGCCTTGGAGACCGCGGCGTACTTGCGGTAGATCTTGCAGAACTGGGCGTACTGATACGGAATCTCGCCCCCTTCCCGACATTTCCGGCAGTACTCGTCCCACAGAAGCGTCATCGTCACTCCCGACTTCGCCAGTTCCCGGTGAATGGCCTCGCAGTCCGGCGTCCGGGACGACGCCTCCTTCTCCTTCTCGGGAAAGAGAAGCTTTCTCAAATCCCCCTCGGCGACTTCCAGCGGCAGCGGCCACTCAAGCCCTTTCTTCGCCGCCCGGGCCAGTACTTCCGACACGGTGTTGCGGGAGCAGGAAACGCTCCCCGCGATGCTCCTCCCGCTCAGTCCGAGCGAGGCCAGCCGTAGAATCTCTCTGTACTGCGTCGTCATGCTACTAAAACCTCCCTGATTCGAATTCACACGTGTACGTGTGTATTCGAATTGTAGGGAAAACGGCTCTCCCGGAGGAGAATGAACGGCTCTATCCGAGGAGAATCGCCGGCTCTATTTCAGGACATACGTGGCTCTCTTTTTGGAGACAAACGGCTCTCCCGCAGTGGAATAGCCATATGCTTCATAATGATACGATTTTTTTGAATGAAATAACTCTAAACTCATATTCCTCGCTGATATTTTACGAGAAATGCAATGCTCTGTTTTGGGGGACTATATATATTGTCGCAAAATAAACAACACTTTAGTCTACGCATTTGTATATTTCTCGAAATTACTACGTTTTATTAGTGTATATAATGATTTAACTAGATGTGTTCTGCAGAATAAGCCCGAAAAATGCTTCTGGAAAAATAAATACATAAAACGAGAATATCAGTCGGAATGTGAGCTAAACACAGACAATCTATAATACCCGTAGACTTTCATCACGTGATATTTCAACATCAGAAATAATTCTTCTGCCAAAAAAAGAATATTAATAGCATGCATTTCTAAGCACTCAAATAATTTTATGGAATCATGGATCGCAAAATATCTTCTAAAAAATGAAGTTATAAATTATAATAATTATTGTCAATTCACATATATTTTTTGTCCAAAAAAATCTTGACGTACCAACATCTCACATTAGGAGGCGATCTGACATCTCCAGACAAAACAAGTTTCAACACAGCGCTTCATGCAAAATGCTCCTAAACTCATTGAAAAGGAGAAAAAACTCGTGAAGAAAAAAACTATTCTCTCGTCGCTTCTATTTATTTTGTCATTCTGCTTGTTCACACCATCCGCATGGGGAGTACCCGCTAGTCCGTTCGCTATTCTTTCTCAACAACCCGACGGCACGGCAATCGAAATATTCCGCAGAGGAGACGAATTTTTCAACTGGATGGAAACACCGGACGGCTACCCCCTCGTAAAAAATGAAGAAACGGGCTACTTGGAGTACGCACGACCGTTGGGAGACACTTTGGTACCGACCGGAATCGCGTATCGTCCCGGCACGCTTCCACCGAGTGGAGCAAGACAGCATTTCAGGCCTTCATCTCCGACCATCGACGCTCTTCGCCGCTCTTTTTTTCCTCAAGAAGTCACTCCGTATGTTTCAGAACACTGGACATCGCGCCCCGTATCCGGCGCCCGAAAAGTCCTCGCGATCCGGGTGGGCTTTGTCGATCGGGCGCTGACGGTCGCCGAGTCAAACACCAGCAGCGCATTTTTCGGAGAGACCGATTCTGTAAAAAAATACTACGATGATCAGTCCAAGGGAGCGCTCCAGATTCAATCAGCCCTTGGAGGAACCACCGTCCTGACAGTCAACCTTGATGCGGGAGACGCAAACGGCGGAAACCATCCGGACGGTTTCATCGATACCGGCGGCGTTATCACGGAACATCAAAACGAAGTGGCGTTTCTCGAAAGCGTGCTCGCCAAGGCCGCGATGGCCGGAGTCGATTTCGCATCCTTCGACACGAACGGCGACGGCAGAATCACCCCCGACGAACTGTGCGTCTACCTGATCGTCGCCGGATACGAAGAGTCCGGCTCTGCCAACACACCTTCGGTATGGGCTCATGCTTGGTTTTCCTGGACCGGGTGGGGAAGCAATCACGAGGTTTCCGTGGCGGGGAAGATTCTGTCAGACTGGGCAATGAACGGAGAGCTGCTGGCAACCAATATTCCGATGTCCTTCGGTGTGATCTGCCACGAATTGGGACATCAGTTCTGTAAACTGCCCGATCTGTACGATGTCAGCGGAAACAACGGAGGACTCGGTCATTTTTCACTTATGGCCGGAGGTTCATGGGGAGGGAAAACCGGAGAACTTCCCGGTTCAACGCCGGTGAACCTCGACGCATGGAGCCGCAAGTATCTGGGGTGGGAGACGCCGCAAATTCCTTCCAACGGCCTGCTGACGCTGGGAACTCCCTTCAACGGCCTGTACGCTCCGGCCCGACTGTCATCGTCCGCCCACAGGGACACCGAGTATTTTCTCGCCGAGGTGCGGGCTCTCGCCGGATGGGATGCCGGGCTGCAGGGCTTATCGGGATTTTCGGGCGCCGACTGGCCCGGAGCCGGTATTTTGATTCTCCATGTTGACGAAACTATCGGCTCCGGACGGCTGGAACTGGGGAATGACTTCAACAGATACGTCTCCGGATCTCATCAGGGAGCGATGGCTGTCGAGGCCGACGGAAACTGGATGGCCAGAACGGACGGCTTGGCGACAAGAGGTTCGCCCTTTACGCTCTGGTTCAGCGAAAACGGGAGCTATGCCGGAGACGGCACATTTACCGGATCCAGCACTCCGAGTTCGGATTTTTACGACGGCACTCCCTCCGATATCGCCATCAGAAATATCTCGGCCGGAGGAACGACGATGACGGCAATCCTGGGAGACACCGGATCAATCCTCGTCACCATCATCGGACCCTCGAGCGCACGATGGAGCTTGGACGGAGACGGAAGCTACACCTCAGGACAGACCGTCTCAGGCGTCACAGTCGGCACCTACACAATCTCCTTCTCAAACGTTGACGGATGGGAAAAACCAGCCAACAGAACTGTTGCTGTGACAGAAAATAATACTGCTGAAACCACTGGCGTCTATACCCGTCACACCGGTTCCGTGCGTGTGAATATCGACGGCC
>CAYRPJ010000099.1:3609-6814 GCA_964426245.1 uncultured Synergistaceae bacterium
CAGAAGAAGCGCGTTGGAGTTTGAACGGGGAGGGAAGCTTCGAAAGCGGACATACGGCAGTGAATATTCCCACCGGACAGCACGTAATCTCATTCTCCGGCGTTCAAGACTGGGATAAACCTGCCGACATGAGTATTAACGTTACCAAGGATGCGACCGCGCAGGTAGTTGCAACCTATACCCGCCACACCGGTTCCGTGCGTGTGAATATCGACGGCCCAGAAGAAGCGCGTTGGAGTTTGAACGGGGAGGGAAGCTTCGAAAGCGGACATACCGTCGAAAACGTCCCAACAGGCGATCATACCGTCTCCTTTTCCGATGTCGAGAGATGGACAAAACCTCAGGACGGGATGGTTGCGGTCGTTGCGGGGGAAACCGTCCAGATATCGGGAACCTATATCCGCCATATCGGATCTCTCACCGTGAATATCGTAGGCCCCGAAGATGCCCGATGGAGCCTGGACAGAGAGGGAAGCTACGCTAGCAGACAAACTGTCGAGAACATCCCGACCGGCGATCATGTCGTCTCCTTCTCGAATGTCGCGGGATGGGAGAGACCAGCCGATCGGAGCATAACCGTCGTGAAGGATTCGCTCGCGGAGACTTCCGGTACGTATGTCCGCCCCTCACCCGACCCTCTCATACCCGACCTGACGCCCGAGGAGATAGAACGCATTCTCGAGGACATCGCCAACGCCGATGAAGTCGATCTCGGCGAAGCCGATCCGGACGATGTGGAACTCTGGATACCCCAGGATGCGGACTTCGAACAGAAGATGCCCGACGAAGAGGAGCGGGAGCGGATCGCCGAAGAACTCGAAGAGGAAATAACGGAAGATTCGGAGGGCAATGCCGCCGTACCGGTCGTTCTCCGTGTGCAGGGCTTCGAGATACAGGGAGAGGGTGACACGACTGGACGATTTGTCCCTGTCAGGATGGTCTTCTCGCTTTCCGACGAAGAACTCGACCAGATCGACGAACAAATCCTGGAACGTGTGAACGAGGCTCTTCAGTCCGGAAAAAGCGAGGCGAAGGCCCTTCTGGACGAAATCAGGATATTCAAGCGAATCGTGATCGGGGATGACATCCATATCTTCGACCTTCCACAACTGGTGCGGAACGGAAGATTTCCCATGGACGACTTCTTCACCGTCGCGAGAGTCGATGAAGGATGGCTCATCATCTTTGATCTGCTTGTGTTCGACGGTGCAACGAACGAATTGAAGAATCTCGTGCAGGCAATAGGAGGAGGACACTTGCTCGTCTTCGACGGCGTGAAGGACGGTAAATACGTCGATCCTCTCATCCTGGCTGCTGCCGGTCCTGTGGGAGCCCACAGCAGTTCAGGCTGCCGGACGGCATCCGCTGGAACAGGCGCACTGCTGCTCCTTGTTCCGCTGCTGCTCGGCACTAAGCGGCGAGTACGCCGTAGCACGAGTTCCAGGTAAAGCAAACGGTAAGTCCGAATACACATCCGTACGGAAGCACTCGTCGTGCTGAATCCTTCCGTCCGGAAATCGAATGACGATGAGCAAATCGGAGACAGGAAAAGCGGGGGATCTCTTCTCCCCCGCTTGTTCCGTCCGATTCCGAAATCAAGCCAGCTCATACCGTGCCGGTTCGGAAAATCACCCCGCAGGAAAGCGGAACGCGCGAAGGCCGGCTCGCGCTCCCGGCAGAGATCCCCGCACCTTTTTCGGAGGCGAACTCAAACAGGCCGGGAGGCGGCTCTGCGAAGCGGTCCGTCCCTTCGATTCGCCGCGGCCGGAAGGTCCCCTTACTCCGTAGACGCGCCTTCCGGCCGGTCGAGCAGGAATTTCCATGCCGGAAGCACCTCGACAACCCCGGAGGGCGTTTCGATGCGGTCGCTCTCGGTGCGCGTCACGACGAAAGCGGTCCGCACCTTCCGCTCAACCATGGCCTCCTCAAGCGCCTGTATCTCCCGCTTGCGGGTCTGTTCGTCGGCCAGCGATTCGCACACCTGCACCAGCATCCAGCCGCCGCTTCCGGAGGACACGATGAAGTCGACCTCCTTGCCGCTTTTCGTGCGGTAGTACCATATCTCGGAAACGTGTCGCCGGAGTGCGAGAAAGACCAGGTTTTCGAGCAGATGGCCGGAGTTGACCAGGATCCCGGAAGAGACCGAGGGAACGACGGCGTGATCGACGCAATAGATCTTCTTGGGGTTGGCGTTGCTCCGGGCGAGCGACGGATCGAAAAGACGGACCGTGAAGAGAAAGAATGCGTCCTCGAACCAATCCAGGTACTGCGAGACGGCGCTCTTCGGCGCGGAATGCCCCAGCGATTTCAGATATCCTGTGAGGTTGTTGATCGAGTAGAGGGACGCGGCACTGTCCATCAGGCGATGCGCGAGATCGGTCAGCGCCTTTGGGTGCGAAATGTCATGGCGCTCGATAAGGTCGCGGAAGAGGATGGCGTCGACATACTCCTGATGTATCTTGACGCGCAGCCTGCGCTCGAGGCCGAGAACCTCGGGGAACCCTCCGCTCTCCCAGTATTCGGAGAAGGCGTTCATCACGAGCATTCTCTCTTTCGTCGAGAGAGCGTCCTCCGCGTGAATCCCCTTCCAGTCGAGGAATTCGCGGAAGGAGAAGGGAAAGATCTCCCATGAAAGCGCCCTTCCGCGCATCCGGGTGGCGATCTCCTTTGAAAGAAACTGCGCCGAGGATCCGGTGAGCCAGACCTCGCACTTCTCCGTGCGCATCATGCGTTCGACGAACGGCTCCCACCCTGGAACCTCCTGTATCTCGTCGAAGAAACAGTAGACCGTCTCGGCGTTTTTCTTCTCCGGAAAGAGCGAATAGTAGGCGTCGGCCACGACGGTGAGATTTTCCCCATTCAGATTGCGAAGCCGGTCGTCGAAAAAGTTGAGAAAGAGGATGTTTCTGCGGGAGATCCCATGTTCCAGAAGCCGTTGGACAGCCTGGAACAGAAAGGTCGACTTCCCGCTCCGCCGGACACCGATGCAGACGGTGGCCTTGCCCGGCAAGGAACTGATGTCGAGCCTCCTTGGAACGCCCGTTTCAACCTGGATTCCCGGCCATTCATAACGAGGGAGCCGGGAAAATCTCTATAAACGCAGCAACAATCGCACTTTGGCAATTTCTCGCTTGACCACCACCTCGTTATGTGTTACAATATACATAACGAGGTGGTGAGGTCGTGGCAAGCATCGTCTTTCAAA
>CAYRPJ010000100.1:0-6666 GCA_964426245.1 uncultured Synergistaceae bacterium
ATGTCTTATCGACAAAGTATTACAGAAAAAGAGGTAAACATGAGAGTTTCTTCGCATGCCAAGACAAAACAGAAGGGACAAGCTTCCGAAGATTCTTTACCAGTCCTCGTTTCCCCAAAAGAGATAAAAATACTTCTCTCTGTCTGCCCTCTGTATAAAAATCTTGCCTTGACTATACCTCCACATTGGAAATTGTCAGGAATTGCCTCCCAAGGACTTTCCGTAGTATGCTTAAATGGTCAGCAAGCGCTGTGGATTGAAACATTAGTTGGGGAAGTAATAGCCATTCTTCGGAATGGTTATTATTTTTTTCTGAATAAAATGAAATTAATAGTTAATTATGAGAAAAAAAGCAAAAAAACTATTCCAAATGCTTTTCTTTCATTAGCTGGGGAAGTATATTGTCCTCATATGATGGAGGATATAAGCATGTCTTGGTCTAAACTTATCCCTTGCCTCTTTAGAAGCCTTTTTAGAAACTCCAGTACCATGCATAAGGGCATTGCTACACTTCTTTCACGCATGAAAGGTAAACGGCTAGATTTGCCTATACCATTCTTTCCGCAAAAGCAAAAAATCGTAATCAAAAGTAAGTTTGTTTTTATCTATCGGGATTATCTAAAGGAATGAGAATGATTATCGCGCACATCAAGAAAAACGATGACGGCTGGGCGGAACCGCAGACTCTTGATGAGCATCTCAGAGGCACGGCCGAGCTTGCCGAACATTTCGCGGCCAGTTTGGGGGCAGGACAGTGGGGAAGAGTCTTGGGTCTCTGTCATGACACGGGAAAAGCCCGTGGTGAGTGGCAGCAATATATTAGGACCTCAAGCGGTTATGATGAAGAGGCTTCCCTCGAGATTAAAAAGGGTAAGATGGACCACTCGGGCCCGGGCGCGAGGCTGGTGGAGGAGTCTTTAGGCTGTGGCATGGGGCGTATTCTCTCGTACTGCATCGCAGGGCACCATGCGGGGCTTCCCGACTGGACAGGCGCACAGAGTTCTCTTGCCTTCAGACTGGAGCATGCAAGCACTGGGGAAATCCCGGATAAGTACCGCGAACTCCTCGCGAACAACAAGCCCGGAGTCCCACCGTGGAAATTAGATCCCAATGGCCTCGACATGTCGCTTTTGATACGCATGCTTTTCTCCTGCCTCGTGGATGCTGACTTCCTGGACACGGAAGCTTACATGGAAAGCGAAAAAGCACAACTCCGCGGCAATTATCTTTCAATGCCCGAGTTACTCAAACGTTTTGATGCATACATGAGGGAGAAGACGAAAGGCATACTCCTTAATGGTTCGCCTTCGGTTGTCATGCGCGCGCGTCAAGCAGTACTTGCCGACTGTCGCGAGGCGGCGACTTTATCACCAGGTTTTTTCTCACTTACGGTGCCTACGGGCGGCGGTAAGACGCTTTCGAGCATGGCCTTTGCGCTTGAGCACGCTGTCCAATATAAAAAAGATCGGGTTATCTACGTTATTCCCTATACGAGTATCATCGAGCAAAACGCCGATGTCTTCCGCAAAGCTGTGGGAGCTACCCAGGTCGTAGAACACCACTCCAACCTCGACGATAACGATTCAACGACAAAGGCGCGCCTTGCAGCGGAAAACTGGGATGCCCGCGTCATCGTTACGACGTCAGTACAATTCTTTGACTCTCTCTTCGCTGTTAAGACGAGTCTCTGCCGTAAGCTACACAACATAGCGAATAGTGTCGTGATTTTTGATGAAGCGCAGCTCCTCCCAACGGACTTCCTCAAACCAATCATAGAGGCCATGAAGCTTCTGTCTGACCATTACGGGACGAGTTTCGTGATCTGCACAGCAACGCAGCCTGTACTCGAAAAGCAAGAAAGCTTCCCGCAATTTCCTGGCCTACCTCATGGCTCTATTAGGGAGATCGTCCACGATGTTCCGGCCCTTTATTGCGATTTAAAACGAGTAGAAGTGCAGACCCCAACTGACCTTCGCATGCCGAAAACCTGGGCAGAGATCGTCGCGGAACTCGGTGCGGAAGAGCGTGTTCTATGCGTTGTTTCCGATAGAAAAAGTTGTCGTGAGCTTTACGCGCTCATGCCCAAAGGGACCTATCATCTTTCGGCCTTTATGTGCGCGCAACACCGGAGTGACCGCATCGCGGAGATAAAGAAATGTCTCAAAGAAAATGGTCCAGTCCGGGTCGTGAGTACCCAATTAGTCGAGGCCGGCGTCGATTTTTCGTTCCCTACCGTCTACCGCGCTATGGCAGGCCTCGACTCGATAGCCCAAGCTGCAGGAAGATGCAACCGTGAGGGAGAACTAGCTATCCAAGGTAAAATGGGGAAGGTTGTCGTTTTCGTGCCCCCGCGCAAAGCGCCAATCGGCATCCTGCGAAAGGCCTCCGACGTGGCATTAGCTATGCTTGAAGCAGGGCTCAAGGATCCCATAGATTCGAGTGCCTTCGCTCCCTACTTCTCCGAAATCTATTGGAGGGCGAACTCTCTCGATGCTAAGGGGATCATGGATTTGCTCAAGCCCAATATGACAAACTGCGGTATTCAGTTCCGTACAGCGGCAAAGGCTTTTCACATCATCGACGATAAGGATCAGAAGGCTATTATTGTCCCCTACGGGGAGGGTAGGAGACTTATCACAGAACTCAAGTCATTAGGTCCGAGCCGCTGGCTTCTCAGGAAGCTTCAGCGTTACTCGGTCAATATATACGATAATCAGTTCAGAGCGTTGCAGGACAGGGGCTCGGTAGAGGAAGTGAGCCCCGGAATATTCGCCCTCACCTGTGCAATCGAATACAGCGATGAAATCGGACTCCTCGTCGACGAACTGCCGACGGATCCGCGATCGTATATATCATAAAGAGGAGGCAGCATGAAAGACTGGTGTCTCGAAGTCTGGGGCGATTACGCCTGTTTTACAAGGCCGGAGATGAAGGTCGAGCGCGTGAGTTACGATGTGATGACGCCATCGGCAGCCCGTGCAGTATTCGAAGCTATTCTCTGGAAACCTGCCATAAAATGGCACATAACGCGGATAGAGGTCCTTAACCCCATCAAATGGATATCTGTGAGGCGGAACGAAGTAGGCAGAATCGAAAGTAGCCCCACACAGGCCCATCTCGAAGGAAAGAGCGGTGACCCCATGGGACTCTATATCGAGGACTGCCGTCAACAGCGGGCTGGTCTCTTCTTGCGCGATGTGCGTTACCGTATCCACGCTTGGTTTGAATTCATCTCGCCCGAAAAACGGGCGGATAACAGGCCTTGCTCCGATGAGATATGGGCCGATGCGCAGGAAAAAGAGACGGTCGTGCGAGTCGATGAAAAGGAGGCCAAGTACGCTGCCATGTTCGCACGACGAGCCATGAAGGGACAATGTTTTCATAGACCTTACCTCGGCTGCAGGGAGTTCGCTTGCGATTTCAGGCTCGTGAATGGAGAGGATGATAAGCCTGCAGCCATCGATAAGACCGACGAACTCGGCTGGATGCTTTACGACATGGACTACGCCGACCTCGCGAATCCGAAGCCTCTCTTTTTCCGTGCGAGGCTTGATCATGGCGTGCTCAACACAGACAGACGCGATGCGAGCGTGGAGGTACGAAAATGATACTTCAAGCTTTGAAGGAATACTATGACCGCCTCGCTGCCGATCCCGAGAGCAGGATTGCCCCCGAAGGGTGGATCCAGGGTGGAATTGATTTTCTCATAGAACTCGACACAGATGGCAAGTTTATTAACATCCAATCCTTACAAGAGCGGAATGGGAAGAAAACGATACCTAAACCAATGCTTGTGCCCAACATCGGCAAACAGGCAATTAAGCACGCAAACAGCGGCAGGGACGCGAATCTGCTGTGGGACAATTCATCCTTCGTTCTAGGCCTCGGCGACAAAGGAGACTTACGTCTCAAGAGCATGATCCAAGCCATTGATGACTGGATCGGAGAAGGGGAAGACGCTGATGTCGATGCGGTGCGTGCCTTCTTGAAGCAAGGGTTGTCGAATCGAGAGCATTTCAGTGCGATATTAATGGATAAGGAATATGGAGAACTATTGGCCTCGGGTTCTCCGAAAATTAGCTTTCACATTCAGGGTTCACGGCACCATGTGGTCTTCGACACGCAAAAGGTGAAGACTTGTTTATCTGCTGCATCGTCGATGGTATCTGAAGAAGACAATATTCATGGGCAATGCCTAATTACCGGGAAGACTGATGTACTCATTGAGCGAACTCATCCGGTCATCAAAAATGTATGGGGAACACAACAAGCTGGAGCGTGCATTATCAGCTTTAACACGGATAAACCTTCATTTTCTTCTTATGGAAAGGTACAAAGCTATAACGCACCAGTGAGCAAGAAGGCTGCATCCGAGTATACGAAAAGCCTCAATACGCTCCTTGCATCGGGGCAGCGTCTCCAAATTGGTGATGCCTCGACGGTTTTCTGGTCCGAGAAAAAAACGCGTTTTGAGTTAGACTTTGCTTCCTTCTTTTCCGAACCACCTAAAGACGATCCGAACTCCGGAACGAGGGGCCTCAAAAACCTCCTCGAATCTCCTAAAACTGGTAGCTACTTGGAAGATAGAGACGACACGAAGTTCTATATTCTCGGCCTCTCGCCCAACGCGGCGCGTATCTCCGTGAGGTTTTGGGAAGCCGGGACGATTTCCAGTTTCGTCAAGAGGATCAGACAGCACTTTATGGATCTCGCCATCATGAAACCGCCATCGGAGCCCGAATATTACTCACTTTGGCGCCTCCTCGTGAATGTGGCCATCCAGGACAAAAGCGAGAACATTCCACCTAATTTGGCGGGCGAGTTCATGCGTTCAATCATGGAGGGAAGACCTTACCCAGCAACAATTCTCCAGCAGGCGCTCAGGCGTATTCAGAGCGACACGGAATACAGGGTGAAGCCTGTGCGCGCCGCTTTGATAAAAGCCTATCTCAATCGATACTACCGAGCTTACCCAAACAAGAACGAAAAGGAGATAAAGATGGCACTCGACACAGAACAGCCCTCGATCGGCTATCAACTCGGGCGGCTCTTTGCCGTTCTCGAGAAGATACAGGAAGAAGCGAATCCGGGCCTCAACACAACGATCAAGGAGAGATATTATGGTGCGGCCTGCAGCTCACCCGTGATCGTGTTTGGAACTCTCATTCGCCTCAAGAATCACCATCTCGCAAAGATAGATAATCAGGGTCGTGTGACTAATCTCGAACGCCTTGTGGGCGAGATCCTAAGCCACATCGACGACTTCCCAGCCCACCTCGACCTTCACGAGCAGGGGAAATTCGCCATTGGCTACTACCATCAACGTCAGGACCTATTCACGAAAAAAGAACAGCAAAAATAACCAAACGATTTGTCATTTATCCGAGCTTCGGCTCGAAAAGTACTATTCGATAAGAGGAGAAAATAATGGAACTGAGCAGGCGCTACGATTTCGTGTATTTCTTTGATGTCAAGGATGGGAATCCGAACGGCGACCCCGACGCTGGCAATTTGCCCCGTGTGGACGCCGAGACAGGTAACGGACTCGTCACGGATGTGTGCCTCAAGCGAAAGGTAAGGAATTACGTTGGCCTCCTGAAAAATGAACAACCACCATACGAGATATACGTGAAGGAAAAGGCTATTCTCAACAACCAAAATGCAAGAGCATATCAGGCCCTCGGCATCGATCTCAGTAAGGATGAAGGGAAGCGGAAGGGCGGTGATAAGGTTGATGAGGCCCGCGCATGGATGTGCAGGAATTTTTACGATATCCGTGCTTTTGGTGCTGTGATGTCAACATCTATCAATTGTGGGCAGGTCCGTGGACCGATTCAGATAACCTTCGCCCGTTCCGTCGATCAGGTGATCGTATCGGAGCACAGTATCACCCGCATGGCTGTGGCGACGGAGGCCGAGGCAGAAAAGCAGGGTGGGGATAACCGGACGATGGGCCGCAAGTTCACAGTGCCTTACGGACTCTACCGTACCCACGGCTTCGTCTCAGCGCCGCTCGCAAATCAGACAGGCTTTTCGCAAGAGGATCTCGAACTTTTCTGGGAAGCTCTCCAAAACATGTTCGAAAACGACCGCTCTGCGGCACGAGGACTCATGAACGCCCGGAGGCTCGTCGTATTCGAGCACTCCTCCTTCATGGGGGACAAACCAGCTAGTGAGCTCTTTAACCGCATCGCGGCCGAACGGGTCACCGATTCTTCGAAACCTGCACGCGATTTTTCGGACTACGAGATTACCCTCGACGGGAAAGAGCTCAAAGAATTCAAGACGGTCGTGGGAGTGTAATAGGGAAACTATATTGACGAGAGTAAGGAGAACCTTACCTCCCAATATAATAGTTTCCTTTCTGGATGTGGTCTTGTGATTATCGCTGGTGCAAACGGTAAAGATCTCCACGATCGAGGGCAAAACGGTAGAGTGGATCGGAGTCCTGCTCGCCGCAGACCGAAAGGTTGTCCTCGCGCAGGTATTGGAAATCCTTGCTGAGTGTGTTAGTGGAGCGACAGGAGGTGACATCAGCAGGTGAAGTTGACGTTTATTATTGTAAACGTCAGCAAGATTAACGATTATCATGGAGGGGGCGACGATCATTTACGACAGGCATCTGGCTGGCTTGCGAGCTCTGCGGGAAGAGGGAAAAATAAAACG
>CAYRPJ010000101.1:0-6651 GCA_964426245.1 uncultured Synergistaceae bacterium
GGCACATGGCGGGCAGCCTGGCGCAGGTCAGCGTCATCATGAGCACGCTGATGGGAGGGGTATCCGGCTCCGCGAACGCCGACGCCGTGATGGAGTGCCGTATCCTCGGTCCCGAAATGATCAAGCAGGGCTACTCGCGAGGATACGGAGCGGCGGTCAACGGTCTCACAGCGATGATCACCTGTACGATTCCACCCAGCATGGGCTTCATCATCTACGGCTCGGTGGGGGAGGTCTCCATCGGAAGGCTCTTCGTCGGCGGCATCATTCCGGGATTCCTGATGATGGCAATGATGATGGTCACGGTGCACTTCACAGCGAAGCGCCGGAATTACCTGCCGGTGAACGACAGGAAGCCTACCGCGGGCGAGGTCCTGGCGGCGCTGAAGGAAAACATCTACGCCCTCATTTTTCCGATCATCCTGATCGCAGGAATCCGCTTCGGCCTGTTCACTCCGTCAGAGGCGGGGGCGTTCGCCGCGGTGTACGCGCTCTTCGTCGGCGTCTTCATCTACAAGGAGATCACCTGGAAGGTCTTTCTCGACACGGTAAACCAGAGCGCGGTGGACATCGGCGTGCTGATGCTGATTCTCACCCTCTCCGGCACGTTCGGCTACGCGATCGTCTACGGGCGGGTGCCCCAGACCATCGCGGAATTCCTGATCGGGATCACATCCAACCAGTACCTTTTGTTGTCTCTGATCATCCTTCTGCTGATCCTTGCCGGAATGTTCGTCGAGACGACGGTCTGCGCCCTGCTGCTGACACCCGTCTTCATTCCGGTGATCACACGGCTCGGCATCGACCCGGTACATTTCGGCGTCATCATGATGACGACGCTGACCAGCGGAATCATGACGCCTCCGGTGGGAATCGCGCTCTACTCGACGTCGGAGATAATGGGGTGCACCCCCCAGGAGACCGCCAGGGAGGCAATTCCGTTCTACATCACGCTCCTCGCGCTCATCGTCATCCTGGTGCTCTTTCCGCAGATCGTCCTCTTCCTGCCGAACCGGGTGTTCGGATAATGCGGCGGGAGGCTTTGAAACAGTCGGCTTCACACGATTTTTCGAAACAGGAAGGGAGAATCGAAGCATGAAACTCGCAATGGTCTTCTACCGGCATCATCTGACCAAGGAGAACTTCCGCTACGCGAAGCAGCTGGGGTGCACTCATCTGGTGATCCACCTCGTGGACTACTTTCACAGGGAGAAAAACCCTGTAACGGGCGACAATCAGCCCGTAGGAGACTCCGAAGGCTGGGGCGTGACGCGGAACCGGGAGGTGTGGAGCTACGACGAGCTTCGCGCCGTCCGGAACATGGTGGACGAAGAGGGGCTTGTCCTTGAGGCCATCGAGAACTTCGACCCGGGCTTCTGGTACGATGTCCTTCTCGACGGTCCGAAGAAGGTCTCCCAGATGGACGCCCTCAAGCAGCTCATCCGCAACATCGGCCGGGCCGGAATTCCGGTCATGGGGTACAACTTCAGCCTCGCGGGAGTTGCAGCGCGCATCAGCGGCCCGTTCGCCCGCGGCGGCGCGGAGTCGGTCGGCTGCGACGGCTGCGACTCGTTGCCGCTGCCGCAGGGAATGGTCTGGAACATGGTCTACGACCCCGAAGCTCCGAAGGGGGTCAATACGGCGGCGCAGATTACGTCCGAAGAGCTGTGGAGCCGCTTCGAGTGGTTTTTGAAGGAGTTGCTCCCCGTTGCGGAGGAGTCCAGCGTCAAGATGGCGGCCCATCCCGACGATCCCCCCTTCGCCTTTGTCCGGGGGACACCGAGACTCGTCTGGAGGCCGGAGCTCTACCACCGCCTCCTGGACCTGTACCCGAGCCACTGCAATTCGCTGGAGCTGTGCGTCGGGACGCTCGCCGAAATGAACGGCGTCAACTTCTACTCCGCCATCGGAGAGTTCGCGGCCCGCAACGCCATCGGCTACGTCCACCTGCGCAACGTCCGCGGACAGGTCCCCAACTACCGGGAGACCTTCATCGACGAAGGGGACATCGACATCTACCGGGTACTCAAGATACTGCACGCACACGACTTCAGGGGCGCGATCATCCCCGACCACACCCCCCTGGTGAGCAGTCCGGCCCCGTGGCACACAGGCATGGCCTACGCCCTCGGCTACATC
The DNA here is from genome assembly GCA_964426245.1 of uncultured Synergistaceae bacterium. Lineage (GTDB taxonomy): Bacteria > Synergistota > Synergistia > Synergistales > Aminobacteriaceae > JAAYLU01. The sequence continues at coordinate 2,140 of CAYRPJ010000101.1, forward strand.
CGCGCCATGATGCAGCGCGTGGAGAAGGACAGCTACAGTTAAAAAACAAAGCCGGGAGGCCTCTGAACAGGCAACCCGGCTACTTTCCCATCTCCTTCTTCACCCGTTCGAACTCCCGTTCCAGGCTCTTCATGAAGGAGGCGGCCTCGGCCAGGTCTCCTGAGCGGGCGGCCATCTCCATATCGAAGGCGACCGAACGCAGCGCCTCCGCGCCGATGCTTCCGGCAGCGCCCTTGACAGAGTGGGCCCGCAACGTAACGGTCGGGATATCGCCCGATGTCAACGCAGCCGCCAAGGAGCGAAACTCGCGGGGAAGATCGTCCAAAAAACTCGAGACGATATCGCCCGCCATCTCCTCGTCGCCAAGCAGACGGTTCAGAAGCTCGCCTCTGTTCCAGACGGCGTCGTCTCCCCGCACATCCGCTTCCGCGACCGGAGACGGATCAGCCCCCGCTCCCGGCTTCCCGAGCGATTCCTCATTCGATCCGGCGCGCGGCAGCCACTTCTCCAGCACCCTTACCAGCGCGTCAGGAGAGATCGGCTTGGCGAGATAATCGTCCATACCGGCCTCGATGCACCGCTCACGGTCCCCGCTCATCGCGTACGCCGTCACCGCCACGATCGGAACCCGGCGCCCGCTTTCCTCAAGGGCCCGGACACGCCTCGTCGTCTCGTAGCCGTCCATAATCGGCATCTGGCAGTCCATCAGGACAAGGTCGTACGCGCCTCTTTCCAGCGCCTCGAGCGCCTTTCCGCCGTTCTCCGCCGCGTCGGCGGAGACACCCAGCTTCTTCAGCATCCCAAGCGCTACGCTCCGGTTCACGATGTTGTCCTCCACCAACAGTACCCGCACGCCCCGCCTCTCGAAACGGGGCGCGGAAACGGGCGAAAGGCGGTGCGTCTCGTCCCTGCGCGTGCCCTCCGGCTGCTTCTCAAGCCGGACCGTGAACCAGAACTCCGAACCTTTCCCCTCTTCGCTGCTCACCCCTATAGCGCCTCCCATCAGCTCGACGAGCTGCCTGCTGATGGCCAGCCCCAGTCCCGCGCCGCCGTGCTGACGGGTTGGGGAGGCGTCTATCTGGCTGAACTTGTTGAAAAGGAGATTCGTCTTGCCGGCGGGAATTCCTATGCCGGTATCCCGCACCGTGAAGCGAAGCAGGACGGAACTCACGTCCTGACCGGCGACAGAGGCGTCGACGCGGACATCACCCCGATTCGTGAACTTGACGGCGTTTCCGGTCAGGTTGGTCAGAATCTGGCGCAGGCGTCCGGGGTCGCCGCGTAGAAAGAGCGGAACATCGGGGGCGATGACGCAGGAGAACACCAGCCCCTTTCGCTCCGCGCCGACGCTCATGGCGGCACGGAAATCCTCGATCAGAGCGGCGAGGTCGAAGTCGAGCGTCTTCAGCTCCAGCTTCCCCGCTTCCACCTTGGAGAAGTCGAGAATGTCGTTGAGGATGTCCAGCAGGGACTCCGCGCTCGAGCGAATGGTCCTGGCGCAGCGGCGCTGCTCGTCGTCGAGGGACGTGTCCAGCAGCAGGTCCGTCATTCCGAGCACTCCGTTCATGGGGGTGCGGATCTCGTGGCTCATGTTGGCGAGAAATTCGCTCTTGGCGATGCTGGCCGCCTCGGCCTTTCGCGCCATCTCCTCCGCGCGCGCCGTCGCCGAACGAAGCTCCGCCTCCCTTTGTTTCCGGTCGGTGATGTCGGTTTGCGATCCGGCCATGCGGACGGGAATACCGTCTTTGTTCCTGAAGGCCTCTCCCCGGGCTCGGATCCACCGAAAACCTCCATCCCTGTGCATCATTCGAAATTCAAGGTCGTATCTTTCGTCCTTCCCCTCCAGATAGCGCTTCACCCGCTCCATCACGAGCGGTTTGTCGTCGGGGTGAAGACGACCTTGGAAGGTGGAGAACTCGTTCGGAAGTTCTTCGTCGCGGTATCCGAGCTGTTCCTTCCATCTCGGCGAGAGAAAGAGGTCGTTGTTCGTCAGGTTCCAGTCCCAGATTCCATCGTTGCTCCCCTGAACGGCGAGCTCGAACTGCTCGCGCGAGTTCTTCAGGTTTATTTCGGTCTCCTTTCGCCCGGTCACATCGGTGATATAGCCGTGCCAGAGAACGCTTCCGTCCTCCATCGGCTCCGGTCTGGCCAGGCCGTGAACCCATCGAATTCCCCGCACCGGAAGATTTACCCGATACTCGCATTCCCAGAAGCTCAGGTCGTCCCGGGAGCGCAGGATACTCTCCATCACCCTGTCGAAGTCATCGGGGTGCAGGATGGTGAAGACTTTGGAGGCATCCTCTTTCACCTCGTCGGGAGAAACTTCGTAGACCGCGCGGATATTCTCGGAAGAGAACGGAAAACAAGAGCGCCCGTCGGGGAACATCCGGAATTGGTAGACCGTTCCGGGAAGCTGTTTCGAGAGCTTTTTGAGCAGCTCGTCGCCCGCCCGGAGCGCCTCCTCGATGCGCCTGTGTTCGGTGATGTCGCGCGCGGCGGCGTAGATCAGCCTGCCTTTGGGGTGAGAACGCCATTCGATGAAGCGGTACGAGCCGTCCTTGCAGCGGTAGCGGTTGACGAAGTTCATCACTTTCGAGCCCTGAGCGAGCGTGCCCATGGCGTCCAGCGTCGCCTGCAGGTCGTCGGGATGGACGAAATCCAGGAATCTCTTCCCGTTCAGCTCCTCGGAGGAGTAGCCCAGAATCTCCCCCCATGCGGCGTTGGTCTTCAGGAAGTGGCCGTCGATATCCGCGATGCAGAGCAGATCGAGATTCACGCTGAAGAATCCCTCCAGATCCTCCGCCTGCTTCTTGCTCTCGGTGATGTCGATGAAGAGAGTGGTGAAGAAAAGGCGCTCTGCGGAGTGGACGTGGACGCGGTACCACTTGCCGAGAGGCTCGGAGTACTGCTCGAACTCACGCTCACCGCCGCCGAGGGCTACCTCTCCGAAAGCTCCGATCCAGTCGAACCCGGCATTCTCGAAACCTGGAACGACCTGCCGGATCGTACGGCGCAGCAGATTGGCTCTCTCAAGTCCAGTCAGTTTTTCGAAGGTGGAGTTTACTTCGAGATATTCGAAATCCACAGGTTTTCCGCAGTCATCGAGCAGGATCCTGTGATGGGCGAAGCCGATCAGGGGGCTGTGCAGAATATGCTCCGCTATATTTGACATCATAGAGCAGGCACCTCCGTTATGCCGTGACGCGAATCGCAGCTCCGAGAAAGTCCCGCCGCAGCCTCGCTCTTTATCATGGTTTTTATTTGAAAAATTGACCGAATTATACCCGAACCAATCATATCATACCGCCTCTCCGTGTGCGCCCTTCTCAATGCCCGGCGATCTTGGCGCAGCATCGGAATGTTTTACGGGGAGGTTCTGTAAACCGCTTTTCATATTTCAGCAAAATGCTATACTGCTGGGAAATTTCTTTCCCGAAGGAGGAAGGCCCATGCAGCTCTTTATTTTGGTAACGTACATTCTGGTTTTATACGGCATCTCATGGTACGCGACGAAGCTGATCCAGCAGGGGAAAGGCGGCGCCCTTCAGTATCTTCTCGCCGGAAGAAACCTGCCGATGATCGTGGTGGCTGCGATGCTCTCGGGACTTGCCATCGGAGGCGCATCGACGGTGGGAGTAGCCGAGCACGCATACAAGGCCGGACTCTCGGCCGGTTGGTACAACGCGGCGTGGGGGACGGCGGGCATCCTCGTCGGGCTTTTTGCGGCCCACCACTTCCGCCGCATGGAGGTGAACACCATCCCCGAGATGATGGAGCGGATGTACGGACGAAGCGCCCGGATGATCAGCGTCGTGGCGCAGCTTCTCATCATGATGGTCATCACATCGCTGCAGTACGTGGCGGGCGGCGCGGTCCTCACGGCGCTGATGCCGGATGTCTTCACCTTCCAGACGGGGATGCTGGTGACGGCTCTGCTCTTCGTCGGCATCACCTTCATCGGAGGATACTGGGGGGCAGGTCTGACCAACGTCGTGAACATCATCGTGATCTACGGCGGCATTCTCGCCGCCCTGTGGAATTCCTCCACGGTCTTCGGCGGCTTCGAGTCGATCGTCGCCGCGCTGCCCGAGGGCGGTCCGTGGTTCGATTTCGTCTCCGGCGCCGGGTTCGCGATGGTGATGTCGTGGATGGTGGTCATGATCACACAGGGTTTCTCCGTGCAGGCGATCTCGCAGATAGCCTTCGCCGCGAAGAACGAGAAGGCGGCGAGGAACGGCTTCATCCTGGGAGGCATCATCATCCTTCCGGCGGGCTTCCTCTGCGCGCTTTTCGGCATCATAGCGGCGGCGAAGTTCCCCGGTCTTGAACGGGCGGCGCTCGCTTTGCCGACCATCATGACGAACATATCTCCGGTGGTGGGCGGCGTCTTCCTCGCGGCGCTCTGGGCCGCGGGGATCTCCACCGCGGTGGGACTGCTCCTCGGCAGCTCCACGCTGGTGATGCAGGACGTCTGGAAGCGCTTCTTCCCGAGCACCGTCACGGAGAAGAACG
>CAYRPJ010000102.1:0-6539 GCA_964426245.1 uncultured Synergistaceae bacterium
GCTCGACATCCTCGACGGTGAGCGAGTCAAGGTCGATGTCGCCGGGCAAGCGTCCCCTCAGAAACCGCCGAAGAAACTTCAGAAAGAGCCGTTCGTCGGCCAGAAGCCTGCGAAAGGCCTTGTCCTTGTCGCCCATGAGACTCCCCTTTCAATCAAGCGCTTCGTGTTTTGATTATTATAGCATAATGACTCATCCGCTCTCCTCCGCGCGTGGAAAAAGGCGGGTTCGGAGAAGCGGTCGGCGAGTCGACGCAGCGCGAAGCGATATGCTATGATGGGTATAATATCTTCATCCGACGGCGAGGCAGCATGCATCTTTTTGAAACGCTCCGCACATCCGTGCGCTCTCTTCTCTCCAACAAAACCCGCTCCGCGCTCACCATGCTCGGCGTCGTCATCGGCACGGCGGCCGTGATCGCGATGGTCGCCCTCGGCGCGGGGGCCAACCGCGGCATCCAGCGCTTCATCACAGGCGTGGGAAGCAACCTCCTGCTCATTCACCCTGCCGCCGCCTCCGTCGGCGGAGCGCGCCAGCAGGCCGGAAGGGGCGCGTCGAACGCCATCCACAGGATCACGGCGGCGGTTTCCGTCTCCCTGCTCGTAAGAGAGGGCTGCGATATGAGCAGGGGGTAATAAGTGCTACAATAGACACGAAACAATCTTCCGACAAAGAGACAAAAAGATGACAAGAGTTCACGAGAGGGTCGAAAGGAGTGCTCCATGAATAACGGATCACAAAGAGCCCGAGCCCGTTATGCCGTGTTTGCGAAGATTTTACCTGCGAGGAGCCGCATTTGTTTTTCCCTGTTGTTTAGTGTTTATTTTTTCTCGCCTGTCCGGCGCTTCTTGCCCCGAAGGCCGCGGAGTGCGCAGGTCGCGACGGCAAGGACCATGTTCTTGTGCTTCATTTGTACCACCAAACGCTGCCATGGTGCAAAGGATTGAACCGCGGCATTGAAAACGCTTTCGCCGAAGCTCCTTTCCGTCGCTTTTTTATGACCGTCTGCTGGGAGATCGGGAGCTTATTGAAGGAATTCTGGAGGGCTTTCTGAACGGATTCGATTCGACGGGAGGAGCGATGGAACGTGTTTCTCACTTGGTTGTTTTTCGCGCATGCGGCTCTTTCGGCCCTGCTTCTGACAATCGGAGCAGTCAAAAGAAAGAGGGCCTTTTTTGTGGCGTTCGCGCTTCTCTTATGGCTCGCCTCCCTCGTTTCGGCCTTCTTCGTCGGATGGGCCTGGCTGGACAGAGAGTTCTCGGAGAACTGGGCCATGTTCGGCGTCTGGTTCGTTTCGCTCCCCGTCATCGGCGTGAACACCGTTCTGGCGGTCGCGGGCGTTCTATCGGTCCGTTTCCGGCGCGTCGAGGAGAACGGGAGAATCCGCAGAAGCCTTCTCTCCGTTCTCCTCTTTCTCTTTTTTCAAGTCGTGCTGATTCTTTGGAGCGCCTGAGGGCATTCCTGGTTTTTCGCAGTCCCTCCAGCTCTATCCCGCAGCCGTACGAGCGAAGAGGGTCAGAAAAAGGACTCGCTTCCGCGGACAGAAGGCTCAAGGACGCCGGAAGGAGCGGCGACAATCCGGAGAAGGAGCCTCCCTCTTCTGTTCGGGCGTGGCGTTCGACGGCAGCTTTTCCGTGCTCCGTCCTGCGGCCAGAAGGCTCAAGGGCGCAAGAAGGAGGAGCAGCAGCGACGGGGAGAACGAACCTCCGGCGGCGCAGCCGCTTCCTCCGTGCTGCCCGTGCGGTTCGTCGGGAGTGCTCCGGGGCCGCCCCTCCACGAGGAAGACGGGGTCGACGACGACGCCGTTCACCCTGCCGTCGAGGTCGAAGCGCCCTCCATCCTTGACGGCGAGCACGAGGAGACAGTCGGCCGTGATCAGGTCGTCGGGGCCGAGAACGCGCTTCAGCGTGTTGCCGCCCGGCACGCGCTCCACCTCCACGACGGCGAAACAGCGGTCGCGGAGATCTTCCAGCGAGAAGACTTGATCGAAAAGCTCCGCGCTCTCCGACGTAAGCGCCTTGACCGCGTGCAGTGTACCGGCGGTCTTGCCTCGAAACGATTCGGGGATATCGAAGAAGACGACCGCCGTCCCCTCGCCTGCGGAGAGAGATGAGGTCTGCTGTCCCAGCACCGCCCGAAACGCCGCCAGCGGAGCTCCCGCCGATCCTTCGGGGATTTCGAGACCGTCGAGAAGCTCTTGCAACCGCTCCATTCCCTCCTTCGTAATGTACACGCGCCCGTCGTCGCCCACTAACAGAATGTCCAGAAGCGACTCGACGCGATCCTGCGGAATTCCGCCGTTCTGCAGAACATCCAGCAACGCCTCCCTCTTCTGCTCGGGTGTGGCGTTCGGCGGCAGCGTCACGACGAGCGGCGTCGGCGTGGAGGGGGCCGATCCGTCGGGAAGTGTTATCTCCGGCGGGATAACCGGCGGTACTACGGGATCAGGAGGAGGCGTCGGCGTAGGCTGCGGCGCAGGCGTCGGTTCGGGCGCAGGCGTCGGTTCCGGAGCGGGTTCCGGAGTCGGAGTCGGCACATAGGTTCCTTCGGCTATCGCGGTGGCGTCTTTCGTCACGGTGACGGCCTGGTTCGCGGGCTTGTCCCATCCGGCGACGTCGGAGAAGGAGACGGTGTAGTCGCCGGTGGGAAGATCCGGGACTGTGCGGCCGCTCTCGTAGCTTCCCGAGCCGTCGAGGCTCCATCTTGCCGTAGAAGATCCTGTGATGATGACGCGGACGGAGCCGGCGTGGAGGTAAGAGACCTTGACAACGAAGGCGTCGCGTCCGCCGTTGTGCGTCTTATCCGGCCCGACCGTGACGGGGAAGGTTTCCTCGTCGGAGTCCGTCCTCCCCGTCACGTAGGCGTTCCCCGAGCCGTTCACCGCGATGCCGTTTCCTTTATCCCAAGATGAGCCGCCGATGTAGCCGCAGTAGACCAGCTCCGTCCCGGCGGCGTTCACCTTCGCCACGAAGGCGTCGTAGCCGCCGTTGTGCGTCAAATCCGGTCCAACCTCCACGGGGAAGGTCGTCTCGTCGGACTGCGTTTCCCCAGTCACGTAGGCGTTTCCCGCGCTGTCCACCGCGATGCCGCGTCCCTCATCGCCCCCCGAGCCGCCGATGTAGCCGCAGTATACGAGGGCGGTTCCGTCGGCGTTCACCTTCGCCACGAAAACGTCGTAGCCGCCGTTGTGCGAAAGATCCGGCCCGACCGCCGCGGGGAAGGTCGCCTCGCCGGACGATGTATACCCCGTCACGTAGGCGTTGCCGGAGGCGTCCACCGCGATGCCGTTTCCGTAATCATTTCCCGACCCGCCGATGAAGCCGCAGTAGATCAGGACCACGGGGTCGATGATGAGTTCCTTCGTCGGGTCGTAGCTCTCCACCGAGAATCCGTAGTCCAGGGAAGTGTTCTGATCGCCGCTCCCTGCCTCGCTCCTCCCGAGCGAATAGGTGGCGTTCACCGGAACGCGCCCCTCCTCCGTCTCCCGCCAGGAGACGGGCACGTCGTCCCGCAGCACTCCGGCGGCGGTGACGATCTCGAGCCCTCCTTCGGCGTCCACGGAGAGGCGCTCCGCCCCCCGATAGGCGAGGCGGATCCGCTTCGGGTCGGCGCCGGGACGGACGACGAAGCGGTACTTCAGGTGGTTCGCGTCGCCGTCGTACACAAGGTCGATCCCCGGCCAGAGGTCTCCGTAGACGATCCGGTTGTAGGTGGGAACTCCTGAGCGGTGTTCGCTCTCCGCTCCCCTGAAGTAGGAGATCACAGTCTCGGCGGGCTTCTCCCCTTCAGGGCGGACGCGCGCGGCGTCGACGAAGTCGAGCTTCAGGGTCCAGCGCTCGCGGGGGGCTTCTTCGCCCTGCTTTTCGCGCCCTTCGAGGCGGGAGCCTATGTCGCGCGCTCCGCGGCTTTCGCCGTCGGGCTCTCGCGGCAGAGTCAGGGAGAATGTGAGCCCTTCCGGAGTGAAGTAGAGGGTCTTGTCGCTTCCTTTCACGGTGAAGCCGACCTCGGGGGCCGATTGCCCGCTGTTCTTTTCGAAGAGCAGCGGGAACTTGCCGTAGCCAGCCTCGAGCCGGGTTTTGACGGCCTCCTCCGGGGGAGAGACGGAACGTTCTCCGGGAACGCGTCCGCCGTGGAATTCGTCGAGTGTTCCGTCCACCCTCGAAGCGAACTCCGCGAAGGCGCTTCCCCGGTCGAAGCTCCCCGGCAAGCGTCCGCCCGGAAAGGCCTCGGAGGGAAGCGCGGAACAGGGAAGCAGGAAGAGGGAAACGAAGAGAAGCGCGAGCGCTCCCCGCCTCAGGATGGAAATGCGGTGTTGTTGTGTCTGCTGTCTCATTGCACGACCTCCTTCTTGGTTGCAGCTATCGAAGAATCATAATGACAAACATTTCATGGACATCCGTTCGCTGCGCTTTGCACGTTCCTTTTTTTTCTGGCTCACCCCCCCTTGCGCCGCCTGCACGACGGTCCGCACGTTCTCCGCCGGATCCTCCCGGAAGTTCGCACTTCAGGGAAATCTCCGGTCGAAGCTGAAAGCGAACACCAGGAAAACAACAGAACGAATGCGATGCAGAGCGGACTATATGACCTCCTGAAAAAATGGAAAGCGATGCATGCTCTGTTGATCGCTGCTAAGGAACGCAAGAAAGCGTGTTGCTGAAATCAGTGTATATCAGCGTGAATATTTTATGTGTTCATAGCAATGTTTTTTGTTTTCATGAATGTCGATGACATGTTTTTTCGGTTCATTGTTTTTAAGGTCGTCTTGGAGTAGGAGGTCGGTTTTTTGAGATGCTGCAAGGAAAAGAATTTATAAAGAGTTCAAGGCGGCCGCTGCGGAACTGTTATGAAAAATCTCTGTATTTCTCGCATGATACCGAGTGCCATTTTCTCGAAGATTCCTGATGACTTTTTTATCACTATTCTTACTATGATTATTCTACCATTGGAGGGTGTACGTGAAAAGCCTTTTATGCATTGATTATAAGTTCTGTGAAAAAAATGAAATCAATGAAAAAAAGTATTTTATATGCCGTTGAAAATCGTTATCCGTGCGCTGTTCGAAAACGGATCGTTGAGAGCTGAGAAAAGCGGTGAGCGCGTTCAGCAACTCCTCTCCTCCGGGCCGGAGTCGCCTCCCGCGTCGGGATAGGGCCAAGATGTACGTGCCGGTCTCCGCGGGTTTTGTGTTCTTCTCACCGTCACTTTCAGGCCCTCCGGCCGGCTTCGTCAAGCTTGTTGCCTCTTTGAAGGATATCGTCCGTTCCCCCAAGGAGGTGTCGGCCGTTTCGTTGACATGGCGTCAAGTGTCCCTTCCGTCTATACTCCGTATCGCTTCTGCAGTTTGAGCCTCGACGGGTTCGATGGTCACCATTGCATCGCACCCCGCAGCGGTTATCGCCGATGCCCGTGGAGAAACGGGCGCGAAGCCAAGGCATAAAATCCGAGCGGCGGAATACCCTTCTTCCATTCATGATCAAAGGGAGAGCGCACCCTTTCTCTTCGGAGGGAAGAGAGGAGGTGCGCTCCGGGAGAGTCGCGCTCGTTGATCCGGCTCTTTCTGCTTCTACCGCTCCTTCCTCTCACGGCATGACAACAGGATCAGGGGCAGCAGGAGAGCGGCCGGCCAAAGGGAGACGGGGGTTGCGGCGCAGCCGCCGCCCCCGCCGTCGGGTTCCGGCGCCGGGGAGGGAGGTGTGAGGGCGGCTTCGACGAGGAAGCCGGGGTCGACGATTCGGCCGTTCACCGCCCCGTCGAGGTCGAAGGGGCCTCCGTCCTCGATGAAAAGAGCTACAAGATGACCGTCCTCAACAGAGTCGTCCGCGGCGAGAATCCGCCTGATGCGCGCACCGCCGGGGACGGCCTCCACCTCCACGACTGCGGAGCGGCCGGGCCTCAGTTCCTCCGGTGCGAAGGCCGGGACGTAGGGGCGAGCGTTTTCGGCGGAGAGAACTTTCACGGCGCGCAAGGCTGCCGCCGGCTTGCCGAAGAAGCCTTCCGGGACGGAGAAGAAGACGACCGCGGTCTTCCCGTCGGCGGAGCCGGAGGCGGCGCTTCCGCCGACCGGGGCGCTGAAGAGCGGAAGGAGTGCGCGGACGGCGTCCTCCGGGATATCGAACTGGTCTAAGAGCTTTTCGACAGTCTCGACGCTTCCCGGGGAAAGGTAGACGTAGCCGAGCGCATCGACGGTCACGAGGGCGGCGATCGCTTCGGCGGCATCCCGAGGGACGTTCAATCCGAGCAGCGCCTCTTTCACGGCCTCTCTCTTCTGCTCGGCCGTGGCGCCGAGAGGAAGTTCCACCCTGACGGGCTGAGGCCCGAATTCAGGAGTCGGGGTAGGTGTGGGGGTAGGCTCAGGTGTGGGAGTAGGCTCAGGTGTCGGTGTGGGTCCAGGTGTCGGCGTCGGCGTGGGCGTCGGTCCAGGCGTCGGCGTGGGCGTCGGAGTGGGTGTGGGTGTGGGTCCAGGTGTCGGCGTCGGCGTCGGAGCCAGCGTGTACTGCACCTGGAGCACGGTCAGCGAGTCCTTGCTCACTGTCGCATTCTG
>CAYRPJ010000103.1:0-5965 GCA_964426245.1 uncultured Synergistaceae bacterium
TTTCTCCTCCGGCTTTTTCCTCGGTCCGTATCACGGCGTTCTTCAAAGAGCGTCAAAGGTCAACTAAGGTCAACATCTTCAATCTCGACTCTCTATCCTCTCCCTCAAAGAGAATCGGAGAAAACGAAATCGTCGCTTGCTTGCGGCAGAACTTTTTAAAAGTAAAAAATTCGATGTTACATTCCTGCCGGATGATAGTTCGCCGTGAAATTGCCGGGCGCACTTCGGCAATTCACAAGATACCTGCTCCATAATTCTTAAAATACTTGAGCTAAATGCCGCCGAACATGTGTTCACGCGCTTACGACCACCGGACTACACTTCTTTTTCGCAGTTTCCGCTCATTGAGCCCGATGGCGAAGATTTATGGAGAGGCCGAAGCGATTCTTTTCTATTTCTAAAAAAGATGCCCGTGCTGGGCCGGCGCGACAATCTTCAATCAACGGCCTCCTACAATCTACTCGAGAACAAACTTCTGCACGCGGTTGTTGTGCACATCGGCGACATAGACGTATCCGGACTTGTCCACCGAGATGCCATGCGGATACTCGAAGCGCCCGTCTCCTTTTCCGCGTCCGCCCCACTTCGTAAGGAATTTGCCGGACGAGTCGAATTTCTGCACCCTTCTATTCATCCAGTCCGTCACGTAGACGTTTCCGGCCGAGTCGACATCGATGCCGCAGGGTCTGTCGAACTGGCCGTCGCCCGTCCCTCCGCTTCCCCATCGAGCCAGAAATCTTCCCGAGGAATCGAATTTCTGGACGCAATTGTTGTAGGTATCCACGACAAAGACGTTTCCGGCCCTGTCGACCGCTATGCCTACGGGTTCGAAAAACTGCCCGTTGCCTTTTCCGGGACCGCCCCACTTCGCAAGGAATTTCCCTGACGAATCGAACTTCTGAACACGGAAATTTTTACCGTTGTTGTAGTTTCCCTCCGCCACGTAAACGTTTCCTGACCTGTCGACCGCTATGCCGATGGGCCTGTGAAACTGTCCGTCGCCTGCTCCGGGGCCGCCCCATTTCATGAGGAATTTCCCGGAAGAGTTGAACTTCTGCACACGGTGATTGTCTCTATCGGCTATGTAGACGTTTCCTGCGGAATCAACCGCTATTCCTGCGATTCCTTGGAATTCGCCGTCCCGTCTACCGCTTCCTCCCCACTTGGCAAGAAACTTTCCCGAAGGGGCGAACTTTTGAATCCGTCTGTTCGCGGTGTCCGCGACGTATAGGTTTCCCGACCCGTCCGTCGCGATGCCGGAGGGTCTGTCGAACTGGCCGTCGCCTTTTCCTTTGACTCCTTGTTTTCGAACGAACTTGTACGATTCCGGTCTCGGCGGGCCCGACGAAGCGACGACAGGAGCGAACTTCTGTACGCGATTATTACCGCTGTCCGCTACGTAGATGTTCCCGGACACGTCCGCCGCGATGCCTTTGGGTTCGTAGAACAGTCCCTGACCGCCTCCCCTGCTTCCCCATTTCCCAAGAAATCTGCCGGAGGAGTCGAACTTCTGAACACGATGACCTGTATTCGCGTGAGCTCCGGCTTCCGTCACATATACATTGCCGGATTTGTCCACAGCGATATCCTGAGGAGATTCGAAATGACCGTCCCCGTTTCCTCTGACGCCCCATTTCGTCAGCAGCCTTCCCGAAGAATCGAATTTCAGCACGCGGTTATTGCCAGTGTCCGCGACATAGACGTTTCCCGACGCATCCGTCGCTATGCCGCGGGGAGTCCAGAACTGACCGTCGCCTTTTCCCTGACGGCCCCATTTCGTCATAAACCTTCCGGAGGAGTCGAACTTCTGAACACGATGACCGTACATATCCACCACATAGATGTTGCCGGACTTATCGACCGCGATGCCCTTGGCGCCGCTGAACTGGCCGTCTTTTATTCCGTTGCTTCCCCATTTCGCCAGAAATCTTCCGGAGGAGTCGAACTTCTGAACACGGTTCGTACGGTCCGTTACGTAGATTTTGTCGGAAGCGTCCACCGCTATGCCGTACGGAAACACGAATTGCCCGTCGCCTTTTCCGTGACCGCCCCACATGGCCAGAAGCTTTCCGTAAGGGTCGAATTTCTGCACCCGATGATTCCCATATTCGACGACATGAACGTTTCCTTCGGAATCAACCGCCGTTCCTACCGGGTCGTCGAACCTTCCGTTTCCCGAGCTGCCCGCCCACTGAGCGACGAATTCGTAGCCGTAGACGGTCGAAACCGCCGAGAAGAGAATCAGAAAAACCACCAACACGGTCGCATACGATTTGAATACGTTTTTTTCTCTCATTGCAGCACCCCCTGAATTATGCGCGAAACCGGTTTTCCGACGCGCGTACTCGATACATGCAAATACAATGCGTTCCCTTGCCGGTCTAAATCGAGCGGAAGGAGGCGACCCCGTCTTCCGGTATCTCCCGCCTAAGTATCGTTCGCTCCACGGCGGTCCGCGAAGTTCGACCGTGTCGGCAGGATTGCTCTTCGATTTTCGCCGATAGCGACCTCGGCGTCTCGGGAGTTCCGCGCGGTTTCGCCGCTTCCTGCCGCCGACAGCTCGCGAACGGGTTCTTCCTCCGCCGTTGTTCGCCTTGCGGACCCATCGTCCGGCTCATCTTCTTTTCGTGTCCGGACCTTCCCTCGGCGCATACCGCTCCGAAGCGTCATGGGTCCGCTCCTGCCGGTCCAGCCGGGCGGCGATGCACGAGCCGTCGACCCTCGGCGACTCGGAAGGGAAAGAGGGAGACCGCCGCCGCATATTTGACGAAGAATCCGAGGAAAAAAAACGAACGCTACCAAAACAGCCGGGGAATGTCGGCCGGTGTCCGCTTCGATTCCTCGGCTGCTTTTTCGACAGAAAAAACGTCAGTTTTCAGCTAATTCTTCTGTCCATGAAAGTATTCTGTCTTTCCCAGGACGACTTCCTCTTTCCCGCCTTCCGAACCCGTGCTTGTATACGTGAAGACGATGTCTCTTTCGACCCAGTTTCCGTATTCGTCTATGACCTTGACTACGAGTGTCATCTTCATAAGCCCGGGCAGAGGGCATCCGACGTTTCCGAAGCCAGTGTAGATTCCGTCCCCGGCCCGTTCGTCGTGAAACAGCCCCTTGTCGTTTATTCTTTTGTTTATCTCCGGATTCATGTATCCGTCTTCCTTGACCCTGTAGGCCACGCTTCGTATCGCGCCGAGCCCCTGGCGATGCCCCACCTTGATTAAAAGCTTGGTATCGATTCCGGCGGGCCCTCTCTCAGGTTCCATCCGCGCCCACTCTATCGAGGGGAGGTTGTCGGCCTGACTCGCTCGGCTGGCGAGAATCGCGTTGTACATTTTCTCCGGCGAGATGACGCCGAACCAGCCGAGCATCCCTTTTCCATCGTTTATCCCAGCGTGTTCCATGGCGGCCTCGGCAAGTCCCACGCAGTTGTAGTTCGGTCCCTGGACCTGAGATGCGGGGAACATTCCGAAGTGCATCTCCTTGTTCTGCAGAGTCAGCAGAGGATACATGCTTCCGATTTTGCCTTTCACGAAATCGACGATTTCGCCTCTCTGTTTGTCGGTTATTCCTCCGGGCGCATACGCGCCCATATACAGTCTGTTGAGTTCGTTGCCGGAGAATGAGGAGCTTCCGAAATTCTCGATGTTCTTGTAGTAATGCATCAAGACACCGCTGTCCCAGCCCTTCTCCTTGTTTTTCGGGTTGGATTCCACGACCGCGTACGCGTTGTATGTCCTGCCGTCGTATTCGAAAGGCACTCTTCCGACATAGATTCCCACGTGGCCGGGAATCCATCCGTCTCCCAGATGGGCTCCTTTGATTTCAAGCGCTCCTTTTCTGAAGAGGATGTCGCCCTTGACGGGTTCCGGCCAGGACCGGACGCCGCTCCCGTCCGGCAGGTCCGACGGGGAGAGAGCCGGTCTTATCAGGGCGACTATCCCGAACCGGTCCACGCTGCCGTAGATGACCTTTTTCCTGGAATCTATGAGATTTATTTGCCCGATTCTCCACTTGCCTTCTGAAAACACGGCAAGCTTCAGGATTTCGACATGTCCTATGTCTCCGAGCTTGAGGTATTTATCGCTGTAAAATATTTCAAAATCGATTCTGCCGTCGCCTGTCGACGGTCTTCTGTTGCTTTTCACCGAAATCGGATACATGACATACAGATGTTCGTCCGTTATGGTTTCATCCTCGAAGAATCCGGGAAGAAGGACCGGCGGATTCACCACTTCGCTTACGACGACATCGGCCCCGGACGGGAGGATATCCGCCGGTATTATGGTCTTGTAGCCGCCGACAAGACTGGTTTCGGAAGCCTGCATGCAGTTGGGCTCCGAGGCGTCGATTATTCGGTGGGTGAAAAGGAGTTCCTCGGTCGTCGTGTAGTCCAGGATTCTCTCGAGAGACCCGTAGTCCTCGTAATCCTTCTCGACCTCGTCTTCGAATCCGCCGTCGCCTCCTCCACCGCCGCAACCGCCGAGCAGAAACAGGCTCAAAACAAGAAACAGAACAGAAAATGCGAATCTTTTTCCATACACGGGAATCACTCCTTTGTCATGATGTGGGACATGAAAAAAGAATTCAGGATTGCGCAGCCTCTCTCCTTCCACAAAGCGGGAGCGGCTTTTGAGATAATTTTCGAGGCGGGTCTCCTCGTCGGGGATGAATCCCTTTCGTCCGGACGAGTTCAGACGCGGCCTGCAGATTTGCGGTTCGACACGTCCGCGCTGCACGGCGATATCGATTCCGCTCTTATTATGCTTGTCCCTTTCCGGTGGTTCCGTCCGAGCGAAGGAGCTCTCCTCCGGAGGAAAGGTCTCGGCGACATGCTTTCCCGAGCACTCGCAACGAAAATTGCCCTGCGCACATTTTGCATTGCGACGCATGTCGCCCAAGAAAACAGACTCCGCAAGGTCTCTTCCAAGCCCATCCGCATCGGTTCGTTCCTTCGAGCTCCGCCGAACTGAAAAACTTTCGCGGAAATGAAAAAACAGTGTTGTTCAAAAGCAGCTCGCGACGTAAATTTCCAACCTGGATTTGAAATTGTCTGCGGAGAGACCAACGAAATCGGAAACAGGCTTCCATCCCATAGAGCTTTTTTTCGCCTTTTCCAGCATCGCTCCGCGCGATTCTTTAAGGGCGGTTCGACACTTTTTCGGCAAGCGAGAAAAAAACACCAACCATTGCCTGCATTATCGCGCTACAAGAATCATATCATGAAAAAAAGATAAGAAAAGTGTTTCCGCATAAAAACTCTTTTTTTTATTATCAGCGTTGAAGCGCTCCCGGAATTCATGAACGCAGGATACTCCTCAACTCTATAGACACACGAAAAAGCGCAGGTCGAGGGGCTGCGGAAAAGCGTTTCCGGCGCGGTTTTTCCTCGTTCGCTTTCCGCTCAGGAAAAAACAATCGCGGACTCCGTCAGCTCACCCGAGCCCGAGGAGGAGTTTGTTGACGCGGCGCCCCATCGTGTCCGCGCCGGTCAAAGAGCAGAATTCGGCACCGAAGTGAAGTTTGATGCGGGACCGCGAAATTCTCGCGCTGCGCTCTTCGCAAATCCAAGCACGCGACCTCTCCTCCAAATCGACGCGCTCTTGGCCGGGCCGCATGTTCGACGTGATTGGACTTCCATCCCGGCGGCTATCATGAGCTCCTCTTCCCAATCGATGTTTTCCAGAGCCGAAAACCTTCGCAGCCAGACATCGGAAAAGCAGGCAGCCGGATCCGGCTGCCTGCTTTGGTTCAAAGAGAGTTTCTGGATATTGCCGGGTAATCGTCCTCCGACGCGAAGGAGCTACACGGCGCTCGCGGTCTGGAGCGCTCCCTCCTCCTCGTCCTCGTCTCCAAGCGGAAGATGCTTATCAAGAGCAAGCTGCTTGTTCAGCCACGCTTCCTTCATTTCCGGGTTTTCCGCAATCAATTTATTGATTGCGAGCGTTTCACGATACTCTCTCGCCTC
>CAYRPJ010000104.1:0-5928 GCA_964426245.1 uncultured Synergistaceae bacterium
CGGCGAACTTCCGCGAGGGGATGAACATGCTCGAGTACTTCATCTCGACGCACGGTGCACGGAAAGGCCTTGCCGACACCGCCCTCCGCACGGCCAAGTCGGGATATCTCACCCGGCGGCTCGTCGACGTGGCGCAGGATCTCATCATCACGCAGCACGACTGCGGCACCGACAGAGGAGTGCTCATCGAAGCGCTGACGCAGGACGGCAAGGTCATGATCTCTCTCTCCGAGAGGATCTACGGAAGAACGTCGCTTCATGACGTCGAGCATCCGGAGACGGGCGACCTGATCGTGAAGTCCGGGGAGTGCATCACCGACGAAAAGGCCAGGACCATCGAGAAGGCGGGGATCGGGTCCGTCTGGGTGCGCAGCCCGCTGAGCTGCGCGCTTCGCCACGGCATCTGCCAGGTCTGCTACGGCATGGATCTTTCCACCAGGAAGGAAGTTCCGATCGGCGAGGCCGTCGGCGTCGTCGCGGCCCAGTCCATCGGAGAGCCGGGAACCCAGCTTACGATGCGGACCTTCCACACCGGAGGCGTCCGGCTTACCGGAGAGGACATCACGCAGGGTCTTCCGCGCATCGAGCAGCTCTTCGAGGTCCGCCGCCCGAAGAAGGTCGCCTTCCTGGCGGGCGTGGACGGCCGGGTCACGGAGATCCGCGTCATGGAGGGGAAACGGAAGGTCATCATCTCCGCCGAGAACCCGGCGGGCGACGGCGAGGAAAAGGTCACCTACAACATCCCGATCAACCAGAACCTCCTGGTGAAGGAAGGGGACAGCGTCCTCAGGAGCGACAAGCTCACCGAGGGGAACATCGACCCGCAGCAGCTTCTCGAGGTCGAGGGAATCGAGGCGGTGCAGCGCGCGCTCGTCGACGAAATACAGGAAGTCTACCGGTCCCAGGGCGTCTCGATCAGCAACAAGCACATCGAGGTCATCCTTCGGAAGGTCGCCCCGGTGAACCGCGTCAAGATTCACGAGGAGGGGGACACCTCCTTCGTCGCCGGGGATCTCGTCTGGACCGACGATATCGACGCCGAGACGGCGGGAATCACGAAGGAGAACGAGCGGAACATCGACGAGGCGGTCCGCATCTTCTCCGGCATGATCCTGAAGGACGTGACCGCGCAGAAGATGAACGAGGTCGTGCTGAAGTTTCTCAACAAGCCGCTTGACGAGGAGGCGGTCCGGACCATCCTCCGCCCCGGCATGATGATATCATCGGCCCTGCTGGCGGACGCCGAGGGGAAGACGTTCAATCTGATCGTCGGCGAGGCGGCCTTCCGGAAGCAGCTCGAGGGTCTCGAACTCATCACTCCCTTCCAGTCGGGAGACGGAAAGGAGATTTCCTCCGGTACGAAGCTGACGCTGGGGCAGCTCGCCATCGTGACGTCCAACGATCCCTCGCCGCTTCTGGTCCGGGACGACGCGCTCCTTGAGAAGCTGGCCGATGCGGCCTATATCGCGGAAGACATCGTCGCGGACGGCGAAGTCGTGGCGAAGGCGGACAGGGTCTTCACGGCGGAGGACGCCGCCGCATGCAGGGAGCGGGACGTGAAGAGCGTCTTCGTCTGGCACTCGGTCGAACGGATCAACGTGCTCGACATTCTCGAGGAGAGCCTCAAGGAGAAATGGGGAAAACCGCTCTCCAGCGCGATCGACAACGAAGGCAACGCCATCGCCGACATTCCGCAGCTCGTCGACGCGAGCGTCATCAAGGGCATTCTGGAGGGCAGGATAGGAGCCGTTGAGATCGAGGATTCCATATTCTCGCGCGACCGTTTCCTCCGGGACCTTCTTTCGGCCAAGGTTTACGGGAAAATACTCCTTGAGCCCGTACACGACGGCAGGGGGAATCTGCTCGCCGACGCCGGGCAGGAAGTGAACCAGGCGATCATCGAAAAGCTCTCCGCCTCGCGGGAGCCCTCGGATGCACTGGGGCGCGGCGTGCGGGAGCTTGTCGTCCGCCCCATGGGCGGACAGAAGAAGGACGAGAAGAAGATCATCCAGCGGGTGACCTTCGTCCGGAAGCTCCGCGAAGGACCGAAGGTGAAGCCCTTCGTCCACGGCATCACGAAGGCGGCGCTGGCCACGGACAGCTTCCTGAGCGCGGCCTCCTTCCAGCAGACCGCCCAGGTGCTCGCGGGCGCCGCGGTCAAGGGGGAGATCGATCCCCTGGAGGGACTGAAGGAGAACGTCATCATCGGCCACCTCATTCCTGCGGGAACGGGTGTCGAGCGCTTTCAGGAAATACGGTCGGAACACCTCCGGCAACAAGCGGAGGAATAGCGGTCGAATCCGGAAATTTCAGGGACGGCCGATATTTCGGAAGAGCCGAATCCGCAGGCAGAGGGGCGCCACCGCTGCTCACCGGGGCCGCTCAAGCCCCTCTGCCTTAAAGAGTTGTGGATTCGAGGTAGAAAATCGCGCTTGACATTGATCCCGTCTTTTTGTTATTATTCCGTGGTGCTTTTGCACAGGGGGGTTCCTATTGCCTTTGAACGAACTTGCGGTACCGAACAGGGTTACAGGAGAACGGCAGGTTCGAAGGATGCTCAAGGCTGGGCGTCTGAAGAAGATTTTCATCGCCGGAGATGCGGATCCCTCCGTTGTAAGAAACCTGGAAGAGGAAGCGGAGAGGCAGAATATTCCCGTCGAGCGTGTCGATTCGATGCTCAAGCTCGGAAGAGCGTGCGCCATCTCCAGGGGAGCTTCGGCGGCGGGAATTGCGGGATAGACGGACACGTCCGGAGAATCGGCTGTCCGGAATACGAAAGAACAGATGGAAGGAGGAAGTTGTGTGCCAACAATCAATCAGCTTATTCAGCATGGTCGTGAGAAAAAGAGACGCAAAAGCGATTCCCCCGCACTGCAGGGGAATCCGGCTCGCCGCGGTGTCTGCACGCGAGTGTATACGGTGACGCCCAAGAAGCCCAACTCGGCTCTGCGCAAGGTTGCCCGTGTTCGCCTCACCAACGGCATCGAGGTGACCTCGTACATTCCGGGAATCGGTCACAACCTGCAGGAACACTCGGTTGTTCTTGTGCGTGGCGGGCGAGTGAAGGACCTTCCCGGAGTCCGCTATCACATCATTCGGGGAACGCTCGACTGTGGAGGCGTGGAGAATCGGAAGAGATCCCGCTCCAAGTACGGCGCCCGGAGACCCAAGTAGGGTTTTCGGCGTGTTTTTTGATTCTGAGGAGGGGTTGACCAATGCCGCGTAAGGGGCATGTCAAGAAACGTCAATCGGCGCCGGATACCAAATTCGGTGACCCCGCACTGGGCAAGTTCATCAACAGCCTGATGCGAAAAGGAAAGAAAAGCGTCGCGGAGCGTATCATGTACAACGCTCTCGACATCGCCGGGGAAAAGCTCCAGCTTGAACCTTTCGACGTCTTCAAAAAGGCGATGGAGAATGTTCGCCCGCTCGTGGAGGTCCGTCCCCGCCGTGTCGGCGGAGCGACCTACCAGGTCCCGGTGGAAGTCCCCGCTGAAAGGGCGCAGGTGCTCTCCATCCGCTGGGTATTGAATTACGCCCGCAGCAAGAAGGGCATCCCGATGGCCGAACGACTGGCCAGAGAGCTTATGGACGCCTGCAAGAACGAAGGCGCCTCCATCAAGAAAAAGGAAGACACTCACAAGATGGCGGAGGCCAACCGCGCGTTCGCCCACTATCGCTGGTAGTGTCCTTATAACTGAACCATATCGATGCAGTGTTCTGCAGGAAACGAGGCTTGGTGGTAGGAAATGCAAAAACTTGATATGAAAAGAATCCGGAACATCGGTATCGCGGCCCATATCGACGCGGGGAAGACGACGACGACCGAGCGCATTCTTTTCTACACCGGAAAAAACTACAAAATGGGCGAAACTCATGAAGGCGCCGCCACCATGGACTTTATGGACCAGGAGCGCGAGCGGGGGATCACTATCACCTCGGCTGCTACGACGTGCATGTGGCATGATCATTATATCAATATAATTGATACGCCCGGGCACGTGGATTTTACTGTCGAGGTCGAGAGATCCATGAGGGTTCTCGACGGCGCCGTTGCGGTCTTTTGTGCCGTCGGAGGCGTCGAACCCCAATCCGAGACGGTATGGCGCCAGGCGGACAAGTACCGTGTGCCGAGAATCGCCTTCGTGAACAAGATGGATCGTATTGGCGCCGATTTTGAAAACGTTGTCCGGGGTATCAAGGAAAAACTTGGCGCCAAGCCGATTCCTGTCCAGATCCCGATAGGTGTGGAGGACAGTTTTTGCGGAATGATCGACCTGGTAGAGTTTCGGGGCATCCAGTATACGGACGACCTCGGAACCGATCCGCACGTCATCCCGATTCCGCCTTCTCTCGCCGGTGAGGCGAAAGAGGCGCGGGAGGCGATGCTTGAAGCTCTTTCCGATTTCGACGAAGAGATAATGGAAGCCTATCTCGACGGGAAGGAAGTCTCTCCCGCGACGATCAGGAGAGCGATTCGCTCCAGTACCGTCACATTGAAGATCGTCCCCGTCATCTGCGGTTCCGCATTCAAGAACAAAGGTGTTCAGGCTCTTCTCGACGCCGTTGTCGATTATCTCCCGAGCCCGGTGGACCTGCCTTCCGTACGGGGTGTCGATCCCCAGACCGAAGAGGAGATTCTCAGGGAAAGCAGCACCGCCGAGTCTTTCACGGCCCTTGCCTTCAAGATCACCGTGGATCCCTTCGTCGGCAGGCTTGTCTTTACACGGATCTACTCCGGTGTTCTTTCGAAGGGATCCGCAATCTTCAACCCGACCAGCAACAGCCGCGAACGTGTAGGCCGCATCCTGAGGATGCACGCGAACAAACGCGAGGAACTGGACGAGGCCACCGCCGGAATGATCGTCGCGCTGCCCGGCCTCAAGAATACCAGGACGGGAGACACGCTCTGCGAGGAAGCAAAGCCGCTTCTCCTTGAAAAGCTCGTCTTTCCAGAGCCGGTGATTCACCTCTCGGTCGAACCGGCGACGAAGAACGACAAGATCAAGCTGACGAAAGGACTCACATCGCTTGCCGAGGAAGATCCGACGTTCCGCGCCTACACCGATGAAGAGACCTCCCAGACCATAATCTCCGGCATGGGAGAGCTCCACCTCGAGATCATCGTCGATCGTCTCAAGAGGGAATTCGGCGTCGACGTCAGAGTCGGAAGACCCCAGGTGGCGTATCGTGAAGCCATCCGGAACGCGGCGAGAGCTGAAGGCAAGTACGTGCGGCAGTCGGGCGGACGCGGGCAGTACGGCCACGTGGTCTTCGAGGTCGAGCCGCTTGAAGAAGGCAAAGGATTCGAATTCGAGGACAAGATCGTGGGCGGCGTTATTCCGAAGGAGTACATCTCCGCTGTCGCGAAGGGGCTTGAAGACGCTCTCAACAACGGCGTCCTCGGAGGATATCCGGTGATCGGCGTGAAGGTGGCTCTCGTCGACGGCAGCTATCACGAAGTCGACAGCTCCGAAATGGCATTCAAGATAGCGGCTTCCATGGGGTTCAAAGAAGCCATGAGAAAGGCCGGTCCTGTGCTGATGGAGCCGATCATGTCCGTCGAGGTCGTTACGCCGGAGGACTACGTCGGAGACGTCATCGGAGATCTTTCTTCCAGAAGAGGGCGGATCGACGGAATGGACATGAGGATGAATACGCGGATAGTCCGCGCCTTCGTTCCTCTCGCAGAGATGTTCGGCTACTCGACCGACCTACGCAGCAAAACATCCGGTCGTGCGGCCTACTCGATGCAGTTCCATCACTACGAAGCAGTGAGCGCGGACGTCGCGGACAAGGTTCTCAAGGGCTGAGACGCGCTCTTGAAGTATATAGCACACTATATCAACGATTTTTTCCGAGGAGGGAATTGAACGATGGCAAAGGAGAAATTTGAGAGGTCGAAGCCGCATTTGAACATAGGGACGA
>CAYRPJ010000105.1:0-5600 GCA_964426245.1 uncultured Synergistaceae bacterium
TTTAGAGCTTAACCTCCCCCCGTTTTTTTGTCTTAATTTCGGGGTCCATTATAGACCATTGCCGCAAGCGTCTTGTTTATACGGGCGCGTGTATGAGGCCGAACATGCGGATGAACGCATACCGACCCCCAGCCGCGCGAGTGGTCGCTGAAGAAGGACTTCGCCTTCTCAGGATCGATCAGCCCGCGTGTTTTTTCGCAAAGCTCCTCAAGAGCTTCATGCCTTAAAAATGTTGTTTCAATCTCCTTGTGAACAAGTTTGACATCGTGTGCCCGCTTTCCGGAGTCGAGGATGTGATTGGCATGGACCGCCACCTCGCCCCGGCTGCTTTTAAGAGCGACGTCCGGAAAAAGCTCCACATTGCAGATTCCCTCTTCCCGGTGTGCCAGGAGGAAGTTATTGGGAATGCACCTGGGAGTCTCCTCAAGGTAGGAGACAGCCTCGGAAAGAGTTTTCCTGCAGAGCGCTTCTCTGATCAGAATATTGGTGGGAACGCCGATCCCGCGCTCTCCGTTGTCGATGTAGTTCCACATAAAGCAGAGCCCGTCCGAATTCATTCCCATGTAGGCCGGGATGCCGGGGTGGGTGTAGATCAACGTCTCCCGGTTTTCCCCGATGTGATGCGTTACGAGGTCCAGAGACCCTCCGGCCCATTCGATCATCGACTCGTCGTTCGTCTGGCCGCAGACGAGATTTCCGTCCGCAGTCGCGCTCCCCGTGGCTGCGAAAGCGGTACAGTGATCCGAACCGAAACCCACTTTCTTCTCGTAGATTGAGGCCAGGAGCAGGATATCCTCGAAGTCGAGTTCGGCGCCCTTACCCATTCCCTCCATCTCCCGCCACGTATTCGGAGCGTGCTTTTCGATGGAGGGAACGAAGCGTTCTACCGACGGCATCCAGCTTTCACGCAGCGGCGTTCCGTCCTTTTGCTGATAGTGCTGTGTCTGATACTCAAGGATCGTCCGTATCTGCATCGCAGTGGATTCACCAATCAGTCTCCCTCTTTCAAACGGAGACGACGCTTCGGCTCGAACGTATCGTGACAAACCGGAAGAGCTGTTCATCGTCTTCATGGCTACATGAACATAGAGACGCCCGGGCCGAGGGGGAGCTTCAGCGTGTACCAGACCATGAGGAGTGCAAAGAGTCCGATTAAATAGGCAAGGCTGAAGGGAAAGGAGAGGGAGATCAGGGTGCCTATGCCCACCTTCCTGTCAGGATCGGTCCTATAGGCTTCCAGCAGGCCGATGATCACGGGAACGTAGTAGTCGATGGGGGAGATGATGTTGGTGCAACTGTCTCCTATTCTGTACATTACCTGTGTCATGGCGGGGGAGAAGCCCATCATCGCCAGCATGGGGACGAAGATGGGAGCCATGATGAGCCACTTGGCCGAGCCGGCCGTGATAAAGAGATTGACGAATGCCGAGATGAGAATGAAGAGGATGAAAAGGGGAATGCCGGTAAGATTTGCCGCCATAAGAACATCCGCACCCTTGACGGCAAGCACCGTGGCCACCTTGCTCTCGTTGAAAAGCGAGATGAAAATCGCTGCGGGAAGAGCGACGACGAGGAAACCAAGGGCGCTTGCAAGCCCTTTTTGCATCATCGCCGGAATATCCGCGCTTGAGCGGATAGTTTTGGCTCCGTAGCCGTAGCTGATGCCGACGAAGACGAAGAAGAAGAAAAGCAGTCCGACGATACTTCCGATGAGCGGGGAGCGGGGTAGCAGCGTGCCGTCGGGATTTCTCAAGAATGAGCTTTCGGGGAAAACGGCGACGATGAGGAGTAGGAAGAAGGCGATTGCAGTATTGCGCGACCAGCGAAGCCCCCTCTTTTCGTCTTCGTTGAGCGCGTGCTTGCTGATTTCTTCCAAGTCAAGCCCGCCTTTGTTCCCGCCGAGATGAGGAATAAGGAAATATTTGGTAACAAGAACTGTCGCCACCGCAATGACGACTGTGGCTGCCATCATGAAGTACCAGTTCATCAGAGGGTGTACCGGAGCGTCGATGTTCGCGGCGGATGTCACAGAACCTGTAATGCCCGAAAGAAGCGCGTCCGTTCCAGCGATGAAGAAGTTCGCAGTGAAGCCGCCATTCGCCGCGGCGTATCCCGCTATGATGCCCACCCATGGATTCAGCCCCAGGGCCTTGAACATGGCGGCCGCTATGGCCGGAGTAAAAACGACGCCCGCGTCGGAAGCCAGGTTGGAGTTGATTCCTACCAGCGCGATGATCGCGGTGATCATCACCATGGGAGCACCCAGAATGGCGCGGCGCATCAGGGCCATGATAAGCCCGGAATGCTCTGCGACGCCAATGCCCACCATCATGGACATAACCAGACCCATGGGCCAGAAGCCGGCGTAGTTTTTGGTGAAGTTCACGAGATAGTCTTTCAGTACGTCCAAACTCATGAGGTTTTTAACGGTCTCCGTTACCTGCTTCGGTGCGTCTCCGGCGCTTCTGGCTGCAGCGGTGTACGTTACGGATACGTCGGCTATCGAGAGTATCCAGGAAAGAACTGCAATTATGCCTATGAGAATGACAAAAATCCAGAAAGGATGGGGGAGTTTGTTTCCGACGAATTCCACGCCGCTGATAAAACGGTCGAACAAGGAGCGTTTTTTACGCTGTTCCTGAACCATATTGTGAACCTCCTCAACATTTCAAATTTCCCGTGAACGGGATGTTTTCAGGATGTTTCATCACAATCCGTTACGCGACGGGCAAGGTGCTTTGCCAGTTTCACGAAGAGCTCCGCTCCTGGAAGCAGCACGCCTTCGTCAATATCGTACGAGCCGTTGTGCAGACTTTTCTCCGAGTCGCATCCGAGCGATATGTACGTAGCTTTTCCTCCCTGCTCCTGGACGAACCTCATGAAGTCTGTCGCATCGTCGCTTCCTCCGACCCTCCCTTCATGAAGAAATGTGTGAAAATAGGCGATCTTTTTCGCCTCCTCCAAAACGAGCTCCGCCATCTCAGGATCGCTGGAGCCTGTCAGCGCATGGCCGATTCTTTCGATGCCGACAGAGACATCGTACATTCCTGCGGCATGTTCGATGATCTTCAAAACGCGCTCCTCCGCATAGTCGGCCACATGTTCCAGGGCAGCCCGCGATTCGACCTGGAAGAACGCACCGGGAGCGACGACGTTTCGGCCTGTTCCGGCGGAGAGAACGCCGACGTTTATCCAGACGCATCCGTCTCCGTGAGGAGCGATGCAGTGAAGATTCATCGCTGCGGAACATGCGGCGAGAAGGGCGTTCTTTCCGTTGTGGGGATCGCCGACGGGGTGGGCCGCCCGTCCGGTGAACGTTGCGTCGTAGCGCCGGTTGTCGACGAAGTCGTTGCATCCGCCGGCGATAACATGTGAAGGTGCCAGGGAGAGATGAAAGGTGAAAAGATAGTCGACGCCAGAGCCGATTCCCTTGGAAGTCATCGCTTTTCCGCCGCCGCCACCCTCTTCGGAAGGTTGGAAGATAAAGGTGAATACGCCGCACAGCTCGTCTCGATCCGCCATCAACTGTTCGGCCGCACCGAGGACGATCGCGGCGTGTCCGTCGTGACCGCATGCATGCACCGAGTTCGAGTTGACCGAGGAAAAACCCTCGTCGTACGGACGATGTCCCGGTTCTGTGCTTTCCTGATTGCTTACGGCGTCGATATCGGCTCTGAAAGCGACCGAAGGGCCGGGGCGTCCCGTATCAAGTACTGCAACGACGCCGGGGTACCTTTTCATGCGATCAAGCTGATCTGGGTTTGCTCCTTGGTTCAGCGCCCGTTCAAGAAAGCCGTCGATCTCGTTCTCCTCGGGCCTTCCCGCGCAGAACGCGGGATCGACCACGTCAAGTCCTGTCTTAATTTGGAACCCCGCTTCCTCAAGTCTGTCGGCGATAAACGACGAGGTCCAGAATTCGGTCCATTTCGTTTCAGCATGTCGATGCAGCTTTCGCCTGTACCGGACGATCCTCTGTTCGAGTTGCTCCACGGTGCTCAACACACCAAGCCCCCTTTCTCCGAAGCGGTTTTTTGATTCGCTTCGCGAAAATCGGGTTCAAAATATCATAGCGATCGGAAAAAAGGATGTTTTTTTCGGGATGGAACGCGCTCAAAAAGCGCGTATGAACGGCAATCTCCGTTCATACGCGCCGGGGAGAGGGTTTATGCTGTAGAAGCGATGAAGCTCGAAAGAAAATTGAACGCGTTCAAAGGAAATGCGCTTGTCCGATCACTGCGGGGAGGAACTTTCCTGTGAAAGCAGCCTTTTATACGTCGAATCCACGCCGAAGGCTCCGAGCGGCGCCGTGACGAGAATCGCAAGAACGCCCACCGTAAGAACGATTTTGCCGCAGGGGAGCCCCAGAGAGAGGGGAATCGAGCTTATCGCCGCCTGTACCGTCGCCTTGGGAATGTAGGCGATCATGCAGAAAAGGCGTTCCTTCGCGGATAGGTTCGTTTTGATCAGGCAGAGAGAGACCGCCGCCATCCGGAAAACGAGCCCGCCGATCTCTTCCATCTGCCCAGCCGTCCTTCCGGCGAGAAGGAGGAGCTGCGGATTGTCAGGGAGCCGCACTGGGTTTGCAGGCAGTGGTCGTCGAAGTTTTTGCCCGTCCTGACAGGACTTCTGGAAATATTTCTTCCCGAAAAAATCCGGAGGGTACGCTTTCGACGTCGGATTGAAGAACGGCTGGATTCGCTCATCCTCTCCAATGTGGAGAATCTCCGCTGCTCGGTCTTCCAGGGCGTCAACGATTCGTTCCGCGCATTCTCCGTGGCGCTTGAAAGCCGTCTCTCCGAGGCGTTGAAGGCGACGGTCGGAGGGATGGAGTCCGTGATCTCCCTGCGGAAAGAGAGAAGCGCGGAGGTGTTCTCCGCTCTGGAACCTTTGCAGGGGGTGCTTGAGGATCTTCTTCCTCGAATGGCTGCTCTCTCCTCTCTCGCCGATTCTCCGGCAACCGGAAAAACGTGCGGAAAGGAGTTCGACTCTTCGTCGCGATAGCATTTTGTGGAAGGCCCGAAAAAAAGGATCGGGACGTTTCTGCAACGTCCCGATCCTTCAAGGCTTTTTTGGGCTCCGTCGTCATTTCTCTTCCGGGTGAAGATAGCCTCCGGGCTGGCGGGCCTTATGGTAGGACATGCCCTCCAAAAGCATCTCCCTGGCGAAAGCCTCCACGGGGCCGACATACTCGTCGACCTCCATCAGGTTCTTCAGCTCCTCTATTTCGTCCGCCTTCAGGTGAATATCCATTACAGCACCTCCTTGATATCAACCTCGGCCTCCCGACGTCATCTTAGCAATCGAAAAAAATTATGTCAAGTCAAAATAAACACTCTATTTGGTCCTGGTAATTGCTTTGGGGCGGAACTCCTGATCGCGAGAAGATGATGTGGGAATTTTTAAAATGGTGGCTGAAAAATAGTCCGAGGTGTGAAAAACCGAAATGTGTTGAAAAATCCCGGGAAGAACTGTTTTAGGGATTTTCCGTATTTGAAAATCTCTTTTCTTAAGTGACAAATGGATTGACCTCGTTCCACAGGTTGCTTATAGAATTTCCGTTTGATTGATTGCAACGTGTTAATCGGCGGGATTCACGCCTT
>CAYRPJ010000106.1:0-5565 GCA_964426245.1 uncultured Synergistaceae bacterium
CGGCGACGACCGACGCGCCGGAGCTCTGCCACTCTCCTTCGCCGAGCTTCCACCGAGCGCCTGCGCTCCGCGCTCCGGCGGGTTCGATGGTCACCTTGACGAAGCCGTAGTCCGCATCCTGATACGCGCCGATGTCGACCGTACCAGTACGGGGAACGCCCCGCTGGTCTGTTTCGGGAGCATTCGTAGAAGTTCCCGTTCCCTTGGCGGAGCTGCCCGAAAGCAGCGCGTGCGTCCTCGTCGGGCCTCCGTTGTCGTCGAGAGGGTCGAGATTGGGGTTGCCGGTCGTGTTCCCCTCGCCGGCCAAAGCCACTGTATTGATGCAATAACTATAGCTGGGGTAGGAGTCGTATATTGAAAAAACCAGCTCTCCAGAACCCCAGAAAATGCAGTTCGTCACCGTCGGACTGCTGTTGAAAAGGTTGTACATCCCCTGGCCCCGATGTCCAAAGTTTCCGGAGAAGGTGCAGTTCATCACCGTCGGACTGCTGCTGCCATAGTTGCACATCCCCCCGCCCCATT
This sequence comes from uncultured Synergistaceae bacterium, assembly GCA_964426245.1. GTDB lineage: Bacteria > Synergistota > Synergistia > Synergistales > Aminobacteriaceae > JAAYLU01. Next base: position 523 of record CAYRPJ010000106.1, read on the forward strand.
CCCCAAAGTTTCCGGAGAAGGTGCAGTTCGTCACCGTCGGTCTGCTGTTGTGTTCGTTGATCATCCCGCCGCCGTAGTTGTTTGCATGGTTTCCTGAGAAGGTGCTGTTCATCACCGTCGGACTGCTGCCATGGTTGCACATCCCGCCGCCGGCCATTGCTTTATTTCCCCTGAACATGCAGTTCGTAACCGTCGGACTGGCGTTTACGTTGTACATCCCGCCGCCTTTTCTTTTATCTTCAATAGTACCATACGCATTTCCTCCGGTGACGGTGAATCCGTCGAGGACGGCGGTGCTGTCCACACCGTTCGCCTTCACGACGTTGTAGCTGTTGTCGTTTTCACTCTCCTCGTCGCCGATGTTCCCCGAGAGGATGGTTTCGTTCGCGGCGATGTCCCGCTGCTCCCGCGCCGTCTCCGTCCCCGCGAAGCCGCCGTAGAGGGCGACGCCGTTTTTCAGAGCAAAGGAGGCGTCTCTGTTCGTATCTCCCGTCGGCGTGTACGGGTCCGTCTCCGCCTTCAGCCAGTACTCGCCGGAGGTTCCTGCTTGCAATGCGGACCTGAACTCCGTCACGCCCATAGCGTTCGCCCACGAATCCCCCGATCTGTTTCCGTCTCCATTCACGGTAACCCGGTAGATCGTCGCCCCCTCCGCGGTCGACAGCGGCAGCAGAAGGGCGAAAAGGAGCAGCAGCAGGCGCACCGAATGTTTCGCGAAAATACCTTTCCCGTTCATGACACACTCTCCCCTCTTCGAGCCCTTTCCTCGGCGGACTCGAAATCGAACGCCCCGAACGGCGCTTCCTCCTGCGGAACGAAATCCGGCGAGGCCGTCGAAAAGACACTTCTTTCGCCGCCCCGCATCCCTAAAAACCCCGCATCGCGCCGCACCCCGCCGCGGATGTCGACGATGCCAGCAGAGGAACGGGCGAAGCTGCGGCGGAGCAGCCAGGGCGGCGGTATGCCCTTCTTCCAAACATCTTCCATTCGTGGTATTCGGCGGGATTATTTCGAGGATTTTATCCCGAATGCGCGCTTCCGGGGAGGGTGAATTCTTTAACCCCCCTGATAAACCAAGTATTTGCAAGGCCTTGCCGATGAAATCCTTTTTTACTATTATGACAAAAAAAGAAGGAGGGGTGAAGTGAACGACGTCGCGGGGCTTGGAACGATTCTTCTCCGGCAACGGCTCACGGTGCTCAGGGGACCGTTCTTCCCCTCGCTCGCCGGCGTGCGCTTTCTCGGAATCCACGGCGAAAGGCCTCTCTTCTCAGCCCGAGGGCATGGGAGAAGAGAGGCCTCACCGGAACCTGAACCCGCTTCCTCTTATCTGGAACTCCTCGTCAAAAGCAGCAGAGGAAGAAGCAGCATCGCTCCAAGCGCGGGGAAGGAGAGGGCGCTGCAACCGCTCCCCTCGTCCGGGCCGGGATCGCCCGCCCCCTCGATGCAGCTCTCGCTCACGGGATCGTACCCTTCCGGAAGCCCGGGCAGCTTCTCCCCCTCGACGGGGTCCTCCCCGAACGGAATCTCGTACGCTTCCCCGTACGGGTAGTTCAACCCCTCGGGAAGGTCGAAGAACGGGTTTTCCCCCTCCTCGGCGGTCGAAGAGGACGAGCCCTCTTCGCACTTCGGCTCCTCCGCGGCGGACGAGCCGGAGATCCCCGAAGACGCCCACGCTCCGGAGTTCCCGAAGATCCTCCACATCTTTCCGGCGACAGGCGGTTTCATCGCCGCGGATCCCGTCCTGTTCACTCCGTTCATGTACCAGACGGAGAGGCGTCCGGTCGAAAACTCCTGCCACACGATATCCGGCCTGCCGTTCCCGTTCATGTCCTGCACCGCGACGATCCGCCATCTCCCTCCCACCGAGGAGGGCTTCAGAGGGGCGGAGCCGGTACGGGTCGCTCCGTTCATGTACCAGACGACGAGCTGCCCGGTGGTGGGGTTCTGCCAGAGGATGTCGGGCTTGCCGTCGCCGTTGAAGTCCGCCGCGCCGACCGCTCTCCACGTTTCGCCCACGGAGCTTGGATTCGGCGTCACGGATGCGGTTCTCGCCGCTCCGTTCATGAGCCACAAGACGAGCCGGCCCGTGGAGTGGTTCTGCCAGAGGATGTCGGGCTTGCCGTCGCCGTCGAAGTCCGCCGTTGCGGCGGGTCTCCATCCTTTGCCGGCGGAGGAGGGTGCGGGCGTGAGGGTCGCCGTCCTGTCGGTCCCGTTCATGCGCCAGACGGAGAGGCGTCCCGAGAGGAGATCCTGCCAGAGGATGTCGGTACCGCCGTCGCCGTCGAAATCCGCCATTCCGACGGCTCTCCAGAAGAATCCGGCGAAAGAGGGTTTCGGCGTGGCCTGACCCGTTCTGGCGGAGCCGTTCATGAACCAGACGGAGAGGCGTCCCGAGACGATTTGATGCAAGAAAAGGTCGGCCTTGCCGTCATTGTTGAAGTCCGGGAAGCGGAAAACGGGGGGAACCGGCGTCGGCCCAGGCGTCGGCGTCGGAGTCGGTGTCGGAGTCGGTGTCGGAGTCGGCGTCGGCGTCGGTGTAGGTGTCGGAGTCGGTGTCGGCGTCGGTGTAGGTGTAGGTGTAGGTGTAGGTGTAGGTGTCGGAGTCGGCGTCGGAGTGTATGTGCAGCTCTCCGTGAGTTTCGCGTTCTTCGTCACCGTCACGGTCAGGTTCTCCGGTTTCGTCCAGCCTGTCGTCTCTCGGAAGGATACTGTGTACACACCGGCGAAGGCGACGACCGATTCGTTGGAATGGCGCCAAGCACTCCCTCCGTCGATACTCCACATCGCTCCCGAGTTCCGTGCTTCGGCGGGTTCGATGGTCACCTTGACGAAGCCGTAGTCGGCATCCTGATAGGCCCCGATGTGAACCGGTCCCCCGGTGGGACGAGGAACGCCCCGCTGGTCGGTTGCGGGAGCGCCGTCAGCGGTTCCCCCGGCAAGGGCGGAACTTCCCGTCCCGAGCGAATGCGTCTCCGTCGGACCTCCGTTGTCGGCGAGAGTAGAGAGGTTGGGGTTGGCGGTCGTGTTGCCCGTGCCCGCTCTATTGACGACGGAGTGTGTGATTGTTCCTCCAAACGAGTTAACCTGCCAATCCACACCTCCCACTCCCCAGAATATGCAGTTCTTCACTTGGGGGTACGCGGAGGTGTGGTAGATGCCCATCCCCTGACCATCTATTCCGCTTTGTACCATGTTTCCAAAGAAGGTGCAGTTCGTCACCTTCGGATGGCCGCCTATATAATTGTACATTCCGCCGCCCGAATCTCCCGAGGCGAAGTTTTCGGTGAAGGTACAGTTAGTTACCTTGGGGCTGCTGCCTGTATTGTACATGCCGCCTCCTGTGCCACTTCCAGCGTAAGCGCCGTACCCCACCGTATTCTTGAAGAAGGTGCAGTTCGTAACCGTCGGATTGCTACTAATGTTGTACATTCCTCCTCCATTGGCTGCTCTATTGTTACGGAAGGTGCAGTTCGTAACCGTCGGACTGGCGTTTACGTTGTACATCCCGCCGCCTTTTTTTTGATCTTCAGTAGCGCCAGACGCATTCCCTCCGGTGACGGTGAATCCGTCGAGGACGGCGGTGCTGTTCACACCGTTCGCCGTCACCACGTGGTAGCTGTTATCGTTTTCTCTCTCCTCGTCGCCGATGTTCCCCGAAAGGAGGGTTTCGTTCGCGGCGATGTCCCGCTGCTCCCGCGCCGTCTCCGTCCCATCGAAGCCTCCGTAGAGGGCAACGCCGCTTTTCAGGGCAAAGGAGACGGTTCTGTCGCTCGCGTGAGGCGTGTAGGTCCCCGCCGCCACCCAGATTTCCCAGCTATTCTGGCCGTCAGCCTCGGCCAGCGCCGTTTGAAGATCACTGTAGGCCGTATCCCAGGATTGGCCGTCGCCTCCCGGCGCCGCGTTCGCATTCACGTAGCGGTAGATCGTCGCCCCCTCCGCAGCCGGCGGCAGAAGAAGGACGAAAAGGAGCAGCAGCAGGCACACCGAATATTTCGCAAAAATACCTTTCCCGTTCATGACACACTCTCCCCTCTTCGAACCCTCCCTGCGGGGGTTCGGTATCGGTCGCCCGGAACAGGCGCTTCCTCCGGCGGGAAAAGAGTCCGCTCGTCTCAAAGCACCTTCCCGCCGCGTTCCACCCAGCCGCGCACCGTTCTCCGGCATGCGGAGAAGCCCGGGAACATTCGGCATGCTCGCACCTCGTCCGACAAGGCGGGCCGAGCAAAACAACGCCTCGGCGAAGCCGCACGCACGGAGCGGACGATCTCTTTCCCGTTCTTCGACGGGATAGTCGGAGGATTGTACCCCGAAGACGCATTTCCGGGGAGGGTGAATTCTTTAACCCCCCCTGATAAATCAAGTACTTGCAAGGCCTTGCCGATGGAATCCATTTTTGCTATTATTACAAAAAAAGAAGGAGGGGTGAAGTGAACGACGTCGCGGGGCTTGGAACGATTCTTCTCTGGCAGTGGCTCACGGTGCTCAGGGGACCGCTCTTCCCCTCGCTCGCCGGTGTGCGCTTTCTCGGACCCGAGGGCGGATTCGCGCTCTTCACCCTGGTTCTCTTTGCCGTCTTTCTGCTGCTCGCACTCAAGGGGAAGTCGCTTCCGGAGGTGTGGTTCGTCCGCGCAGTGCGCGTCGCTCCGTTTTTCATGGCCGTCGCGTGGCTTCCCCGGGGGGTGTGGGGAGACAGCCAGCCTCCTTCGTTGATCTTTCTCGCGCTCCTCCTTCCGCCCGCGGGGTCCGCGGTGCAGCTCGCCGGATGGCAGTGGCGGCTCTCCCGGGCGCCCTTTCCGCGTCAGGCCGTCTCGTTCGGGCTGGCATGTCTGCTGCGAAGCGCGGCCATTCTGTCTCTCTCCTTCGCTCCTCTCTCCATCCTCTCCGCTGTAGCCCTGCTTCTTCCCTTTCTGGGGAGCTTTCTGTGGACCCCTCCCGAGAGCGAGCATTCCTCCGGTCCGTGCGAGACGTTCCGCCTCTCTCCCCGACTGGCGCTTCGAGTGGCCTCGTTCTTCATCGTCTCGGCGATGTTTCTGTCGATTC
>CAYRPJ010000107.1:0-5408 GCA_964426245.1 uncultured Synergistaceae bacterium
AATCTCTTTACTTTTTCTCAACTGCCCCTATTGACTTTTGATAGCTGGTCTCCTTGAATAATTGCCCGGCTCTCCCGGAAAAAACAGGATCTTCCGGGAATTGGTTACCGGTTGAGAAAGATGCCTCTCCCTTTTTTGCCCCGAAAACGACCTTCCGAATAGATGATCTCTCCGCGTGAAATAGTCTGCCACGTCTTTCCTATGAGTTCAAGGTTTTCATACGGAGAAAAGTCGACATTCATGCGAAGAGCTCCGGCCTTTACGTTCCAGACCTCTTCCGGATCGAAGATGACGAGATCCGCATCCGACCCGGGAAGAAGGCAGCCTTTCCGCGGATAGAGGCCGTACAGTTTGGCCGCTCGCTCCGACGTGATGCGAACAAGGTCGGGCAACTTTATCCGCCCCCGAAGCACCCCCTCGGAGTAGAGAAGGGAGAGCAGAAGCTCCACGCCCGGAAGGCCGCCGGGAAGACGGTCGAAAGCACCCTTCCACTCTTTCTGAGTCCGCGTGAAAGGGCAATGGTCCGTTGCCGCGAAATCTATGGCTGAGGATGACAGCGCCCGCCACAAGGCCGCGTTGTCCTCCGCGGTTCGCAGCGCGGGGGCGGCGGAATAGAGATGCCCCTCGGGTCCCCGGTATGCGTCCGACGTCAGAAGAAGGTATTGCGGGCACGTCTCGACGGTAAGCGATGCGCCTCTTTCCCGTGCATGCAGTACCTCTTCGAGTCCGAGGGCGGAACTCAGGTGCACGATGTGACACCTCGCTCCTGTTCGCGATGCGAGCCAGCTGACGGTGTTCACCGCCGACGCTTCGCAAAGATCGGGACGCACTTTCGCGAGGCTCTCCATCCGTCCCCACTCGTCGTTCGTGAGAAGAGACGAAAACGTCTCGATCATGCTGTCGTCCTCCGCATGGACGACGGCGACGCCTCCGAAAGAAGCGAGCGCCTGAAAGGCCTGAAGAAGAGGCCCCGTGTCGGTGCGCCTTCCCGAGGCGCCGTAGGCCGTAAAGAACTTGAAACTTCGAACTCCGAGCGACATAGCTTCCCGCATCTCGTCGATTCTGCCCGGACGCCAGCCTACGACCTCTCCGTGAAAGGAGTAGTCCACCACCGAAGATTTCGCGTCTTCGAGACGGTTTCGGATGTCCTCCGGAATGCTTCTGTCCGAGGATCCTACGGTGAAGTCGATGACGGAAGTGACTCCGCCGCAGGCAGCCGCGACACTTCCGGAGTAGAAATCGTCGCTTGAGACAGTTCCGCCGACCGGCAGTGCAAAGTGAACATGAGGATCAATCACCCCGGGGAAAATCAGCTTTCCGGTTGCATCGATCACTTCCCGCCCATCCCTGGCGGTTCCGATGGAGGCTATTTTCTCTCCGTAGACCGCGATATCCGCGGAGAGGATTCCGTGCGGCATTACCAGAGAGCCTCCCTGTATCACAAGATCATACATGATGGCCGTACCGCCCGCGAACAGCTGAAGGAAAGTCCTTCAGCCCGATCAGATCTTCGCGCAGCGTGAACACAATCTTCATTCCACCGAACCTCCCGTCATTTGCTCTCATTGATATACCGCATGCCGAGAGAAACGCGCAAGAAATGCAGGAGCATTGTTATACAATCCTATGTGTCGGCGCTGTTTCGTCCAATAAGAACAGCCGCTCCTGTCTTCCGGGGGCATAACGGTAAAGGAATCAGCGTACACTTCGGAGAAGGGCATGGGGGGCTCTTTTTGAGTAAGAGAAGGAGTTTTGGAGAACTCCATGGTTTCCTCTTCCTTCCACCCGGCTCTTTCAGGTTTCCCGATTCAACTAAGGTTTTTCCGGGAACCCGGATAGGAAGAAGAGGATATTTCTCTCTTTCACAGCCTCTTCAGCCTTACCAAGAATTTTTCGGATTTCCGGCGAAACCTCGTCGCCATAGGCGACCTTTACGATGTCATCGGCAATGCCAAACTCGTTCAAGACGGGCTTTAATGTACCGGAGAGAAACTTCTTCACAGCCCGGGTGTACATGTTCGCAAAATCAAAATAAACGCTCGCCACCACTGTTCCAGGCTCTATCGAATTCTGGTCTGTTGCGAAACCTACGAACTTAACCCCATTTTCCTTCGCCGCCTGGATAGCTCCAAGACCGACCTGGTTCGCGTAGAAGAAAAGGACGTCGGCGCCGCTGTCGATCATGGAGCCTGCGATCTGCCTGCCAAGCGTCATATCATTCCATGAGTTTGTATAGGCTCGAGCCACCTTGAGATCCGGACGGCCTATCCGGGCTGCCCACTCATAGGTATTCAAAAGACGTATCATCAGGTCGTCGGGATAAGCTCCCGCAATACCGATCTTTCCGCTCTTCGTGAGATGTCCTGCGAGGATGCCCGCGAGAAAACTCGCCTCATACTCCTTTGGCGATATCGGCATCAAGTTGGGCTTGGCGGCGGTCATTCCGTTCACCACGCAGAAAACAGTCCCAGGGTATTCGGCAGCAACACGTGCAGCCGTTTCGTCGAACTGAGCGCCCGCCGCCATGATAAGATCATAATCGCGCTCCGCATAGTGACGGAACACGGACTCGTCGTTCAGAACGTTTTCCACATACTCCATCCTCGTTTTCAACGTCTTGTTGACAGCCAGAAGTCCGGCGTGGTTTGTAGCATTCCAGCTCCTATCGCTGACCGGTCCCGGCAGAAGCAACACCATCCTATACGCTTCCGGAGCCTTGGCGAAGGCCGTATGAGCAGCCGCAGCTCCCAAAATAGCCGTGAGCAGAAACAAAAAAAACTTCCGACTCATTCTTTCCCCTCCTCGTTTCCAGGAATCAGAAATCTCCTGCCGCACGAGTATAACACACGGAATGCCATGCTCCGAGGCATACGGGAGCACGGCATTCCGCTGAGCTGAAACGGAACCTCTTATCTTCCGCCCATCGTGAGCGCCATGACCGCCTTCGCAGTGTGCAGGCGGTTTTCGGCCTCGTCGTAGATCACGGAGTGCGGTCTGTCGATGACGGAGTTCTCGACTTCGTTCACACGGTCCGCCGGAAGCGCGTGCATGTAGAGGGAGTACTTGTCGGTCAGCGCATCTCGTACCCCTTGAGATAGGCAAGGGTGACGTCCATGCCGTAACGGGGGAAGAGCAGCGCCTGGGTCAGCGGCACGGAAATGGGCTTCTTGTGGGTCGTTGCGTACGCCCAGATAACGGAGACCTTCAACCCCTTCGTATTCTTGCCACTTTTCTCCTGGATTGTCATCAGGTCTGCAATACCCTGGAGCGGGTGATAGAGATCGTCCTGCATGTTGATGATGGGAACGGGGGACCACTTCGCCATCTCGCGGAGATAGGCGTTCCCCTCCTTCCAGAAACAGTTGCGGCACGCGATCGCATGGCCCATCCTTGCGAGAATGATGGCGGTGTCCTTGGGGACCTCGCCGTGGGCTATCAGCATCTTGCTGGTGTCGAGGAAGTGCGCGTGGCCGCCGAGCTACGTGATGCCCGCCTCCATCGAGTTGCGGGTACGGGTGGACTGCTCGAAGAACATGAGGAAGACCGTCTTGTTGGGCAGGTAGTTCGTGGGCCTGTCCATAGCGAAGTCTTTCTTCAGGTCGTAGGATACGTCGAGCAGGGTATCAACTTCCTCTTTGGTCCACTCCTGCAGCGTTATGAAATGTTTGCCCCGGAAAAGCGTCTGCATGCTGTTCTCCTCCTTGATGATTTTCGATAGTAGAGCCTGTCGGCTCTTCAGCCGGCATACTTTTGAGTGTATATGGAAGGCACGACCGAATAGAGCGCGGCTGCCCTCACAAGCTCGTCTTTCCACGTGCGCTCGTTGGGAGCGTGTGCCTGGTCTTCGTGACCCGGACCGAAGCCGACGCACGGAATGCCGTACCGTCCCATTATGGAGACGCCGTTCGTGGAAAAAGTCCACTTGTCGACGAGAGGCTCGCTCCTGAAGAGTACCCTGTATCCATCCACCATGGTTTTGCAGGCCGCGTGATCCTCTTCGAGAACCCACGTCGGGAAGAAGCACTCCGTCGGGTAGACCAGGCCGGTCCAGGAGGGACGGTCGTAGGAGTACATCGAGACCTCGGCGCCTGCGGCCTTCACCGCGGGAAGGTTGCGGATCTCCTGAAGCGCGCTTTCCCAGATTTCGCCGTGCGTTAACCTGCGGTCGACGGAGATCGAGCACCCGTCCGCCACGGCGCAGCGTGAAGGCGAGCTGAAGAAGATTTCGGACACGGTGAGACTTCCCTTCCCGAGGAAGGAGTCGAAGTGCAGGTTCTCGTGGAGCGCGCGAAGTTCCTGCAGAATGGGAGCCATCTTGTAGATTGCGTTGTCTCCCCGCTCAGGGGCTGAACCGTGGCAGGAGAGGCCTTTTGTTGTCACCTTGATCTCCATCCGACCGCGGTGTCCGCGATAGATGTTGCAGGAGGTGGGCTCGGTCAGCACGACGAACTCGGGCTTGTACTTGTCCTCGTTGATGATGTACTGCCAGCAGAGGCCGTCGCAGTCCTCCTCCTGGACCGTTCCCGCCACCATGAGGGTGAAATCGCCGGGGAGGCCGAGGTCCTGTATGATTTTGCCCGCATAGACCATGGATGCCATGCCGCCCTCCTGGTCGCTGGCCCCCCTGCCGACGATGATCTCGTCGTCCTCGTATCCTTCGTAGGGGTCATAGTGCCAGAGGGACCGGTCGCCGATGCCGACGGTATCGATATGGGCATCGAGGGCGATGAGATGTCTGCCCGTTCCGATGAAACCGAGGACGTTCCCCATGGGGTCGATCTCCACCCGGTCGTACCCGCAGGCCTCCATCTCCGCCCTGATCCGGGAAATCACGTCCTTCTCCCCGCAGCTCTCGCTGGGAAGAGCGATCATATCCCGAAGGAAACGGGATATTTTCGGCCTGTACTCTTCCGCCTTGCTCAGTACCTTCTCGAAGGGAATCATGGAATACCTTCTTTCATACAATGATCGTATTTCCCCGTGTCAATGGACCATCCCCATCAGCCTGGGAAGGAAAAGGGGTATCTCGGGCACTACGGTGATGAGCAGCAGCACCGCCACCACCACCAGGATGAAGGGGAATATTTCCCTGCTGAGCTGCTCGATGGTCAGCTTGCTGATGCCGCAGGCCACGAAAAGGCACGCTCCCACCGGAGGCGTCATGAGGGCGATGTTCAGCGCCAGGACCATGATGATGCCGAAGTGAAGGGGGTGGAAGCCGATCTTCACCGCCAGGGGGTGCAGGATGGGGCCCAGGATGATGAGCGCCGCCGCTATGTCCATGAACATGCCGATGAAAAGGAGCAGCAGCAGGATCATGCCCATGACCACCCACTTGTTGGTACTCACGCTGAGCATGAGGGCGGCCACCTTTTCGGGAATCTGCTCGATGGTGAGCACCCACCCGA
>CAYRPJ010000108.1:0-5401 GCA_964426245.1 uncultured Synergistaceae bacterium
TGAAACCGTAAGATAAACGTCTGTTTTTGATGTCTATTTAATGGGGGACGCCGCATACCGGAGGATTCAGTAGAACGACGGAGCGGAGCTTCCGGCGAACACTCGTTGACCCTTCTTTCCGATTCATGGTAGGTTGTCCGGACGGATCATCCCGGCACAACACGACCGCCGGAACGCCGCGCTCCGGCGAGGCCTTTCCTTCCGTCGTCTCCTCCGGGAGAAGAAACCGTCTGAAAGGACCGGATGCATGCTCAAAAAACTATCTTCGAACCGCCGCCTGTTGCGCTATACGCTCCTCTGCCTCGCGCTGCTCTACGCGACAGCCCTGATAGGAGTCCAAAGGCTGGTATACCGCCCTTGGGACCGTTTTTCCCGAACTCCCGACGCATACGGATGGGAGTGGGAGGACGTCTGGTTCCGGGCGGAGGACGGAGCGATGCTGAACGGCTGGTATATTCCAGGAGACACCCGAAAGACCGTGATCTTCTGTCACGGAAACGCGGGCAACATATCGCACGGTCTGCGGCGGGCGGATATCCTGAAATCTCTCGGCGTCTCGGTCTTCCTGTTCGACTACAGGGGATTCGGCAAGAGCCCCGGCACCCCGACGGAAAAGGGGATATACGCCGATACGGAGGGCGCGCTGCAATGGCTGAAGGAGAACAAGGGGCTCGCGGACGATGAGATCGTCGTCTTCGGGCGCTCGCTGGGCGGCGCGGCGGCACTGGAGCTGGCGACCCGGCACCCCGTCGCCGGGGTGCTTCTTGAATCGACCTTTACAAGCCTCGCGGACGTCGCAAGGGTATTCGTTCCATATTTCCCGGCCGAACTGTTCGTCTTCGGCGCATACAACAACCTCAACAAGATCGGCCGTATCGAAGCTCCCGTCCTCATCATGGCGAGCGTGGACGACGAGATCACTCCTTTCGAGCACGGGCAAAAGCTTTTCGAGCATGCGACCGAACCCAAGTTCTTCCTCGCGATGAACGGGCGGCACCGCTCGAGCTTCTATCGCACCGAGCAGGAGTACGTCGACTCCATACGGGATTTCCTCGATTTCGTTTTCAGGATATGATATCGTTCTGCTTGCGATGGCGGCGCAGAGAACCATTTTCCGGAAGAACCATGCGCTCCGCCTTTTTTTCGCGCCGGCCCAACGGGAACATGCTTTTTTTGGAGAACAGGAAAGAGACAGCTTCATGAAACGTACTGTTTTTATCGGCGATCCTCACGTTTGGAACAGCCTCCGCGAAGTGGCCGCCGCCATCGCGCGGGCAGCAAGATACCATCCGAAGAGAAGATAGCGCTCGGTGTTCTTTCGTGAAGTCGCAGTGAGCGGAAACTGACTCGCCGCCGCACCCTCCGCAGATAGTTTTAAAAACGAACCCCATCACGGAGGACCGTCTTCGTTCTTGACGCCGCGCCGTGCTTTGGGTATTGTGTGTCCTGACACACGTGACATCATATCAAGGAGGTCGTTGCAATTATGGAAATGGAGAACGTACTCTTCGCCTTCAGTCTTACGCTTTTCGCCGGCCTCTCGACCGGTATCGGAAGCGCGCTCGCCTTCTTCACGAAACGAACCAACACCCGCTTCCTCGCCTTCTCCCTCGGACTCTCAGCAGGCGTCATGATCTACGTCTCGATGGTCGAAATCTTCTTCAAGGCGCAGGAGGCACTCCAGGCGGACCTGGGAGAGAGGCTCGGGGCATGGGTCACCGTCATCTCGTTCTTTCTCGGCATCTTCGCGGTCATGCTGATCGACAAGTTCGTTCCCTCCCACGAGAATCCCCACGAGCCGCACCGGATCGAGGAGATCCGCGGACGGGCGGGAGAAAAGGGGCAGGAGCACTCCCTGATGCGAATGGGCATCCTGACGGCCCTCGCCATCGCCATCCACAACTTCCCGGAGGGCATCGCCACCTTCATGGCGGCGATGCAGGATCCCCGCCTCGGCGTTCCCATCGCGGTCGCCATCGCCATTCACAACATCCCCGAGGGAATCGCCGTCTCGGTCCCCATCTACTACGCGACCGGAAGCAGAGCGAAGGCCTTCTACTACTCCTTCCTCTCCGGATTAGCGGAACCCGTCGGCGCCTTGCTGGCATGGCTCGTGCTGATGCCCTTCCTGACCGAGACGCTCTTCGGCATCATCTTCGCCGCAGTTGCGGGGATCATGGTCTTCATCTCGGTGGACCAGCTCCTTCCCGCAGCGCGCAAATACGGCGAGCATCACATCTCGATCTACGGGCTTATTATCGGTATGATGATCATGGCGGCGAGCCTGCTGCTTTTCATTTAAAAGGGGGAGTTTCAATGAACACGACGCTTAACATCGAACAGTATCTGAAAGATCTTGAATACCTCGTGAACATCGACAGCCAGTCGAAGGATCCCGAGGGCGTCGCGAAAGTCGCCGCGTTCTTCGAGAAGGCCTTCGGCGACATCGGATGGACCGTGGAAAAGGTGGAGTTCGACCCCTCGGTCGGACCGAGCCTCAAGATCACCAACGGCCAGCCTCCCTACGACGCGCTGCTGCTGGGTCACCTGGACACGGTCTTCCCGAAGGGAACCGTGGCAGAGCGGCCTTTCTCCAGGGACGAGAAACGCGCTTACGGTCCCGGAGTCAACGATATGAAGTCGGGGCTGCTTTTCGGTCTCTACGCCGCCCGCGCTCTTACCGCGAAGGGGAGCAAGGGGTCGTTCTGCATCGTCTTCAACAGCGAAGAGGAGATCGGATCCCGCCGTGCGCGTCCGTGGATCGAGGAACTGGCCGGAGAGAGCCGGACTTCCGTTATCCTCGAACCGGCGCGCCCGAACGGCAACCTGATGAACGCGCGCAAGGGCCTTGGCCGCATCGAGGTCACTTTCAACGGCAGAGCGGCGCACGCAGGAGTCGAGCCGGAAAAGGGGATCAGCGCGGTGAACGAGATGGCGCACTGGATCCTCGCCCTGCACGCCCTCACCGACTTCGAAAAGGGGACGACGCTCAACGCCGGGATCGTCGCGGGAGGCACGGGAGCGAACGTCGTGCCGGAGAAAGCGACCATGACGGTCGATGTCCGCGTCAAGATTCCCGACGAGGTGCACCGGATCTCCGCGAAAATCGAGGAACTGAAAGCCAACCCCGCCACGCCCGGAATCTCCGTTGATGCCGACTTTATCCTGACCCGCCCGCCGATGAACCCCAACGAGAAGACGGCGAAGCTCTGCGCACTCGTCGAAGAAGCGGGAAGGGAGGCCGGCGTCACGTTCGACTGGCAGTCAACCGGAGGCGGCTCGGACGGCAACTTCACCGCGGCGCTCGGCGTGCCCACGGTGGACGGCCTCGGTGCGATGGGCGGCGGCTCGCACTCCGTCGGGGAGTACATCGAGATCGAGGCGCTCCCGTCTCGTTTCGCGATGCTCCTGGGTCTGCTGGAGCGTATCCCCGGCACGGCATTGTAACAATATGGACATGAAGGGTACCGTCCTCGCCGTCTGCACCGCTCCGGCGAAGGGCGTTCAGAAGCACGATCAAAAAGAAGGACGCCTCGTCCCCGGCAAGGGAATCGACGGCGACGGGCACTTCGGTTTCGCCCACCGTCAGGTGAGCCTGCTGGACTCGGCCGAGATCGAAAAGATGAAGAAAGCGGTTCCAGATCTTTTTCACGGAGCATTCGCCGAAAACCTGGTGACGGAGGGAATCGACCTGAAACGCCTTGTCCTCGGCGACCTTCTCCGGGCCGGCGGAGCCCTGCTGCGGGTGACGCAGATCGGGAAGGAGTGCCATTCGCGCTGCGCCATCTACGAGGCGGCCGGCGACTGTATCATGCCGCGCCTCGGCATCTTCTGCGAGGTCCTCTCGGAGGGAACGGTCGCAACTGGAGATACGATAGAGTACGTTCCGGAGGAGGGCGCCGAACTGCTCGCCTTCCTCAAGATTACGCGGATCGACGGTGAAAAGCGAACTGCCGAAACCGACAGGATGCTGAAGGAGGGAAGAGTCACCCTCGTCGTCGACGACGAGGAACAGGTCACCGTCGTCTGTACGCCGGGAGAGGAACGCTACTGGGCCATCGGGCACCTGAAGTGCCGCCGCCTCCTGAAATCTCGGGACGATATCGCGAGCCTCGAGATCGCCCCCGGCAGGGTCTCCGTGAATCGCAAGCGGATGATCGAGGGAATACCCCTTCTCCAGCGCATCCTCTCCTCGTCGTCTTCCGCGATGGTGGCGGACGGCGCGGAACAACACCTCGCCGACGAGCTTCCTTCGGACTGGAGCATACCGCCCTCCTTTCTTCGGGAAGGGGCTGAGTGGCTGGCCGAAGCGCCGGTCTTCCGTGCCACGGGCGGGACCCACGTCGCGGCGCTGCTGGGCAAAAACGGGGAGAAGCTCTTTCGCACCGAGGACATCGGACGGCACAACGCGGTGGACAAGGCCGTAGGCTGGGCGTTGCTGCACGCAATTCCTCCCGGTGAAACAGCCCTGGTAGTCTCGGGGAGGCTGCCGGTCGACATGGTGATGAAAGCTCTCGGAGCCGGTATCCCCGTCCTGGGCAGCGTCTCCGCGGCCACCGCCGACGGGGTCGAAGCGGCGGAGAAGGGCGGTCTCACCCTCGCCGGTTTTATCCGGGGCGAAAGAATGAACGTCTACACCCATCCGGAACGCATCGCCGAAAACCGAGGATAAACGGCCCCCGACGGGGCCGTTTTTTGTTGACAAAGGGACAAAAAGACGATACTGTATTGATATTCGGTCCACCTAAAGAACCGTCGTTTCAACAAGCGAAATAAAATGTGTTCAAGGAGGTTGAAAAAATGTCTCGATTCGTTACATTCGGAGAGATCATGCTGCGCCTTACACCGCCCGACCACGAGGTGCTCTTCCAGACGAACAACCTGGTGGCCACGTTCGGCGGCGCGGAGGCCAACGTGGCCGTCTCGCTCGCCAATTACGGAGAGAACGTCTCCTACGTCACCGCCGCACCGTCCAACCCTGTCGGCGACGCGATGATCAAGGAGCTGCGCTCCTTCGGCATCTGCACCGACCACATTCTTCGCAAGGGAGAGCGCCTCGGCGTCTACTTCACCGAGACCGGCGCCGCCATGCGTCCCTCGAAAGTCGTCTACGACCGCGCAGGTTCGTCCATCGCCGCAGTCAAACCCGGAGACTTCGACTGGGACAGGATTCTCGAAGGCGCAACATGGTTCCATACCACCGGCATCACTCCCTCTCTCGCCGAAGGAACGGCCGAAGTTGCCCTCGAAGCGGTGAAGGCGTGCCGCGCCAAGGGGATCACCGTCTCGTGCGACCTGAACTACCGGAAGAAACTCTGGAAGTGGGGAAAGAGCGCGAAGGAAGTCATGACCGAGTTCGCCAAGTACGTCGACGTCACCATCGCGAACGAGGAGGACTGCC
>CAYRPJ010000109.1:0-5132 GCA_964426245.1 uncultured Synergistaceae bacterium
CAGTTCAAGCTTCATGGTTATCTGTTTCCCCCCTTTAACGGGCGTCAAAGCTACTTTAAAAGCGCTTCGACGTTCTCCTTGATCTTCTCCAACGTTACATCGCCGCCGCTTATCCGCGCAACCTCCGCTCCGTCCTTCCAGAACAGAAACGTGGGAAGGCCCATGACCTTGTTTGCGATCGCGACACGACGGTTCTCGGACACATCCACGGAACAGAACTTCACTTTTCCTTCGTACTCCTCCGCCATCGTGTGGACATTCGGAAGAAGAGCCATACATGGCCCGCACTTGGGTCCCCAGAAATCGACGAGCACCGGAAGCGCGCTCTCCTTGACCTCAACGTCAAAATTCTCCTTCGTCAATTCAACCATTTCTTTTCACCTCCTTCAGCCGCTTCAATTCTTCGAAACTTCCCTGGCGAACATACCGTACCGGGAAAGACTTTCCTTCATCAGCTCTGCATCGATGAAAGCGAAATCCTGCCGTACTTCCTCCGGCATCCCTGAAACAGTGAGAATGCGGGAGCGTTCGGCGGAATAGATGCTGATGGCGTTCTCAATATATTCAACGGAGAGAAGGTCTGCGGGCGCGGGCTCCGCCCGGAGTATTTCCATCAGAACGGAGCGATAGGGGTGCTGATACGGCCGAAGATTGCCGTAAAGAGGGTGGGAGAGCAGAACCCATCCGGAGTGTATATGATCTCTTACCCGGACAAGTACATCAAGAGACGATCCCTTGACAAAGTCGCAGGAGGAAATTTTTTCATTCATAAAGGGGTTGTTCGTGACGAGCATTCTACGACAGAACATCTCGCTGCCTCCTACAGGATAGGGTACAGGAAAGACATTCTCTGTCGTATAGCTCCGGAGAGAAGAGAAATGAAGATCCGGAGGAGCTATTCTTTTCAGAGACCCGTCCGGCCGCAATCCTTTCGCCTGAGAGTTTCCGCCCTCCATGGAGGGCCTTGCCCCTTCGGCGCTCTCCGCAAATGCGGATGAGTCTCTCTTGCGGCGTTCATCCGGAAAACATATTTATTTTACACAATGGACAGAAAGCGTCAAGTCTTTTTTGTGAAAAGGAGATCAAAAAAAAAGAAAAAAAGGAAAAAGGGCGAAAACCGAAGGTGTTCGCCCTTTTTCCTCCCAACGCGCAGAACGCTGCTACAGAACCTGATGCTGATTATAACGCAACTACCACTTCAGACCGGTATAGAAGATGTACAGGATCGCTGCGGGAGCAACAATGCGGCATATCCAGATCCAGAGACCCATGAAACCGAAGGAGAGACTTCCGTCGTTGGTAACCTCCTGTTTCGCCTCCGACGTCCAGAACCATCCCACGAAGAGAGAGATGAAGACGCCGCCGAGAGGAAGAAGAACATTGGACGAGATGAAATCCATGGCATCCAGGAAGTCTTTTCCGGCTACCTTGGGCGCTCCGGCGAGGGACATCGCGGAGGGAATGCCAAGGGCAAAGATCAGAATCCCCATGATCCATGCAGCCTGCGCCCTGCTCCACCCCTTGTCGATGAAGTAGGCGGACACGACCTCGAGAAGGGAGATGGCGGAGGTTAAGGCCGCGATGAAGAGAAGGGCGAAGAAGAGACCCGACCAGGTCATCGCTCCGGGCATCTGGGCGAAGACCGAGGGCAGCGTGACGAAGGTAAGACCGGGGCCTGCTCCGGCATCCACCCCGAACGCAAAGACCGCGGGGAAGATGGCGAGACCGGCGAGAACGGCCACCATGGTGTCAAGGAAGCAGACCTGGATGGCGGCGGAAGGAAGCGCGGTCTTTCTGTCGACATAGCTTCCATACGTGATCATACAGCCCATTCCAAGGGAAAGCGAGAAGAATGCCTGGCCGAGCGCGGCTGCGATCGTTCCTCCCGTTATCTTCGAGAAATCGGGCCTAAGGTAGAACTCAAGGCCTTTTTCGGCGCCTTCAAGGGTGACGGAGCGCCCGATAAGAACGAGGAGAATGATGAAAAGCGCAGGCATGAGAATTTTGCAGTATCGTTCGATACCTTCTCCGATGCCCCGGAAGACAACCCATGTGGTGACCAGCATGAAAGCCGCCTGGTAGATGACAACCTGCACGGTGTCCGTTATGAATCCGACAAACACGTCGCCGGCTTTTCCGCCTGCGGCGTCGGCCATAAGACCGGTGAAGGTGTGGATGAAGTACTTGATCGTCCAGCCGCCGATGACCGCGTAGAAAGAGAGAATTATGAAACCGGCGGCAACACCCATCCAGCCGATGAGAGGCCACATTCCGCCACGCAGCTTCTGGAAAGATCCAACGGCATTGAGCTGCGCCTTTCTGCCGATTGACATCTCCGCAAGCATGACGGAAAAGCCGATTATGAACACAAGAGCAAGGTATACGAGGACAAAAGCCGCCCCGCCATTCTGCCCCGTGATATACGGGAAACGCCAAATATTGCCGAGTCCTACTGCCGAACCGGCCGCTGCAAGAATAAATCCTACTCTACTACCCCAATGTTCCCGATTCACATCCTGTGCCATTATTCCCATACCCCTCCTTCGTAATAAATGAGTTTTTTCCCCTAGCCTTGAAGAAAACCTATTTTTCCTTGATGTCCACCCCCAGCATCCGAAAAAGGTATTCACAATATACAATAATCATATTGTATTATACACCAGATCAGGATTCTTCCAAGTGGGAGGAGTGTTTTTTTCTGTTTCTGGAGTACAATAGAATCACACAAAGGAGTGATTGTATTGTGCCTTGCGGTTCCTTACATTATTGAGCTAATTATGGATGATAATCGGGCGACTGCGACATCGGGCGCCGTCCGCACCGAGATTCGCACCGATCTCATCGATTCCCCGTCTCCGGGAGATACCGTCCTCGTTCATGCCGGTTTTGCAATTGAAAAACTCTCTCCTGAAGATTCGGAGGAACTGTTCGCGTTATGGGATGAAGTCCGAAGGCTTGCCGGAGAAAATGTCGTTTGATCCCGCCGGCGCCGCGAAGGCGCTTCAAAACATAGCCCCGAAAAGTCTTTCCGTAATGGAGGTATGCGGTACCCATACAGTTTCCATCTTCCGTTCGGGAATACGCAGTCTTCTCCCTCCCGGATACCGCCTTGTCTCCGGTCCCGGATGTCCTGTGTGCGTCACCGACCAGGGAGAGATCGATACCGCCCTGTCGCTTCTGGAGACAGGAGCCGTTCTCACAGCATACGGAGACATGTTCCGCGTTCCCGGAGCTTCCGGTTCACTCTCATCAAAACGGGGAGAAGGGTTGGATGCACGAGTGGCCACAAGCGCCATGGACGCTCTTCTATTGGCGGAGCAGAAACCGGACAGGGAAGTCGTCTTTCTCGCAGTCGGCTTTGAAACCACTGCGCCGGCTACAGCGGCGATGATTCTGGAAGCCCGCCGGCGAAAGATCCGCAACCTGTCGGTTCTTTCCTTCCATAAGCGAACACCTCCGGCGCTCGAACTTCTGGCATCGGATCAGGATCTGTCGCTATCCGGCTTTCTTCTTCCGGGACATGTAAGTGTTATCCTGGGGCACGAGCCTTTCCGTTTTTTGGCGGAAGAAAAAGGAATTCCGGCGGTCATTGCAGGATTTGAGCCGGATCAAATTCTGTCCGGACTTATCGACCTTGCGCTTCAACAACGGAAAGGCATCGCGAAGCTTCATTCCGTCTACGGCCGCGCCGTTCGTCCGGAGGGGAACCCGAAAGCGAGAGAGATCATGGACGAGGTCTTTGAGAACAGGAGCGCCTCCTGGCGGGGAATCGGAGAGATTCCGTCCTCCGGCCTCGCGTTGCGGGAAGAATTTGCGGCCTTCGACGCTGAAAAAAAATTTTCATTGAAACCTCTTCCGGGAAAGCCTCATCCCGGGTGCCGTTGCGGCGAGATACTGACAGGACGTATCACTCCGCCCGAGTGTCCTCTTTTCCGCACGCACTGCACTCCGGTCTCCCCTGTTGGACCTTGCATGGTCTCCGGCGAAGGAACATGCGGCGCTTATTTTCGATTCTTCAAGACTACTGGAGGCATAGCATGAGCACAATCACACTCGGACATGGAAGCGGCGGGAGACAGAGCCGCGAAATAGTCGATATCCTCCTGGACTCCTTCCGGCGCCGCGGCATCGGACCTGAAATGGAGGATGCCGCGCTTCTGCCCGGAGGATTCGCCATGACCACGGACGGATTCACCGTCTCGCCGCGTAAATTTCCCGGAGGAGACATCGGACATCTGTGTGTCTGCGGATGCGTCAACGATTTAGCGGTTCGGGGAGCGGCTCCCGAATTTCTTGGGCTAGGACTGATCATCGAAGAAGGATTCCCCTCCGGAGAACTGCTTGAATATATGGAAAGCGCAGCGGCGACATGCAGTGAACTCGGCATGACGCTTGCCGCCGGAGACACGAAGGTAGTGCCTTCAGGCGCTGTGGACGGTGTCTATTTCACGGGAAGCGCATTCGGAAGAATCCGGAGAACACTTCCGCTTCAAATGTCGAATCTGCGGCCGGAAGACGTTCTGATAGTCACGACTTCTATAGGACGCCACGGAGCGGCTATAGCGGCTGCACGTTTCAACCTTTCCGTAGAAGGACTTCTCAGCGACTGCGCCCCTCTTTGGCCTTCGCTCGAACCGCTGCTCTTGCTGGACGGGCTCCGCTGCATGAGGGATTGCACGCGCGGAGGACTTGGTACCGTCCTCTGCGAATGGGCCGAAACAACCGGACTCCACCTCTCTATTGAAGAAATGCGGATTCCGATTGATTTCAGCGTACGTTCCGTCTGTGATGTTCTTGGATTCGACCCGCTGTACATGGCGTGCGAAGGATGCGCCGTCATTGCAACGGCCCCTTCCTGCGCGCAGGAAGTCATCGATACGCTCCGCAAGTCTCCGCTCTGCGGCGATGCGGCAATAATCGGCAGGATCACTGAAGGGGAACCCGGGGGGATGGTCTCGATGCGAACTCTCATAGGAGGAGAACGGCTTGTGGATATGCCGTTCGGCGAACTGCTTCCCCGTATCTGCTGACGCCATGCGGACGGGAAAACACAACGGAAAGAGCACGTTTTCTTTGTGCAGCGGATGAAAAAGAAGCGGCCCGCGGTGACCTTGCGATACGGTCTCCGCGGG
>CAYRPJ010000110.1:0-4925 GCA_964426245.1 uncultured Synergistaceae bacterium
CAAAACCCGGCAAGAACGAAGTGTTTTTGTTTTCTGTCGCCTATGGAACCGGATTCATCGGCATAGAGCAGATACATGAGCGACCTCCCCCGCGCAAGCAAAAAAAAGGCAGGCAAGGGAAGACCACGCTTCCACGGTCCGCCGATGCAGACCTCTTGACTGCACGAATAGTGTACCACTTTCGATGAGGATCGTCAATTTTCGAAAGCGAACCCGAAAGGCCGTACCGTTCGTTCATGACGTGGCAGTTTCTTTGAAGCGCTCCATCGCGGCTGTCTATCCAGTCTTCATAGGCTGTTCACCCTATTTCCTCACCAGCAGCAGGGGCGCGAGCAACAGGAGGAACAGAGCGGACGGGCTCCCGGCGGAACACCCCGAACTGCTGCCGCTCCTCGGATCCGGCAACGGAAGCGGGGGCTCTCTCTCGTTGAGCACCCAGGTTGTCGCGCTTTGTGCCCCTGCTGTGCCGTCGTCGAGGACGAAGCGCAGGAGGGGATAGTAAAAATCGGCGAACTCGTCGTCCGGCTGCGGAGAGTATTTCGACATGCTCCACCCCTCGTACGTGCCGATGCTCTCCATTTCCGCCGTCGACTTGGGGATTCCGTCGCCGGTGAGGCGGTTCACGCCGGTTGTTTCCCGGTCGTAGTAGCAGGTGATCAGTTCGGTGTAGATGCTCAGTTGTCCGACAATGCCGCCCGTGGTCTGATAGTACGGTCCCGTCACGCTTCCGGCGGCAAAGCAGCGTGAGATTACGGCGGGGCTGTTCGTCCATCCGACGAGGCCTCCGACTTTCGTTCCTCTGACGCTGCCGACGGCGAAGCAGTCCGAGACGTTCGAGTTGAACCCTTGCGAAGATACGGAGCCGATCAAGCCTCCCGCGCTGGCCCCGTAGTTGCCGGATACGTCGCCGGTGGCGAAGCATTCGCTGATGAGGACGTATTCGATCGCCTGGCCCGCGAGGCCGCCGATTCCCGCCGCTCCGGGACGGTCGAAATCTCCTGTTGTGGAAACCTCGCCGCTTGCGCGGGAGCGCCGGATTTCACCGTTTCGGCTGAGGCCGACAAGGCCGCCCAGGCGATCTCCTCCCTCGACGTCGGCCTTGCTGAAGGAAGTTTCGACGGTTCCTCCGTCGAGGAGTCCGACGAGGCCGCCCGCGTATTGCGCTCCGTAGACGGCGCCTCCGACCGTTACGTTCCTGATCGTCCCCCGGCAGGCGCCGGTCAGGATGCCGACGTTTTCCCTTCCTTTGATGTCCGCGTTCTCAAAGGCGAGATTTTCCACCAGGCCCGCCGAATCGATCTGCGCGAAGAATCCTGCGTTGTCGAGTTCGTCGTCGGTTATCGGTAAATTCCGGATTGTGAAGCCTCCGCCGTCGAACTGACCATTGAACGGTATGAGCGCGTTCTGCTTGCGCCCGATTGGTCTCCAGTATCCGTAGCCGCCGAGGTCGAGGTCGTTTTTCAGCCGGTATTTGCCCGAGGGGTTGTCCTCTATCGCCCAGAGCTGTCCTTCGAACTCGATCAGATGCCAGTCGTCAACTGTCGCCATGGGGGGAACTGCGCCGCGTCCGTTCGCGGAGAGTGGCCCCGAAAATGCGGGTATCGCCGCAAGAAGGAGCGCCAGGACCACGAAGCCGGGTATTACGCGCCGCGGGCGTCCCGATGCTTTAGAATGTCTGATATTCAGCTTCATCATCGTGTTTCACCTCCGGTTTTTATGTATAGTACGTCGTTTTCAACCGCCCTGTCCGCCGCTCTGAATGAGTGTTGCAATACTCTTTTTTTTGGGTCGTATTATATACCAAGGTTCAGTTCGCCGAGAAGGGGGGCGCCGCACGCCGTTTTTTTCTCTCGTTCTTTCGAGCCGGGCATACCTGTCTGTGGACGGGCTGAGGCGCCGAGAGTACAATGTTTGCGGCGTGCCGTCCGGCCGCCGATTTTCCGGAAGTCTGCCGGAGAGACGAAGAGGAGGAAGGATTCCATGAACGGAAGAACACGACATGTTTTTGCGCTGACTGCGATTCTGCTTTTTTGCTGCGTGCTCTCCGCGCAGGCTGCGAAAAACAAGGGGGAAGTGTAGTGATTCGACTCAAAATGCAGGGGAAAATCGTGTTTCTTGTAACAAGCATGGTTCTTATTGTCTTTATGGCGATTATCGGGAGCGCGACCTATTTGAACCGGAGAGAAGGTATGGAGCAGGCCCGCCTGTTGGCTATGAGCCGCTCTTCCGAGTTCGCGAACCAGGTGCAGGCGCAGCTTGAAGTGGCGCTGGACACTGCCCGGACTCTCGCGTATAGCCTTGAGGGCATGACGCTGACCGGTATTCCGGACCGGGCGCAGGTGAATAGTATTCTGGAGAGGACGCTTCGCGGCAATCCGCAGTTCCTCGCCGTCTGGACGTGCTGGGAACCGGACGCTTTCGACGGGAAGGACAAGGAATTCGCGGGAAGCGGCGGGCACGACGCCACGGGACGTTTCGTTCCGTACTGGTACCGCAGCGGCGGGGGTATCGTGCTCGAACCCCTTGTTGGATACGATGTTCCCGGGGACGGCGACTACTATCTGCTGGCCATGAGAAGCGGGCGGGAGACGATTCTGGAACCCTACGAATACGAGGTTGGCGGGCGAAAAATGTTGATTACAAGTCTTGTGGTTCCGGTAGAAGTGAAGGGAAAACGCGTCGGCGTCGCGGGGATCGATATCTCGATGGACGACATACAGAAAATGGTCGTTCAATTGAAGCTCTACGAGACCGGATTCGGGCGCCTTGTTTCACACGGAGGAATAATTGCAAGCCACCAGGATGCGAAGCGTGTTGGGGAGATGCTCGGAGAGATCCGTGTGCCAGGAGGCGACGAGGTGTTGCAACGGATTCGGAAGGGCGAGTCCTGGTTCGACGAAGCCTGGTCGGAGGCGCTGAAGCGAACGGCGCTTAAAGCCTACGCGCCCGTCACGGTCGGAAATACCGGGACGCCTTGGAATTTCAGCACGGTGCTCTTGGAAGATGAGGTCATGGCCTCCTCGCAGCGTCTTTTCCTCTTGACGCTCGCTATTGCGTTCGTGGGGGTCGTCGTCGTCGTCGTCGCAGCCTGGCTGATCGCCCGATGGATCGTGAAACCGCTTCGCCGCGTGGTTCACCTGGCGAAGCGGGTACAGGAGGGTGATTTGACGATAGCAAGAGGCGAGTTCGGAATCTCCGCGCGGGACGAGCTGGGCGAGATGGCGGATGCTCTGGCGGAAATGGTGGCCAGGCAGAGGGAGTCCATCCGCTCCATCGCCGCTGCGGCGGAAAAGCTCGGGAACAGGGCGGAAGACTTCTCCGCCGTTGCGGAGGAGACGAACGCAGGCGTCGAGGAGTCCCGCGCGGGGGTGGAGGACGTCTCTTCCCAGATGGAGAGTCTTGCGGCCGCTTCCCAGGAGATAAACGCCTCGGTCGAGGAGGTAGCGAGCGGCGCACAGTCGTCGGCGCAGAAGGGGACCGAGATGGCGGGCGACGTCGAACATGCGCGGCTCGCGGGGG
The DNA here is from genome assembly GCA_964426245.1 of uncultured Synergistaceae bacterium. Taxonomy (GTDB): domain Bacteria; phylum Synergistota; class Synergistia; order Synergistales; family Aminobacteriaceae; genus JAAYLU01. The sequence goes on from CAYRPJ010000110.1 coordinate 3,520, forward strand.
AAGAGGGAGTACGAGCGGTCGGGAAGGCCGTTGCCAGCATCGACGGAGTGGCCGGAGATGCGGCGCGCTCCGCGAAGGAAGTGAAGGAGCTTGGAGCGCGCGCGCGGGAGATCCAGAACTTCGTCACCCAGATAGGCAGCATCGCCGATCAGACGAACCTGCTTGCGCTGAATGCCGCCATCGAGGCCGCCCGCGCGGGAGAGGCCGGGCGCGGTTTCGCCGTCGTAGCGGAGGAGGTCCGCAAGCTGGCCGAGGAGAGCAATGCGGCAGCAAAGCAGATTGCGGCGCTTGCCGCAGGGATCACCAAGGATCTGGACAGAGTGGTGGCGTCGTCGGAACGGAATGCCGAGGAATCCAGGGAATCAAGCGGGCTCGCCGAAAACACGCGCCTGACCATAGAGAAGATGATGGACGCTCTCTCGCATATTTCCACGGCGACGCAGGACCTGGCGGCGGTTTCGGAGGAGCAGGCCGCGTCGAGCGAGGAGATCGCCGGAGCGGTGCAGAACATCGCTTCCCGCGTAAGCGCCGCGGCCGCCTCTTCGGAGATGGTGCGGGAACGGATGTCGGAAGTGACCGTTGCGACGGAGCGTGTCGCACAAGGTTCCGAAGAGCTTGCCGGGCTTGCCGAGGAACTGAGAAAACTGGTCGGCGCTTTCAGAATCGAAGGCGGCGACCAGTCGAAGGGGCTTGTTCCGCTGAAGGAAGGCAGGGGAAAGAACCGCTGATTCGAGTGTAACCGTAGCGCCGGATAATGAGTCGGGGGGCTGATCTTCCCGCGGAATTCGCACCTGCACTCCCTCGAATTCACACGGAGAACCGACGGCGTCCCTGCGCTTGTCGAGCAGATGGACGCCGCCGGCGTCGAGGCGGCGGCCATCTGTGGCATGCACATCTTGCCGGAAGGCTACCCTCCCCCGCATCTCTCGTAAAAAACCGCGCCTCTGCGGCGGATGTGGTCAAGCAGGGCCTCGTTGCTGATCGTGGAATGAATCGCGACGTCGAATGAATAGGGGAGCGGAAGATCGTCAAGTTCGTCCAGAACTTTGTAGAGGACGCATTCCGTCAGATCGTCGCCCCCCTGGAGCACCAGGTCGATATCGGAACCGTTCCTGAAATTCCCTTTGGCTCTCGATCCGTAGAGGATGACGCGCTCGATCTCCGGATGACGAGCGAATACCGTCTTGATCATGGATATGGTCTTTTCCGTCAGCCCGTGTAGTGTGCTCATAACGATGTATTTTCTCTGAAGCGCTCCATTATGGCGCGGAACCGTTTGAATTCGTCGAAGTAGCTCTTGAGGATTCTGGCGGAAATTCTGGAGGCCGTGGCTTCGTCGTACGTGCGGGAGGTGAGGTTGCGGCTGACGATCATGTCCATCCAGATCTCGCCGTCGTGGACGAGAC
>CAYRPJ010000111.1:0-4845 GCA_964426245.1 uncultured Synergistaceae bacterium
TGCGCCCCTCGGTGACGCTCTCCAGCCCGGCGATCATCCGCAGGGCGGTCGTCTTGCCGCAGCCGGACGGACCCACCAGAACGGTGAACGAACCGTCCTCCACCTTCAGATTCAGCTTCTCGATCACCCTGTTCTTTCCGTCGTACACCTTGGTTACGTTATGGAACTCTATACGGGCCACTCTCGATCCACCTCCGTGTCGTCGATCGGGGACGAGCATACCAGCCGGAAGTAATTGAGGTGTTGCACGGAGGTAACGCTATTGTGGCGAAGCGGAGACGAAACGGTAATAGAGCGGAGTCGAGGGGGTCTTCTTCATGCGCGCGCCTGGGACGCACTATAATGACCGAAGCGGATACAGGCATGGTGAAGCATCCCGCGGTCGCGCTTCGGGACGAAATCGTACGGCGTGTGACGCCCGAATCGGTGTCGGACGGAAACCTGGTAACCGCGAGCGGGTTCGGAAGCGTCGAGTTCGCGTACCGGATCGTCAATCTGTTGAAAATCTACAATGAAGACGAGGCCGGGGAGCTGTACGAGATGTTCAAGCACGGCTTTGCTCCTGCGAGATATATGGTGTAAAGCGCGAGGGGAGAATGCCGTTGTCCGCGTTCTCCCCCGGCATTGCCGTGCCTGGCCTGCTTTCCGGGATGTCCGGCCCCGCGAAGACCTTTTCGGGCGGGGCTTGTGGTCCCGGTCTGAATGGCATATCATATTGTAATAGCGTCAGAGAATATGTTCCGTTCGGAGGGGGAGTCCCATGGAAGTACAAAACAGGGAATGGCAGGTAGTGGTCTTCTTTCTGGGGGCACAGACGTTCGCCATCAGCGTGGACAAGACCAGGGAGATTCTTCGCTGGCCGGGGTACCGCGAGATTCCGGAGTCTCACCCCTCCGTTATCGGCATTACTTCAGTCCGTGGAGAGGTTATTCCCCTGCTCGATCTGAGGGTTTTTCTGGACATCGTACCGAAAGTCGCCCTCGAATCGAGCAAAGTCATCATCGCGGAATTCAATGAAATCAAGATCGGTTTTGTTGTGGACGCCGTCGAGCGAATCTACGAGATCAATTCCGAGGAGCTGGACTCGACGCTGCCGGGGGCTATTCTCGGAAAATCAATTCTGTATGTCATCAAGCGAAAAGACAGCAATGTGCTGATTCCCGACTACGAGGCGATCGTTCAGGCTGCGGCTCCATCGCTCGATGCACGGCTCTCCATCGATGCGGAGAAGGTGGCGAAGCTTGCCGCTCCTCTTGGAGACCTGAACCGGTACTCCATTCTCATCGCGGAGGATTCACCGCTGATACGAAGCCAGATAGCCGACGTGCTTGCCCAGGGAGGCTTCCGCAAGATCACGCTCGTCATTGACGGCAGGGAGGCCTGGGAGAGGCTGACCTCCAAGGGAGAGCGGTACGACCTTCTCGTGACCGACGTCGAGATGCCGCGGATGGACGGGGTGACGCTCACAAAACAGGTGAAGGAGCATCCGGCGTTGAAGAACATGCCGGTCGTCGTCTTTTCATCCATCATGGTACAGGATGTCAGGCTCAAGATCTCCGGAACCGGCGCGGATGCCCACGTCACGAAGCCGGAACTCCCGAAGATGGTGGAGAAAGTCTGCCGCCTTCTGCTCGAATCAAGGGATAGAAAGGGTTCCTGATACAGAAGAGCGTTTCACGTCCTTTTCTTCTTCTCAGCTCTTTGCACGCTCCGCGGTCTCGAATCGCCGGAAGGAGGAAACCGGTTTGGATCATGTAAAGGATACCGGAAACGGGACCGTGTCGCTGATCGCGGTGAAGGGAGATATCACCGCGCTTGAAGTGGATGCCGTCGTCAATGCCGCTAATAGTTCGCTACGGGACGGAGGGGGCGTCAACGGCGCCATTCATCGTGGTGCGGGACCGGAACTGCTGGAGGAATGCAATCGGCTCGACGGATGCATGACCGGTGACGCAAAGCTGACCGGAGGATACAAACTCCCCGCCAGGTATGTCATCCACGCCGTCGGTCCTTTCTGGCAGGGTGGGACGAAGAACGAGGCGGAACTGCTTGCCTCCTGCTACCGTCGGTCCCTGGAACTCGCGGCGAGCGTCGCGGTGCGTTCCATAGCCTTCCCCTGCATCAGCACCGGTGTGTACGGCTATCCTGTGGAACTGGCTGCAAGAGTTGCAGTATCGACAGTGCGAGAACAGATACCGGCCTGTCCGGATTTGGAAACCGTCATCTTCTGCTGCCTGTCCCATCCGGACAGGATCGTCTACCAGGCGCTGCTTTCCGGAGCCGTCGGCTGACCGACCGACGGCGAATCGAAGTCATGCGCACCGGAGTTACGGGGATACCTATGTGAATTGGTCATTAACATAAAACATGGTTTTTTCTGATATAATGTTTTTATAAGAACGCTCCTTTTTCGGTCGGTTTTTTCTTGACACTGCTTGATACCCGTCGCCCGAAAGTTTGAGCCCCGTTTCTTCCGGGAGGAAGTCACGGCATCATGTCACATTTGACGAGGTGGTCGCCATGAGCACAGAAAACCCCGGCACAATTCTGATCCTGGAAACCCGTGCTTTTCCCGCCGCTTCCGAGCGCGCCGCACTCGAAGGGTACGGATACCCGGTTGTCGCCGCCAATACGCTTGAAGATGCAGCGAAAGCACTCTCCGGGAAGATCGTTTCGCTGATCGCCTGCGACATTGAGTTCTCCCCGAAGACGGGGTGCTCAGCCGCGGTGCGCACGCTCCTCGAAGGACACGACCTTCCGGTTCTTTTCCTTGTTCACTCGCTGGCGTCGTGCCTGCCCTCCGAACTTGAAGAGCTGGCGACGTTCGGTTTCGCCACGAGGAACTCGCCCGCATTCGTCCTCCATGCCGCGGTGGAGAACGCGATGGAGCTCTTCAGACTGCGGAAGGGAACCTGAACTCCGGAGGCATTCCCCGCTCGAACACAGCAGAAGAAGAAGGCCGGTCGAACGGGACGAAACAGCTTGTTACTGAATCGAAAGGAGTGCGTTTGATGCGAAAGGCTACACAGTGCGTTCTTCTTTTTCTCGCTTTGTTGATACTCCTCTCTTGTGCCTTTCCTGCGGCGGCGGCCCCGGAGACGATCCTCCGTTTCGCCGGACAATTTCCCGTGGAACATACCTCGACGCGACTGATGCAGCAGGTAGCCGACGAGGTGCGGGAGAGAACCGGCGGGCGCGTTGAGATCAGGCTGTACCCCGACAATGAACTCGGCGACTACACGCTCATGTACGAAGAGCTGATCCGCGGCTCGATCGATATGGCGGCGATCACCGTTCCCAGCCAGTTCGATCCGCGCCTCGAACTCGCCTACACAAACTGCTTCATCCGGAGTTTCGAGGAGGCCAGAACCGCCTTCGCTCCGGACGGTTGGCTTGTCGGGAAGATGGACGAGCTGCATTCCGCCCTAGGAGTCAAGCTCCTTGGAATACAGTTCGAAGGTTTTATCGGCATCGGAAGCACCAAGCCGGTGAATGAACCCCTCGATCCGGAGGTGAAAAAGGGCATTCTGCTTCGTATCCCCCAGATGGAGGTTTTCAAGCTCGGCGCCGAGGCGATGGGGTACCGGACGATCACCATTCCCTGGGACGAAGTCCGCGGCTCTCTCCAGAACGGTTTCGCGGAGGGGGTCAACGGAATGACTCCTGCGGCGGCGTACGCCATTCTCAAGGACGTCATCAAATACTGGTACGATCTCCGCTACTCCGTGGAGAGCCTGAACTACATGATCAGCCTGAAAACCTGGGAAAAGCTGCCGGAAGAGGATCGCGGGATCATCGCGGACGCCTGCGCAAAGGCCACCTCGGTCAGCATCTACCTCGCGGAGCAGGACCAGAAAAAACATCTCGAACTGATGAAAGAGGCCGGAATCGAAGTCCACACTTATACGGCTTCGGAGCTGGAGCCTCTATTCACAAAAGTCGCCTCGACGTGGGGCAAGCTCGCCATGAAGTTCTCGAAGGAGCTGATGGACGAGTTCAAGAGCGAGTTCTCGCTGCATTAGACGTTCCAACGCATCCAAAAGCCGCTGTATTCGCTGGAATCAGGAACGGGGAGGAAGCCCGAACGAATGGGCCCTCTCCGTTGTTCTTCCGGAACCCCTGGATTCGGTCGCCGCTCCGAAGGAGACCGGGAAAATAGCCTTCGGACTTTTTTGGAGGGAATATGAAAGTCTTGGTAAGCGCATGTACGATAGGGTGCAATTGTAAATATAATGGGAAAAACAATAAGAACGAAGTGGTGATAGAGTATTTACGGGATAAGGAAGTCATAAGCATCTGCCCTGAGATGTTGGGAAACCTGGGGACGCCCCGCCCGTGCGCTGAAATCGTCGACGGAGCGGTGATGAATGAACACGGCAAGAATGTTGATGCGGAATTTCGAAACGCGGTTGCTCTCGCCCTGAAAAAAATAAAGGATGAGGAATTCGACCTGGTGATTCTGCAATCACGAAGTCCCACGTGCGGAGTGAACCGGATATACGACGGGACGTTTTCAGGGAAGTTGATCCCCGGACAGGGGCTCTTCGCGCAGGCTCTCATACAAAGGGGATATACGGTCATCGACGCCGAGGATGTGTCGAAGCTGTAAGCCGTTCGTTTTCGCGCGTCTCTTTGCGTCGGCGAGGGTGAAATGGGAAGAGCCCGTGTCGCATGCGGAGATGCGCCTCCTATTGTTGCTGTGCGGCGATGAACCTGATCGGGCGGGCCGGCCCCCCCGGGGAGGCGAAGGGAGGAAGATCATGACTGGACGTATGGTCACATTGTTGGTCCGAGGCGTTCTGCTCCTCGTTCTCTGCGCCGTCTCTTCGGAGGCGCAGGCGCGAA
>CAYRPJ010000112.1:0-4516 GCA_964426245.1 uncultured Synergistaceae bacterium
GGAGGCAGAAGCCGGATTTCCGGCCCCGGATGTCGCAGGTTGGGCGCTGCGGAACTGACCGTAGAAGGAGGTTGACTTGATATTGAATCGACAGGCGCCATTTTCTCAAAGAGAACATCATTTCTACGTTGCGATTGCAAAGTATCTCTTTCTTCATGCGGAGCACGGCATTGTGCCTGCGGGGGATCCGCTCAGGCTCAAGGAGGCGGAGCGGTACGGACTTGAGCCTCTCATTCTCTATGGTTTGACAGTTGCCGGGTTGCCTATTCGGTGGATGACATTCGCGCCGCTTGATCAGCCCAGGGCCGTCCGGGATGTTCTTCTGGAGGCATGGCGAAACGCCGGGGGCTTGCGTGGCAGGCCGGATATTCTTCGGATCGGTCGCCACCTCGCAAAGGCCTGTCCCGGACTGGTGGGGGATATGTCGAAAATAGGGGTGCATGTCGAAGTGGCGGATTCCAAGGACCAGTCCCTTCCAGGTTCGCTGCGCTCCGCTCAGGATTCTTGCCGGTGGCTGCCGAGGCAGCACATCCGAAGCGACTGGTCTCTTCCGGGAGCGATACAGGCTCTTTGCCGGGACGCCCAAAAAGAGCGCGATTTTGATGTCAGGGATGATCGTAGAGGGTCGCACAGCCGCGAGGTCAACGACAGAATCCGGCAGTGGCTGGCTTTGCCGGTGCATGCGCCGGCACCGGCGGCGGAAGGCGGGCTCGATTGGGAGCCAGGTCCGTGGTTGTCATCCTGGGAGGCGTCTCTGCCGCCCGACGGGGCGCGCTCTTTCTCCTTCGATGAATTCGATGGCAGGATGTGGCTGCTGGTAGATGAAAAGGCGCCGGAGGATTTCGATGAGGATGAGGAGTATCAAGTCTACCGTCGCTATGACAACGCGGCGGAAATCGTCAAGAACCTCGTGTCATGCTGGCCCAATCCGCCTGCGGAGATCGCCGCGCACGTTGGGATCACCCTGCGGGCACTTCAATGGTTCACCTCTGAAACGGCCCCTTTGGACACGTATGCGCGGTATGCTTTGGAAGACGTTCTCGGCATCGAACTCGACGATCGCTTCGATGTGTATAGGGCTACCGGGCCGTATGTACTGATGGCCAGTAAACCCGGGGCCGTCAGGGAGGTCTACGAGTCCCTTTCCCATGGTGGAGACGCATGTCCCTTCGAAATCGTCCCGCGCAGGGGAGCTGCGGATCCGAGTTGGCGGTACGTACTGATCACCCGGTATGACGACCCCCCGAGCATTCTGATGGCGCCTCGCGGAGAAAAAATCACGGAGCGCCTTCCTGAACTGCTTTTGAATTATGACGGGATACACCCTGTCGCTTCGGAGTTCTACCGGGATGTTGTTTCCACGTGCGCCCGGGCCTGCAGTGATCCTGCGGCCAACGGGCGCGAGATGAAGGAGTTTGCGAGACGCTATGAAAAGCGCTGGAAAGAGTGCACCTGGCGGCCGGAGTGAGCGCGTCGCCGAACCGAAGGGCGGAGATTGAGCACGGTAGGAAGGTTTGAAAGAGAGCGTACAGTCAGGTGAAGCAGAAATTCCGTCGGAGCGGACTTTCGTCGGACGGCGTTCGGGCCGCCGAGTATCTTGGCCCGTTCTATTTGACTGGCGGCACTCCGAGATCTTTGCAGATCTTCTTCGCCAGAAGATTCGATATCTCCGAGTGCCTTGGAACGGCTGAGCGCGTAGTCAAGGAAGCGTTCTGCCACCATGAGTGGTTCGCGCCTTCCCGTAACAGGACGCCCCCCTGTCCGCGCAGGTAGCGAAGCAACTCTTCCCGCTTCATACCGCGATTTTTACCTTCGTGTAGCCTTCGCCCGCCGCATCGACCGCATCGCTCCGGTTGAGTTCGATCGCTTCACGCAGCGTGATACGCAGTGTTTCCGTCAACTCGTCGCGCGTTCTCTCCTGGCAGTTGATCCCCGGGATTTCCTCTATCCAGCCTATCCACCAGTCGCCGTCCTGCTTTATGACAGCTGTGTATTCTGTATTCATGTTCATCGCTCCTTCACTCTTCGATAGTGACCGGGCAAAAATCTCTGAAGCGAGTCGGCCATACACTCTTGCACAAATGAAGCATAGTATTGATACAGAATAATTGCAATCCTATGCGCATCAGCCTATGTACCTCATGATTGCGGGAAGGGCGGAAGTTAGGATGTCGAGGGAGGTCAGGTACTCGGCGAGGGAGATCTTCCAGTCCGGGGCTCTCGATGCACACCCTCCTGCGACGACGAAGGCGTACAATGGCCCGTTCAAGTCCACGCTTCCGCGCCCGCGGCGGATCGCCTCTTCGCTTACCGGTTCCGAAGTGCATTTCCGTATGCTGCGCCGTTTTTAAGATTTCCTGCATGAGACCAACCTTCTTTGTTTTACTGATTCTTGACCTTTGGAAAGTACTGGACGAAATCCAAAGTTTCAAAATGTTGGTCCTGAGTCCACAGTACCGCATTGAATTTTCTGCTGGTCGCATAAATGATGCTGTCGGCCATAGGCAACTTGAATTCTTTTCCTATGTGCGCTGAATATATTGCAAGTTCCGGTGTCAGCGTGATGACCTCTCCTTGCTTCATGTGTGCAATCGCGAGTAATGCGCTGTCTTCATCAAGTTCAACAAGAAGTTTCTTGAACACTTCGTAGAGAACGATAGTAGGTACAATAAGGCGTTGAATGTCTTCGACCGCCATGGCGATCCGATCCCCCGTATTGCTGCCCGCAAAATACTCCAACCAGCATGACGAGTCGATAACGTTCATATTCTATCCTCTTCCCGCTCTATCTCCGTATTGATTCCTTTAAAAGCGCCTTTCATGCTCCTCATGGGTCGAATCGGTACGAGAATTATTTTTTTATCGTACGACAGAACTTCCAGTCTTGTTCCTGGTTGTACGCCGACCGCATCTCCGATCTCCTTTGGGATTACTATCTGGTATTCGTTAGAAACGGTGACTGTATTCATTGGTTGGGCCTCCCTTCGCGAAAGCCGTTTTCTTCTTGATTCAGAATATCCTTTGGAATATGCGCCGATCTCCGAACGGTTCAAGCATAGTATCGTTTCGGAATAAACGCAAGAGCACATGTACCATGCGGAGCGCGTTCTATGCGCTCCGCATGATCATCGGGAGGGCTTTTGTCAGGATGTCGAGGGAGGTCAGGTACTCGGCGAGGGAGATTTGTTCCTCGGAGGTGTGGTCGAGCTTGCTGTCGCCGGGGCCGTAGGCGGCGATCGGGCAGTTCCACGCGGCGGCGAGGTTGAAGTCGGCGGTGCCGCCTTTTGCGAGGAGGCGTGGATTCAGGCCGTTCTTCCGGACGGCGAGGCGCAGCGCACGTGCTGTTGGATTGTTCTTGTCCGCGACGTGGGCGGGAGTGACGGCGAGGACGCGTGCATGCACGCTCCGTCGTTCGGCCAGCCCGACGACGCGCTCTATCCACTGCTGCGGATCGCTCCCCTCCGGAAGGCGGATGTCGAGTTCGCTCCGGCCCAGGCGGTGTCCGTTCTCCTCGCCGTGCATCGAGACTACCGCTCCGGAAGGGCGTTTTATGACCGGCAGCTCGGGGAAGTCGGCGGCCTCGACGAGGGCGAGGATGTCGGCCGTCGCACGCACGACCGCCGTGACGGGGCCTGCGTCGCCGCTCCGGTGCGCACCGCCGTCCTCCGCCGAGAGGGCGATACGGAGGCTCCCCCGGTAGCCGATGGTGACGCCGTCGGCCCCCGAAGGCTCTCCGATGATGCAGGCGGCGGGGGAGTGCTTCGGAATGCGGTGGAGCGCTCCCCTGGAGTCTGCCTCCTCGCCGGTTGCGGCGATGAGCGTGAGCTTCCAGTCGGGGGCAATCGGCGCGCGTCCGCCTGCGACGGCGAAGGCGCAGAGCGGCCCCTTCGCGTCGACGCTCCCTCTACCGCGTAGAATGTTCCCGTCGAGCGCGTGGGCCGGCCCGCCGGGCACGGTGTCGATATGCCCAAGAAGGACGAGTTCCCTGCTTCCGGAGCCACGCGAGGCGACGACGCTTCCCGCGCCGTCGATCTCCACGCGCTCCCACCCGGTTGAAGGGAGCGAATCGGCCAGAAACGCGCACGCGTGTTCTTCCCGCCCGCTCAGGCTCGGGATGGCGACAAGGTTCGACAGCAGGTCGACGGCGCGGCTCACCGCCCTTCCTCCTTCAGCGCTTCGGCGAAGACCGACGCGGCCTTCCGGAAGTCCGCGTCGCCCGCGGGGAAGGGGGGGAGAAACCGGACGACCGACGGCCCGGCGGGGAGCGCCAACACTCCCATCTCCTGCATCCGCTTCACCACGGGAACGGCCTTGACGGTCAGCTCCACGCCGTTCAGCAGCCCTATGCCCCGGATTTCCGAAATCAACGGCGAGTCGATCCCGGAGAGCAGTTCTCTGAAGAACTCTCCGCCGGCGCGAGCTTTTTCAGGGTAGCCTTCGTCTTCAAGCAGTTTGAGCGAAGCGTTCGCCACGGCGAGGGAGAGCGGGTTGCCGCCGTACGTGGAGCCGTGCCCGG
>CAYRPJ010000113.1:0-4100 GCA_964426245.1 uncultured Synergistaceae bacterium
GCCCAACCCGATGCCCCGCGACGATCCCGTCGTCAGAATGACTTTCCGCGTCATGCCTTCGTGTCTCCTTTCATGCGAAGGGTGTTCAGCGCTTCCCCTCCAGCTCTTCCCGCCAGTGTTCGACGACGCCCGCCGGGGAGTAGACGAACAGCATCTCCATGTCCGAGTCGCCGGTGTTGCGCAGCGTGTGGGGGACGTCGGGGTCCAGGTAGACCGTGTCGCCCGCGCGGACCGCGCCCGTTTCGTCGCCTACCTGCATTTCGCCTGTTCCGGAGAGGATGTGGTAGATCTCCTCGTTGAAGTGTCCGTGCGCGGGGATGCTGCCCCCAGGGAAGATGCGGACTCGCCCCATCACGAACCCCTTCGCCTGCAGAGGGCTGTCCTTTCCGACGAGCACGCGCGTCCTTCGCCCGGCGGGGAAGTGCGTGCCTTCGATCTCCTCGAAATGTATTTTTTTCACGGTGCTCCGCCTCCCCGGCTACATGTTGATCTTCCGGACTTTGTCGAACTCCTCGTGCAGCTCCTGCGCTATGGTGGCGATCTCCTGGCCGGCCCTTGAGACCTCTTCCATGGAGTCGCTCTGATTCGTGCTGATCCGTGCGCTCTCGCCGGACGACTTCTGTACTTCGAGGACGGAATCCGTCATCGAAGCGGCATCCCGGCTGATCTCGCCGATTCGCTCGAGCAGTTCGCGCAGCGATGTGCGCCCCGTCTTCAGGTCGCCCTCCGTCGTCGAGATGGTGTCCGTCGCCGTCTGAACCAGCGAGACGATCTCCTTGATGGTCCCGGCAATTTCCGCCACCGCCGTCAGCGAGTTGCTCGCCAGCTTCTTTACCTCGTTGGCCACGACTGCGAATCCCTTGCCCGCATCACCGGCACGCGCGGCCTCTATTCCGGCGTTCAGCGCAAGAAGGTTGGTCTGCTTGGCGATATTCTGGATCGTTCCGACGACTCTGCCGATGTTTTCCGATCTGGCGCGCAGATCCGATATCTTGCTCACCGAGAGCGTCATGGAGCTGTTCATCTGCTCGATGGCGCTGTTCGCTCCCTCCGCGAAGGAGACGCAGTCCTTTGCCTTCCGCTGCATCTCTTTCGCCGCCTCGAGTTCTTTCACGGCGGAATCGGCGACATCCTGCGAGCGCCTGTTCAGATCCTGCGACATGGCCGTCACCTCCTCGGAGGAGGCGGCAAGCTCCTCCGCCATGGCGCTCAGATGTTCCGTGCTGGAGGCTATCTTCATGACCAGTCCGTTGTAGGCCGTATAGTCCTTCACGATCTCGACCGCGCCTATCGGCTCGCCCTTCTCGTTGTATACTCCGGCGTTGGAGACGAGCGCGGTCAGCTTGGCGCCGTCCTTCCGGTAGACATCCACCTGAGCGTCCTTGAGAAACTTGCCGCTTATGACGCACTTCTGCGTCGGACAGTCCTTGCAGACATCCGCGCGGAAGATGTCGCCGCACTTCGTCCGCTTCGCCTCCGCCTCCGAGTAGCCGGTCAGCTTCTGGATGGCCTCCGGCCAGAGGATGACGTTGTACTCCATGTCCCTGACATAGTAGGGGTCGGGCATGGCCGACTGGATCGCCTTCAGCATGAAGTAGTCCCTCTCTCGCGCCGGATCGCTCACGATTTGCGTATCATCAGGCACGTTTTTTCGTTTCAATTTCATCGCATACCCTTCTTTCACGGTTATTTCACCCTCTGCCGGTTCGCTTCCCGCGCTGTGCGGCCGATGCCGGCCTTACGGAAGATTATAACCGAAACGGTACCGCAAAAGATTCATCAGGCATCAACATCAATACGCCATTTTAAAACGACGATGGCGGAGGGCTGCTTCTTCCGCCTCCGCCATCCCGCCCATCTTCTGCAGCTCGAAATCCCTACCTCGCGGCCTCGGCTATGGCTTTGGCGACGGCGCGCAGGTTTTCCTCCCACTCCTCGGCGAGGGGGTTGACCGTCTCGACCGTCGCGCCGACTGCCCGAGCGATGATTTCAGCGCTTCTCTTCGAGAACTGCGGCGAAATGAAGACCACTCGAACTCCGCGCTCCTTGGCCTCCGAGATGATGTTCGCCAGATCGGCGGCCTTCGGTTCCTTGCCGTCGGTCTCGATGGCGACTTCGACGAGACCGTAGCTTCTGGCGAAGTAAGCCCATGCGGGGTGGAAGACGAGGAAGGCCGCTCCCTGCTTTTCGCGGAAAAGCTCGACGAACTCGGCGTCCATCGCCTTTATGCGCTCGACGAAGGCTGCGTGCCGCTTGGTGTACTCGTCCTTGCCGTCGGGGTCGATTTCGATCAGTCCGGCGAGGATATTTCCCGCCATGTGGATCGTTTCGCGCGGGCCGTTCCAGACGTGCGGGTCGGCGCCTTCGTGATGGTGATGGTTGTCGTGCGCATGATGTTCGTGCTTCTCGGCCTTGTGGTCGTGCTTGTGATCGTGTTCGTGCTGCTCGGCCTTGTGTTCGTGCTGATGTTCGTGGTTGTCGTGCCCGCGAGAGACTGCTATCTTGTCTATCCCCTCGTCGGTATGATAGATCTTCAGATCGGGGGTCAGGCTCTTCACCCGCGGAAGGAGCGTTTCCTCGAAGGGGAGTCCTATGGCGAAGTAAGCCTTCGCCTTCGCCAGCCCCGCCATCTGGGCGGGAAGCGGTTCGAAGACGTGGGGATCGCGTCCTTTCTCCACCAGAACCGAGACGTTCACACGTTCGCCGCCGATCTGTCCGACGAAGAACCTCTGCGGCAGAATTGAGACGAAGACCGATACAGGTTCGGCCGCCGCGGCCGAAGAGAAGGCGAGCAGCGCGAAAAGCGCGGATAACAGAACTTTTTTCATTCCAAATCTCCTCCTTATCGACAGGAAAGGGACGAGCTTTCCTCTGAACGGTACCTTCCGCCGGAGCAGGAAGGGCACACCCCTTGAAAGACGACGGAGACACTCTCCGCCGCGTATTCGTCGGTCAGCAAGGTGAAGAACATTCCCTTCTCTTCCTCCGAAAATGGAGGAAGGCAGGTCCATGTTCCGCAGACGGTGCAGCGGAAGTGTCCGTGTGCAGGATTGTGCTTGCAGTTCTTCTCGAAGACCTGCCCCCGCTCCGAGTCGCCGACCGAGCGTATGATCCCCCGCTCCAGAAAGAGGGCGAGTGTGCGGAAGACCGTTGCTTCGTCGATCCCGTCCAGCGAGTCCGACTCTTTCAGCGAGGCCGCGGTGAATGTTCCGTCCAGAGAGTGAATCTCCGAGAGAATGCGCCGCCGCTGCTCTGTTACCGATATTTTGTGTCTGCGCAAGGTTGTGACCGCATCGCATCTGTCCATAAAAGAAGCATAGCATATTTGCGATCGACTTGCAAACATGCTATGCTTTCCCCGTGACCGGATCATCGCGGACGGGCGCCTCCGCTCCGCCCGGAAGCCGTCTCCGGGGGCGAAGATCTCGTTGTGAGGAGGATTAGTTCAGCGTGACGTCCTTGCCCTTGCGGATGACGTAGAGCGGCGCCTCGTGCTCCCAGATCGCGTGGTAGACGTCCTCGGCATTCAGCACGACGAGGTCGGCGTTTCCTCCGACCTCCAGGGAGTGCCCCTTGATCCCCATCGCCTTGGCCGCGTTCGTGGTGATCAGGTCATAGATGATCTCCATGTCGCTGAACGTTGTCATCCAGAGCAGGTGGACGGCGAGGAAGGCCACCTCCAGCATGTTGTTGCGGCCGAAGGGGTAGTAGGCGTCGGCGATGTCGTCCTGCCCGAGCGCGACGGCCACGCCCGCGTCGTAGAGATCGCGCACGCGGGCGTGGAGCGGTCCTGTGTGCGGATCGCTGACAAGTCCGATATCGGCCTTCTTCAGCAGCGCCAGGATCTTCCGGAAGTACGGTTCCTGGTACATCGCGACGGCGCGGCAATGCTGCGCCGTCACGCGCCCCTGCCACCCCTCCCTGATCGTCTTGACCGCGAGCATTTCCAGCGAGCGCAGGCCGGGATCGCCGGCGTCGTCGATCAGCATGGAGACGTCCTTGTTGAACTCCTTCGCGAGGGCGAACATCGAGTCGATATGCTCCTGCATGTCGGCGTCGGTGTACTCGATCCACGGAATGCCGCCCACCACGTCGGCTCC
>CAYRPJ010000114.1:0-4027 GCA_964426245.1 uncultured Synergistaceae bacterium
TTGTCCACTTCGGCTTTGATGAAGCAAGGCTCATGACTTGTTCATGAAGCCCTATCTACTGCGGGAATAGTCTGCTCGTCGGTCTTGGCAACGCCTACCCGATCTACTCGGCCAATCTTCCCGCCACGGTGACGTACGATATCAGCAGCAGCGTGGGCGGGCGCAACCTGACGACCGAAGATGTAATCTTCTCCACCAACGCTTGGAATATCACCCCTCCTACTCGTGTCAATTTCATGTACGGCAGTCTGACATTTTCCAACATCGTCCTTCGTGTGACAAGGCCTCCGACGATCCTCTATGTGAAGCAGGGCGCCGCAGGCAAGAACGACGGATCCTCGTGGACCGACGCCTTCACGGACCTTCAGGCGGCGCTGACGGCCGCGCGCAGCGCCGACCAGATATGGGTTGCGGCGGGGAGGTACACGCCGACGGCGGATACGGACCGCACGAAGTCGTTTGTCCTGAAAAGCGGCGTCGCGCTCTACGGCGGCTTTCCGGCGACGGGAAATCCTGGAATGGATGACCGCGATCCGGCGGCGAATCCCACCATCCTGACCGGGGACCTCAACGAGGACGACGATTTTAATGCTGCCGCGGGAGGATACCAGGGAACCACGGGCAACGACAACAGCTACCACGTTGTCTATTCCGACGGCGTGGACGCGACGGCCGTGCTCGACGGCTTCGTCGTCACCGGAGGCAACGCCAACGGAGCCGGTTCCAATATGTACGGCGGAGGAATGTACAACTCCCAAGCATACCCGACGGTGGTGAACTGCATCTTCGTAGGAAACAGCGCGATTTACGGCGGCGGGATGGACAATTACCAATCCGCCCCGACGGTGACGGACAGCGTCTTCTCCGGAAACATTGCGATCAGCTCCGGCGGCGGGATGATAAACCACCAATCCGCCCCGACGGTGACGAACAGCGTCTTTTCCGGAAACTTCGCGACCGATGATGGCGGCGGCATGTTCAACCGCTTCAGCAGCAGTCCGACTGTAACGAACTGCACCTTCTCCGGGAACAGCGTAACCTATTATGGCGGCGGTATGTCCAACAACAACAGCAGCCCGACGTTGACGAACTGCACCTTATCGGGAAACAGCGCTGTCGACGGCCGCGGAATGCGCATCTTTCAGAGCAGCCCGACGGTGACGAACAGCATCTTCTGGGGAACGGACAGTCCGGCCGGACAGATTACGGTTAATGGCGGCACGCCGGCCATAACCTACTCTATTGTCGACGTGATCATGCACCCCGGAGCAGGCAACACGAACCTCGACCCCAAGCTCGGCCCGCTGGCGGACAACGGCGGCCCGACGAAGACGCATGCGCTGCTCGCGGGCAGCGGCGCGCTGAACGCGGGAACCTCCGCGGGCGCTCCCGCGGCCGACCAGCGCGGTATTTCCCGCCCCCAAGGATCGGGAATCGACATCGGCGCCTGCGAGGCCGTGGTAGGGAACCTGCAGGTAACCATCGAACCGGAGGGAGCCCGTACCGCGGGAGGGAAGTGGAGCATCGACGGGGGGACGATGTGGAGGAACTCCGGCGAGACGGCATCGGATCTTCCGACCGGCGTCTACACGGTGACCTTCAGTGAAGTGAGCGGCTGGACGAAACCGGACGATCGGAACGTCACTGTGACGGACGGAGGCACGGCAAAGACCACAGGCACGTACATACGGCACGTCGGCGCTCTGACAGTCGATATCGAACCGGAGGGGGCCCGTACCGCGGGAGCGCGGTGGAGCGTCGACGGAGGGGCGGCATGGAGAGTCTCCGGCGAGACGGCATCTGATCTCCCGACCGGCGTCTACACGGTGACCTTCAGTGAAGTGAGCGGCTGGACGAAACCGGACGATCGGAACGTCACCGTGACGAAGGGCGGCACGGTCCAAGCTGACGACGGCATCTACACGCGGCATGCGGGCGACCTGCGCGTCGAGATAAAGGGTCCTGCCTCCGCTCGTTGGAGCATCGACGGAGGGGCGACGTGGAGGATTTCGGGAACAAGCGTTTCCGGACTTCCGACCGGCGACTACACGGTCGTTTTCAACGAAGTGAGCGGTTGGACGAAGCCTGCGGATCAGAATGCGACGGTGACCAAAGACTCACTGACCGTGCTCCAAGTGCAGTACACGCCGACCCCGACTCCGACGCCTGAACCCACGCCGACGCCTGAGCCAACCCCGACGCCGGAGCCGACGCCTGAGCCAACCCCGACGCCGAGTCCGACGCCGACGCCGAGTCCGACACCGACGCCGAGCCCGACACCCACGCCGACGCCGAGTCCGACACCGACACCGACACCGACACCGACGCCGAGTCCCACGCCCACCCCGACCCCCGTCGTACCCCCGGTGGTTCCGCCCATCCTGCCGCCCGGAATCTTGCTCCCCGAAGACTCCGTTCCGTCCGTCCCGACGCCGATGAAGGTGGAGCTGCCTGCGAACCCGACGCCGGAGCAGAAAAGAGAAGCGCTCCGGAATGCGCTGCAGGGCGCCGGGATACCGTCCGGAAGCATCGAGGCGATCCTCGATCTGCTGGACGTGGACGACGAGGGGCGCGTCTTTATCACGAACAAGGGGATGGAGCGCCTGGAAAAACTTCTTGAGGATCTGGAGATCCCGGAGGGCGCCGCGGGCGCCCCTCTGGCCGCGTTCAAAGCGATGCTGGGAGGAAAGGCGTCGCTTGTGGCCGTATCCGGAACGACAGCTGTGGTCTTCTTCGGAATCCCCGAATCGTTCGTCGGCAAGGCGTCCGGTCATCTGCAGATAGTGAAGGCGCTCTCCGTGGACGGCGAAGCTGCGGCGGAGGTTTTCGTCCGAGTCTTTTCTCTGGAACAGCTCTCGGACGGGTGTTCCGCAGTGGTCGAGGCGGAGCGGACGGCGCGGGGAAGCATGCTGACGCGGGTGCTCGGGGGGGAGGACAAGATCACGGCCGGCTGCCTTGTCGTGCTGGCGATCAGGGACGGCGGTCGATTCGACCTGGACGGGACGGTGAACGGAAGCGTGACGGACCCGGCGTTTCTTCTGGAGGGGCGGCGCGTCGACGAGCCGGATGTTCATGGAGGAGGAAGCGGCTGCGCGTCGGGAGGCGCCTTCTCCCCGTCGCTGTTGGTTCTTCTTGCTCCCCTCGCGCTTCTGGCGTGCGGCCGGAGGAGATAGAAGCAGACCGCCGGGTAGGAAAGTCCCGCCCCGGAAACGCGAAAGGGGTGCTCTCTTTTCTCCGAAGAGGAGATGAAGGGGGCGCTCCTTTTTTTCTTCCCTCTACTCGTACCGCAGCGCCTCTATCGGGTTCGGCAGCGAGGCATTCCAGGCGGGGTAGAAGCCGAAGAAGATCCCGACGAAGACGGAGAAGCCGGGGGCGAGGAGAACGGAGCCGGTGGAGACTGGCGTCGGCCGGCCGAGGAAGCCCGGAATGATCCTCGACGCCGGTTTTCTCCGGCCGATGTCGATAAAGCTTCCGGCGATGGGGAAGCTTCGGGCCTCCATCGGGAGCGGTGCGTTTTTCCCGTTTGCGCGATCGCGTCACGCTCCCTGGCGCATTCTCATAATCTCGTCGATCAGCGTCTTTCTGTCCGAAGAGCCGATTTTTCTGTGGATCTTCCGCAGATGGCTCCGCACCGTGTTGGAGGTGATGTTCAGGCGCTGTGAAATATCCGCGTTCGCGAGCCCTTCGGCCACGCACAGCGCAACCCGGATCTCCTGAAGCGAGAGCCCCTGTTCCAGAAGACGCGGGAAAACGCCGTCCTCCCGCGCGGCGGACTTCCCTTCGCTTCCCGCCCGTTCCGCCGGGGATTCCATCGACGGACACTCGTCCTCCGCGGCGTCGTGCAGACCGAAGCCGGCGAAGCTCGTCGGGTCGTCCCGAAGGAACAGCGTCGAGAAAAAGAGCAGGGCCACGCCCAGAAGACTGGAGGCGAGGACGAACGGAACTCCGGTCAAGCCCGCAGCGAGTCCGGTAGCCTTGGTCAGCAGCATCCCCAGAAGCACCGAGCCGCTGTTCACCGCCTGTATCG
>CAYRPJ010000115.1:0-3976 GCA_964426245.1 uncultured Synergistaceae bacterium
AGTAGAGCCCCGCGATCGTGACCACGGGGATCATCACGTTGCTCAGGATGTGGCGGGTGAGCACGAGCCGGTCGGAGATCCCTTTCGCCCTGGCCGTGCGGACGTAGTCCTGCCGGATGACTTCGAGCATGCTCGACCTGGTCATGCGTGCGATGACCGCCATGGTCTGGATGCCGAGCACGATGGTGGGCATGATCAGGTTCTTCCACGAGTCGAATCCCGACGAAGGCAGTATCGGGATATAGATGGAGAGCAGCAGCATCAGCATCAGCGCGATCCAGAAGTTCGGTATCGAAAAACCGACGAGGGCCAGGAAGCTGCACAAGGCATCCACCCACGTGTTCTGTTTGAGCGCGGCGAGGATTCCCAGCGGCAGCCCGATGACGATGGCGAACGTCATGCCCAGCAGTGCGAGTGTGAGCGTCTTCGGAAATCGCTCCATGATTTCCTCCATGACCGGGGCATTGGATTTTATCGAGCGCCCGAGGTCGCCTCTGAGCGCGTTGCCCAGGAAAATTCCGTACTGGACGTATAAAGGCCTGGTGAGTCCCAGCTGTTCCCTCAGGTTGGCGATGTCCTCCTGGGTTGCGCTGGGGCCGAGCATGACTTCCGCCGGATCGCCGGGGGCGAGATGAACGATGGAAAAGATGAGTATGGAGACGCCGAACAGCACGGGAATAAGAAACATGAGTCTCTTCAGAAAATATCGAAGCATACAGCCATCCTCCAGGGGAAATATCGCCGGAGTCCGGCCGCTGCTGTGCGGGGGACTCCGGCGCGTTCGTCGGGCTTATTTCGAGACGGTCACTCCGTAAAGGGGGGTGATCATGTTCGGATAGAGCTTGAAGCCCTGGACCTTCTTGGAGGACGCGCCCAGGAGCTCCTGGCTGATCATGAAGACGAGCGGGCACTCCTCGACGGCCGTTCTCTGGGCCTCCGCGTAGATCTTCCTGCGCTCGGCCTGGTCGAGCGTGGCCGCGCCCTTGTCCATCAGCGCGTCAAGCTCGGGGCTCTTGTAGCGGAAGCGGTTGGATGACCCGATGTTCATGGAATGGTAGACCGGAGTCAGCGCGCCGTCGGCGTCGCCCGTTCCCGTCCATCCGAGCATGAAGCCGCCGCCGATACCCTTGGCGGAGGTGGAGAGCAGCGCGCTCCACTCCATCAGCTCGATCTTCGCCCGGATGCCGACCTCGGCCAGGTAGGCCTGGATCAGTTCGGCGGCGCTGCGCCGCTCGGTGCGGTTGTCCGAGTAGATGGTCATGTCGAAGCCGTCGGGGAAGCCGGCTTCCTTCAGAAGCTCCTTCGCCTTCTCCGGATTGTACGGGTAGGCCGGCTCGAGCGTCGGATCGAATCCCCAGATCACCGGGGAGAGAGGGCCTCTGGCGGGAGCTCCGAAGCCGAAGTAGATGGCGTCGACGATGGCCTGCTTGTCTACCGCGTAGTTCATTGCCTTGCGGACGGTCCTGTTGCCCAGGGGCTCGATCTCGGTGTTCAGTCCCATATAGAGCGTGGACATGGCGGGTGTCTGGTAGGTGAGGTATTTTCCGCTTTCCTTGATCGAGGCGAAATCCTGGTTCGGGAAGTTGCCCGGAATGAGGTCGATCCCGCCGGATTCCAGCTCGACGAGGCGTGTCGCGTCCTCGGGAATGCCGCGGTAGACGACGGTGTCGATGGAAGCGGGGCCGCGGAAGTAGCCGTCGAATTTCTCGATGACGACCTTGTCGCCGCGCGACCAGCTCACGAACTTGAATGGGCCGGTTCCGACGGCGGCCCTGCTGCCGTAGTCCGCGCCCGCCTCTTTGACGGCTCTCTCGCTGACGATGGCCGTCTCGTAGCGGGTCAGGCTCATCAGCATGGGGGCGAACGGGCGCTTCGTGACGAGCTTCAGCGTGTGCTCGTCCACTGCTTCGACGGAGGCCACTTCTCGCAGGTGTGTCGCGCCGGGGGAGGCAGTGGCGGGATCCTTTATCCGGTCGAGCGAGAATTTCACGGCGGCTGCGTTGAGCGGATCGCCGTTATGGAACGTCACGCCCTTGCGGAGGTGGAAGATCCACGTGAGGTCGTCGGGGTTCTCCCAGCTCTCGGCCAGGTCGGGGACGATCTCCATGTGCTCGTCCACCTGGACGATATTGCTGTAGATCTGCCGGATTATGTTCGCCGAGTAGACGTCGCTTACCCTGTGCGGATCGAGGCTGGAGATGTCCGCGACCTGGGCGATCCGAAGCTCCGAGGCGAACGCCGGAAGAGAGAGCGCCGCCACGACAAGAAGCGCGATCAGTGCTGGACGGAACTTATTCACTGTGCATCACGACCTTTCATGGTGTTGACACCGGCATGCCGATGTCTTGAATGTGTTTCCCATTTATATTCCACCGGGGATGGCCCCGGTACTTTTTCCTCATGCCGGAGAGAGCAGGCGCAGCTCCGTCCCGGAGATGCTCGTGATCACCTCGGCGCCTTCGGGCGTCACAATGACGTCGTCCTCGATGCGCACCCCGCCCAGGCCCTCGATGTAAATGCCCGGTTCCACGGTCACGACGGAACCTACGGGGAGTTTTTCATCGTTCAGACGGTTGAGCACCGGAAGTTCGTGCAGTTCGAGCCCGATGCCGTGACCGGTGGAGTGTGTGAAATATTCTCCGTAGCCGTGCGCGCGGATGACGCTCCGCGCCGCCTCGTCCACGCTCCGGCCCGTCGCGTCCGGCGAGACGGCGGCGATGGCGCGGTCGTGAGCCTCCAGCACGATGCGGTAGATTTCGATCAACTTCGGGTCGACGTCTCCGAGGCCGACGGTGCGGGTCATGTCCGAGACGTAGCCGTTGTAGACCGCGCCGAAGTCCATGGTGATGAAATCTCCCGGCCGCAGAATCCGTTCTGAGAAGACGCCGTGCGGCCTCGCCCCCCGGGGGCCGGATGCGACGACGAAGTGCCCCTTCACCGGCTGCTGCGCTCCCCTGACGCGCATTTCGTGGACCAGATCGGCGGCGATCTCCGCCTCGCTCCTGCCGGGACGGATCGCGGGAAGAAACGCCTCGAAAGCCTCGGCCGCGATCCGGGCCGAGCGTCGAAGGGTATTCAGCTCCTCCGCATCCTTGACGGCGCGAAGCCGCTGCAACAGCCTGCTCGTCCCGACGAGCGACGGGGTCAGTTTTTCGAGCTCCCGTCCGCGTTCGAGCGTCAGCTTGTCTTCCTCCACGGCGAGGCGCCGCACGCCGAGCTGCCGAAGAGCCTCATGAACAGCGGGCCACGGATCCCGGTCCTCCATCCGCACCAGGGGAATAAAGGACTCCTCCTCGGCCTGGAGGAAGTATCGCGAGTCGGTGATCAGGCGGCCTCCGTTTTCTCCCGCCACGACGACTGCGAAGGAGCCAGTGAATCCCGAAAGGTACTGAATCGCGGGGCGGTTGTCGTATTCGCTGCTGAAGACGAAGAGCGCGTCGGCTCCCCTTCTCCCCAGCTCTTCCGACAGGCGCTCCATGCGCGCTGAAAAAAAGGCGTTTTGCTCTCGCACACGGCCACTTCCTTTCATCGTAAAGGATACGCAACAGAATGCATTATACCAAGTCGATGTTGAGGGTGGAAGTGTTTTTCTCAAGGACGGAAAAAGTTCTTTGGTCAACTATGTGCGGTGTCCGCAAATCGGAAATGATGATAATACGGCCGGGGTGACACGCTCGGTTTCTCCGAGGATGTGAAAGAAAAGCGGGGAGAGCAAGACTCCCCCCGCATCAGAAACTCATGGCGTCCGAACGACGGGCCTCCCGATGACCGGGATCAGGTCGTGGATCGTCTCCGCCTTTTCCTTAAAGTTCTCCAGCGCCTCGAAGCTGAGCGCCCAGACGTCCATCGGCATGGAGGGGCGTATCAGGTCGAGTCCGAACGGGGAGAGGAGCGAGACGCAGGCTTCCGCCTCCTTCTCGTGCTCGAAGACGAAGAGCAGCCAGTTGATGCCGTCCTGGTCGAAGCTGTCGAGGTC
>CAYRPJ010000116.1:0-3766 GCA_964426245.1 uncultured Synergistaceae bacterium
CCGATCCCCACGCGGCGACGGGGTTCGAGCCCGTGTTCCGGATATGCTCTCCCCAGGGGCAGCGTTCGAGCAGCACGAAGACGATGATGAAGGATGCGCCGAAGAGCAGTGCGGGTGCCGGAACACCGGCGAAGACGCCCGTTCCGGGCAGCCGGAAGAGGGCGTCGAATCCGGTGATGGGCGCGCCACCCGTGTAGATGAAGGAGAGCCCGCGCGCGAATCCCATCATTCCCAGCGTGACGATGAAGGGAGGGAGGCGCAGCCGCGAGACGCCGAAACCGTTGATCCATCCCAGTCCGGCTCCTGCGAGAAGAGCGCACGCCCACGCGAGCGGGGCGGGAAAGCCCGTTTTCGACGCGGAGGCTGCGACGAGGACGGAGAGCGAGAGGACGCTGCCGACGGAGAGGTCGATGCCTCCCGTGAGAATGACCACGGTCATGCCCAGCGAGATGACCCCGATGATGGAGGACTGGCGAAGCACGTTCAGCAGGTTCGCGACTGTGAAAAAGCGCGGTTCGAGCGAGCCCGCGAGGAGCATGAGTCCCCCGAGAAGCAGCAGGAGCAGCGTTCTCGAATCAGGACGCCGGAAGAGAAAGGGCACGGTCTTCGGCCTTCTTGATGTTAGAAGGGGACGCCGCAGCGGAGCAGCACGTTGGCGTACGGCGTGCATTCGCCGGTGCGGACGACGAAACGGACGTCGGCGAGGCGCTTCTTGAGCTCTTCGTGGGAAATATGTTCGCCGGGGATCGGCTGAAAGAACGTCTCGAGACGGCCGGCGAACATCGGACACTTGAGAAGCGCTTCTTCCGCCCAGTAGACCTGCTCGACGACGATCTCGGGGAGAATCGCCCCCAGAACGTCGAAAAAGGCGGGTTTGCCGGGCGCGTAGGCGAGGTCGATCCGGGGTGTCTCCGCAGGAATGGGAAGCCCCGCGTCGGCGACGCAGATAAGGTCGAGGTGGCCGCAGGAAGCGATCTGGAAAGCAAGTTCCGGGTGAAGAATACCGCTGCGTTTCATATTCGTCCCTCCTTGCGCCCGCTCAGGGTGAACTGTGCGCGCCGCGGCGTTGTATCCTGTTTTCGCGCCCGTCAGTGCATTGTTCACTCAAGAGAAGCGCTGAAATTCAGTATGATATTGTTCGTATCGTAGCACGGGCGGATGGTTTTTACAACACGGATCGGGCGGCTCAGTCGAGCATCTGTGATGCCCCCTCCGCTGCGGATTCAGGTCGGTGTCGGAGGGTGAAGGATACGCACCCGTACGCACCCGTCGCCCTTCGCGCCGATATGGACGCGCTTCCGCTCCAGGAGGAGAACGACCTCCTCTATGCGTCTCAGAATCCGTGCGTGATGCACGCCTGCGGGCACGATGCGCACACGGCCATTCTGCTGGTGGCGGCGAAGATCCTCGCTGAGATCAGGGACGAACTGCCCGGCACGTTTCATCTTCCAGCCCGCAGAGGAGTCCGGCTTGCGATCCGGAGCCAAGGTGATGCTCGAGGAGGGAGCGCTCGACGGCGTCGACTCCATCGGCGGACTTCACGTCTGGTCGCTCGCCCCAAGCGGAACGGTGCTCTACCGCTCCGGCCCCGTGATGGCCGCTGCGGACGCATGGTACCTGACAATCAAGGGCAAGGGGGGGCACGGCTCGTCCCCGGAGAACGCCATCGATCCGACGATCACGGCGGCGAATCTCGTGCTGAATCTCCAGGCGATCGTCGGTCGCGAGGTCGGAGCGAGGGAGACCGCCGTGGTGAGCACCGGTGTCGTGAAGGCGGGAGAGACGGTCTTCAACATTATTCCCGATTCGGTGACGATGAACGGCACTGTCCGTTCCTTCAACCCGGCGGTGCAGGACACGGTCGAGGCTGCCATCCGGAGGGTGATCGCGGGACTCTGCGCTGCGGGGCGCTGCGAGTTCGAACTGGACTACAGGCGCAACCTTCCGGCGACCGTCAACGATCATGAGGTCACGATGACGGCGAAGGCGGTCTGCGAGCGGGTTCTGGGCGCGGAGAATGTGACGGAGACGGAGCTGATCATGGGGTCGGAGGACTTCAGCTACTTCGAGCAGAAAGTCCCCGGAACCTTCTTTTTCCTTGGAACGGGCAATCCGGAGAAGGGGACGGACAACCCCCACCATCACCCGAAGTTCGACGTGGACGAAGACGTGCTCCCGGCAGGAGCGGCCATGCTCGCCGGGTTCGCGTGGGCGCGCCTTACGGGGGAAGTCCGGGGCTGAAGCAATCTTGACGGTATGTAACGGCATTTTGCCCGAGGGCGAAACGCCTGCAGAATTTTTCAAAGGGGGTCGTTCGAGAAACGGAAAGCAGGCAACAAGGACTCTTCATTTTCCGCTCTTTCCTGCCCGGGAGCTCTTTCTCCCGGGCGCCGCCGCGACCTCCTTTCGGTGGGACAGCAAGCTGTCACTCTTGAAAACACGGTCAGAATCCTTTGTCGTCGAGAAGGTGGTTCCCTATTTCGGAAGACCGCGCAAGTTCGTCGAATTCAGGAACGGAAGGGATCAGCGGGCGAATGAGTTCGTCGACCAAAGTTTTCATCCATGAGTAGGAGTCTTTCAGGGCATCGGTCACCTCCTGGACGGAGAACGTCTCCACTTCGCCCAGATAGGAGTAGCTCATCTCCGAGCGAAGGCGTTCGCGATTGCCATAAAAGCGGATGAACTCACGGTCCAATTTATTCTCGGCCGCAATGCCGGAGAGTTCCATCTTCACCCCTTGGTGTGTGGAAGGATCTTTACCTCGAGCAAAAAGCGCTGCTTTCGCCGCATGAAACAGCGCGTAGTAGAGGTGGTCGTTCGCCATCACGGCCTCGTTCCGTTCGATCATAAGAACGCACCCGTTCAAATGGCCGAGAGAAACTTGGAGAGCCTTGTGAACGAGCTGCTCCCGGATTTCAGGAGAATCGTTCGCTCCCGTGAGCGTCTTGACCATCATTTCGGCGCCCACCCCTGTCTTTGAAAAAGCGCAAGGCTCTTGTCCAGTAAACGGGAGGCGAAGCCCGAGCAAAAAGCGATCTCCCGGGAAAGCCTTGATTCGCTCCATATCAGAAGGGCGACCGGCATGGCAAGCTCGTTAGCCATTGAAAACTCGAGGTCGTCGCAGTCGGAGGCGATATCGCAGATATTCTGCTCGTATCGTTTCTTCCCCTCATCAGTCAGAATAATTGCGATATCGACGTCGGATTCCACATGATTCGTCCCAGTCGCACAGGAGCCGTACAACCAGACGGCGAGCAGGTCGTTCCCGAAAAGAGTTTCAAGCGTACCGGCGAATCGTTCGCACCGCCGAAGAATTTCGTCGTTTCTTTTTTTTATCCACGACGCGTCCATCGGGGTTGAGAGAGGGCTCAACGAACTTTTTGTCATGACCGGCATTGCATCGCCTCCTTTCCAAGATTTCTCAGCATGCCTTGATCACTATTATAATACACTGCGCGCTTTTCGAGCATCGAAAAGCGTCATGAAGACTCCGCCTACTTCCAATACCCTCTGTGCACGGCGAGAATCTCCTCCTGGAGCGCTCCTTCGGCGGCGGGGCCGATGATCTCTATCTTCTTCTGCCCCCGGGCGACGATCTCGCGGGAGGGGAGGTCGAAAGTGGGGTTGTCCTCGTTCGAGCCGGTGAGTTCGAGGAGCTGCTTCTCCGTAATGCCGAAGACGATCCTGCCTACGTTCCCCCAGTAGATGGCCCCGACGCACATGCAGCACGGCTCGGCGGTGGTGTAGAGGGTGCACTCCCACAGGA
>CAYRPJ010000117.1:0-3638 GCA_964426245.1 uncultured Synergistaceae bacterium
AAAGTCGGTGGCGGACTGTTTGCAGACCCGTCCCGTGGATCACCGGTTCCGTATGGTCGGGGTACGAGGTGCGTTGACCTCCGAAGAGATGCGCAAGATAGACGACGCATTGCGAATGGTTTTTTCCCACTAAAACATTTCGGTTGCTTGTTTCCTCGTCGTAGTATACTAAGATCGCCATACCGGCTTACGAAGTAGGAAGGGGTGTCTCGAATGAAGGGTGTTGCCCAAGCAGACGTGAATCATCGGAAAGCGTCTTCTAAGGGAAGTGCTGAGGATTCCGATATTTTGTCCGATATTCAGAAAACATCCGATGGAACCGAGTATGAGGACACGGGAATTGCAAGGCCTTTCAACCCTGTGCTGATCAATATCACCTCCAAACAGATGAGTCTCGATACTCTCATCAGGCGTATTCGTGAAGGTGAAGTGGATTTGGCCCCGGATTTCCAGAGAGCCGATGTTTGGAAACTAAAGGCAAAGTCTAGACTGATCGAATCTTTGCTCATTCGTATACCGCTTCCTGCTTTTTACATGGACGCAACGGACGATGAAAAGTGGCTTGTGGTCGACGGATTGCAGCGGCTGTCGACGCTTAAAGATTTCGTCATTAATAAAACTTTGTTTTTGCAGGAGCTTGAATTTCTAGTGCAATTTGATCAATTCGGTTATGATGATCTGCCTAGGAGCTTTCAGCGGCGGATCGAAGAAACGCAGGTTACGGTCTACCTTATTGAAAAGGGTACGCCTCCGGAAGTCAAGTTCAATATTTTTAAACGCATCAATACTGGGGGGTTGCCGCTTTCGGCGCAGGAGATCCGCCATGCGCTTAATCAAGGCCCCGTCACAGCATTCTTAAAGGCGCTTGCCGACTCAGGGGAATTTACACGAGCAACCAACGATGGAGTAAGCGATGAACGCATGGCCGCCAGAGAATGTGTTCTCAGGTTTTTTGCATTTATTCTCACACCCGCCGAAAAGTACAAACCCGACGATTTTGATGCTTTTTTGAACGAAGCAATGGGAAAGCTGAATACGATGTCGGAAGACGAGAGAGAGAAGCTTGCCCGGCGTTTTTTCAGAGCCCTTGATGCTGCGTACGCGATTTTCCATGAAGATGCGTTCAGAAAGCCGAGTCGGAACAATCGAAAATCTCCTGTTAACAAAGCACTTTTCGAGGTGTACACCGTTACATTGGACAAACAGAGCGATGAGACGTTGCAGTGTCTTGAAGCGTCTCGAAAGATGGTAACAAAAAAAGTCATTGACTTCATGCGGAATGACGCGGAGTTTGTAAACGCTATCTCGCAAGGTACCGGAGATGTTGCGAGAGTTCGTAGACGCTTTTCCAGTTTTGAAAGAGTTATCGAGGAGGCGCTTTTATGATCGATCAAATTTCGCTTGAAAATTTTAAATGTTTTGAGTCGCAGGCATTAAAGGTCCGCATGCTGACACTTTTGACCGGGCTCAACGGTATGGGAAAATCATCAGTCCTTCAGTCGCTTTTGTTATTAAGGCAATCTTACTTGGATGGCCTTCTTCCGGAAATAGGCTTGGAATTGAATGGTTCGCTGGTCAGGATGGGAACAGCTCAAGATGTTCTTTTCGAAAGCGCTCAGGAAGATGCGTTTTCGATTCAAGTCGCTTGGAGCAATAGGAAAGCTGTTTGTTTTGTATTTCAATACCATCGGGAGTCTGATATCCTGAAAATTACATCGGGAGACCATGACTGCACAGCCTTTGACGAGGCACTGTTCAGCGATTCATTCCACTATCTTCAAGCCGAGCGATTCGGACCGAGGATATTCAATCCAGTTTCTGACTATCTGGTTCGAGAGCATGGACAGCTCGGAACGAACGGAGAATATGCACCGCACTTTCTTCATTTGTACGGCAAGGAACCAGTCTGCGATGAAAGGCTGATGCATCCGGGGGCAAAATCGAAGCAGCTTGACAGTCAGGTGCAGGCGTGGCTTCATGAAATCAGTCCGGGCACGGAGCTTCATTTGAACATGCACTCGGAGATGGATTTGGTGAACTTACGGTATTCCTTTGTTACTGGGGAACAACGAAGTCGCCCATACCGTTCTACCGCAGTCGGTTTTGGCATAACCTATGTGTTGCCTCTGCTCTTGGCAGTGCTTTCCTCCAAGCCGGGATGCCTTGTGCTTGTCGAAAATCCCGAAGCGCACCTCCACCCCAGAGGACAGTCCATACTGGGCGAACTTTTTGCAAGAGCGGCAGCGGTGGGGATCCAGATTATTCTCGAGACGCATAGCGATCACATTCTCAACGGAGTCAGGGTTGCGGTTCGTGACGATATTCTAGAGCCGGAGTTCGTTGCCTTTCACTTTTTCTCGCGCGAGGAGGGGGAAGGGCGCGTTCATAGCGTTGTGGATTCACCGGTTGTCGATGTCGACGGAAGATTGGACCGATGGCCCGAAGGTTTTTTCGACGAGTGGGACAGGAATCTTGAACGGTTGCTTGAGCCGCGAGGAAGATGAACATGATTCCTCGGATGTTCTTAAACGAACTTTCTCTTAAGCGGCTAGCGGAAGAGATTTCTACGGCGCGGGAGCGAGCGATTTCTTTCGTCTTGACGATACGAGAATGCGCCTCCAGAGGTATTGAAAGAGTGCTACGGACTTCCGAAGACTTCAGAGTGCACGATATTGCGAGTGGATACAATTGGTACACTTGGTTGAAGGATAGCGCTGTCGATCTGGAGATTCGTCGCTATTTTCGATCTGTAACAACAAAAGCTCCTTTCTCTGAAGGAGAGTCTGAGCGTGAGGATACGTGGAGAGATATAGACTGCCTGTGGCAAGGACGCCCGTCTTCGGGGCTGAAAGCTGCTTACGTCGCCGATGGACTCGCCGTGAGTCTCTGCTCCGGAGACGAATGGAAGGCGCACCTTCTAGAATGCGAGGTGCGGGAGATTATCGACGCGGATGTCGATTGCAGGTTAGAGAGTGTTCGCCATGCCTCTGATCCGAAGCATGTTATCTTGCATACGGAGTGGATTCGCCAAGGTATCCAGGCCGCTGTTTCCAATGGCAGAGAGCTTTGGCTTCATCGAGAGTATTTCCCCAGTCTTCAATTTTCTCCCGGAGTGGAATCTAATCTGGTTGCGTTACCCTCGGAAGCGCTTCACTGCGTTGTAAGGGTGCTGTTCCTTCTGAACTCCTACTGCCTCGATTGGCACGAAGGAGAACGGTTTTCCCCGGAGAAGATAGGTTGTCCCGTTTCCCCTGAATCTCGGCAAACCTTGGAAAAGTATACGGATGAACGAACCTTTTCGTGCGGAGATGGAGAAAAACGCCTGTTCAGTTGGCACGCGAAACCCGGAAAGTGGCGTATTTATTTCGACCCAGCCCCTGGACCTGGGCAATTGTACGTTGGCTATGTCGGAAAACATCTTCCTACAGTCAAGTTCGGTTAGTATTCTTCAAATCCACAGGCAGGAAAAATTTTCGGACTGTTTGCGAGATAGCAAAAGAGAAGTGTTTACGAGGACACAAAACTTCACCGGAGGGGTGCGTCTGTTATGACTGAAAATACTGGTAATCATGTTTCCAAAGGAGGTGAGTCATGAATTATAGAAGTGTGTTCGGAGACGAAGAACCTGCGGAGGTCTT
>CAYRPJ010000118.1:0-3505 GCA_964426245.1 uncultured Synergistaceae bacterium
TCGACGACGATGTCGTACAGCTCCGGATCGGACATCCGCGTGTGTTTCAGCATCCTCCTACGACCTCCTGAAATATCGGGCCCGGAAACGAAAAAAGGAAATACCGTCCCGCAGTCTTGCAACGAGAATACTCCAAGTTGCCGGAAGGGGCAAGGGGGGCGTCTTCCGCTCGCGCGTTCCTTTCCGGAAGGTGGTAGAATATTGATTCAAACATCACATCGTGAGAGGAATGATGAACCGTGGCAGACGCGAAGCGGATCGAACAGGATATCCAGGCGCTGTACGCCATTTCGTCGCCCTGCGCGGAAGGGTGCACCCAGCTCAGTTATACGCCCGCCTACCGCGAAGGTGTGGAATATCTTAAAAAACGCATGGCGGAAGCAGGGATGACCGTCCGAGAGGACAATATCGGCACGCTCTACGGCACGGTGGATGGAACGAACCCGGCAGCAGGAAAGATAGTCTCCGGATCGCACCTGGACACCGTCCGCTGCGCGGGTGCTTTCGACGGCGCCGCCGGAATCGTCTGCGCGCTGGAGGCGGCACGGATGCTCCGGGAAAGCGGGCAGCCGCTTGAGAGTACGTTCGAAGTCGTCGCCACGATCATGGAGGACGGCGCGCGCTACCCCGGCACTACGGGGAGCAGGTTTATGGCCGGTATCTACGGCGAGGAGGAGCTGACCCGCCTGAAGGACGACGACGGCATTCCGCTGATCGAGGCCATGAAGGCCTACGGCCTCTCCGGAAGCCTTGAAGGCGTCTGCCGCAGAGGGGAGAACGCGAAGGCCTTTCTGGAGCTGCACATGGAGCAGGCGACGAAACTGGAGTCGACGGGAACCGATATCGGCATCGTCCGGACGATCAACGGCAACGCATGGTTCAAGATCACGCTCAGAGGAAGGACGGACCACCCTTCCACGCCTCACGGAGTCCGCCGGGACACGGCCTTCGCCGCCTTCAGGCTCCTGACCGGGCTGGAGGATCATATCGCGCGGGAGCACGCCGGAAAGATCACCGTGACCTGCGGTAAGATGGCGCTGCATCCGGACGTTCTGAACGCCGTTCCGGGACGTGCCGTCTTCACGGTGGACTTCAGGTCGCCCGGCCAGGAGCGCATCGACGCGATGACCGAGTTCCTCCATGCGGAAACAGCCCGCATCGGCCAGAAGTACGACGTCGAATACGAGGTGGAATTCCTGAAGGGAACGCCGCCGGTGGAAAACAGCCCGAACGTCGTCGACACCTTCGAACGCGCGGTGAAGAAGCTGGGATACAGCAGCATGCCGATGGATTCCGGCGCCGGCCACGACGCCATGTTCCTGAGGCGGATATGGGACGCGGGATTGATCTTCGTTCCCAGCCGCAACGGCGTGACGCACTGCCCGGAGGAGTTCACGGAGTCCGCAAATCTCGCGAAGGGCGCCGACGTCCTTCTCGAGGCGGCCCGGATCATCGACGCGGAGAAGAGGTAGCGCGAGGAGGAGGATGCTATGAATACGCCGAAGTGGATCGTCTACAACGACCTCGCGTGGACGGAGCGGATTGTCGCACTTCCCGAAGACTATACCGAGGAGGCCGAGCTGTACGTCCGTCTTCTCCGGGAGCGCGCCGCCGCCGAGCCCAAGACGCTGCTCCACCTCGGCTGCGGCGCTGGAGGGCACGACTTCACGTTCAAACGGCACTTTCGCGTGACGGGGGTGGACATCAGCGAGGGGATGCTGGAGGTCGCGCGGGAAACCAATCCGGAGATCCGGTACATTCACGGCGATATGCGGAGCGTCGTCCTTGATGAACGATTCGACGCCGTGGTCATCCCGGACTCGATCGGCTACATGACGACGGAAGAAGACCTCCGCACAGCCGTGAGGACCGCGGCCTCCCATCTGAAGCCGGGCGGCGCGCTCCTGATCACGGTGAATATGAAAGAGGAGTTCCGCGACAACAACTTCGTCTACACCGGCTCAAAGGGGAACATCGAGATCGTCGTCTTCGAGAACAACTACGTCCCGGCATCGAACCCGGCGACCTACGAGGCGACCATCGTCACCCTGATCCGGCGGAGCGGCGTCCTGGAGACATACGCCGAATGCCACACGCTCGGGCTTTTTCCGACGGAGACGTGGCTCCGCGTTCTGCAGGAGGCCGGCTTCGAGACCACGGAAACGCGGCTCGACGACCTGTACGCCCCTTTCATCCAGGGAGACGGAGCGTACCCGCTCCGCGTCTTCGTGGGCGTCAAGAGGACGTAGGAGGATATTTCTCGAAGAGGAGACGATGAAAGTGGAAACCGGCTACTACGCGCAAAAACTGAACTCCGGGAAGCTGTACGAGGTCTACCGGACCCGCATTCCCCGTGTGATCCGCTATCTGCAGGCGGAAATCGACTTCGTGCGCGGACACCTCCGGGGGGAGGAGAAAGTGCTGGAACTCGGGGCGGGCTACGGCAGAATAATGAAGGAGCTGGCCCCCTTTCTGCTCCGCATCACCGGCATCGATATCGCCGAACAGTCCGTCGCGTTCGGAAAAGAGTACCTCAAGGAAATCCCCAATTGCACGATCGAAGTCATGGACGCGCACAGCCCGAAATTCGACGAGACATTCGACGTCGTCCTCTGCCTGCAGAACGGCCTGTCGGCCATCAAGGGGGATCCTGAAAATCTGATTCGAAGGTCGGTGCGTCTGCTTGCGGAAGGCGGCAAAGCCTTTTTCAGCAGCTACAGCCCGAAATTCTGGGAACACTGCCTGGCATGGTTCCGGGAGCAGGCGGACAGGGGGCTCCTGGGGGAGATCGACATGGAGAAAACAGGGAACGGCCGGATCGTCTGCAAGGACGGCTTTACCGCGACCACCTTCGACCTGCGGGACATGGAGCGGCTGGGGGAACTTTCGGGCTGTCGCTACCGGGTGGAAGAGGTGGAGGAATCGAGCATCTTCCTGATACTGTTCAAAGACCCCGAATAGCGAGTTTCCGAATTTTGAAATCAAGGAGGAGATCGAATGAAACAGGCGCCATCGGCCGAAGAGGGATTCATCCCGTTCAAGGGGTATAAAATCTGGTATCGCGTCGCCGGGGAGCGCGAGGAGCCGGGAAAACTGCCGCTTCTCTGCCTGCACGGCGGCCCCGGCGCGCCGCACGACTATCTTGAACCGCTGGAGGCGCTGGCTTCCGATGGACGGAGAGTTATTTTCTACGACCAGCTCGGGTGCGGCAATTCGGACCGCCCGAGCGACCCGTCGATGTGGACGGTCGGCCTGTTTCTTGAAGAACTCGGCGTCGTCCGGAGCGCCCTCGGACTGGAGCGCGTCCATATCCTGGGGCAATCCTGGGGCGGCATGCTCGCGATGGAGTACGCCCTTACGCGACCACCCGGTCTGGCGAGCCTGATCGTCGCCGACTCACCCGCCAGCATGATTCAGTGGGTTTCCGAGGCGAACCTTCTGAGGGCGGAACTTCCCCCCGAAACGCAGCGGACGCTTCTTGAGCACGAAGCCGCCGGGACCACGG
>CAYRPJ010000119.1:0-3350 GCA_964426245.1 uncultured Synergistaceae bacterium
CGGGATGACAGAGCACACAGGACCCTTTTGTGTTGTCATTCCGAAGGGCGAAGCCCGAGGAATCTGGTTTTGGCCCTCCCCGGAATTGACGGACCGTCCTAAAGGCCCGACAATGAGATCAATCTCACTGGAGGTGCCTCACATGGGAAAGGGAGAAAGACACCGAAAACATGACCCTGAATTCAAGAAGGAAGTACTCCGGCTGGTAGCGGAAGGAAAGCCTGCTGTTAAGATCGCCGAAGACTTCGGAATTCCGGTAGATCGGATTTACGCCTGGAGAAAGCAGGAGAAAAAGGAAGTGGGAGCCGTGGCCTTCGCCCAATCGGGAGGCAAGGTCCTCACCCCGGAAGAAGAACTCAAGGCTCTCCGGGAAGAACTAGCTGCCACCAGGCGGGAGCGGGACATCATGAAAATAGCCCTGTCCATCTTCTCGAAAGAACCCTAGAGTGGCTCAAGAAAGATGAAACACGGGATTCTAAGACCAGGTCCTTCACTTCGTTCAGGATGAAAGAACCACAGATCCTTCCGCGTGACCACCATGCCCTGTCATTCTGAGGAGCGGGTTTTGGCGACGCTCGTGTAGAGCATCCCCGGAGCGAAAGAGTCTCACTTTGGCCATTGCCTTTTCCCCACATTGTCTCGTAACACTGAGAACGTTAAGTCTTGACCTTACATGATTCGAGTAATAAAATTACTCGAAAGAAAATGATTTTTATTGGGAACAGGCCTACCACTTGCTTTTTCACGATATGAACAGAGGATATGCTGGAGATCATCGAAAAAATGCCGAAAACGTAGAATATTACATGCAGTATTTTCGACTTGAAGTGATCAGCGAGTGCAGAGAATAAAAATTGTCCTAATTTTTGCATTTCACGAATGTGGAGTGTTTGCAAGAGTTTTCTGATGCCTCATGCCCTTGTATAGATTGA
Source organism: uncultured Synergistaceae bacterium (assembly GCA_964426245.1). Taxonomy (GTDB): domain Bacteria; phylum Synergistota; class Synergistia; order Synergistales; family Aminobacteriaceae; genus JAAYLU01. The sequence continues at coordinate 933 of CAYRPJ010000119.1, forward strand.
AGTTGGAATAAGCTGTAACAAAGTTCTTTTTTGGGGATAGAAGAAATTTATCGATGGTTTTTCGGGCATTCACAAAGAAAGCCCGCAAATCATCGAGAAGGAGTGAGCCAGTGTGCGCATCTGCATGATCGGCACCGGATACGTTGGACTTGTTACCGGAGCCTGCTTCGCCGAAAACGGGAACGACGTCTGGTGCGTCGATGTCAACAAAGAAAAGATCGACCGACTGCTGGAGGGGCACATCCCCATCTACGAACCCGGACTCGAAGAGATCGTCAAACGTAACATAGCCCAAGGACGCCTTCATTTCACCACATCCCTCGCGGAAGGAATGGAGAAGGCGCTCTTCATCTTCATCGCCGTCGGAACCCCCCCCGACGAAAACGGTGCCGCTGACCTCTCCTTCGTCTACGACGTGGCCCGAGAGATAGGCAACAACATTGAGAACTACAAGATCATCGTCACCAAGTCGACCGTTCCCGTTGGAACAACCCTGAAGGTCAAGCAGATTGTGGCCGAGCAGATCGCCTGCCGCGAACGTACCGACATCGAGTTCGACGTCGCCTTCTGCCCGGAATTCCTCAAGGAAGGCTCCGCAGTAGAGGACTTCATGAAGCCCGACCGGATCGTCGTCGGCACCGAGAACAACCGGACCGCCGAGTTGCTGAAGGAACTCTTCGCCCCGTTCACCATGCGCGAAAACCGCCTGCTGGCCATGACAATCCCCTCCTCGGAACTCACCAAATACGCCTCCAACGCCATGCTCGCCACCAGAATCAGCTTCATGAACGAACTCGCCCGCTTCTGCGAAGTTGTTGGCGGAGACATCGACCAGATACGTCAGGGGATGGGAACCGATTCGCGAATCGGCTCCTCCTTCCTGTACGCCGGAATAGGCTACGGCGGCTCCTGCTTCCCCAAGGACGTCAAAGCGCTTGTCCACTCTGGAGACAGCATGGACTGCCCGTTCACCCTTCTCAAAGCGGTGGAGAAGATCAATAAGGAGCAGAGAGCGTGGTTCCTCAACAAAATACTGAACCACTACGGCGACGATGTTAAAGGAAAAACCTTCGCCGTGTGGGGGCTAAGCTTCAAACCGCAGACAGACGACATCCGCGAGGCCCCCGCCTTGGACATCATTCCGCAGCTTGTGGAAAAGGGAGCGCGCATCAGGGCGTACGACCCCGTCGCGACCGAAAACGCCAAGAATGCGCTGAACCTCCCCGAGGACGCCGTCCTGTATTGCGCCGACAACTACGAGGCTCTTGAAGGAGCGGACGCCCTGCTCCTGCTCACCGAATGGCCGCTCTTCCGCAAACCTGACTTCGCCCGGATGAAGGAGGTTCTGAAAACACCTGTAATCTTCGACGGCCGGAATCAGTACAACCCTAAAAAAGTCTGCGCAATGGGTTTCGACTACCACTGCATCGGCAGACCGTCCGAAGGAGAGTAGCATGAGAATAATTCTTCACTCCCAAACTTCTTTTTGGCTTTCACATTGCGCAAGAAACAGGAAAACAAATCTTCGAGGTGTTGTGCGATGAACAAAAATATCTCAATCGGTATCATCGGCCTCGGCTACGTGGGCCTGCCGCTCGCCGTCGAATTCGGCAAGCAGTACCCCGTCGTGGGCTTCGACGTCAAACAGCAGCGGATCGACGAACTCCGCCTCGGACGCGACAGAACGCTCGAAGTCTCCAAAGAGGACCTCGCCGCTTCGACACATCTTTCCTTCACATCCTCGCCTGAGGATCTCGGGGAGTGCAGCGTCTACATCGTCACCGTTCCCACGCCCGTCGACCGCTACAAGCGCCCCGACCTCACCCCCCTGCTGCGGGCAAGCGAGACCGTCGGCTCCGTCCTCAAGAGAGGGGACCTCGTCGTCTACGAATCCACCGTCTATCCCGGCTGCACTGAAGAGGAGTGCGTCCCCGTCCTCGAACACGCCAGCGGACTCGTCTTCAACAAGGATTTCTTCTGCGGCTACAGCCCGGAACGCATCAACCCCGGCGACAAAAAGCACACCGTCACCCAGATCAAAAAGGTCACCTCCGGCTCCACGCCCGAGGTGGCACGTCGCGTCGACGATCTCTACAAGAGCATCATCGCAGCGGGCACCCACCTCGCCGACAGCATAAAAACGGCCGAGGCCGCCAAGGTCATTGAAAACACCCAGCGCGACATCAACATCGCCTTCGTCAACGAACTCGCCCTCATCTTCGAGAAGATGGGCATCGACACGCTGAGCGTCCTCGAAGCCGCCGGAACAAAGTGGAACTTCCTCCCCTTCCGCCCAGGCCTCGTCGGCGGCCACTGCATCGGCGTCGACCCCTACTACCTCACCCACAAGGCAGAAGCCATCGGCCACCGCCCCGAGGTCATCCTCAGCGGACGCCGCATCAACGACTCCATGGGCGC
>CAYRPJ010000120.1:0-2942 GCA_964426245.1 uncultured Synergistaceae bacterium
TCGCCGTCACCAGCGGACGGAAGCGGAACAGTTCCGTCTCAAGATCCATTCATTCTTCCAGTATCCCCCGTTTTTAACAACAGCCCATTCATGAAGGAGGGGATCGGACTTCCCGTCCGCCCCTATTCCCGCCGCCCGTCAGCCGGCTCTAAAAGAGCGTCGTCACGGTGCGCTCCACGACCTCGGCCCCGGCGATTCCCACCAGCGCCTCCGCGAACATCTCCTCGTCGAGCATCGCGTCCATCGCCTCCTCGACCTCCGTCGCGTTCAGATCGTCGCGTGCGTAGTTCAGCGACACGGTGAACGTCTTTCCTGCGTCAGTAGCGAACTTCATACGAAGCGTCCTCATCCGGCATCACCTATTCTTTCGTTTGCCGGTCCGCGCTCTACGCGGACTCCAGCAGATCCGTCCCGGCCTTCTCCACCGAGATCACGGGGTGGACGAAGAGGGGAAGCACCTTCGCGCTGACCGCGTCCAGCTGCTCGGCCGTCAGATCGGGAGAGACCCGGCTGATCGAGACCGCGCGGTGCACCGCCTTGCCGCTCTCCGGATCGGCCCCGAGGTTCAGCCGCAGCGCAACGGAACTCTTCAAAGGAACAAACTGCGCCATTCCACATACCTCCATCGAAAACGAGAGTACCCGAAGAACTTCTCGGGCCATCTTATAGAGTGTCCGCGAAGAGCAATATACAAATAGTTTACTTTTTGCAAGAGGGGAAATTCGGAGGGATTGCATATCCCGTCCGTACTCCTGATACTCCCGCAAAATTTTGATGCTATAATTACCCATGGAAAGAACAGAGCCATCTTGACGAAAATAAGCCGCAGAAAGAGGCAAATTCATGACGGATACTGCAAAAAGAAGTCTTGTCAATTCAAGGACCGACCGACAGAACATACTCAACAACTCCTTTGCGTTGAGTGAGATAGAAAATACCGCCGGAATAACCGGTATTCCCTACGAGGACAAGATTGTTCTGCTGAAGGAACAGGTCGCCTCTTTTCTCGAAATAGATGTCAGAACAGTAGAAAATTACCTTCAACGCTATTCCGAGGAACTGCATTCCAACGGTTATGTGGTTTTACGAGGCAAAGCCTTGATGTCACTGAAAAAAATCATTTCAGAGATTGATGTTCCCGAAATAGATTTCGGGAACATCAAAATGAGTCCCCAGCTTGGCATCTTCGACTTCAGATCCTTTCTGAACCTGGCGATGCTTGTAGCCGAGAGTGATCGCGCAAGACTCCTCCGCAGCATGATGCTCGATATCGTCATCGATACGATCAATTTTCGCGCCGGCGGGGGCACTAAGTACATAAACCAGCGGGACGAGGACTTTCTTTACTCCGCTTTTCACGGCGAATACTACAGAAAGGAATTCACAGACGCTCTCAAAGATTGTGTAACGGGCGGCAACTTCAAATACGCCAACTACACCAACAAAGTCTATGTAAGCATCTTCAGAGAAAGGGCGCAGGAGTACGCCAAAATCCTCAGGCTGGCGGCGAAAGACAAGCTGAGAGATACCATGTATTCAGAAGTGCTTGATCTTATCGCCTCCTACGAATGCGGTTTTGCCGCCTTGCTCAGAGAGGAATCCGAAAAAAAAGGACGCTGCCTGACTATTCCAGAGGTTGATATCCTATTTAAAAGATTTGAATTACAACCTCACTGGAAGCCCCTGGTGGAAAAAGCCAGGCGCAAGATGGCGAGCAGAGATCTTGCCTTCCGCGACGCACTTCATCTTCAACTGGAAGAGTATGTCGCCCCTTTGGAGCGGGAGGAATTCGAAAGATTCCTGGGTGAAAAGAGCATGGAGCTCGCGGAGAGAATCCAGGAGACCAGAGACGTCATGAAGCGCTTGAAGGAACGAACGTGAAATGCCCCGGACTATCTACCTCAGTATAGACAGGGCAGTCGAGACATATAAAAAAACCATCGACATCAGCGGCGGCGGTACCTGCGGATTTATCGCCGACGGAAAGGAGCGGCTGGAGGGCATTCTGGAATTCATCAAGGACGATCAGTACTACCCTGCAATGGAAGATAAACTGACGCACCTTTTTTTCTCCGTCTGCAAGTTTCATATGCTTTTGGACGGGAACAAGCGGATGGCCATTGTCCTATGCGCCCAGATGCTGCTTGAAAACGGATACTTGTATTGTGCCGGCAAATTTATCCGCGAGATGGAGAATATCAGCGCTCATGTAGCGGCGGGAAGAATCGGCAAGGAACTGCTGTTGGAGATCATTGCCGATTTTATCGACGAGAATGAGGATGAGACTTTGAAACTCCGGATTCTCGATGCTCTTCAGAGCCGATAATAACGAATCCGGCCGGTAAGTAACTTCATTGGCAACAAGGGAAATAACGTACATCATATTGAATGGACTCAAGACAACGAGTGTTGAAATCGCATCGAATTTCTGGCATCATCCCCTGATCACAATAAAAGCAGGAAACTCCGTAAGGAGAGCGGACTTTGCCGTCCGCCCGATTTCCTGCTCGGCCGTCAGGTCGGGAGAGACCCGGCTGATCGACACCGCGCGGTGCACCGCCTTGCCGCTCTCCGGATCGGCCCCCAGGTTCAGCCGCAGCGCAACGGAGCTTTTCACAGGAACAAGCTGCGCCATTCCACATACCTCCATCGAAAACGAGAGTACCCGAAAAACTTCTCGGGCCATCTTATAGAGTGTCCACGAGGAGCAATATACAAATAGATTGCTTTTTACAAGAGAGAAATTCGGAGGGATTGCAGAAACAGGCGTCGGACAACATATCTTCCGTTTTCGCCCGATCGATGCTATCATTATTCCGGCAAAGGAGGCGACCTCGTGACCGACGACAGACAGAACGGACAGCAGATCAGCAACGACGCCGAAAGGCGCTCCGAAGACGAACTCTGGAAGGAGCTCATCAGCAGATCCTTTTCCGACATGC
>CAYRPJ010000121.1:0-2791 GCA_964426245.1 uncultured Synergistaceae bacterium
AACGGTTCTTCCTTCAAACATCTGGATGTTGACGACTGGCATTGAAATTCCTCCTTAATGTGGAAAAGATACATGAAATAAGGCCTGGCTGAACGCCAGGCCCGGCCGGGTGCAGGAAACAACTACTTCTTGGGCTTCGCCTTTCCGGTCGCGTAAGGATAGGCCTTGAACGGGATCATCTCCTTGGACATCCCGATAAATTCTCTGGAACTCTCTTCGTACTCGGTCGAACGAATCAGGTTGCCGACCATGTCGTAATGATTGATGTACGTCACGGCGAACGCCTTTCCGTCCTTGGAGTACACGTAGCCGTATTCCGTGAAATAAAGGCCGTTCGCCATTTCCTGGTCGGTACCGAACTTTTCGACGATCAGCTCGATCGTCTCGGCCTTCACTTCGGGATTGGTGTAATATTTCCTCGCGTTCGCGAAATGAACACCGTTGTCCTCGCCGTAGTTGACGAGGTACCACTGCATCTTGATATGATCCTGTCCGAAATTCACAGGCTGAACGGCCGCAAACGCGGCGAACCCGGTAACGAAAAGGGCAAGAAGAACGAGGGTTGCAACAATACCGGCCTTACGCATGGTCATTTTCATATTGATCGACACAACTCCTTCCAGATTTTTCAACTGTCTTGCTCCGTGTAGTCTATCACAAATCGGAGAAAAAAGAACGCCCGCTCCCGATGAATTCATACCCGATTTTTTCTAACGACCTCCTCTCGGAAAAGCGGCAATGCCGTAACTCACCGGACGTTCCGTCCCGTCGGAAGGAACGTTCCAGAACCCCCTGCCGGAAAGCATGCCGGAGGAACCGCCTCCGTCAAGATTCAAGGCGTACGTCGCGCCCGCGCTCTTCAAAATCCCCGCGGTTTCCTCGAGTGTGAATCCCAGGCTGTGCACGGCGTTCCGGCCGTCGCCCACGAAAAAGAACCAGTGTCCCTGCTTCGTGAGTCCGATCACTGAGCGCGGATGCCGACGATTGATGATGGAGTCACTTAGATTTTCGCTCTCGAGAACGATTTCACCGTTCCGGAGAAGAAAGGGACCTCCCTGGACAAGATATGTCATCGAATTCCAGGTCGGATCGCCCTCGTTCAGTTCCTGGGCCACGTCGATCCTGTCCCCCGGCCGCAGCTGCTCGAGAAAGCGCGACGCGGCCCCGTAGACGGCAAGCACCCGTTTCCCTTCCGGTATCGGGTTCCCTCCTCCGAAACGCACTTCCTCGATTCGGTTTCCGTCGAGGACGACCTCGACCACGCGGGAATCGGGCAAAGGAGTGAACTCCCCGAAATGAGACGAGAAGAGGATCACGCCATCCCCCTTTACCGTACGGTTGATCCCGGTGATGTCCATGAATCCGCCGGGAAGATGGACGCGCCCTCTCCACGTCAGATGGCCGAAGGCGGCACGGTTGTTGTCGTTCCATCCGAAGCAGGTGCGGCCGGTAAACGGAGTGTTCAGCAGCATGCCGTCCACCATCACAGCGCCTATGGGGCCGCCTTTCCGCCGTGCGGCGGTGGCGAAATATCCTCCGTTCATGACCGCCGCGGCGCCGTTCCCGAGCATGGTGCTCAGGGGTGCGAGAGCCGTCATTCCGTCGGAAGGGAAGACGGGGCGCAACGCGAAGAGTGAGGGATCGAAGGTGATCATGGTCCAGAAGCGCGGGGCGTCCGCCATCTCCCAGTTCGGAATGGTCGAAAAGACAACGCCTTCCCTGCCGAGAGAACGGGATGCTTCAAGAAACTCACGGATCCCTGAATACCTGTCGAACAGGGATGACCGCACGCGCCAGTCATAATTGTAACTGTCGACGGTGGCTTCTATTCCGTATCCCGCGATTTCCATGCGGAAGAGGTCGGCATCCTCCCTGGTTTCGTACCCGTTCACGAGAGCGCGCCATTTCGGAAGGACCGAGTACGTTCCCTCGCGATGAATCTGAACGGTCATTCCCTTGAGAGGGGTCATCTTGACCGAAAGACGGAGAGAACGCGTCGCGGCCTTGACGATCGCAACGATATTCTTCGCCTCCGCAGGAGAAATTCTTTGCGACGGGCCGAATGCCGTCACGCCTTTTTTCAGAAGGGGCGGATCCATGGAAAGGGCAGCGGCGAGGACGCCCCTGTCTTCCCGGGAAAGGGAGGAGACGTCCTTGTAGGGAAGAGGAAGATCGGCTAGGATACCCGACTCGAAAAAGAGTCCGAGACTGTGAACGGCGAAGCGGATAGCCTCCATGCGCGTCAGCGGGTCGGAGAGCTTCCCCGCCGGTACGGGCACGAGATTGTACTCGAGGGCGGCGTTCAGAGCGGATTTTTCACCGGATGGAAGGCGGAATCCCCTCGCCTCGAAGAGCTGCTCGATAAAGGCGTCTTTCCTGACCGTCGAAGCCGCTCCGGCTTCTGATGGCGCGGCAACGAACACCGCAAGAAAGAAGAGAAGCAGGAGAAAACAACGGACGATTCTTTTTGAAAAGAACCCGGTCCTTTCGCCGCATGCCGGAAAAGAGCGAAAAAGGCCCGAATAAACGGAAGGTCTCGAAGAGGGGAAAAGAAGAAGCAAGGATTTGCCTGGCATTGTATTTTCTCCTTGAAGTGCGATATTCGGATCGCGGGGGATATGCTACCGGTCTTTCAATGTTTCGACGTAGTGTATCAGAAGGACGGAAGGAGCCGCATACGAAAAAAGGCGTAAAAAAACCGGAATCCGCTGAACGGACTCCGGTTGGTTTCATCATATGGCGCGCCGGACAAGATTCGAACTCGTGACCTGCGGTTCCGTAGACCGCCGCT
>CAYRPJ010000122.1:0-2589 GCA_964426245.1 uncultured Synergistaceae bacterium
GCGCGCGGCGAAGCCCTTGGAAGAGACGTCGCTCCATGTGACTCCGGGACGGAAGAGATAGTCTTCACCACGAATCTTATCTCTTTTACTCTCCAAAAAAGATTTCAGTTCCTTACCATCTCTCGCTAACTTAAGAACAAATTCTTGATTCCCATGCCATGGAATGGGAGTTCCACCTTTCATGTATGGAACATAAATTTTCAGACTCTCCATAAAAGTTTCCCAGCTTAAGTTTTCTAACGACAGGCCACCTTTACTCGCTTCCCACCAATACCTGAGGAAACGAAAGTTATCATATGTTGCAGTCCCATGAATTGCCGGAGCTATTTCAGAAAGCAAAGACATATTAAACATATTGATGAGCCGCTCCGGCATCCAGTACACCCACGGTTTTCCCGGCACGGCCTCGAAATCGGCCTGCTTCGCCGAAAAGACGAGGCGATGCGGCTTTTTTGAGCGATGCGCGGCGACTGCCTCCTCGAATGCCCGCCTTTTTTCTTTTCCGTTCCTTCCCTTCACGAGCCGAAAGAAGACTCCTTCGCGCTCCTTGCGGGTCTTCTCGTCGGCTTCCTTTCGGAGGACGAAGGCCGTGGTATCTACCCTTTCGAGGAAGAGATGATAATCATGCTGAGCCAGCATCTCTATCCAAGCGATTGACATAAGGCGCTCCCGCAGATTCTCGTACGTCGGGAGAAACATGAAGGACTGGCCGGTAATCATGGCGACGGAACCGTCCTCTTTCGCAAGCTCCAGACAGCGTATTATGAAGGCGGCGAAAAGATTGCGTTTTCCTTCGGGGTACTCGGTTTCGAGGAATCTTTTGTGCACGTTGCTGTAATCGCGACTGTCCAGATATGGAGGATTCGTCGCCACGACGTCGTACCGGCGCCTAACAATGTCCAGCAGGTGAATCCCCTTCGAGGCCTCGTGAGCGAATCTGGCCGCGGTCGATTTCATCCCGGAGCTTCGAACAAAAGCATCGAGCCTTGACTGAATCTCCGATTCCAGAGCATCGAAAAACGAGTTCATATCCCCGCCGCTCTCGAACGACTCTTTCCTTATGCCCGGAAGGTCGAAGGTCTTCTGACGGTCGACGACCGCTTTCTTTTTCTCCTCCGCCACCAGTCTTTTCAGGTCCTCTTCCAGTCGAATCAGACTGCCGAGACTGTCGCTCTCCCTCAACGTCGTAGCGAGAGTCTGAAGAATTCTGCCCATTACGAGATTCTCGGAAGACGACCGCTGCACGAAAACTTCGAGGCTGCTCCCCAGCAAAGGTTTGATGTCGGCGCATACGATGTTCCGGTCGCTGAAAAAACACTTCGGATTCTCGCCTCTGGCCTTGAGAAAAAGCGTCAGGGCGGAGAGCTGCACCGCTCTAAGGTCGATGTCGATTCCGTGGATGTTGTTCGCGACGATTGACCCCGGTATATCCTCTTGCTTCTGCACCGACGCCTTTTCGGGCCAGCCCGGTTTTCCGGCGTGTGCAATCTCCTCCCTGTACATTTCCGAGAATACGTCGAAGGCGACAAGACCGAAGTGCATGGAGCCGCAGGCCGGGTCGAGGAAGAGAACGTCCTTCGCCGGCTTCATCCCGTGAGCTCTTGCTTCCGGAGTCGGAGCCAGGTACTTCAGAGATTTCCTCAAAGAACTGTCCGGATGCATTTCCATCCACAAAGCACCCAGAGAGTTTTCGACGAGTTTTCTGACGACCCAGCGCGGTGTGTAGGTGCCGGTGAACGGAGCAATACCTTCCGGAGTGATTTTCACTCCTCTTTGAAAACCCGCCTTCACATCCGCCTTCTCTTCGGAATTGAACGCCTGATACACCCACCCAACGGTCTCCTCGTTTCCCTTCTTCCAGGCTCCGACAAGCGTCTCATCGTTCATCGACCCGACCATCTCCCGCAGGACGACCGGGCGCGGGAAAAGACGGGATGGCAGGTCCGAGGTGTCGAAGAGCACGGGAATCTCCCTTGAAAGCATCGCGCACTGCCAAAGCAGGAAGCGGCGGTAGGCTACGTGTCTCGGCCCCTCTCCCGCGGCGTCGGGCGGCGACTCTCCGGACTGGTGAAGTTCGTACTCCCTGGCGTTTTCCTCCTCGACGAGCCAGAAGAGGTATCCGGCGGAATCGTGGAGTTTCGAGAGCGCAGCCTTGAGGAGACCGCGCTCCTCCATCATCCGGAGCGCGACGAATCGGTTGAGCCAGGTGAAGGCCGTCTCGCGCACCAGCCTGTTCCGGGCCTCCTTCGGGACAGTCCCGACCTGCTCCTCCGCGAACGCGTACTCCTCGAGCGCTTTTCGGACGGCCGCGGCCTCGTCAAGCGAGCCGACGGCGGGATAGGAGGACGCGTCGGCGAAGACTCCGTCGGGCAGCCAGCCGTAGAGCCCTTCGAGCTGCTCGGACGCCTCCTTCTCCAGTATTTTCCTGGAGTCGAGCGTGAAACCGGATATTTTTCCTATCAGCGTGTTGTCCATGTCAGTCACTCCAGAAGTATGGTTCCGCCGGAGGCGATAATCTTCTCCAGTCGTTCGTGCAGACGACGATTCCGCGCTTTCCGACCGCGCGCCGGAGTTTCTCGGCGAGTTCCT
>CAYRPJ010000123.1:0-2419 GCA_964426245.1 uncultured Synergistaceae bacterium
CGTCCATCACGCCGATGACCGGCACCACCATGAAGAGCATGCTGGTGTAGACCAGTCCCATCACCATCGTCACGTCGTTGTAGAGCATCTCCACCGGTTCCCTGAACAGGCCGGTCGAGACGAGGAACCGGTTCAGCACGCCGCTCTCGCGAAGCAGGATGATCCATCCGTAGACCCGGACGAGCTCGCTCACCCAGAACGGAACGAGGACGAGCACCGTCAGGAAGGCGCCGACCCGCACCCTGGCGATCTTCGTGATGTAGAAGGAGACCGGCAGTGCGATGATCATCACGATGAAGGTCACCAGGATCGAGTACATCGCGGTCCGGACGAAGGTCAGCCAGTAGATCGGCTCATGGAAGAAGGCCATGTAGTTGCCCAGGGTGAACCCCGGTTCGCGGGTGGACGAAAAGGAGAGGCGGAGCAGCTCCAGATGGGGCAGGACAATCAGGAGCGCCAGCCACAGCGCCACCGGAAGGAAGAAGAAGAGAAAGCCGCCCTGAATCAGTCGTCTACGTTTCATCGTACAACGTCCACTCGCTCTTCCGGAAGCAGAGGGAGGCCGAGGCGTCCCATCCGACACGGATGCGGTCGTGCGCACGAATATGGTCGTACTGCCTCGTCTGCGGCAGCGCCACTGTGAACTCGTCTTTCGTCCCCTCCGGAGAGACCAGAAGGCGGCTGTTTCCTCCGTCGAAGAGGATCGCCTTCACCTCGACAGGCAGCGAGTTGAAGCGTTTCTCGTCCGTATCGGGGTTGATCAGCATGGCTTCGGGGCGGACGAAGAGGTCATACGCTCCGTCCTCCCCGAGATCGGAGCAGGCGCGGGAGAGCCGGAGATCGAAGGCGTCCGCGTAGCGGGCGAACATGCCCCCGTTGATGTCCCGGCGGATCGTCACGGAGAGCCTGTTGTTGCTTCCGACGAACCGGGCCACGAAGGAGGAGACCGGTCCGTGGTACAGTTCCTGCGGCGTGCCGATCTGCTCGAAGACTCCGTTGTTCATCACCGCGACCGTGTCGCTCATCACCATCGCCTCGGACTGGTCGTGGGTGATGTAGACGAACGTCGTTCCCACTTGCGCCTGGAGCGTCTTCAGCTCGACCTTCATGTGCTCGCGCAGCTTGGCGTCGAGCGCCCCCAGGGGCTCGTCGAGGAGCAGCACCGTCGGCTCCAGCACCAGGCAGCGGGCGATGGCGATGCGCTGCTTCTGGCCTCCGGAGAGCTGGCTGATCTCTTTTTTCCCCGAATCCGGCAGGCCGACGCGCTCGAGCATGTCCCTGACCTTGCGGTCCACCGCGGAGCCCTTTTCCCCGCGCCGCCGCAGACCGAAGGCGATATTCTCGTAGACGTTCATCATCGGAAAGAGCGCGAGGTTCTGGAAGACGAGGTTGACCGGGCGCCTGTTCGGGGCCACTCCCTCCATGTCCTTGCCGTTGAAGAGGATTTTTCCCTCGTCCTGCTGATAGAATCCGGCGATCATCCGCAGCAGTGTGGTCTTGCCGCAGCCGGAGGGGCCGAGTATGGAGAAGAATTTTCCGTCCTCGACGTCGAAGGAGACGTTCCGTACCGCGGTGAAGTCTCCGAATCGTTTGGTGAGGTTCTCTACTGAAAGAGCGATGCGCATGCGCCGTTCACCTCGAATGTGGCCGGCGGCGGCCAACAAGTGACCGCCGCCGGCTGCAGGATATGATGACGGCCGGTTATCTGGCTGCCTTGACTTTGTCGAGGGTTCTTCCCTCCATCTCCTCTATGCCCGCCGGAACGGTGGGGTACCAGTTGATCTTCGCCAGAACCTCGGGGGGCAGGCCGCGTTCGAAGTTCGCCTTGATCTCGGGCTCGAGATACTTCACCGCGTCCTTGGAGGCCGTGCCGTAGGTCTCGCGGTTGGTGAAGAATGCGGCGTTCTCGGGTCGCAGCATGAAGTTGATGTAGGCGTAGGCCGCGTCGAGGTTCTCCGAGCGGGCCGGGATCGCGAAGGTGTCGACCCAGGCAAGCGCGCCGCTCTCGGGCGCTATGTAGTCGATGTCGGGGTTCTCGGCGTGGAGCTTCCATCCTGCCTGCTCCCATGCCGACGCCGCCCAGACCTCTTCCGAGCGGAGAAGCTGGAGCAGCTGGTCGCCGTTGTCCCAGTAGGTCTTGACTGCGGGCTTACCGGCGATCAGGACCTTCTCCATCTCGTCGAGGAACTTCTGGTACTCCTCCGGCTTGTCGTAGAGGGAGAACGGATCGTGTCCGAGCGAGAAGCCCATGCCGATGAGCGTGGGCCGTTTCAGGCGGTAGGAGACGCGGCCGGCGTACTTCGGATCAAGCAGGTCCTTGAAATCCTTGACGTCGGGGGCCTTCGCCCTGTTGATCACGAGGCCTTCGGTGCCGTAGACGTGCGGCACGGCGTAGGACTTGCCGTCGACCAGCGTGTTC
>CAYRPJ010000124.1:0-2360 GCA_964426245.1 uncultured Synergistaceae bacterium
CCGCCTATGCCCTGTACGCGGACGGTCATCTCGTCGCAGGAGCGGGAAAAACCGGCATGGACGCCGGATCCGCAGTCCCGGAATGGAAGCCGGTCGTGCGACAGATCGCGTTGTAGCGGTCGACGATGGAGAGGTACTCCTCCGGAGAGACGGAATCGGGGTCCGCGATGCGGTCGTGGTAGCCCTGGCCGACAAGGCAGCGCGCCATCCGCACTCCCGCGTTCAGTCGCACATCGACCCCTTCCATGTACTCCTGTCTCTGTGTTTTGTAGAGCATGAAGGAAAAAAGGCCGGTGACGATAAGAACCACCAGCCAGGTTCCGGCCAGAAATCGCCAGCGAAGGCTCAACGCGCCCATGTCCTCACTCCGTCTTCCGCGTGTCTTCCGCGGCGCTCTTGGAGTGTGCGCCGCCGCGCCTGAATTTAATGGTACCATATACTGGCAACGCTCTTCACGCCTGAACCGCGACGCTCCGGCGAGGCGCGGCCCAGTGAGAGAGAAGGAGGAATTCGTATGCGTTTCGACCATTCATCCGGACAGTATCTCGACAGAGAGGGCGCCCGTATCTACTTCGAGACGACCGGCGCGTCTTCCGGCCGGACCGTCGTCCTGCTGCACGGCGGACTCGGCAGCCTCAAGGATTTCAACTCGTTTCTGGGGCTTCTCCCCCCCGAGTTCCGCTACGTCGGAATCGACTTTCGCGGCCACGGACGCTCCACCATCGGGCACGAACCGCTGCGGTACGCCCTGTACCAGGAGGACGTGAACGCCGTCGTGCGCCATATCGGCGCGGAGTCGTTCTCTCTCGTCGGGTTCAGCGACGGCGGCATCGTCGGATACCGCATCGCGGCCGCTCCCGGCTCGCGCGTCGACGCCCTGTTCACCCTCGGGGCGCAGTGGCGGCTCGAGGCCGACGACCCTTCGCGGGAAATGCTCGGCGGGCTGACCGCCCCCATGTGGGAGGAGATGTTCCCCGAGTCCGTGGCGCACTACCGCGAAGTCAACCCGAAGCCGGATTTCGGGAAACTTGTCGGCGAGGTCGTCGCCCTCTGGACGGACGAGTCGCCGGAAGGGTACCCGAGGGAGTCGGTCGCCGAAATCCGGACCCCGACGCTGATAGCGCGAGGCGACGACGACCCGCTCTTTTCGATGAGCGAGGCGCTTCTGCTGCGGGACCGCATTCCCGGGGCGGGCTTTTTCAACATCCCGTTCGCCGGGCACGACGCGTTCGAAGACGCCCCGGAACTCTTCGCCGCGGCGCTTTCGGACTTCCTGCGGAACCCGCGGAAGCGGGGGAGCGAAGAGTGAGGCGCCCCGTCAAGCCGTTCTGCGAGGGAGGATGCGGATGACGATCGCACTGCGCCTCGCGACGCGGGAGGACGCGCCGAACCTGGCCGCGCTTTCCATCCAGGTCTGGCTGCATACGTACGCTACGACCGGCCTGCGAACCGCGCTTTCCGAGTATGTGCTCGCCGAGTTCACGGCGGCGCGATTCCGCGCTCTTCTCGACGACGCGAACCTGCTCGTCGTCGTCGCGGAGATGGACGCGCACCTCGTCGGCTACGCGAAACTCGACTTCGAGGCGCCGTGCGCCGACCTCCCCGAACTCTCCGTCGAGCTGGCCACGCTCTACGTTCAGGAACACTTCGCTGGAAGAGGAATCGGCTCCTCGCTCCTCTCCGCGTGCCGCGCACACGCCCTTCGCCGCACGGGGGCTCCCGATCTCTGGCTCTCGGTGTACCACCTGAACCGGCGCGCCGTCGCCTTCTACGAAAAACACGGCATGACGGTGCGAGGCTCGTTTTTCTTCGAATTCGGCGGAGAACGGCACAAGAACTGGATTATGCGGTGAAGCCGTCTCGTGCGGCGCAACGAGCGTAACGCCGTTACGCTCCTCGCGGGCGTGTAAGTGTTTTCCCGGGAAACACGCATGATATAATCGTTTTTATAGAGAAATACACGTTTTTCCGGAGGCAACCATGTTCTCGAACAGCTTGGATCGATCTCAATGCGCGTCCGCAGGATATGCAGAACACCCAGACTGGGCGACCTACGCGAACCACTCCCAGGCCAAGAGAGACACCCCGCAGCAGCTCCCCCTGATCGAAACACAGGCGTGACGTGATCACGAACACCCGCCTTGGATACGCGGCAACGCTCCGCTCGTATTCGAGGCGGATGTTCGAATAATCGCCGAAGCTCCCCCGCTCGAAAAAAGCCGCCTATTTTCTCCCCATGTTTGCAAAAACAAAAAACTTGACAAATATTCTCAATGTTATATCTTGTGAAGGACAACCGGATAGTACGGTCTCCGAGAGCCGCTGTCTCGGCGAAATTGCGCGAGCGAAGAGAATACGAG
>CAYRPJ010000125.1:0-2356 GCA_964426245.1 uncultured Synergistaceae bacterium
TCGCCTACCTCTCCGCCATCGACGAGTACATCCGCAAGGGAGGCAAAAGCCGGGGATCCTACCTCGTCCGCGGCGCGGAGGGACTCGCCCCCGGCGCTTCGGTAGAGGCCCTCGACGTCGCCGACTGCGCGCAGAAAGGCGTCCCCGTCGAGCTGGACGACGGCGCGTTTTCGGACAGGGTATGCGAGGTGACGCTGGATGTCGAGGCGATGCGGTGCAGCTTCGAGTGGAAGCCCGTGCGGCCTATACCGTCGAATTACGACGACTGGTTCGAGAATGTGTATAATGCGTTTGTTAGGGGCGAGGTGGTGGGGTGAGGGGAAATTAACCCGCTTCCTCTGAAAGTCGAAGTACGTTTTCGCTTTTTCCCGAGCAACGTTCAAAGCCGCCCCTCTCCAAGCGAGAGGGACGGCTAAAATGTGTATGCGCTCTTCCGCCCCGCCGACCCGTAGTTGTCCGACAGGTAGCACAGGAAGAGGAAGGAGAGCATATAGTGGCGGAAGCCGTCCGCGTTCATCGGGTCGCGCAGTTGATCGGCGATAGCCCAGAGGATTGCGCCGAGTTTTCTCTTGTCCTGTTCGGTCATCGCGCTGACCCCTTGCGATGCGATCCTCCCTGAAGCAGAAACGGACAAATATTCCTTTTCCCGAATGGATGCTGGAGTCGCTGGACTTGGAAGCGAACCGGCTGGGCATCCCCCGGCAGGCGATCATCAAACTCTGGCTGTCGGAACGGCTGAAATCCGTTTCGGACGAGAACGGAACCGATCAGCCCCCTGTTGCATAGGTGAAATAACGACGATCACCTGGAAACAACCTGCTTGCTCTACATGCGCGGGCTGTTCGCTTTTCCCTCCAGATCAAGATTGGCAGGATTTTCGTATCTTTTGTGCACCCACCTTCCGTTATCATCATACCAAGTTAGTAGTTCAACTCCAAGTCGAGCACCAAAAATTGGCCGGATTAGCACCCAATAATCCTGATTATTACTCGTCTTCACTTTGCCATAAAAGCCGACCATTTTATTTCCAAGGATGTTAACTTCTTGGTATTTACCATTGAATACATGTGTGCTCCCATCAGCCCATGTTAAGTTAAAACCTGCTTCATTCCCTTTTTGTTCGATATGGAGATTACTGGAAAAATAACCTGCTACAACAGGAACTCTTGGCATTCTCTCGTTTCTTATACCTTCAAGCACAGGCCATACAAGATGGGTTATCGAGTTGCCGTCGGAAAAAAACTCGAACTCGTTCGAGGGTCCGATAGTAATGGTAATCATTTTGTTCTGAAGTGTTGGATGAGCTTTGCGCACGGCATCGATATACGGATGCAGGGAATTGCTTCCAAATCTTCTTTCCCAGCGTTCACCGGCACGAATCTGCATTCCGATGTTTCCAATTATCACAATTGTGTCGTCGGGTCTCGGAACCGGAGGTACGATACTGCCTGGACCCGGACAATTCGGATTGTCGCACTGATCCTGCCCCCAGGTAGCGGGATATTGCGTTCCTCCACAAACCCTTCCATCGGGATATCTGTAAGGACACGGATGCGAGGCGCTTGCCCTATCACCTCCTAGCAGAACAGAAGCCATTACAAGAAACAACACGAGTAAAATTCCGCTTTTTCTCACCACACATACCTCCTTCGCACCACATAAGATCTGCTTTCGGTTTTTTTGCGCAATACAAATTACTTCGATTACTTTATTCTACTCTGCCAGCTCTTATTTTGCAATATTCATTCATATTGATTAAAAAACGCCCGCTCTTGTAACTCCAGTTTCCCTGGCAGGTTAGGCCGGGAAGCTGGAAAGTTACTTTGTCATTCGATTTGCGATTCAGATCGACTGAGCGGGTGTGGCAGTGTTTTCTCTGAGCTTGAAAACGAAAATTGGGTATTCAGAGTTTAATAATGGGCAGGCGAACGCGAAGAACATACAGACGTCGCAACATCTCGGAGGAATCGATCTCATGACTTGTGACGAAGCCTTCGACAAGGGCGTGGAGGTACCCCACGGCGAGAATGGCGTCAAGGTTTTAGAGCGCGATCATGCGACGCACCTCACGTCCCCCCCTCGGTTTGAACTGTCAAGGAATCCTTGACAGTTGCGACAGGGTCCAGCTCTCCGTCCCTAATGATATTCTTCAGATTTAGTGAAATATTCTGTTTTGCTAGTGCTGAACAGCTCCGCCATTTCCAGCTGGCTGAGCCACACAGTGTCACGGTCGGCCCGCAGTTCGCGAAGTTGCGACGCTTGGTGCATTGCGACTCGTTCGGTTGGAACCACTTCGTATTCCGTGTAGAAGGAGGCGATCAACCGCTGGATTTCGGCTTCGGCCAACCGCGCTTTT
>CAYRPJ010000126.1:0-2144 GCA_964426245.1 uncultured Synergistaceae bacterium
CTTCGTTCATCGTGACGTAGGCCTTGTTGCCGTGCGTCCTGTTCTCCAGGACGAAGACGGGCATGCTCGGAGAGACGATCCCCGCCATCGGTCCCACGGTGTGATGATGATGGCACGGGTCGAAGATGATCTCCCCGCTTGCGGCAAGTTTTTCGGCCTCCCCGGGGGTCTTCGCCCACCCTTCGTACATGCAGGCCGCCATGACACCGCCCCGAATCGGTCCGGAGGCCGTCTCCCACGTCAGGGGGGGGCCTGCGTGCAGCAGCATCCTTTCTTCCATGCCGGGAATGGTCTTCCCGGCAATGCCCATGCCGACAACCAGAGGCTGGGCGGCGAGCAGTCGCGAGAGGGCCTCCTGATTCGCTTTCTCCAGATCGATCACGTTCAGTTTCCTCCCTTCTTGAGCTTCTTGATCCGGGAGAGGAGGTCCCCGCTCGCTGCGGGAGGCTTCCATTCCCAGACGACAGCTTCCGCTTTCTGTGTCTTCAGGTCGAGGTAGAACTGTTCCACCCCGATATTGACCACTTTCGGGCCTTCTTTCAGAAGTCTTTTCATCGTTCTATACCTCCACGAGCATCGCCGCAAGGCGGGCCGCCCGGGCGTTGCTCCCGCAGACGGAAACACCGAGCTCCTCCAGGATCTCCCGCTGGCGGGAAGCGTTCTGCGGATCGGTATCGACGCCGCAGATCGAGGCGACAAAGGCGATCCTGTCGCCGGCGATCTTTCGTGCTTTACGGATTCCCTCGGCGAGCCCCGTGGCCGGATCCTCGTTGCACCCGTACCCGAGGACAACGTCGAGCAGGATGACGCCTACCCCGGGATCCTTCGCCTCTTCGAGGATGCGGTCGGCGCGAAGCGAGACGTCGATCATCGGGTGAAGCCTTCCCTGCGTGAACTCGTCCTCGCCGTAGTCCACCATGGTATGTTCGACACTCTTGAGGCTGTCGGCGAGCTGCATCGACTTGTCCAGGGGCGTGTTGCTCCAGATCGGGCCGAGGATCCCGCGGGCGACGAGCTGTCCTTCGTAGCATAGCGTTCCGCCTGAGTAGAGTCCCCTGAGGTACCCCTTGCGCTTTCCGATCTTCTCCGCCTGCTGTTTCAGCGCGTCGTATTCCGCGTACAGCGCGTCGCGTGCCTTCGCGCCGTCCTGCCCGTTCGCGAGCGCTGCAGCGACCGCAGCCGTCTCTTCGAGCTCCCGGCAGATGAAAACACCGTCTCCGTCGCCCTTCGCCTCCCCGCCGATGAATCCCAGGACTGCGGGTTTTCCCCCCGCCCTGACCGCGTCGAGGATCTTCTTCTCGACCTCGGGTGCGGGCGGCTTGCCGAGCACGGCGAGCACCTTCACTTCGTCGTCCGAGAGGAGTGCGTTCACGGCCTGGAGGCACATGATGCCCCCGACCTCCTTCCGCACGTCCCGACCTCCGGTTCCGATGCCGTGGAGGACGCCGACACCCCTGCGGGCAAGCTGCACGTGGACCTCCTGCAGCCCCGTCCCCGCGGCGGCCACAATGCTGACCGGCCCCGTCGGACAGGAGTTCGCCATCCCCATCGCGACGCCGCGGATGACGATCGTACCGCAGTCGGGCCCCATCACGAGCAGTCCTTTTTCAGAAGCGGCTTTCTTAACCTCGATCTCCTTCTCGACAGAAACGTTGTCGGAGTAGAGCATCACGTTGAGTCCCTTCTCGACACACTGGAGGGCAACATCGCCGGCGTAGCGGCCCGCGACGGAGACGATCGCGAGATTCGCCTCCGGAAGCACCGAGAGCGCCCCGTCGAGGCTCTTCGGGCGGTAGTCGTTGTCACCGGAGTCCTTCTTCCTCCCCGGAGGGTTGGCCAGGTACTCCTTCGCCTTCAGGAGCGCGTTGTCGAGAATCGCATCCGTTTCGTTTCCGGACGCGTCGCTCTTCAAGCCGACGACAAGGTCGTTCGGGGTGGCGTCGACCCCGTTCAGATCGAATCCGCCCGCTCCCATGATTTTGTAGTTCGCCTCCGTCCCCATGTTGAGGGTGGCGGCGGAAATGCCTTCGAGCTTGAGCAGCTCCTTCGCCACGAGCATCAAGGTGACGCTGTCGTAGTACGTTCTCCGGATGATTTCGAGGCGCTGGTTCGAAGATGCCACAGTATCATCCTCCTTTCATGCG
>CAYRPJ010000127.1:0-1882 GCA_964426245.1 uncultured Synergistaceae bacterium
ACGGATGGAAGTGGGCGGCGGACGATCCGCTCAACCCGGACGCGCGGAAGATACGAGGCATTTTCTTCCGGAACGCGAACGGCGTCGACCTCGGAAAGAGCATCCCGCTCGGCGAAACGGTCACGATCGCGGTGCGCGTTCATAACTTCAGCCTTGTCGAGTGCCCGAAGGCCGACGTCCTTTTCGAGGGCGTTCCTTACGACGGAAGCCGGACCGTCGTGCTCGGAACCGCCCGAACGTCCGGGATCGATCCCTGGGGTTCGACAGCCTCCAACTGGAGGTGGGCGACAGTTGTCTGGAACACATCGGGGATGAGGGAGGGGAACTACACGATACGCGTCACGGTAAACCCTGACCGCGGGGTTGCCGAGCTTGCGGGACGGGGTCTGAACGAGCCGTTCGACAATAACCGCGGATGGTACGACGTATTTCTTGGCCGCCTGCCCACCGCGATCGGCCAAGACGCGAATAAGGATATTGTCGCTTCCTCGCTTGAACTGGTGAACGGCCCCACCGGTGAATGGCTCTATGAACCCGGAGATGTCGTCCTGCTCCGCGGAACCATCCGAAACGAAGGGGATGAACCGGTGGGGAACCTCTCGGTCTTCTTTTACGACGGTCATCCCGACGCGGGAGGAGAGCCCTTTGCGAACCGGATCGTCTCGGGCATTCTGCCGGGGGAAGCGTACACGCTCCTTGTGCGGCACCCCCTGGAATTCCCCGGAGCACGGAGAATCTTCATGAGGGTTGTGCCTAAGGTCGGCGACCCGCCCGAGAACAACATCGCGTTCGTCCTGGCGCCGGTGTCCGGGGCCGGTCTCTCCCGAGGATGCGTCTCCGGAAATATCGGAGCGTCGGGCCTGCTTCTCCTTGCCGGGCTTCTGCCTCTGGCGGTACGGAGGAAAAGGAGATGATGAATTCCCGGAGACCGCTGCGAGGTCTCACATGCTTCTCTCCATTCTGCGGAAAGGTGGTATGAATTTGAAGAGTCTCGGTCTCATCCCGAAGCTGGTCATCGGCATTATCGTCGGCATTCTCATCGGCTCGTTCGGCGGGATCCTTCCCGTGAGGATCCTGGCGACATTCAACGGTCTTTTCGGCAATTTCCTCGGCTTCGTCATTCCGCTCATCATCATCGGCTTCGTGGCTCCCGGCATCGGCGAGCTGGAGGCGGGCGCGGGGAAGCTGCTCGGCATGACGGCCGGCATCGCGTACTCGTCCACCGTGGCGGCTGGACTTCTCGCCTTCTTCGTCAACAGCGCGCTCTTCCCGCTCTTCCTGACGCCCGGCAGCATCATGCTGGACGATCCGGGGAACCCGGAGCACGCGCTTCTTCCGTCGCTCTTCAACGTCGACATGCCGCCGCTGATGGGCGTGATGACGGCGCTGCTGCTGGCATTCACGCTCGGCCTGGGTATGGCGGCGATTCGCAGCGGTGCGCTCCAGCGCGGTTTCAAGGAGTTCCAGCAGATCATCGAGAAGCTCATCAAGGGGATCATCATTCCGCTGCTTCCCTTCCACATCGCGGGTATTTTCGCGAACATGACGCACGCCGGACAGGTGGCGGAGATCCTTTCGGTCTTTCTGAGGGTGTTTCTGATCATCATCGCGCTCCATGTGAGCGTCCTGATCGCCCAGTACTTCACGGCCGGGCTGATCGGCGCGAAGAACCCGATCCGGCTGCTACGGACGATGATTCCGGCCTACCTGACGGCCCTTGGAACACAGTCGTCGGCGGCGACCATTCCGGTGACGCTCGAACAGACCGTCCGGAACGGCGTCCGCAGGAGTGTGGCGAACTTCGTCGTGCCGCTCTGCGCGACCATTCACATGTCGGGGAGCACCATCACCATCACGAGCTGCGCGATGGCGATCATGGTGC
>CAYRPJ010000128.1:0-1859 GCA_964426245.1 uncultured Synergistaceae bacterium
CGAGGAGCGTGAGCACTCCTTTTGCCGTGTCCACGTCTCCCACGGTCAGACGAAGCGGTTCGGAGAGGCGAAGGCCGCAGCCGTAGATCATGCGGAAGAGGAGAGGAAGAACCTTGTGGCGGATCGGACTGTTCACGTCCGGAGCGCATGCGTCCGCCCGTTCGAAAAAACGCGCCAGCTCGCTCTCGGTGAAGATGTAGGGCTGGTAGGTCGACTCCCGGTATCTGACGAATCCCTTCGGAAGGCTCCAGGCGGGGTATCCGAGCCGAAGCATGTACTCCGCCAGCATTCGCACAAGGCGAATACGCCGGGAATGAGCGTCGTCGGACTCCCGGTTTGTTTTCTCGGCCCAGAGCATCGCCGTTTCCTTCGTCAACCCGTCGCTTCCGAGCCCGTGCTCGGCGCAGAAGCCGTCGAAGCGCTTCAGCATTTGCGCGGTTTTGTCGTACCTGCACCCGGTCGCCCGCTTCTCCAGGACGAAGTTCAGAATGAAAGGAGCGAGGGCGCTGCGGTACTCCGGAAGAGACCTATCCGAAGAGGTCATCATCGTGGAACACTCCGTCGGGGTCCAGTGCGCAGCGGCGCAGGTTTTCAAGGTCTATCCCCAGATATACGCCGGTGGAGAACGTGCTCGCGTGTCCCAGAATCTCGGAGATGACGGGCAGAGGCGTATTCTGCTCCAGCAGGACTCCGGCAAGGGTATGCCGCAGGGAGTGCATCCCGTGGGACGCACCATGTGGGAGGCGGATTCCGGCGCGCCGGATGTGTTTGGCCATGATGAATTCGGGGTTGGCGAACCCTTGCACGGGAGCGTTGTGGCGGACGAAAAGACAGGGAGAGTCGGTCGGAGGTCTTCCGTTTTTCAAATAGTCCACCACCGCCCATCCGACATCCTCGAGAAGCGGATACCGGATTCCTCTCCCCGTTTTGCTCTGGGCGATCTCGATGAGCTGCTCGTCCCACTTCAGGTCGGAAAGGCGCAGTTCGCAGAGGTCGCGCATCCGCATCCCCAGCCGGGCGAGCATGAGCAGCATCGCGTAGTCGCGTTTGCCGGCCGGATTGCCCCTGTCCACCGATTCGAGCAGGCGGCGGACATCCTCGGGATTCCACGAACGGGGTATCCGCGGCCGGTAGGTATTGCGCACGGCCGGCAGATCCGCGGAAAGATCCCGTTCGGTATGCCCTTCGAGATGGAGAAAGCGCAGAAAGGCCCTGACTGCGGTCAAAGCGCTGCCTGTGGACTTCGGATGGAGACCGGCGGTGGTGCGGACGTAGTCGGCGAGGTGACGGGGTGTCAGAGACGACGGAGAATCCACTCCGGTCCCGTCCAGATATTCGAGAAAGGTGCGGATAAGGTAACTCTGTCCTCTTCTTCCAAAAAAGGACAAGCCCTTTCGGATACGATCCTCTTCGTATTCCGCCAGAAGCCGCTTGAACTCCGGTGAGCCGTCGTAGGGGTCTTTCGTCTTTTTTCGTCTCAGGATGACTCCGTGCAGCCGGTAATCACCGATCACTCTGAGGCACCGCATAGGGAATTGAAACATGTCTCTTCCGGATGATTCGTCGCCTTTCCCGGGAACAGAGCCGTAGCGGTCCCTCATATAGCGCTGCCCGAGATCCTCGCTGTACCGCTCCTCCCCGACGCTCTTGGCGAAAGCCGCGAGACGTTTGTAAAAACTTCTGTACAACTGGATGGTGCCGGGCTGGTAGTGCAGTTTTTCGAGTTCCCGCAGGACGGACGCGGCCAGTTCTTCGATTGTCAGCTCCGAGTTCATGAAAAGACCTCCTTCGAGTGGATATGTGCGGTACGTCCGCATCATCTCACCCGGAGGAAGTATTATGCGAAGTCTTCCGAAGGG
>CAYRPJ010000129.1:0-1796 GCA_964426245.1 uncultured Synergistaceae bacterium
AGCGGGGGATGTGCGCGTACGCCTGGAAGTCGTAGCGGCTGAGGTGGAGCAGGTCGGCTTCGAAGTACGCAGGGAAGATTCCTTTCTCCTCGAACCATTTTGCGGCGGCGTCCGGCGGGGGCGGTGTCTCTCTTCGGGCGGCGAGCCCGGTGACGGGCCAGTCCTCCCGCAGCCGGCCGACGATCGGCGAAGAGGGCCAGAGCCACTCGAGCCCCGGCGAGCGGCTGAAGATCTCTTCATCCTGCAACGGCGGGATGGGGAACCGCGCACTCCGGACGAACTCCTTCAACCCCCAGCGCTGGATGTGTTTTTTATCGAGCAGCAGGCGGAGGCGCGTCCTGAAGAGGTCCTTTCCGGAGTCCGGCCCGGCGGCCCCGGGCTCTGCGGGCAGGAAGTTCGCCGCGGCCTCTTCTCTGAAAGCTTCTCCTCCCGCTTCGGTCAAGCGGAAGACCTCTCCATCGTGCGCAAGCAGGCCCTCGTCCGCCATCCGCGTCATAAGCGCCGGATCCTCTCCGGCCAGCCTTACCAGCTCATCAGTCCAGCAGGGGTTCTCCGTGTCGAACAGCAGCAGAACGTTACCGTACTCCATGTTCATCCTCCTCGAATCGTCGCTGGATTGCCGGCATACGGCATACCCGAAGTACAAAAGACGCCCCTGGAACACATATTCGTACCGGAGGCGTCGCAATATCGAAGCAATCTCTTGGCAGGCTCCTTCCATAAAGGGTACCGCCAATAAGGTGTTTCGTCCAGAGGTCAGTTCAACTCGGTAAAGGTCGACTCGTCCTTTTTCAGGGCCTTCCACAGGCACCAGCAGGCAACCACCATGATCACCGCGAAAGGCGCCGCAGCGGCGATGGAAGCGATTTGCAGCGACTGGAGCCCGCCGCTCATCAAGAGGACGAAGGCCAGCGCCGCCATAAGAATTCCCCAGATGCCCATGCGGAACTTCGGCGGGTTTATGTCGCCCTGGCTGGAGTACATCGAGAGGACGAAGGTAGCCGAGTTGGCCGACGTGATGAAGAAGGTCGAAATCAGGACCACCATGATAATCGACATTATGCCGCCAAGCGGGTAGTGGGTATAGACCTCGAAGACGCCGATGGAGATATCCGCGGCAACCTTCTCTGCGATCTTCGCCGCGCCGGTGAGTTCGAGGTTCAGTCCTGACGTGCTGAAGATAGAAAACCAAGTGAAGCTGCCCAGCGCGGGAACGACCAGCACGCCGGAGACAAACTCCCGGATGGTGCGCCCGCGAGAGATGCGGGCGATGAACGAGCCGACGAAGGGAGACCACGCGATCCACCATGCCCAGTAGTAGAGCGTCCAGCCGCCGAGCCATCCCTTGTACTCGCCGCCGTAGGGAGCCATGTGGAAGCTCTGGTTCACCACGTTGGAAAGGTAGTCGCCCAAACCCGTCATCAGCGATTCGATGATCGCCATGGTCGGTCCTATGAAAAAGAGCGAGACGCTCAACAGGCAGGCGAGGAAGAGGTTGAGGTTGGAGACGCTCTTGATCCCCTTCTCGATGCCCATCACGGCGGTTCCGGTGTACACAAACGCAAGCGTCGCGATGATGATGAGCTGGAAGGTGACGTTCTGGGGTGCGTTGAAGAGGTACTTCAAACCGCTGTTGATCTGAAGCGTACCCAGGCCGAGCGAGGTGGCAAGGCCCGCGATGGTGGCGAAGATGGCGAGGATGTCGACCGTCTTGCCAAGCGCGCTCGAATTCCCCTTCTCTCCGAGTAAGGGAAGGAACATGCTGCTCATCAGTCCGGGAGCTCCTTTACGGAACT
>CAYRPJ010000130.1:0-1647 GCA_964426245.1 uncultured Synergistaceae bacterium
CCGGGCAACAAGCCGCACATTGACGCTGCGGAATCCGGGACGCTTGGTTTTCGTAACGCGCGCACCCATAAAAACACCTCCTCCAAAGAGAATGATAACGCCATAAGCGTTACAAGTCAAAACCAAACATCGGCGCCGTTGTGATCGGACTACGATATTATCATCTCTAAAGCGGGACAGGGAAAATGTCAGCCGAAAGGGAGAGATGCCGTCTGGCAATGCATCCATGAGTTTTGCAGGAGCGAACCGTAAAGAACGCGTGGCTTTCAGCGCCTTTCGAGATCGAGGAATACAGTCCGCACCCCCGTGTATCCTGTTTAAGAGCCGCAGATCTCCTCCTTAATTCCCGGCTCGTTTATAACTACAGCGTGAATTCAACTCGGCAAATCTTGTGATACGAGGCATTTCTGTCGATTTGCCTCTTGTTTTCCGCCCAAAAACACGTTATAATTACAACATGTCAGGGGGCGATGCGAATGGAGGAGCAGTCAAGACTGGTGCAGCATAAAAAACCGAACGGAACCGTCTACGTCTACAAGATCGTCGACAACTACTGGGACCCGAAGAAACAACAGTCCCGCAACAAGCAGGTCTGCATCGGCAAGCTCGACCCGGAAACGGGAGAACTCATTCCCTCGAAGCGGCTGAACGAGTCGCAGGCAGCTCCTCTCGATCCGGCCGTCACCGCAAGAACGAGCGTCAGCGGGCCCGCGATGGTTCTGAACAGGATAGACGATGAGACGGGGCTGTCGAAGGCGCTCGCGAAGGCCTTCCCCGACTCGTGGCGGCAGATCCTCTCGCTTGCGTGGTATATTGCGGGCATGGGAAGCGCGCTCTCTCACGCGGAGGCGTGGTGCGGGAACCACGAGACGCCGTTCGAGGGATCGTTGAGCAGTCAGCGGATCAGCGAGCTGCTCGAGAGAATGTCGGAGGACGGGCGGCAGACGTTCTTCAAGCTGTGGGGAAAGCAGGTCTGCGAGAACGATTTTCTCTGCTACGACATCACGTCGGTTTCCTCCTACTCGGAATTCAACGAGTTCGTCCGTTGGGGGTACAATCGCGACGGGGAAAGGCTTCCGCAGGTCAATCTCGCCATGGTGTACGGGCAGAAGAGCCGTCTGCCCGTGACGTACCGTCTTCTGCCGGGGTCCATCGCCGACGTGAAGAGTCTCTCCGGTCTGCTGGAGGAGTTCAGGAAGCTGGAGTTCCCGAGCCTGCATCTGGTCATGGACAAGGGATTCTACAGCCAGGAGAATATCGACCGGTTGACGGAGATGCGGCAGAACTTCACGATAGCCGTTCCCTCCCGTCTGAAGTGGGTCAGGGAGGAGATCGACCGGTTCCGCGACGCGATGTACGGTCCCGAGGGGTACCGGAAGGTCGGGGACGAGGTGCTCTACGTGCATACGCGGATGCTCTCCTGGGGAAAGGAGAGGCGGAGGTGCTGCGCGCAGCTGTATTTCAACTCCCTGAAGGCGGCGGAGGACTACGACGAGTTCACCCTGGAGCTGCTGAAGTACCGGGAGGAACTGGAGCAGGAGCGGCCCGTCCCGGAGCACGAGGAGGCCTATCGGCGGTTCTTCGTCCGCAGGAGAACGCCCCGGCGGGGCTTGAAGGTGTCGTACAACAACGAGGCCATCGAGGCGT